>NZ_JBEPKW010000009.1:0-175183 GCF_040544855.1 Novosphingobium sp. 1529
GTTTAAAAACCCCCCCCCGCCCCGGGGGGGGGGGGGCCCCCCCGCGGGGGGGGGGGGGGGGGGTTTTTTTTTTTCCGGGCGGGGGGGTGGGGGCGCAGAGAACATAGAATCTCTGCGCCTCAGCGCCTCTGCGCGAACCCCATCTCTGTTTCAGTTGACGGGAAAGGCAGGGCCTTCAATCCCCCACCACGGCCCCCCAGGGCGCCACGCCTGCCGGCACCGTAGCAATGGTCTGCCCCGCCACCAGGTCCACCACCGAAACATCGTTCGACAGGCCGTTGGCGGTGTAGGCCCGCGTGCCATCGGCATTGAGCGCGAGATGCCACACGCGCTTGCCCACCGGGATCGTGGTCTTGACCGTGTGGCTCGCCACATCGACCAGGGCGATGCGATCGGCCCGGCCCAGCGCGACCACGGCCGTCTTGCCATCGGGGGTGAAGCGGATGCCGCAGGGCATGATCTTGTAATCGGCCACGCCGGGGATCGCGAAGTGGATCGTGGCCGTGATCGCGCGCGTCTGCGGATCAGCGATCTGCACCACGCCGCCCACTTCGGCCGCGATCCACAGCTGCTTGCCATCGGCGGTGAATTCCACGTGGCGCGGGCGCTTTTCGGTTTCCATGGTGGAAACCACCGCATGGCTGGCCAGGTCGATCCAGCTGACCGCGTTGTCTTCTTCCGAGGTCACGACCAGCCACTTGCCGTCCGGGCTTTGCGCAATGCCTTCCGGCTCCTTGCCCACCGAAACCTGGAACGCCACGCGGCCGCTGGCGAGATCGATCGCGCTGACGGCAGCATCGTTTTCGTTGGCCACGAACACGGTCTTGCCATCCTGGCTCAGGAAGAACTGTTCCGGATCCTGTCCCGCGCCGATTTCGCGCAGGATCTTGCCGGTCTGTCGGTCGATCACTTTGACCGCGTTGTCGTTGCTGACGCAGACCAGCACGAAGCGCCCGTCCTTTGACAGGGTGATGCCGCGCGGGCGTTCGCCCACTGGCCAGGTGGCAAGGGACTTGCCACTCGCGCCGTCGATCACGCTGATCGAATTGCCGCGTTCGTTGCTGACATAGACGGTCTGCGCCTGCGCGGTGGCGAGCGGCAGCAGGGCGGCAATAGCGGCGAGCGCCGCGCGAGCAGTCAAACGCATGGGGCAGGATCCTCTTCCGTCATACGCACCTTAGGCGGCGCCTGCCGGCCTGGGCATTCGACCAAAGGTCAATTTCTCCCATGGCTTGCATGGTTCATCACCATCCGCAGTGTCACGGAGCTTGCCAAGCCCAAGATTCGTGCCAGACCATAAAACTGGGAAAGGGAATGACGCGATGAAGTTCACCGGACGACTGGCGCTCTGCGCGGCAGCCGGGGTTTTTACCCTTGCCGGCGCCACGCATCTCCTGGCCCACGGCGATGTGACGCCGCAGCCCGTCGATACCACGGCGCTGCCCGATATCCAGCCCAACAACGACACCTGGTTGCAGCACAATCCCTATCGCGGCAATGCCAAGGCGATCGAGATCGGCCATCACGCCTATGCCCAGAACTGCGCGCGCTGCCACGGCATCGATGCCATTTCCGGCGGTATCGCGCCCGATCTGCGTTACCTGGAACTGGGCGATTCCGGCGATGAATGGTTCGTTCAGCGCTATCACCATGGGTCGGTGCGCGACGGCAAGGTCTATATGCCGCCGATGGGCGAGATCCTGGGCCAGAAGGCCGGCTGGGCCATCCGCGCCTGGCTTGAAACCGTGCACGAGGAATAAGCCGGTGGCTGTCACGCGCCGCACCCTGCTGGCTGGCCTTGCCGCTGCTGCCGTCCTGCCCCGCGCGGTGGAGGCAGCCCCTCTGGCCAAGGTCAAGGCCAGCGGCATGCTGCGCGTGGCGATCTACCAGGACAACGCGCCATGGTCGTGGGACGAGGGCGGCCAGATCAAGGGCATCGATGCCGATCTCGGTCGCGCCCTGGCCGCAGCACTCGGCGTGAAAGCCGATCTGGCGATCTTCCCGGCCGGCGAAAGCGTCGAAGACGATCTGCGCAATGCAGTGTGGCGTGGCGGGCTGCTGGGGTTCCAGGCAGCCGATGTCATGCTGCATGTGCCGTTCGATCCCGCCTTTGCCGCCGCGCAAGACCAGGTGGCGATCGTCGCGCCCTATGCGCGGGAACGCTTCGGCCTGGCCTGCGCCACCGGCAAGGGCCTGGAATGCGAAGGCATTCCCGTCTCGTTCAAGGGGCACAAGCTGGCCGTCGAAGTGGCCACGATCCCTGATTATTACCTGATGGGCCAGTTCGGCGGCGCGCTCGCCAAGGATGTGGCACATTATCCCAATGGCGTGTCGGCGGTTTCGGCCCTGGTCAAGGGCGATGCCGATGCCGCCATGGCGACCACGGCGCAGCTCGAATACGGGCTCAAAGGCCAGGCCAGCGGCTTTGCCCGGCGCAAGGGGCCCTTGCCGATGATGACCAGCCCCGGCTGGGATGTCGGCATGGCCGTGAAGGAATCCAGCCGCACGCTGGGTGATGCCCTGGAAGAGATCGTGGGCCAGATGCAGAAAGACGGCCGCCTGGCCGCGCTGTGCCAGCCCTATGGCGTGAACTGGCAGGCGCCGCTGGCGGGTTGAGGCCCACCCCTCCGTCAGGCCTACGGCCTGCCACCTCCCCACCATGTGGGGAGGATACGAGATCCTCCCTGGCGCGCAGCGGCGGGGAGGGGGACCGCGCGCGCAGCGCGTGGTGGAGGGGCAATTGTTGCGCAGCAAACCTAGTGCCAAGGTCCAATTGTAGCCCGCGCACGATGGAATAGGTTCCCAGATGTCAGGTGGGCGGGGCAGGGGGCACCGGCCGCAGCAAACCACCATCCGCCCCCCATAATCAGCGCAACGTGATCAGCCCGCACGAGAGGCTGCACGATCAATCGGAGGTGTGATGATGAAGGGATTTTTCAAGGCGACTGCAGCCTGTGTGCTGGCCATCGCCATGGCCGCTCCTGCGCTGGCCGATGGCGCGCCCGCTGCGGGCCCTGGCGATGCCGACCTGATGGCCGATGCCACCACCACGGGCGACGTGCTGACCTATGGCATGGGGCCGCAGGCGCACCGGTTCAGCCCGCTCACGCAGATCAACACCGTCAATGTCGCCAAGATGGTGCCGGCTTTCGCAGCCTCGCTCGGCGGGGAAAAGCAGCGCGGCCAGGAATCGCAGCCGATCGTCTATGACGGCATGATCTATGTCACCGGCTCCTATTCGCGCGTCTTTGCGTTCGATGCGCGCACTGGTGAAAAGCAGTGGGAATACGATGCCCGCCTGCCCGACGGCATCATGCCCTGCTGCGACGTGGTCAACCGCGGCGCGGCAATCTATGGCGACAAGATCATCTTCGGCACGCTGGATGCGCACGTCGTGGCGCTCAACCGCAAGACCGGCAAGGTCATCTGGAACAAGACCGTGGCCGATTACCAGGCCGGCTACAGCCAGACCGCCGCGCCGCTGATCGTCAAGGGCCTGGTCATCACCGGGGTATCGGGCGGTGAATTCGGCGCGGTCGGCGTGGTCGAGGCGCGCGACGTGAACACTGGCGAACTGGTGTGGAGCCGCCCGGTGATCGAAGGCCACATGGGCACTCTGCGTGGCCAGCCCAACGGCATGACCGGCAAGCTCAATGCCACCTGGCCGGGTGACTTGTGGAAGACCGGCGGCGGCGCCACCTGGCTTGGCGGCACCTATGACCCGGAAACCAACCTGATCTTCTTCGGCACCGGCAACCCGGCGCCGTGGAACAGCCACCTGCGCCAGGGCGACAATCTCTATACCGCCTCGACGCTGGCGATTAACCCCGACAACGGCCAGATCGTCTGGCATTACCAGACCACGCCGCACGATGGCTGGGACTTTGACGGGGTGAACGAATTCATTCCGTTCGACGCCACGGTCAACGGCAAGGCGATGAAGCTGGGCGCCAAGGCCGATCGCAACGGCTATTTCTTCGTGCTCGACCGCACCAACGGCAAGTTCATCAGCGCCAGCAAGTTCGTCATGCAGACGACCTGGGCCAACGGCTTCAACGCCAAGACCGGCCGCCCCAACTATATCGACGACAACCGCCCCGGCGCGCCTGACATGGCCGGCGGCAGCGAGGCCAAGGGCAAGACCGTGTTCGCCAGCCCTTCGTTCCTGGGCGGCAAGAACTGGATGCCGATGGCCTATTCCGACCAGACCGGCCTGTTCTACATCCCGTCGAACGATTGGGGCATGGACATCTGGAACACGCCGATCGCCTACAAGAAGGGCGCGGCCTATCTCGGCGCCAGCTTCACGATCAAGCCGATTGCCGAAGATCACATCGGCGCCCTGCGCGCGATGGACCCCAAGACCGGCAAGATTGTGTGGGAATACAAGAACAAGGCGCCGCTGTGGGGCGGGGTGATGAGCACCGCTGGCGGCCTGGTCTTTACCGGTACGCCGGAAGGCTATCTCAAGGCCTTCGACGCCAAGACCGGCCAGGAGTTGTGGAAGTTCAACACCGGCTCGGGCGTGGTTGGTTCGCCGATCACCTGGGAACAGGACGGCGAACAGTATGTCGCCGTGATGTCGGGCTGGGGCGGCGCCGTGCCGCTGTGGGGTGGCGAGGTCGCCAAGACCTTCAAGGAAATCAGCCAGGGCGGCGCGCTCTGGGTGTTCAAGCTGCCCAAGTCATGATGGGTCGGGGCGGAAGCTGGGGGGCTTCCCGCCCCTTGCCCTTCACCGGGGTGCTGGCAACAGCGCCCCGGGCCGTTGTGGGGCCCGTTGTGGAAGGCGGCGGGTCCCGCACACCCTTGCGGGTGCGGAGCGCACCTTCCCCCTCTTGCTTTTCCGCGCGGCCGGCCGATAGTGCCGCCATGGCCAACGCCACACCCGAACGCATCCTAGTTGTCGATGATCACCCGCTGGTGCGGGACGGGCTGCGCAGCCTGCTTGCCGTTACGTTCGAGCATTGCGACATCCTGGAAGCGGCAGGTGTCGAAGAAGCCGCCACGGTGCTTGCCAGCCATGGCGATTGCGATCTTGTCCTCCTCGATCTCAACATGCCCGATGCCACGCGCCTGTCAGGCCTGGTGCAACTGCGCGAAGCATTTCCGATGGTGCCGGTGCTGATGGTCTCGGGCAGCTTTGACCGCGCCCTGGTGCAAGAGGCGCTCTCGGCCGGCGCGGCGGGTTTCCTGCCCAAGTCGATGAAGCGCGATGGTATCGTCAATGCGCTGCACATGGTCATGGCCGGCGAAATCTACATTCCCGATACCGGCCTTGAAGAAACGCCTGCCAGCGCCGAGGAAGCGCAGATCCGCACGCGGATCGACAGCCTGACCCCGCAGCAGAAAGTGGTGCTGCACCATCTCGTGCACGGCCGGCTCAACAAGCAGATCGCCCATGATCTCGATGTCTCGCTCACCACGGTCAAGGCCCACGTCTCGGCCATCCTGCAAAAGCTGGGCGTGTTCAGCCGCACCCAGGCCGTGATCCTGGCCAACCGCGTCCATTTCGATTGACGGTATGCGTGGATTTCCACCACCCCCCGACCCCCTCCTCTGAAGAGGAGGGCGAGTTAAGGCGTTGATCTGAAAGCCCCATCCTCTTTAGAGGAGGGGGTTGGGGGTGGTGCGAAGCCTGAAACTACGGTCCCGCGCAGGGGCTTCGACAAGCTCAGCCCGAACGGGCTTTAATGAAAAACCTCCGTTCGCCCTGAGCCTGTCGAAGGGCCTGTCCTGAGCCTGTCGAAGGGCGCCAAACTCCGCCCGTTTCAATGCATCATCGTCTGCAACAGCGCGCGCAACTGCGCCGGCTTTACCGGCTTGCCCAGCAGGGGCAGCTTCTGCCCGGCTAGGCGTTCCTTCAGTTCCTCGCTGCGATCGGCCGAAATGATGATCGCGGGCACGCTGCGGCCCAGGCTGGCGCGCACATCGTGCACGGCCTGGTCGCCGGTTTCGGCGTGATCGAGGTGAAAGTCGGCAATGATCACGTCGGGCGTTTCGGCGCCCAGCCGGTCGATCGCGGCCGGCCCGCTGCCGGCGACCAGCACCTGGCAACCCCAACCGGTCAACAGCGTTTCCATGCCCAGCTGGATCTGCGTTTCGTTGTCGATCACCAGGATGCGCCGGCCCTGGATGGCGCGATCGCGCACCGGCTTGGCCGTGGTGGGAGCAGTATCGGCCTGGCTTTCGCCCAGGGGAACGGTGATGGCAAAGCACGCGCCAGCGCCCGCGTCCGAGGTCAATTCCAGCGGATGCTGCAGCATGGCCGTGGCGCGGCGCACGATCGCCAGGCCCAGCCCTTTGCCGGGAATGCGGTGGCTGTTGTCGAGCCGGCGGAACTCTTCGAAAATGCGCTCCTGCTGGTCCTTGGGGATGCCCGGGCCGGTATCGGCCACGCTGATCCGCACTTGGCCCGGGGTGGGGCTGTCGGTCTTCACGCGCACGTGCCCGCTGCCGGTATAGCGGATAGCGTTGGACACCAGGTTCTGCAGGATGCGGCGCAGCAGGCGCGCGTCGCTGCGCACCCATACCGGCTCGGCTTCCACAGTAAAGGTCAGGCCCGCCGCGTGTGCGGTGGGGGCAAATTCAGTCTGCAACGTGCCGAGCAGGCCGGCCAGGTTCACGTCGGTGAGGTTGGGGGTGATGGCGCCGGCATCAAGGCGCGAGATTTCGAACAGGGTTTCCAGCAGGTCTTCCACCGAATTGAGCGAGGTGGAGGCCTGGTTGACCAGCGCGCGGGTGGGCAGGGCAAGCCGCCGCTCGGTCAGCGCTGCGATGAACAGCCGCGCGGCATTGAGCGGCTGGAGCAGATCGTGGCTGGCGGCGGCAAGAAAGCTGGTCTTTGACCGGTTGGCCATTTCCGCGGCGGTCTTGGCCTCCAGCAGCTGCGCCTCGATCGCGCGGCGTTCGGCCACTTCGGATGCCAGGCGGCGGTTAAGCGCGGTCAACTCGGTGGTGCGCTCGGCCACGCGGCGTTCCAGCGTTTCGGCGGTATTCTGCAGGATCTGCCGGGCGGTGGTCGGCTCTGTCACATCCAGGAAGCCCACCACCATGCCGCCCAGCGCCGTAGCGGTGGTGCGCACTTCCCAGATGCGATCGCCCACCGTGGCCAGGCGGTTGCGCACCGTGCCCTCGGCCTCGGTGCGCCAAGCCAGTGCGTCGGCCCCGTCCATCGCCAGGGTCTGGGCGCAGAAGCGCACCAGGTCTTCGTGGTTGCCGATCGCCGCGCTCGCGTCGCCGGCCAGGCCCAGCAGGCGTTGCAGGGCGCCGTTCCACGCCGTCAGGCGGCGGCCGGCATCGAACATGCACACGCCTTCCACCAGGTTGTCGAGCAGGGCCTGCAACGCCAGGTTCTGTTCGGCCAGATCGCGGGCACGGGCGCGGGCATCCTCGGCCTTGGCCTCGGTAATGTCGGTATAGATGCCAACGATGCCGCCCTCGCTGGTGCGCAGCTCGTTGATCTGGATCCAGCGCCCGTCCGACAGGGCCTGGACATGGCCGCCCGATGCCACGGCATGGCGCGCCAGCCGGTCTGACACCCAGCGATCGGGCGCCGACAGCGCGCCGGCCGGACGGCGCTGCTGTGCCAGCAGGCTGATGATTTCGTGGAACGTGGGATTTTCCGGCAGCAGTTCGGCCACTTCGGGCCAGAAGCCCATATAGGCCTCGTTGAACAGGACCAGGCGATCCTCGGCATCGAACAGCGCAAAGCCCTCGTTGATCGACTCAATCGCATCGCGCAGCCGCGTCTCGGCCGCTTCGGCATTGGCATGGGCCTGGGCCAGCTTGGCATTGACCGTGGCGAGTTCGCCCATGGCCTGTTCGAGCGCGCGGGTGCGATCGCGCACCAGTTGCTCCAGCGTGATCGCCCGCTCGAACATCGAAAAGGCCGAATGCGACAGGTCGGTCGATCGCTCCACCCGGTCGATCAGCGTGGCGTTGATCTTGCGCAGCTTGCGCAACTCGCCTTCCAGCCGCGCGATATGCTGCGCGGCATCCTCTGGCGCAGCCGTGGTAAAAGGCGCGCTATCCGTCATCGCCCGATCGCCAGCCCGCTGAACGTCTGGTTGACATGCAGCGCATGGAACTGCTCGCCATAAGTGTTGAAGCCCACCACGCCGTTGCGGCGATAGATTTCTGAAATCGGCCGGCCCAGCTGGCGCCGCTCGGCATTGATGCGGTTGAGCACGCAGTCGAAGGCGATGATGTGGTCGATTTCGCCCACCGCCTCGCGAATTTCCGCCATCGTCGCATTCAGGCTTTCCAGCTGGTCGACCGGCTCGCCCAAGGTCAGCACGATGCCTTCGTCGATCGCGCAATAGAACGTGAGGCTGCCGTCGGCATGCGCGGTCTGCACCGCCCGCACGTGATAATCGCCCCCGGCGCGCACCATCGGCGGACAGGCGGCAAACAGCGCCATGTCGGGCTTGCGCATGTCGATCCCGCCATAGACCGTGCTGGCCAGGCGCAGGTATTCCTCGGCCGCCGGCTCGGCATTGATCTCGGTTACGCGGCGGGCGCCGGCATCGGCGCCGGTCACCACCATCTTGACCGCGCCGGGCTTGTAGTGCTGGCGGCGGAACACGTGCAGCGGCCGCGTGGTCGACACGATCGCCACCACCGCGCCGGCTGCATGAAACATGCCATCGGAATAGATGCCGGTTTCCTTGAACATCAGCCCATCGCCCGATGATCCCCCCACCAGCGGAATTTCGCCCAGCGCATCCTGCACGGTCATCGCCAGCAATTCCTCGCTGTGCGACAGGCCATCGACCAGGAACAGCGCGGCGTGGTTCACTTTGCGGCCCAAGGACTGGATCGAGAGGCGCTCGCTGCCCACTTCCGCGCGCGCCACCAGGTCGCGCACTGCCGCCCGCGCCGCGCCGGCATCGAAGTGCGCCAGATCGTCAAACCGGTGGCTGACCATGTGGAAACTGTCGGCCGGAAACGCGATCAGGCTGATCGAATCCTCGTCATAGCCGGCCTCGGTCAACTCGCCCGAACTGGTGCAACCGATCATCGGAAACCGTTCCATCGACCAGCCGCGCGCCGCCCGTGCCAGCATTTCCCGGTCATAGCGGTGGGAACAGAACATCACGGCCCCCGCCAGATGTTCTGGCGCGATCGACCGGCTGATCTGGGCAAAGGCCTCGAAAGGATCGGATGCATGGGATGAAGCCACGCCAACCTCGCAGGTGCGAATATCCAAGACCCTCTCCAATCGCCGCTATTGTCTTGTTATCGTTGCCTTCGCGCGCACAGGGCGGCGATCAAGGCAGGGTCACAATACAATGGTTCGGCCGCTATCGGAAAGGGCGGCGATACAAAAATATGATGGCTTGCTCAGGATTCTCCGCGCGGCGGTGGCCCGCCTTCTTCCAGGGCCAGGGCCTCGGCATCGGTGAACAGCCGCGCATGGCCGAGAAAGCGAACACCTTCGGGCGTTTCCAACGACATGCCGGCGCCGCGCCCCGGCGCGACATCGATGGTAAGCTGGGTGTTCCGCGCATATTCGAACTGCGCCGCGCCGATCCACACCGGCACATCGCCGGCAATATGGCCCAGCAACACGTCCTGCCCGCCCACCTTGAACTCGCCGCGGGGATAGCACATCGGCACCGATCCATCGCAGCAGCCGCCCGACTGGTGGAACATCAGCGGTCCGTGCATGGCCGTCAGCCGGGCAATCCATGCATCGGCTGCCGGCGTTGACGTCACGCGGGGCGGAATATCTGCCATGGCATCGCTGCTCCAAGCCAAGCGGGGCGGGCGCTTGCCGCACCCGCCCCGGAAAATGCGCCCCTGTTGTCCGCCGGGGGCGCCTTTCATCGCGGCGCCTCAGAAGAAGCCGAGCGCCTTGGTGCTGTAGCTGACCAGCAGGTTCTTGGTCTGCTGATAGTGATCGAGCATCATCTTGTGGGTTTCGCGCCCGATGCCCGACTGCTTGTAGCCACCGAAGGCAGCATGGGCAGGATAGAGGTGATAGCAGTTGGTCCACACGCGCCCGGCCTGGATTTCGCGGCCGAAGCGATAGGCGCGGTTGCCATTGCGGGTCCATACACCCGCGCCCAGGCCGAACTGCGTGTCGTTGGCAATGGCCAGCGCCTCGGCTTCGTCCTTGAACGTGGTCACGGCCAGCACCGGGCCAAAGATTTCTTCCTGGAACACGCGCATCTTGTTGTGACCTTCCAGGATGGTAGGGGTCACGTAATAGCCATCGGCCAGGTCGCCCGAAAGCGTGGCGCGGCTGCCGCCGGTCAGCACCTTGGCGCCTTCGCCCCGACCGATGTCGATGTACGAGAGGATCTTTTCCATCTGCTCTTGCGAGGCCTGCGCGCCGATCATCGTGGACGGATCGAGCGGGCTGCCCTGGCGGATCTTCTGCACGCGGGCCACGGCGCGTTCCATGAACTTTTCATAGATCGATTCCTGCACCAGCGCGCGCGACGGGCAGGTGCACACTTCGCCCTGGTTCAGGCCGAACATGGCAAAGCCTTCGAGCACCTTGTCGAAATAGTCGTCGTCGGCGTCCATCACGTCGGCAAAGAAGATGTTCGGGCTCTTGCCGCCCAGTTCCAGCGTCACCGGGATCAGGTTTTCGCTGGCATACTGCATGATCAGCCGGCCGGTGGAGGTTTCGCCGGTAAAGGCGATCTTGGCGATGCGCTTGCTGGTGGCGAGCGGCTTGCCCGCTTCGATGCCAAAGCCGTTGACGATGTTGAGCGTGCCCTCGGGCAGGATGTCGGCGACCAGTTCGGCAAACACCAGGATCGACATCGGGGTCTGCTCGGCGGGCTTGAGCACCACGCAGTTGCCGGCGGCAAGGGCCGGGGCCAGCTTCCACGCGGCCATCAGCAGCGGGAAGTTCCACGGAATGATCTGGCCGACCACGCCCAGCGGTTCGTGATAGTGATAGGCCACGGTGTCGTGGTCGATTTCGCCCAGGGTGCCTTCCTGGCTGCGCACGCAGGCGGCGAAATAGCGGAAGTGGTCGATCGCCAGCGGCACGTCGGCAGCGGTGGTTTCGCGGATCGGCTTGCCGTTGTCGATGGTTTCCACCATCGCCAGCAGGTCGAGGTTGTCCTCCATCCGCTGCGCCACCTTGAGCAGGATATTGGCGCGATCAGCCGGCGAGGTGCGGCCCCAGGCTTCGCGTGCCTTGTGCGCGGCATCAAGCGCCAGTTCGATATCTTCGGCTGTGCCGCGCGCCACCTGGCACACCGGCTTGCCGGTTACGGGCGAGACGTTGTCGAAGTACTGGCCGCGAACCGGCGCGACCCACTTGCCTCCGATGAAGTTGTCGAACTTGGCCTTGATCGGGCTTTGGGCCGAAAACTTGGTCATGGCTTCCTGCAACATGGGGCCTCTCCTTGCATATGCTTTAAGGCGAATGACGTGTGAAACGGTGGCATGCTATGCGACCTGCCACGAAGCCCTGCGGCCCGTTCCGTGTTCTGGCCGAGAATGCGCAAAGGGGCCCCGTTCGGGCAATTGTACCTTGGGTCGAACGGGCGGATGCTGCCGCGGATTCCGCACGGTTGGCCTGTCCGAATTCGGCGTTTTTGTGCGGGGTTCCCGATTGACCGGCGCAACATCGGCGCTAGGGGGCGGATATGGGCGGACACCAACTGCAAAACGACATGACGCTGCACGGTTTTCTGGCGGCTGCGGCGGCGCGGCATCCGCAGGCGTGCGCCATCTTCGTGCCGGCCGGCAAGGGCCGCGATATCGACCAGGCGATCAGCTATGCCGATCTCGCCGCGCAAAGCGACATTCTGGCCCAGGCGATCCTGGCGCGCCTGCCGGCCGCTGCGCCCGGCGGCGAACCGGTCGTGGCGCTGCAGCTGCCGCGCACGTCGCCACTGCTCTATCTGGCGCAATTGGCCGTGCTCAAGGCCGGATGTGCGTTCACCTGCCTCGATCCCTCGTTTCCCGATGGCCGTGTCGTCGATATCCTGGAAGACGCGCAGCCCGCGCTGATCCTGGCCGAACCTGCCGCCCTGGAACGGCTGGCGGGCCTGGCCCATGGCGCCTGCGCGGTGCATGATCCGGCGCAATTGCTGGCCCAAGCGCCTGCTGGCGGTGCGGCTCTGCCCCAGGTCGGCCCGGCGCAGCTGGCCTATCTGATCTATACCTCGGGCACCACGGGCAAACCCAAGGGAGTGATGATCGAGCATCGCCAGATCGCCAATCTGGTCGCGTCCGATCTGGCCGAATTTGCGCTGGGGCCGGGAGACCGCGTGGTCCAGGGCTCGTCGGTCGCCTATGACAGTTCGATCGAGGAAATCTGGCTGGCACTGGCCAGTGGCGCCACGCTGCTGGTGATGGATGATGCGGCCGCGCGGCTGGGGCCAGATATCGTTGCCTGGCTGGCCGATCACCGCGCCAGCGTGTTTTGCCCGCCGCCAACCCTGCTGCGCAGCAGTGGCTGCAGCAATCCCCAGGCGGCGCTGCCCGATCTCAAGCTGCTCTATGTCGGTGGGGAAGCCTTGCCCGCCGATATCGCCGCGCTGTGGGCGCAGGGGCGGCGGCTGGTCAATGGCTATGGCCCGACCGAATGCGCGGTCACCTGTCTGCGCGGCGATATCGTGCGGGGTGGGCCGATCACCATCGGCCGCCCCGTGCCGGGCATGCACGCCTATGTGCTCGACGATGCGCTGGACGATGTGGCTGAGGGCGCGCAGGGCGAGTTGTGCATCGGCGGCGCCGGGGTGGCGCGCGGCTATCGCCATCGCCCCGATCTGACGGCCGAGAAGTTCATCGATCATCCGCGCCACGGGCGGCTCTATCGCACCGGCGACCTGGTGCACCGCGACGAGACCGGCAACCTGTTCTATCACGGGCGCATCGATGCCCAGGTCAAGATCCGCGGCTATCGCGTGGAACTGGGCGAGATCGAGGCGCAGCTTGCCGCACTGCCCGGCGTGCGCGCGGCCGGAGCCACGGTGCAGGATCGCGGCGGCGTGCCCGAACTGGTGGCCTATGTCGTGCCGGTCGATCCCGCCGCACCGCCCCTGGGGGATACGTTGCGCCAGGCGCTGGCCGCCAGCCTGCCGCCCTACATGGTCCCGCGCCAGATCGGCCTGATCGCGGCACTGCCCACCACCGTGGGGGGCAAGCTTGACCGCAAGGCGCTGCCGCCGATGAACCTTGCGGCCCAGCGCAGCGGGCCGGGCCGCGAGGAAGAGGCGCTGGTCCTGCCCGAGGGCGAGCTGGAGGCATTGATCGCCCGCGCGATGGCCGATGTGCTCAAGCGCCCCGATGGCGTTTCGGTCACTGCCGATTTCTTCGAAGGGCTGGGCGGGGATTCGCTCAGCGCGGCGATGCTGGTTACTCTGCTGCGCGAAGACTGGCGCACCGATTGGGTGACGGTCAGCGACATCTATGATGCGCGCACCGTGCGGGCCCTGGCCCTGCGCGCGCCCGAACCGGCAGAAACCATTGCCGATGCGGCGCTGCCGCTGCTGCGCGAAGGCGTGGCGCGCCCGCTGCTGGCCAATCTGGTGCAGGGCGGCTGGCTGGCGATGACGGTGCTGGTGGCGGCCTGGGCCTCGTGGTTCGCCGCGTTCCGCGTCGCGCCGCTGGCCTTTGCGCACCTGGGCCTGGCCACGCTGGTGCTGGTGGCGCCGCTGATCGGCCTGGCCGGGTTCCTGGTCTATCTGCCGGTGTCGGTGGCTTTTGCCGTGGCGGTCAAGTGGCTGGCGATCGGCCGCTATCGCCCGGTGCGCGCGCCGGTGTGGAGCGCCTATTACCTGCGCCACTGGATGGTGATGCAGGCGGTGCGGCTGATCCCCTGGCCGCTGTTGGCCGGCACTGAACTCAACAACGCGATCCTGCGCCTGCTCGGCGCGCGGATCGGGCAGCGCGTGCACATTCACCGCAACGTCGATCTGCGCCGGGGCGGCTGGGACCTGCTCGACCTGGGCGATGATGTCGCGCTGGGGCAGGGCGCCCACCTGGGCCTGGTCGAACTCGATCGCGGCGATATCGTGGTGGCGCCGATCACGCTGGAAACGGGCGCTGCATTGATGGTGCGCGCGGGCGTGGAAGGCCCAGCACGCATGGGCGCAGGCAGTGTGCTGACAGCGCTTTCCGTGCTCAATGCCGGCGGCACGGTGCCGGCGGGCGAAGTGTGGGACGGCGTACCGGCACAGCGCGTGGGCGTGGCGCCGCCGCCTCCGGTGATCACGCGCGCCGCCACGCGGCTCGGGCCCTGGCGCCATGGCCTGCTGCTGCTTCTCGGGCAGGGGCTGTTCACCGCGCTGGCCGCGCTGCCGGGGGAGTTGCTGCTGCTGGGCTTGTGCCTGGGCGGCGAAGTGAGCGCCAAGGCGATCTGGCACTGGATGGCAGCGCCCTCGCTCGACGGGCGGGTGATTGCGGCGCTGCTCGCCACCACGGTCCTTGCCGTGCCGCTCAACGTCTTCTGGTCGGCAGTCCTGCTGCGCGCGATGGGCCGCGTGCGGCCCGGCGTGATCGACCGCTGGAGCCTTGGCTACATCCGCCTGTGGATCAAGGCCGGCGCGGTCTTTGCCGCCGGAGAATGGCTGTCAGGCACCTTGATGTATAAACATTGGCTGCGCCTGGCGGGCATGAAGCTGGGCGACAAGTGCGAGATCAGCACGATCTTTGACGTCACCCCCGAACTCGTCAGCATCGGCGCGGAAACCTTCTTTGCCGATGGCATCTATCTCGGCGGGGCGGAACTCCGCCAGGGCACGGTGCGGGTCGCGCCGATTCGCCTTGGCCGCAATACCTTCCTGGGCAATCACGCGGTGATCCCGGCGGGCGAGACCTTGCCCGATGATATCCTCATCGGCATTTCCACGGTGGCCGATGCCACGCTGATCGCGCGCGGGCAGTCGCGCTTTGGCCATCCCAGTTTCGATCTGCCGCGCCGCCAGGTGGTGGAGGCCGATCGCAGCGTGACGCACGATCCTTCGCTGATCCGCCAGGCCAACCGCTGGTTCTGGGAACTGGCGCGCTTTTTCCTGCCGGTGGTGCCGCTGGTGCTGGGCGCCCTGTGGTTCGCCGCGATCGGCGCGGCTGCGGCGCGTGGGGCCAGCCTGGCACTGATGACCTGGGTGGTGGTGCCCGGTGCCACGCTCGCCACGATGGTGGCGCTGTGCCTGGTGGTGATGGTCCTCAAGTGGGGCCTGATCGGCCGGGTGCGGCCTGGCCAGCACGCGCTGTGGTCGTGCTGGTGCAGCCGCTGGGATTTCGTCTACGTGGCCTGGGCGCGCTATGCCAATTTCATACTGCAACAGCTGGAAGGCACGTTCCTGCTGCTGGTCTATCTGCGGCTGATGGGCCTCAAGATCGGGCGCCGCGCCGTGCTCGGGCCGCTGTTTGCCCAGGTCGTCGATCCCGACATGATCGAGATCGGCGACGGCGCCACGGTCCATGCCAATTTCCAGGCCCACACGTTCGAGGATCGCGTACTCAAGGTGGACAAGGTGCGGATCGGCACCGGCGCCACCGTCCATGCCGGCACCGTGCCGCTCTATGGCGCGGTGATCGATTCGGGCACCCGCGTGCTGGGCGGCAGCGTGGTGATGAAGCACGAACACCTGCGTCCTGGCCTTGCCTATCAGGGCGTTCCAGTGCGCGTGGTTGGCTGAAAACCGCAGAAAACCGGCGCTAAACCAGCGCGCGCTGCCGGGCGCCTATTGCTGGCATGTGTCTGCTTACCTGCCGGGCTGACAGAGTTTGCTGCAAGCGCCCGCTATTTGGCGCGCGAACAACTGCCAATTTGGATGAAATATTACACGAAAAACTGCGCCTTGTTGGCCAAATTCAGTTTGCGATCAGTTCGATAACGTAAAAGTTTACCAATTGGAAATTGGCCACCCGTAACCTCCAAGGTGTGGAGGGCGGATATGATCGATGATCGTACCAGCAGTATCAACGCGACTTGCCATCGCGCCGTAGCCGCATCGGGCCACGGTGCGATGCCTGCGCCGCCGCCGCGCACGATCGCTGCTCCCGCCATCGTTAGCATATGGCCCGCCGCCGCCCTGATGCTGGCCGGCGTGGCTGGCCTGGCCTGGGCCTCCGTCCCGCCGATCCAGCCGGGTGACCAGGTGGTGGTCATTGCTCCACCCGGTACCCCGCAGATACAGACTTTGGCCATGGTTGCCGGCGCGCAAGGCGCGCTGGTGGCACCGGGCCGCTTTGCCAATATCGCTATCGCCACGTCCCCCCGTGTGGATTTTCCTGCCGCACTGCGCCGAGAAGGGGCCTGGTTCATCTTCGCTTCGCCACGTCTGGCGGGCTGCCTCGGCGCTGCCAAGGAAGAAACGGCCCTATGACGATCCCCTCATCGCCGCGTTTCGTGCCCACTGCGTTATCCGCTCCGATGGTTGCGGCCGTGCCGCTACCGGCCACCGAACTGGATGACGTGCGCCACCGCTTCGGCCATTTTCTGGTCTATCTGCTGTGGGCGCACGTGCCGCTGCTGGCGGTCGTTGCCTGGCTGGCGGGCCAGTCGCCGATCGGGGCGGGCGTTGCTGGCGGCGTTCTGGCGCTCGCCTACCACCTGATGTGGTGGCGCCACGGCATTGCCCGGTCCACGCGCTATCTTTCCGCCGTGGCGCTGGTGGGCGAGCCGGCGCTGCTGCTGTTCCTGATGCAGGGCCATGCCTGGCAGATGGACATGCACATGTACTTCTTTGCCATGCTGGCGCTGACCATTGCCTGGTGCGATCGCGGCGCCATCCTGATGGCGGCCACGGCCACGGCGCTGCATCACCTCGTGCTGCTCTATGCCTTGCCCTATGCGGTCTTTCCCGGCGAGGGCAACATTGCCCGCGTGCTGCTTCACGCCGTGATCGTTGCATTCCAGACCGCGGTGCTGGTCTGGCTCAGCGACCGGCTGGTCGAATCCGTGCAGCGTGTCACCGCCATGGGCGAGGAAATCCGCGCCAAGAACCTGGCGCTGGAAGAACGCACCCGCGAGGCCGAGGATGCCACGCGCGCCAAGAGCATGTTCCTGGCCAACATGAGCCACGAAATCCGCACGCCGATGAACGCCATCCTGGGCTTTTGCCACCTGGCGCAGCGCACCGCGCTCAATCCCCGGCAGCAGGTCTATGTCGCGCGGATTGCCGATGCTGGCGCCTCGCTGCTGCGCCTGATCAACGACATTCTCGATTATTCCAAGAACGAGGCAGGCAAGCTCACGCTTGAGGCGCGGCCGTTCGATGTGCGCGCCACGGTGGAGCACCAGGCCCAGATGCTCAATCTCGATGCAGAGGCCAAGGGTGTGGCGCTGCGCGTTACCGTCGGCCCGCGCGTGCCGCAGATGGTGGTGGGCGATGAACTGCGCTTTGGCCAGGTCTTGCTCAACCTGCTCAGCAATGCGGTCAAGTTCACCGAAAAGGGCGTGGTCATGGTCGGCGTCGATCTGGTGGCGACGGGAGAGGGCACCGTCACCCTGGAATGCACCGTGCGCAATACCGGCATCGGCATGACCGCCGAAGCGCGCGACGCGCTGTTCACCTCGTTTACCCAGGCCGACAGTTCGATGACCCGGCGCTTTGGTGGCACCGGGCTGGGCCTGGCCATCTCGCGCCAGATTGTTGAGCAGATGGGCGGCGGCATCACCGTGGAAAGCACGCCCGGCATGGGCAGCGTGTTTACCTTCCGCGTGGTGATGGGCGATGCCGGCACGCTGGCCCGCGCCGGGCTGCTGCCGCCGCCGGGCCTGGCGGGCCTGCGCGTGCTTGCTGCCGATGACAATGCCGCCTCGCGCCAGATCGTGCACGAATTGTTGACCGGATGGAGCATGGCGGTCGATCTCGTTGCCTCGGGCGAGGAAGCCCTGGCAGCGATCGATGCAGCGGCCGCCGCCGGGCGTCCGTTCGATCTTGTCCTGCTCGACTGGAAGATGCCGGGCTTGAGCGGGATGGACACGGTCAAGGCCATGCGCACCCGCGTGCCGCATGGGCGCCTGCCGGCAACACTGCTGGTGACGGCCTATGGCGCCGACGAGTTCCTGGGGTCGGTCGATCGCGCCGATGTCGATGCGTTCCTCACCAAGCCTCTGCAACCACGCGCGCTGATCGAAACGCTGTGCGATCTGTTCCCCGAACGGGCTGAACGCGCGCCCGCCAAGGGCTCCGCTGCCGCGCCCGCGCCTGCGGCAATGGCAGACGCGGTGGCGCAGGCGCCAAGCCTGCCACAGCGCCTGTGCGGCCTGCGCGTGCTGCTGGCCGAAGACAACGAGATCAACCGCGAAATCGCCATGGAACTGCTCGGCGATGCCGGGCTCGAGGTGGACTGCGCCGAAAACGGCCGCATCGCCTGCGCCATGGTGGCGGCGCAGAACGGGGCCTATGCCGCTGTGCTGATGGATGTGCAGATGCCCGAGATGGACGGCATCGAAGCCACCGCGCGCATTCGTCGCACGTGGAGCGCCGACGCCTTGCCGATCATCGCGATGACGGCGCATGCCTATGACGAAGAACGCCAGCGGTGCCTTGACGCCGGCATGAACGATCATATCGCCAAGCCGGTTGAGCCTGCGCTGCTGGTTCGCACGCTGGAACGCTGGTTGCGCCGGCCCGATGCCGCGCCTGCCGGGGCAGTGGCCGGCCAGGGGACCGATGCCGCCTGGACCGGCCCTGTGGCAAACGACGCCGTGGCCAACGATGCGGCCGGCGCGTCCGAGGCGGTCTTGCCCGATCACCTGCCGCCCTTCGGCATTCCTGCGGCCCTGGCGCGGGTTAATGGCAAGCGCACGCTGTTGCTCAAGCTGATCGGCGATTTCGGCGATATCTATGCCGCCACGCCCGGTGCGCTGACCAGCCTGGTGGACGAAGGCCGCCTGGCCGAGGCGCGGCGCCTGGCCCATTCGCTCAAGGGCGTGGCCGGTTCGCTCGAACTGCCGCAGGTCCAGGCCGTGGCCGCGCGCATCGAGCGCTTGCTGGCCGCCGAACAGACCTTTGGCCTCGACCGCGAGATTGCCCTGCTGGCCCGCGAACTGGCCCCGGCGATCGAGGCGGCGCGCAGCCTGGCGCCACCGCTTCCGGCTCATGTCCCGTCGATCACGGAGGCAGATGGCTCGTGCGCAGATGCCGGCGCCGTTGCCCAGGCGCGCGACGGGCTGATCGATCTGGTGCAGCGGCGCAGCCTGGCGGCGCGGGCTGCCTTTGTCGTCTATGCTGATGCGCTGGGCCTGCCCGAGCCGGCGCGCCAGGGCCATCCGGTGCGCCAGGCGCTGGAACGGCTCGACTATGGCCGCGCGCTGGCCCTGCTCGAAGCAGAAGGCAGCCTTGCCGATGATGCGCCGATACAGGGGGCCGTTGCCTAATGGGCCAGGCGCTTCCCCCCTTGTCGCGGCGCGGTCTGGTGATGATCGTCGACGATGAAATCGCCAATATCGAGATCATCAATGCCGTGCTCGAAGACGAATACGACGTCTGCTTTGCCCTGTCGGGGCAAGAGGCGCTGGATCTGGCGCGCACCGCGCAGCCCGATCTCATCCTGCTCGATGTGCTGATGCCGGGCATGGATGGCTTTGCCGTCTGTGCCGCGCTCAAGCAGGATGCCACGCTGACCGATGTGCCGGTGATCTTCACCACCGGCCTGGGGGACAGCGAGGACGAGATGCGCGGTCTGTCGCTGGGCGCGATCGACTATGTGACCAAGCCGGTGCAGCCGCCGATCCTGCGCGCGCGGGTGGCCAATCATGTTGAACTCAAGCGCCTGCGCGATCAACTGGCACGGATGGCGGTGACCGATGCGCTCACCGGCTTGTCCAATCGCCGGCACCTGGAACGCACGCTGGAGGTGGAGACCACGCGGCTGGCGCGGCAGCAGGAATGGCTGTCGGTGGTCATGCTCGATATCGACTTCTTCAAGCAGTTCAACGATGCCTATGGCCACCCGGCCGGCGACCGCTGCATTGCCATGGTCGCCGCCGCGCTCACCCGCGCGGTGCGCCGTGCGACCGATCTTTCGGCCCGCTATGGCGGGGAAGAGTTCGTCTGCGTGCTGCCCGGCGCAGACCTGGCCACGGCCCAATCCGTTGCGGCCGAGATCGGGCGCCAGGTGCGCCAGCTGGGTATTCCGCACGCGCGATCGGGCGTGGATGCGTTCGTCACGGTCAGCATCGGCATCGCCAGTGCGCGCAGCGTCGCCGGGGCCAAGCCGCAGGAGTGGATCGATATGGCTGATGCGCAGCTCTATCGCAGCAAGAGCGAGGGCCGCAATCGCATCACCGCGACCGTGTTCGAACATGGCCTGCCCGGGCATGGTCAACCCGCGGGCAACGATCGCGCGGCCTATCCGACCGCGCAACTTGGCCTTCGCGCCACAGGCTGATCGCCGCGGCGCGGGCGGCGCACTGTCCAGGCCGCGCTTGCCAGCTGCTTTCCCGGCAGGCTGATCTCGTTTCATTGCCCTTTGTCACGGCTGGCAACGCCGGGTGCTTGACAAAGTGAACGTTCACGCGCATGCGTCATCACAGTTGAGAACGTTCACAAGCCGGACGCAAAGCGCCGGGTGAAAACGGGGAGAGGGATCTGATGAGCACACGTTGCCATTCTTTGCGCGCGCGCCTGGTACTGGGGGCTTCGGTCATGGCCGTGGGCCTGGCAGCCAATCCGGCCTTGGCGCAGGACACCGCCGGCGCGGCATCGGCCGCCCAGCCGGCCGCCAATCCGCAAGCTGCCACCGAAGCGCCGGAAAACGCCATCGTCGTCACCGGCATCCGTGCCAGCCTTTCGGCCGCTGCCAATATCAAGCGCAGCGCCCAGGGCGTGGTCGATGCGATTTCGGCCGAAGACATGGGCAAGTTCCCCGACACCAACCTGGCCGAATCGCTTCAGCGCATCACCGGCGTGTCGATCGACCGCTCCAACGGCGAAGGCTCTACCGTTACCGTTCGTGGCTTTGGCCCCGAATTCAACCTGGTGCTGCTCAACGGCCGGCAGATGCCCACGTCCAGCCTGGGCGATGGCGCCAGCGCGCCGTCCACGCGCAGCTTCGATTTCGCCAACTTGGCATCCGAAGGCGTGGCTGGGGTCGAAGTCTACAAGTCCGGCCGGGCCACGCTGCCCACCGGCGGCATCGGTTCGACGATCAACATCAAGACCCCGCGCCCGCTCGATCGGCCCGGCCTGCATGGCAGCCTGGCGATCAAGGGCATGATCGATACCTCGCGCAACGAAGGCAGCCCGATCACGCCAGAAGTGTCGGGCATCATCAGCGACACCTTTGCCGACGGCAAAGTGGGCGTGCTGGTCACCGGCGTGTGGCAAAAGCGCAAGGCGAGCAACAACCAGGCCAATGTCGGCTGGCGCGATGGCTATCTCGGATCGGAAAACAACTGGGGCTCGCTGCCGCAGCAGGGCGATCCGCGCTATGCCAACATCGTCAACCGGCCCGGCCCCAACGATGTCTATCAGGTGCCGCAGAACGCCAGCTATGACATTACCGACATCGATCGCGAGCGCATCAACGGCCAGCTCGTGCTGCAACTGCGCCCCACCGATACGCTGACCGCCACGTTCGACTATACCTATTCCCAGAACACCGTGCGCGCGCGCACCAACAGCGTGGGCATCTGGTTCAACTTCAACGACGTTTCCAGCCAGTGGACCGATGGCCCGGTGGCCGGCCCGGTGTTCTATGCCGAACACTTCGGCGCCAACGAAGGCAAGGACCTGTCGTATAGCGCGGCGCTTACCGAAAACCGCTCGATCAACCGCTCGATCGGCGGCAACCTCAAGTGGGACGGCATCGATCGCCTGACGCTGGAGTTGGACGCGCATCATTCGACGGCCGAATCCAAGCCCAACAATCCCTATGGCACCAGCGTGTCGGTGGGCTCTGCGGTGTTCGGCATCGCCAACCAGAAGATCGATTTTACCCACGATCTGCCGGTCATTTCGGTGGGCATGAACCCGGGCATCGATGCGCTCGATCCGGCCAATATCACGCCCACGGGCAATGCCTTCCGCAACGCCTATTTCCGTGACGAGATCAACGAGGCGCGGCTTTCGGGCCAGTTCAAGTTCGACAGCGGGGTGATCGACAGCCTCGATTTTGGCGCGGACTACACCGAGAACAAGGTGCGTTCGGCCTATGGCTATATCCAGCATGATACCTGGGGTGGCTCGCTGCCGGCCAGCCAGACGCCTGATGACC
This sequence comes from Novosphingobium sp. 1529, assembly GCF_040544855.1. Classification (NCBI taxonomy): domain Bacteria; kingdom Pseudomonadati; phylum Pseudomonadota; class Alphaproteobacteria; order Sphingomonadales; family Sphingomonadaceae; genus Novosphingobium; species Novosphingobium sp. 1529. Next base: position 22,150 of record NZ_JBEPKW010000009.1, read on the forward strand.
TGTTCAGCCTGGTTTCGGTGCCGGACAAGTTCAAGGGCGTTTCGGGCGCCAACGATCCCAACATCATCAAGCAGTTCTACAGCTTCAACTTCGAGAAGATGGTGAGCCTGCTCGATAGCAAGAACCAGATCTGCGGCGGCACCGGCAATTGCCTGGCGCCTTACACCGTCGATCGCCGCATCAAGGAACGCACGATCGCGCCTTATGTGCAGGTGAACACCAAGTTCGACCTGCTCGGTCGCGAGGCGCATTTCCGTGCTGGCCTGCGCTATGAAAACACCCGCGTCACCTCGTCGGCGCTGGTGCCGGTGCCCACCGGCACGCAGTGGGTCTCGGCCAACGAATTCGGCCTGATCTATGGCGGTGACAGCGCGTTCACCACCTTTGCCGGCAGCTATGACAACTTCCTGCCCGCGTTCGACTTTGACATGCAGCCCGCGCGCAACGTCAAGTTCCGTGCGTCCTACAGCCACACCATCACGCGGGCCGATTATGCCAGCCTCCAGGGTGGCCGCACGCTGGACCAGCTGTTCCGCATCGGCGGTGGCACCGGCAGCCAGGGCAATCCGGGCCTGATGCCCTACAAGTCGAAGAACATCGATGTCAGCCTCGAATGGTATTACGCGCCGACGAGCTATGTCTCGGTGGGCTTCTTCCACAAGGGCGTGTCGAATTTCATCTCGTCAGCCCGCGTCGACAGCCCGGCCTTCGGCCTGACCAACCCGGCCAATGGCCCGCGTTACCAGGCGGCGATTTCCGCGCTGGGGGCTGATGCCAGCACGGCGGCGATCCGCAACTACATCTTCACCCATTACCCTGAAAGCTCGCAGATCACCGGCACCGATGCCACCGGCAACCTGACGGGCAACATCTTTGGCACGCCTCAGGACGCGGCGGTCAATTTCCAGATCGCCACGCCGGTCAATTCCTCGCAGACCGCCACGCTTTATGGCTGGGAATTTGCCATCCAGCACTCGTTCTGGAACACCGGTTTCGGTGCAATCCTGAACTATACGATCGTGCGCGGCGATGCGACCTACGACAACACCAAGCCGTCGAGCGTCACGCAGTTCGCGCTGACCGGGCTGTCTGACAGTGCCAACGCGGTGCTGTTCTATGACAAGCACGGGCTGCAGGCGCGCGTTGCCTACAACTGGCGCGCGCAGTTCCTCTCGGGCACGGGGCCCAACCCCTATTATGTCGAGCCTTATGGCCAGGTCGATGCCAGCGCCAGCTGGGAATTCCGCAAGGGCTTCACCGTCTTTGCCGATGCCATCAACCTGACCAACCAGGGCCGGCGTGGGCACCTGCGGTCTGACAACAACGTGTTCTTCGCCTCCAGCGGCTATGCCCGCTATTCGGCTGGTTTCCGCGTCAACTTCTGACGCGGCCCTCCCCATCCGGCCGGGCGACACTGCCCGTCAGCCCGGCCGGATGGCCCTCTTTTCAACGCACTTGCCTGTGGCAGTGGGCGATGAAACAAGGGGGCAGGATTGGAAGAGCCACAAGAGAGAGGACGCCCGCACCGTGACCAGCAGCAGCCACGCCCTGCTCGACAATGCCAGCCATCGCGATCTTGCCGTGGGCACCACCGCCGGGGCGCAATGGGGCGACGGGGTAATGGGATGCCTGGTCGTCCCTTCGGAATTTCGCGCGGTGGCCGCGCACTATCCCATCGTCTTTCGCCGCGACGGGCAGAGCGGGCAGTTTGCTGCGCTGGCCCTGTTCGGTTTTGATCAGGGCGAGAACCTGTTCCTGGCCGGCGATCGCTGGGACGCGGCCTACGTGCCTTTGGCCCACGCCGTGCAGCCGTTCCTGATCGGCCGCACCCGCGATGAAGACGAAGTGCCCCAGGTGCATATCGATCTGGCCCATGCCCGCGTCGGAGCACCCGGTGGGCAGCGGCTGTTCGATGACGCCGGTGCCCCGACGCCCTATCTCGCCGCCAAGGCAGAGCAACTGGGCGCGCTCGACGCTGGCTGGCGCGCCACGCCGGCGTTTCTCGCCGCGCTCGAACACCATGGCCTGCTCGAACCCTTCACGCTCGATGTGCCCCTGGCCGAAGGCTCCACCCGCAGCCTGGTGGGCTATCACATCATTGCCGAAGATCGCCTGGCCGCGCTGGATGGCGCGGCGCTGGGCGAACTCAACGCCCAGGGCTATCTGCTGCCGATCTACATGGCGGTGGCCGCGCTTGGGCGCTTTGCCGATCTGATGGCGCGCCTTGGCCGTGCCTGAAGGCCTTCCTTGCGTGGCAGAGGTGGCGCTGGCCGATCATGGCGGCGCTCTCGATGCCGTGCTGGCCGCCGCCACAACGCCCTGCGTGGTGCGCGGCCTGGCAGCGCATTGGCCGCTGGTACAGGCCGGGCGCGACAGCGCCGCGGCGGCGCGCGCCCACCTTGCCAGCCACGCCCGGCCACGCGCCTTCACCGTGTCGCTGGCCCCGCCGCAAGCCGGCGGGCGCCTGTTCTATGACCAGGCGATGCAGGTCAATTTCCAGACCGTGCAGGAACCGCTCGATGCCATCTGGGCGCGCTTTGCCGCGGCCGAACAGGCGGCAGACGGGCGCGCGATCTACATGGGATCGATCGATATTCCCGGCTGGTTCGAAGGATTGGACGAGGCCAATCCGATGCCGCTGGAGGCAGGGCTGCCAGCCACGCAAGATGCACTGGCCAGCGTGTGGATCGGCACCGCCAGCCGCGTTGCCGTGCACAACGATTTTCCCCACAACCTGGCCGTCTGCGCCGTGGGGCAGCGGCGCTTCACGCTGTTTCCGCCCGATCAGTTCGCCAATCTCTATCTCGGCCCGTTGGACAACACCCCGGCCGGCCGCGCCGTCAGCATGGTCGATCCCGATGCGCCCGATCTGCTGCGCCATCCCGGCTATGCCACCGCGCTGGCCCATGCCCAGGTGGCCGATCTGGCACCGGGCGACGCGCTGTTCATTCCCAGCGGCTGGTATCATGCGGTCGATGCGCTGGCGCCGTTCAACGTGCTGGTCAACTATTGGTGGCGCGATACGCCGCGCTGGCTGGGCCAGCCGCAGGATGCGCTGATCCATGCGATCCTCGCCATCCGCGATCTGCCGCCGGCAGAGCGTGCGCAGTGGCACGCCCTGTTCGATCACTATGCCTTTTCCGGTGGAGAGGCCGCGCGGGCCCATCTGCCGCCCGCCGGGCAGGGCATTCTCGCCCCGCTCGATGCCGCTGCCGCCGGGCGCATCCGTGCCTTCCTGCTCAGGAGTCTCAGCCGATGACCGATAGACCCTTGCGTATCGTCGTGGCCGGTGGCGGCACCGCCGGATGGATGACCGCCGCCGCGCTGGCGCGCACGCTGGGCCCGGTCGCAACGGTCACACTGGTGGAAAGCGAGGCAATTGGCACGGTGGGCGTGGGCGAAAGCACCATTCCGCCGCTGGTCGCCTACAACCGCCTGCTCAATATTGCCGAGGCCGATTTCATGCGTGCCACCTCGGCCACGTTCAAGCTGGGCATCGCGTTCGAAAACTGGAAGGCGCCGGGCGAAAGCTATTTCCATTCGTTTGGCGGCACCGGCCGCGATCACTGGAGCGCTGGGTTCCAGCATTTCTGGCTGCACGGGCTCGCGCGCGGGCATGCCGCCCCCTATGGCGACTATTGCCTGGAACTGATGGCGGCCCAGGCCGGGCGCTTTGCCCATCTGCCCGATGGGCGGATGAACTATGCCTACCAGCTCGATTCCGGGCGCTATGCCGCGTTCCTGCGCCGCCTGGCCGAGGGCGACGGCGCCACCCGGATCGAGGGGCGCATCGCCCGCGTCGAACTGGACGGTGACAGCGGGGAAATCGCTGCGCTGCACCTGGACGGTGATCGCCGCGTGGAAGGCGATCTCTTTGTCGATTGCACCGGTTTCCGCGCGCTGCTGATCGAAGGCGCGCTGCACGCCGGCTTTGACGATTGGACGCATTGGCTGCCATGCGACCGCGCCATTGCCGTGCAAACCGCCAGTGTGCGCCCGCCCGTGCCCTATACCCGCGCCATTGCCCACGATGCCGGCTGGCAATGGCGCATCCCGCTGCAGCATCGCCAGGGCAACGGCATCGTCTGGTGCAGCCGCTATCTCGATGAAGACCAGGCGCTCGACCGCCTGCTGTCGAGCGTGGAAGGGCAGGTCCTGACCGAGCCCAACCGCATCCGCTTCACCACCGGGGCACGGCGCCGGCAGTGGGTGAAGAACTGCGTGGCGGTGGGCCTGTCGGGCGGGTTCATGGAGCCGCTCGAATCCACCTCGATCCACCTGATCCAGCGCGCGGTGCTGCGCCTGTTGCGGCTGCTGCCGGTGGGCACGCGGCCCGATCCAGCCGATATTGCCGAATTCAACGAACAGCAGTGGGCCGACATGGTCCAGATCCGCGATTTCCTGATCCTGCACTACAAGGCCACCGAGCGGCGCGACAGCCCGTTCTGGCGCCACTGCGCGGGGATGGAGGTGCCGGAAAGCCTGTCGCATCGGATGGATCTGTTCGCCCGCACCGGCCGGGTGTTCCGCAAGAATGAGGAACTGTTCGCCGAAAACAGCTGGGTGCAGGTGATGATGGGGCAGGGCATCACGCCGGCCGCCTATCATCCCGTCGCGGCCAAGCTGCGCGATGATGAACTGGAACGGCTGCTTGCTAGCCTCCGCCGCGAAGTGGCCGATACCGTACAGGGCCTGCCCGGGCACGCCGCCTATGTCGATCACTATTGCGGCGCGCGCACCGGGGCTGCTGCATGAGCCTGGCGCTTGTCCTGCTGGCCGCCGGTGCTGCCGCCGCCACGCCGGCACACGCCGCACCATCGCCACCGGGGCCCGGCTGGCACCTGGTCTGGGCTGACGAGTTTAACGGCACCGGCATCGATCTCACGCGCTGGACGCTGGCCGATGATTGCTGGGGCGGCGGCAACCAGGAACGGCAGTGCTATACGCCGCGCGCCACCAATGCCCATGTCGCCCACGGCCAACTGGTGATTACCGCGCGCAAGCAGGCCTGGCGCGGCCCCACCTATCCGCAAGACTTGCGCGACAGCGCGGAAAAGGCGGCGGCGCGGGCGGAAAAGCCGTTCACCTCGGCCCGGCTCAGCACCAAGGGCAAGGCGGCATGGCGCTATGGCCGGGTGGAGGTCCGCGCCAAGCTGCCTGGCGGGCAGGGTAGCTGGCCGGCGATCTGGATGCTGCCGGCCCACGATCGCTATGGCCATTGGGCCGCCTCGGGCGAGATCGACATTCTGGAAACCGTCAACCTCGGCGTGCCTTGCGCAGGCTGTACCGCGGGGCGCGAAGACCATGCCCTGGGCACGATCCATTTCGGCGGCGTGCCCCCGGCCAACCGCCATATCGGATCGGAAACCCCGATTCCCGCCCCGGTCGATGGCTATCATGTCTATGCCGTGGATTGGGCGCCCGGCGCCATCACCTGGAGCATCGATGGCGTGCCCTATGAAACCCGCCATGCCGGCGAATGGTCCACCACCGGCAGCGCCGATCCCCTGGCGCCGTTCGATCAGCCGTTCTACCTCGTGCTCAACCTTGCCATCGGCGGCGGCCTGCCCGAAAGCCGCAACGGCGGCGGGGTGGACAGCAGCGGCTTTCCGCGCACGATGATGGTGGATTGGGTTCATGTCTGGCAAAGCGATGCCGCTGCGGCTGCCCCCGCCGCCGCGCAGTAAAGGATAGCAGCAGGATGGCGCGCCGCCGTCAGACCGTGACGATCAAGCATGTCGCCGCCGATGCCGGGGTCTCGCTGCAGACCGTCAGCCGGGTGATCAACAACGAGCCCAACGTGCGCCCCGAAATGCAGGAGCGCGTGCGCGAGGCGATTGCCCGCCTGGGCTATGTCCCCTCGATCGCGGCCCAGCGGATGAGCGGCTCGCGCTCGTACCTGATCCTGGCGCTCAACGATCGCACGCGCACCATCGCCGATTGGCGCGCACGCCAGGGCAGCGACTGGGTGGACCAGATGCTTCTGGGCGGCATGCTCAAGTGTGCCGAACACGGCTATCGCATGATCTTCGAACTGGTCGATACCCACAACGACCATGTCGAGCGCGAACTGCTGGCCGCGATCGCCGCGTTGCAGCCCGATGGCGTGGTCCTGACGCCGCCCCATTCCGACAATCCGCTGATCGTGGGCGTGCTGACGCGCCAGGGCATCCCGTTTGCCCGCATCGGTTCGCTGGGGCAGGGCGGGGGCATCCCGTTGATCATGGATGACGAAGGCTCGGCACGAAAGGCCACGCAGGCGCTGATCGATCTGGGCCACCGCCGTATCGGCTTCATCGCTGGCGACGCGGAATACAGTCTCAGCCAGTGGCGCGTGGAAGGCTGGCGTGTGGCGATGGCCGATGCCGGCCTGCCCACGCAGGGCCTTTTGGCGCAAAGCGATTTCAGCTTTGCCATGGGCGCACAGGCGGCGCGCGACCTGCTGGGCCAGGCGCAGGCGCCCACCGCGATCATCGCCAGCAACGATCAGACCGCGCTGGCGAGCCTCGATGTCGCCCATGCCCTGGGCCTGGCCGTGCCCGATGACCTCTCGCTGATCAGCTTCGACAATACCCCGGTGGTGCGCTTTGCCCGCCCGGCATTGAGCGCGGTGGATCAACCGGTGGCGGAGACCGTGGCGCGCGCGGTCGATCTGATCATCGCCGCGCAGCGCGATGGCACGGTGCCCGATGGCCCGGTGGTCGTGCCCGCAGGCCTGGTGATGCGCGAATCCGTGGCGGTGGCGCCGCGTGGCTGAGGCGGCCATCCCGGTGGCCGGCCAACACCCCGGCCCGGGCCACGGCGATTGGCCGTTCCTGCTGTGTTATGCCCTGGCCTGGGCCGGGGCAGTGGCCGGCTATGGTCCGCTGCTCACGCTGCTGCTGCCGCTGCGCGTGGCAGAGCTGGCCGGGCCAGCGGCCGTGCCGTGGCTCGCCACGCTGACGTTCATCGGCGCGGTCTCGGCCAGCCTCACCAATATCGCCTGGGGCTGGGCCAGCGATCGCACCGCCAATCGCCGGGGCTGGGTGGCGGCCGGGCTGGTGCTGTCGTGCGCGTTGCTGCTCGCCATGCCGCTGGCGACCACGCTGCCGGCGCTGATCATGGTCGTGGTGGCGTGGCAGGCCGCGCTCAACATGGTGCTGGGTCCGTTGGCCGCCTGGGCGGGCGATTGCGTGCCCGATCGCCACAAGGGGGTGCTCGGTGGCCTGCTGGCCTTTGCCCCGGCGTGGTCGGGCACGATGGGCGCGCTGGTCACCTTGCCCGGCCTCCATTCCGGGCCGGGCGTGGGGTTTGCCACCCGCGTGAGCGTGCTGGCGGTGATCGTTGCGCTGTCCATCCTGCCACTGCTGCTGATCAGCCCACGGCTCACTCCGCTGCCGGAACCGGCGCCGCTGCCCGATCCTGGCGCGGCGCCGCGTGCGCTGCCGGTGCGGCGCATGTGGCTGGCGCGGCTGCTGGTGCAACTGGCCGAAGCCACGCTGTTTGCTTTCATTGCCTATTGGTTCCTGGCGATCGATCCCACCATGCATGCGGCCACCATGGCGCGCATCTATGGCCTGCTGCTGGCGCTGTCGGTGCCGCTGGCGCTGGTGGTCGGGCATTGGGCCGATCGCCGCGCCCGTCCCTGGCGCCCGCTGGCCGCGCTGGCGGGCCTGGTCGCAGTGGGGCTGGTGATCATGGCGCTGGCGCCGGGCAGGGGGGTGGCGCTGGCCGGCTATGCCCTGTTCGCCCTGGCCATGGCCGTGTTCCTGGCGCTCCATGCGGGGCAGACGCTGCGTGTACTGCCCCGGCCGGATCGGCGTGGCCGCGATCTTGGGCTGTTCAACCTGACCAACACGTTTCCCTCGCTGATCGTGCCGTGGCTGGCAGTGGGCCTGGTGCCCACGCTCGGCTTTGGCGCGCTGTTCCTGGTCCTGGCGGCTTGCGCTGGGCTGGCGGCACTTTTGCTGCTGTCCATCCGCCAGGCCTGACGCACCACACAAGCAGTTGATCTGGCCGGCCTACCGTGTCAGAAACCGAAATTGAGAACGTTCACAAGTAATCTGCCCGAGAGGATAAGACATGACCCTGCGCCGCCTGTTGCTGGCCGCATCCGGCCTGATGGCCCTGACCCAGCCGGTGCTGGCCGCCGATGGTCCGGGCGCGGCCCAGGCCGATCGCGCCACGGCCCATCCCGCGCAATGGCCCGCCGCGCACAGCCCGGCCGCGATCACCGATCCGGCGACAGAGGCGCAGATCACCGCGCTCATGGCGCGGATGACGCTGGCGCAAAAGGTTGGCCAGATGATCCAGGCCGATATCAGCGCGATCACCCCGGCCGATCTGCAGCGCTATCCGCTCGGCTCGATCCTCGCCGGCGGCAACAGCGGGCCTTATGGCAACGAGCGTGCGGGCGGGGCAGACTGGGCGCGCCTGGTGGGCGAATATCGCGCCGCGTCGGCCAAGTCCGGGGCGGGCATCCCGATCATCTTTGGCGTCGATGCCGTCCATGGGCACAGCAATCTGCCCGGCGCCACGATCTTTCCACACAACATCGGCCTGGGCGCGATGCACGATCCTGCCCTGGTGCAGAAGATCGGCGCCGCCACCGCCGCCGAAATTGCCGCCACCGGCATCGAATGGACCTTTGCCCCCACGCTCGCCGTGCCACAGGATCTGCGTTGGGGCCGCAGCTATGAAGGCTATGCCGCCGATCCCGCCCTGGTTGCGGCCTATGCCCGCGCCATGGTGCTGGGCCTGCAAGGCCCGCTGCACGCCGGGCAGGCGGTGGACGCCACCCACGTGGCGGCCACGGCCAAGCACTTCCTCGCCGATGGCGGCACGTTCGAGGGCAAGGACCAGGGCGATGCGCGGATCACCGAGGCGCAACTGGTGGCCACCCATGCCCAGGGCTATCCCGCCGCGATCGATGCCGGCGCGCTCACCGTCATGGCCAGTTTTTCCAGCTGGAACGGGGTGAAGAACCACGGCAACCGCTCGCTGCTGACCGACGTGCTCAAGGGCCGCATGGGCTTTGGCGGGTTCGTGGTCGGCGATTGGAACGGCCATGGCCAGGTTGAAGGCTGCACGGTCACGGCCTGCGCGGCCAGCTTCAACGCCGGGCTGGACATGGCGATGGCGCCCGACAGCTGGAAGGGCCTGTTCGACAGCACCCTGGCCCAGGCCCAGCAGGGCACGATTCCGGCTGCGCGCATCGATGATGCCGTGCGCCGCATCCTGCGCGTGAAATTCAAGCTCGGCCTGATGGGCCCGGCGCCGGTGGCGCGGGGCGATGCCGCCGGGCTGGGCGCCCCCGCGCATCTTGCCATCGCGCGCGAGGCAGTGGCCAAGTCCTTGGTGCTGCTCAAGAACAATGGCGGGTTGCTGCCGCTCAAGCCCGGCGCGCGGGTTCTGGTGGCAGGGCCGGGGGCAGACAGCATGGCGATGCAGGCCGGCGGCTGGACCATCACCTGGCAGGGCACCGATACCACGGCGGCTGATTTCCCGCATGGACAGACCATCGGCCGCGCCCTGGTCGATGCGCTGGGGCAGGCCGGTGGCCAGGCTACGCTGGCGCCCGATGGCCAGTTTACGCAAAAGCCCGACGTTGCCGTGGTCGTCTATGGCGAGGCGCCCTACGCCGAATTCCAGGGGGACGTGGCCAACCTCGCGTTCCGGCCGCGCAATGGCGAGGATGCCCTGATCGCCCGGCTCAAGGCGCAGGGCATTCCGGTGGTTTCGGTATTCCTGTCCGGTCGGCCGCTGTTTGCCGGGCCGCTGATCAACGCCTCTGACGCGTTTGTCGCGGCCTGGCTGCCGGGCACCCAGGGCGCCGGCGTGGCCGATGTGCTGGTCGCCGGGCGCGATGGCAAGCCGGCGCACGATTTTGCCGGCACGCTGCCATTTCCCTGGCCCGCCGATGCCCGTTCGCCAGTGACCAAGCCGCTGTTTCCGGCAGGCTTTGGCCTGACCTATGCCCATCCCGCGCCGCTGGGCCGGGTGAACGAAGATCCGCGCGTCGATCTTTCGGCCGCAGCCAGCGACAACCTGTGGTTCAACCGCGGGCAGGCGCCATCGCCCTGGCACCTCGGCCTCGACAATGCCGTGACCTCGCGCTCGATTGATCTGACGGCGCAGGAAGACGCGCGCCAGTTCACCTGGGCCGCGCCCGGTGCCCTGGTGATCGACGGTCCGCCGGTCGATCTCACCCGCCAGGCCGACGAAGGCTTTGAAGTTCGGCTCGATTGGCGAATCGATGCGCTGCCGGCCGGGCCGATCAAGGTTTCCGTTGGCACGGGCAGCCTGGATGTGGCATCGCTCCTGCGTCTTGCGCCGCAGGGGGCCGTCACCCAGACACGAATTCCGTTGCGCTGTTTTGCTCAGGCCGGGGCCGATCTCAAGAAGGTTGGAACGCCGCTTCGCATCACGGCGCCGCAGGGATTTGTCGTGACGCTCCGCAATGCGCGTGTCGAGGCAACTGGAAGCGTCGCTGCCTGTCCGACCCAAGGATAACGCAGCGTTAGGAGAGAAATCACAATGGCCCTTGCCCCCGATCTTGCTGCGGGCACCCATCCCGATGGCCCCGACGGAGCCGCCCATATCGATGCCCCGCAGCTGCAGGTCTTCGTCATTGGGCTGTTCTTCATCTTCGGCGGGATCACGTCGCTCAACGACGTGATCATTCCCAAGCTCAAGGAGCTTTTTACGCTGAACTACACCCAGGCCATGCTGGTGCAGTTCTGCTTCTTTACCGCCTATGCCGTGATCGGCATTCCCGGTGCCCGCCTGGTCAAGCGCATCGGCTATATGCGCGGCGCGGTGGTGGGCCTGCTCACGATGATGGCCGGCTGCCTGCTGTTCATCCCCGCCTCGCAAAGCGCCACCTATGGCGTGTTCCTGCTGGCGCTGTTCGTGCTGGCGAGCGGCGTGGTGGTGGTCCAGGTCGTGGCCAACCCGCTGATTTCGCTGCTCGGGCCCGCACGTACCGCGTCCAGCCGGTTGACCTTTGCGCAAGGCTTCAACTCGCTGGGCACCACGCTGTTTCCCTGGTTCGGCGCCGCGCTGATCCTGGGCAGCCTGGCCAAGGTTTCGGCCGCCGATCTCACCGGCCCGGCGCTCGATGCCTATCGCACGGCGGAAAGCGGTGCGATCGTGAAGGGCTACATCGGCCTGGCCGTCGCCCTTGCCGTGGTTGCTGCCGTGGTGTGGTCGTTCCGCAACCGCCTGCCTGCTGAAAAGCATGCCGAAAGCGCCGGCCTTGCCGGGCTCGACCTGCTCAAGCGTCCGCGCTTCGGCTTTGGCGCGCTGTGCATCTTCCTCTATGTCGGTGCCGAAGTCTCGATCGGCTCGCTGATCGTCAACTATCTGCGCCAGGCGCATGTCATGGGCCTGGAAGAAGCTGCCGCCGGCAAGCTGATCAGCGTGTACTGGGGCGGGGCGATGATCGGCCGCTTCATCGGCTCGGCCGTCCTGCGCAAGGTTTCGCCGGGCAAGGCGCTCGCCTGCAACGCTATCCTTGCCATCGCGTTGATAGCGCTGTCTACCCACACCAACGGCCTGCTTTCGGGCTACAGCCTGCTCGCCATCGGCCTGATGAACTCGATCATGTTCCCCACGATCTTCAGCCTCGCCTGCGAAAAGCTGGGATCGCGCGCGGCCGATGGTTCGGGCATCATCAACGTGGCGATCTTTGGTGGCGCGGTGCTGCCGCTGCTGACCGGCGGCGTTGCCGACGTGACGCACAGCCTAGCGCTGGCCCTGGTCATTCCGGCGGTCTGCTATGCCGTGATCGCCAGCTATGGCTGGTATGCGCGGCGCCCGGTGGCGTGATCGCGCCAGCCTGACAAACCTGCCAGTTGCATGCACTGCCAAGGGGCGCGACCATCAGGTCGTGCCCCTTTTTTGCACAACCGATGCGACCAAAAAGGCATTTGTGCCGCTACCGGCGCTGGGCCATGGTGCCCGCCAAACAGAAACACCGCGTTTAGATGCGGGAGCAGGAGCGCCCTTGATGTCTCAGGCTTTTGCCCTGACCGAAGACCAGCTTGCCATCCAGGACATGACACGCCGGTTTACCGCCGATGAGATTACCCCCCATGCCGCGCGCTGGGACGAAGAGCATATTTTCCCGCGCGAGGTGATCCGCGCCACCGGCGAACTGGGCCTGGGCGGCATCTATGTGTCCGAAGCCGGTGGCGGGGTGGGCCTGGGCCGCCTGGAAGCGGCCCTGGTGTTCGAGGCGATGTCCTATGGCTGCCCCACCACCGCCGCGTTCCTGTCGATCCACAACATGGCCGCCTGGATGCTCGACAGTTTCGGCCCCGACGCGCTCAAGGCCCAGCACCTGCCCGGCCTCTTGGCGATGGACAAGTTGGGCTCCTACTGCCTGACCGAGCCTGGCTCCGGGTCCGATGCCGCAGCGCTCGCTACCACGGCGCGGCGCGATGGTGATGACTATGTGATCAATGGAACGAAGCAGTTCATTTCCGGCGGCGGGGTGAACGATATCTACCTGATCATGGTGCGCACCGGCGAGGATGGCCCGCGCGGCATTTCCTGCGTGCTGGTGGAAAAGGACACGCCGGGCCTTTCCTTCGGCGCGCCCGAACGCAAGCTGGGCTGGAATGCTTCGCCCACCGCGCAGGTGATCCTGGAAAACGTGCGCGTGCCAGTCACCAACCGTTTGGGCGCGGAGGGCGAAGGCTTCCGCATCGCCATGGCCGGGCTCGACGGCGGGCGGCTGAACATCGGCGCCTGCTCGCTGGGCGGGGCGCAGCGCTGCCTGGATGAAGCCATCGCTTATGTGAAGGAACGCCGCCAGTTCGGCCGCGCCGTGGCCGAATTCCAGAATACCCAGTTCGTGCTGGCCGACATGGCCACCGAACTGGAGGCGGCGCGCGCGCTGCTCTATCTGGCCGCAACCAAGGTTACCGCCGGCGCGCCCGACAAGACGCGCTTTTCCGCCATGGCCAAGCGCTTTGCCACCGATACCGGCTCGGCCGTGGTCGATCGCGCGCTGCAGCTGTTCGGCGGCTATGGCTATCTGCGCGATTATCCGATCGAGCGGTTCTGGCGCGACCTGCGCGTGCACCGCATCCTGGAAGGAACCAACGAAGTCATGCGCCTGATCGTCGGCCGGGACCTGCTGCAATGACGCCTGATGTAATCGTGCGCCGTGACGGCGCGGCCGGCATCCTCTCACTCAACCGTCCGCGCGCCATCCATGCGCTGACCCTGCCGATGGTCAAGGCGATGACCGATGCCTTGCTCGCCTGGCAGGATGATCCGGCGATCACCGCCGTGATCATCGATCATGCCGCCGCCCCCGATGGCGATCCCAAGCTGTCGCGCGGGTTCTGCGCTGGGGGTGACATTGCCCTGCTGCGCGGCTCTGCGCTGGAAGATGGCGGCGCGGCGGGGCGTGATTTCTTCTTTCACGAATATCGCCTCAACCACCTGCTGTTCACCTATGCCAAACCGGTGGTGGCTTTCATGGACGGCATCACCATGGGCGGGGGCGTGGGCATCTCGCAGCCGGCGCGCTGGCGTGTGGCCACGGCCAAGACGCGGCTGGCCATGCCCGAAACCGGGATCGGCCTGTTTCCTGACGTCGGCGGTGGCTGGTATCTCTCGCGCCTGCAAGGGCGGCTGGGCCAATACCTGGCGCTGACCGGCGCGCGGCTCGATGGCGGGGAATGCCTGTGGGCCGGGCTTGCCACGCACTATCTGGACGAAAGCGCCCTAGCCAAGGCCAAGGCGCAGATCGCCGCTGGCGAGAGCGTTGGCGCCGCGCTCGATGCGCTGTCGGCCACGCCCGGGCCGGCGCCGATTGCGGCCCATGCCGACGATATCGCGCGCCATTTCATCCATGACGGCCTGGCTGACACGCTGGCTTCGCTGGCCCGCGATCCCGGCAGCTTTGCCCAGGCCACGCTGGCAACGCTCGCCACGCGGTCACCGTTCTCCTGCGCGGTCTCGCTGCGGCAGCTGGCCACCAGCCTGGCCCTGCCCGATTTTGCCGCGAACATGGCAATGGAATACCGCATCGGCGGGCGCATGATCGTGCGGCCCGATTTTGCCGAGGGCGTGCGCGCGGTGATCGTTGACAAGGACAATGCCCCGCGCTGGAACCCGGCCAGCGCCGCTGACGTGGCGCCCGCCGAACTCGACGCGATCTTTGCGCCCCTGCCGCATCAAGAGGAATGGACCCCGCTATGAGCTTTGAAACGATCTTGGTCGAAACCCAGGGGCCGGTGACGCTGATCACGCTCAACCGCCCGCAGGCCCTTAATGCGTTGAGCAGCCAGGTCCTGGCCGATCTGATCGCTGCCTTCGCCGCGTTCGAGGCTGATCCGGCCCAGCGCTGCGCGGTGCTGACCGGCAGCGGCGACAAGGCCTTTGCCGCCGGTGCCGATATCAAGGAAATGGCCGACAAGCCGGCAGCGGCTTTCTATGCCGAAGACTTTTTCGAAGGCTGGACGAGCAAGCTGGTCAAGGCCACCCGCAAGCCGTGGATCGCGGCAGTCAACGGCTTTGCCCTGGGCGGCGGTTGCGAACTGGCGATGATGGCCGATTTCATTATCGCGAGCGACAATGCCAAGTTCGGCCAGCCGGAAATCAAGCTGGGCGTGGCGCCGGGCATGGGCGGTTCGCAGCGCCTGGCGCGCGCCGTGGGCAAGGCCAAGGCGATGGACATGTGCCTGACCGGGCGCATGATGGACGCGGCCGAGGCCGAGCGCGGCGGCTTGGTCAGCCGCGTGGTGCCCCATGCCGATCTCATGACCGAAGCGCTCAAGACCGCGCAGGCGATTGCCGGCATGCCCCCGCTGGCGGCGATGATGAACAAGGAAATGGTCAACCTGGCGTTCGAAACCACGCTCGACCAGGGTCTTCTGGCCGAACGCCGCATGTTCCAGGTGCTCACCGCCACGCAGGACAAGGCCGAAGGCATGGCTGCCTTCGTGGAAAAGCGCCCCGCCAACTGGCAGGGCCGCTGAAACCTACACGAACATAACGGGAGAGGCTGCCATGGCGGCAATTGCATTCATTGGCCTGGGCAACATGGGCGGCGGCATGGCCGCCAACCTGGCAAAGGCCGGGCACGGCGTGCGCGCGTTCGATCTTTCGGCGCCGGCGCTGGCCGCCGCGCAGGACGCGGGCTGCACGCCCTGTTCCACCGTGGCCGATGCCGTGACCGGCGCCGATGTGGTGGTGACGATGCTG
Source organism: Novosphingobium sp. 1529 (assembly GCF_040544855.1). NCBI lineage: Bacteria > Pseudomonadati > Pseudomonadota > Alphaproteobacteria > Sphingomonadales > Sphingomonadaceae > Novosphingobium > Novosphingobium sp. 1529. The sequence goes on from NZ_JBEPKW010000009.1 coordinate 37,351, forward strand.
CCCAACGGGGCGATCGTGGGTGACGTGATCGAAAACCAGGTGATCGGCACGGCGCCAGGCGGCGCGCTGCTGATCGATTGCTCCACCATCGATGTCGCCACCGCGCGCCGCCTGGCCGAGGTGGCCAGCGCGGCGGGCCATCCCATCGTCGACGCGCCGGTTTCCGGTGGCATCGCGGCGGCGCGGGGCGGCACGCTGACTTTCATGGTCGGCGGCACCGACCAGGCCTTTGCCGCCGCGCAGCCGATCCTGGCGGCAATGGGCAAGGCGGTGATCCATGCGGGGGCGGACGGAGCAGGGCAGGCGGCCAAGATCTGCAACAACATGCTGCTGGGCGCGACCATGGTGGCGACGTGCGAAAGCTTCCGCCTGGCCGAGCGGCTGGGGCTGGACCTGCAGACCTTTTACGACATCGCGTCAAAGGCTTCGGGCCAGTCGTGGTCGATGACCAGCTATTGCCCGGTGCCCGGCGTTGGGCCGCAGACCCCGGCGGACAATGACTACCAGGGCGGCTTTGCCACGGCGCTGATGCTCAAGGACCTGCGCCTGGCGATGGGCGCAGCGCAGGAAGCCGGCGCGCCGGTGCCGATGGGGCACCTGGCGGAAAAGCTTTATGCCGCCTTTGCCGCCGATGGCCATGCTGACCGCGATTTTTCGGCGATCATCAAGACGCTTTGACTGGCGGCAAGGGGGCTTGATCGCCACCACCCCCAACCCCCTCCTCTAAAGAGGAGGGGGCTTTCAAATCAGCATCTTACTTCCCCCTCTTCTTCAGAGGAGGGGGTCGGGGGGTGGTGGAAGGCATGCCCAATCCCCGGATCAACCCGCCGGCAAGGTCACCTTGGCTTGTGGTGCATCGCGCAGGCGCAGATGCAGGGCGCCATCGGCCGGGCGGGGCACTTTCAGGCTCGATCCGGTAAAGCCGGGCTGCACTGTTGCCGCGCGGGTGAAATCGCCATCGGCGCCCACGGCATCAAGCAGGAACAGGTTGCGCCCGGTCAGCGTGCAGGGCAGCGAGCCGCCACTGTCGCAGGCAAAGCCGGTGATGCGCGGCAGGCGCGCCAGCGTGGCAAGCGGCTGCCATGCACCCAACTGGCCATCGGCCTTGACCAGGCGATAGCGCAGCGGGCCAAAGCTGGCCGCCGGCAGATCGCTGGCGCGCATCGTGGCGACCAGCACCGTGGGGTCGGTGGCCATCAGGCCCTTGGCCGTGGTCAGGCGCAACCCGCTCTGGCTGCCGGCCGGGGCCACCTCGATCGCATCGCCGCTGCCCAGCACGGTATTGGCGCCAGCGCGCACCGAGAAAACCAGCTCGGCGTCTTCGGGCAGCAGGTCGTCAGAGGCAAAGCGCAGGGGCCGCGTGCCGGGTGGCACGGGCGCGGCGTTGACCGTGCGACTGATCAGGTCGATGCGCGGCCGCGCGGGGCCGATCTTGATCGACACGGTCTGGGTGCGGCCATCGTCCAGCTTGATCTGTGCCTTGGCCGCCGTGCCGGCGTCACCGGCGCGGGTGTTGCCGCTCGTCGCCAGATGCAGGCGGTCGATCCGCCCGTCGCGCACCAGGCCATCGGGGCGGAACTCAACATCGCCCAGCGTCAGCGCCACCACCTGTTCCAGGCGCTGGCCGGTGATCATCGCCTCGCTGTCGCCCGCGCGGATATCGACCGAATCGATCCGGCTGCTTTCCGCCCGCGCGCGCAGCGTGACATTGGCGGGCGTGCCCAGGCTCTGCTGGTGAATGTCCAGGCGCACTTCGCCGGTTTCACCCTCGGCCAAGGGCACGGTGACGGCCAGGTGCGTGGCATCGATCGCGCGATAGGTCACGCTGCGGCCGGTGGCGCTGTTGCCGATGCGCAGGCTGACATCATCGACGCAGCCCGGTGCCGCGCCTTCCAGGATCACTTCGTTGTCGCGCCCGGCCACCAGTGGCCCGGTGGCATTGGCGGCGCGTGTCCAAGGCCCGCCATCGGGGCGCTGCACTACATAATCGGGCCCGTCGAACGTGTCGAAGCCCCAGCGGCCGTGCATGTGCATGGTCAGCGTGGCGCCGGGCGGCAGGCTATCGGCGACCACGGCATAGCCGCCAAGGTCTGCCCGCGGGGTCAGGGGATATTCGCGCGTCGATCCATCGGTGGCGGTCACTTTCACCGCCATGTCGTGGGCAAAGCCGGTGGCAAAGACCAGCGGCGCTCCTTCCACTGGTAGGACCAGGGCATTGCCCGGCGCGCAGATCGGGCCCTTGGTGGGATTGCGCAACTGCGGCGGGCTGTCTGCCCCGATCGCCGGCATGGCCATGACCATCACCGACTTGGGCTTGTTGAACGAGGGCGCGCTGTTGAGCTTGAGCGAGGCGGTCTCGCCCTTGAGTTCGGACAGCGTCGGCAGATAGTTGAACTGCGGGTTGCTGAACGCGCCGAACAGCTTGGCCAGATCACGCACCACGCCGATATAGGGGCTGTAGAGGCCGGCACCGCCCTGTTGCGTGGTGCTGAGCGAGAGCGCCAGCGTGGTCGGCGCGCCGGTCAGCGTGTCGGTCAGCGAATTGGTGTGGATGTCGCTGAGTACCAGGGTGTCGCGATCTTCCACCAGGCACGAGGCCTGCTGGTCTACCACCTTGGTCAGGCATTCCTCGTTCAGCTTGATCGACAGGCTGCGCGCCAGCGTCGGCGCCATGCGCTGCAGGTCTTCAGGGTGGGTGGCATTGTCGCCATTGATCGCGTTGATGAAGGCGATCAGGCGCGCATGATCGAGCGAGGCCTGGTTGAGATCCTGGCTGGCGCGCACGAACTCACCCGGCTTGCCGCGCACCGCATCCACCAGCGTGCCTTGCGCACCGCTGGTTTCCGGCACAATCAGCACCACCATCTGGCGCGCGCCCTTGGGCACGGTCAGGTTGAGCGAATGCTCGTTCGCCTTGTCCTTCCACGTGCGCGCCACGCCGATCCATTCGCGTGGCGGCGGGTTGGTGGCGCCGCGCAGGAACGCCGAAACCACCATCAGGTGCGCGCCCTGGTCCCCAGGCAGCGCGGCCGAAATGCGCAGGGTATCGCCTTCGGCCAGGCTGGGCACGCTGCTGATCGGCAGGTCCTGGCCATTGCGGGTGACCATCACCTTGATATCCGGCCCGATCAGCTCAAAGCGGGAATCGGCGGCCCTGGCGCCGTTCATCGGCACTGCAGCGGCCAAACCGGCCAGTGCCAGTGCCGAAGCGGCAGTGCGGAAACGAGAAAGGCCCGGTGCAAAGGATCTGGCAAACATCATCTGCGATTGTGTCCGCTGTGCCATGAAGGTCAAGGAATTATGGTCCGGTCCACTGCCCATCGCAGCGGATCTGCGCTGAACGGGGGATGAGCCAGGTTTCGGCCACCTGCTGGCCACGCCCGCCGCCGCCGGCGCCGGCCTGCCCGGCAAAGGCCAGCGCGAGGCGGCCCTGCCGCGTCAAGGCGGCGGGGATCGCCACTTCGACAAAGGCGGGATTGCTGGGGCGCTGCCGGGGCGGCAGGATCATCTGCCCGTTGGCATAGACCGCCATCGTCCGCCAGTAATCCTCGCCCGCCCAGGTTAAGCGCAGGCACCAGGCGCGCCCGCGCGGCAGGCGATAGGCCAGCCGCAGCGGATTTTCATAGAGCGTTTCGGCATAGGTCAGCGTGGCCAGCGGCCAGCCATCGGCCGGCAGGTGGTCGGCCACGCCCACGATGCTGCTGTGGCGGCCCTGCGGATCGGCCAGTTCGCCCCACCCGCGCAGCAGGTGCGGCTGCGCGCCGGGCATGCCCAGGTCATCATAGAGCGCGCCGTGGCGCCGGTCGGCGCGGTCGGCCAGGGCGATGAGTGCGGCCTGCCGCGCCGCTTCGCCGGGGGCGGCCATGGCACTGGCCAGGCGCGGCAGCAGCGCGGCGCGATCGGTCAGGTCGGCCATGGCGCGATCGAGGTTGGCGCCACGCTCCCAGTTGGAGGCGCCATAGCGCGGAACGCTCAATTGCATGCGCGCCTTGTCCCACAGCCGCGCTGCCAGGGCTTCGAGCTGGTGATAGAGCGCCAGGGTGGCGCGTGGTTCCGGCCGATCGAGCGCGGCGCGCGCGCGGGCCACGGCTTGCGCGCTGCCCGTGATGGCGGCCCGGGCCAGCGCCGCGCGGGCGGCGCGATCAGCCGCTTGCGCCGCGGCCCAGCGCCGGGCGACCAGCGCATCATAGACCGCGCGATAGCGATAGAGATCGATCCGCCAATCGGCCCATGGCGCCGGGTGCAGCGCGCGCGTGGCCCCCAGCGTGGCGGCAATGCCGGGGTTGCGTGCTGGATCGCCGCGCCAGTTCTGCTCCAGCGCCTGGGGCAGGGTGGCAAAGCGATCATCGCCGATGAAGCGGCGGGCATGGGCGAGGGCAATGGCACGCGTGCTGGCATGGGGGTTCCACGCCAGGGCCAGCCACTGCGCCAGGTTCCAATCGTCGTTCACCCCTTCGGAATAGGCGATGAACCCGCGCGTGCCGGGCGCCTGATCGGCAAAGGCGGCAGCCATCGCGCGCGGGCGCGGGTTCACCGGTTCGCGCCCTTCGGTCAGGGCAAAGGCCGGGTGCCAGCGTTGCAGCGGCAACTGCGCGTGCATGGCATGGGCGGTGTCGGGATAAAGTTCCAGCGGCACCACCCCGGCAAACAGCGCACGGTGAGCGGCAATCGGGCTGCGCGTCTGCGGCCCGACGAATACGGCGGACAGCCAGGGCGGGCGCTGGCGCACTTGCGCCACGAAGGCGTCAAACCCGGCAGCATCGAACCCTTGCGAGGATACCAGCATTTCAGCGGCCGGAAAGCGCGCGTGCAGCGGCGCAGCGAGCTGCCCCAGCACGGCAAACAGTGGCGCGGGCGCGGTATGGCCAGGGTCGCCGCCGGGGAAATAGACCGCATCCAGCGCGGGAAAATCCGCCACCAGCGCGGCAAAGTCGGCCTGTTCGGCCGTGACATCGCCCGGCCGCTTGTAATCGCGCAGCAGCGGATAATAGAGCGCCACCTGCAGGCCCAGGGCGTGGGCGGCCCGCGCCGTGGCCAGGATCGCCGTGCGGGCCGGCACCGGGGCGAGCGGGGATGCGGTGGCATCGTCGGAAACCGGCGCCACCAGTTGCACGCGGTTGGCACCCATCAGCGCCAGGTCTTCCACCTGCCGCGTCAGCATCGCCGGGGTCCAGGCGTCAAAGCTGTTGTTCTTGGCGCGAATACCGATCTGGTCACCGCGCACGGCCATGGCCGGGGCGCTGTGCACCGGCCCGGCCAGTGCGAGACGCGTCCCGTGCAGATGGCCCAGTACCCAGCCAGCGGCATAGGCCGCGCTGCGGGGCTGCCCTACGGCGATGGCGATGGTGCGGCCACGCCGCGCCAGGGCAAAGCCTTCGCCCAGCGCGGGCCTGGTGATGAACTGCAGGGTCAGCGGGCAGGCGGGCGCAGGATCGATCCCCCGCTCGCGCAGGCGCCGCGCCAGCAGGTCTGCCCCGGCGCGGGCCGGGGCATCGGCCTGGATGCAGGCGCCGGCAAGATCGGGCGCCGCCAGCGCCGCCGCCGGCCCAGCCATGGCCAGGGCCGGCGCCAGCAGAGGCCGCACCACGCGTGCCGGCAGCGGCATCAGGCCGAAGCCTGGGGCCGGTCTGCCGGAGCGCGGGCAAAGCTCTTGTCCGGCTCTGCCTGCATGTGGAACACCAATGTGCCGCCGGCGGCCAGTTCGGCATGGCGCAGCCATGACCGCGTCAACGGCTGGCCGTTCCATTCCACTTTGCCGTAATAAGGGCGATCCGGCCCCTGGCCGCGCGCCTCGATTAGCAGTTCGCGGCCCCCGCCCACGCGCACCCGCGCGCTGTCGAACAGCGGGCTGCCCAGCACATAGACCGCGCTGACCGGATCGACCGGATAGAAGCCGAGCGCCGAGAGGATGAACCACGCGCTCATCTGCCCGCAATCGTCGTTGCCGATGATGCCATCGGGCTTGGCGGTGTACATCGTCGTCAGCAGGCGGCGCACCAGGGCTTGCGTTTTCCAGTGCGCGCCGCACCAGGCATAGAGATAGGCCACGTGGTGCGAGGGTTCGTTGCCGTGGGCATATTGGCCGAGCATGCCCGAGATATCGGGCGGCGCGCCCTTGGGCAGGGTGGACGGCGCGGAAAACAGCGCGTCGAGCTTGGCTTCGAATGCGGCGTCGCCGCCCATCGCCGCCATCAGGCCGGGCACGTCATGCTGGTTGAGGAAGGTGGCCTGCCAGCCATTGCTTTCGGTATAGTCGCGCCACTTGGACGAATGGCCCAGCTGCACCGGGTCATAGGGGCTGGTCCAGGTGCCATCGGCCAGGCGCGGGCGAGCAAAGCCCACACTGGCATCAAACACGTTGCGCCAGTTGCTGCTGCGCTTTTTAAGGTGGGCGGCATCCTGCGTGGCACCGGCCGCGCGCGCGATCTTGGCGGCGGCGTAATCGTCATAGCTGTATTCCAGCGTGCGGCTGACGCTTTCAAACACCAGGTCTGCCGGCACATAGCCCAGCTGATCATAAAAAGGGATGCCCAGCGAATTGTCGAGCGTGGGCGTGGTGAAATCCAGCGCGCGGCGGCGGATGCCCGGCCAGGCGGCGGCATAATCGGCGGGGATGCCCTTGGCCATCGCCTCGGCCAGCACCGGCACGGCGTGCCAGCCGATCATGCAGCCGGTTTCCACGCCCTGCAGCGGCCAGACCGGCGGGCCATAGGGGCTTTGCTGCGTCTGGCGGATGAGATCGGCCATCATCACCGCGGCGTGATCGGGGCGGATCAGCGTCTGCAACGGGTGGAATGCGCGATAGGTATCCCACAGCGAATAGGCGCTATAGGCCGCCTCGCCTTTCGCCAGGGTGTGGACCTGGCGATCGAGCCCGATCGTGCGCCCGTCCACATCGCTCAGCAGCGTGGGGCCCAGCGCGGCATGGTATTGCGCGGTGGCCATGATGGTCTGCTGCGCGGGGGTGCCGCCGCGCACGGCGATGCGCGCCAGTTCGCCATCCCAGGCGGCCTGGGCGGCGCGGGCATAGGTGTCGAAATCGAAATGCGGCGCTTCGGCTGCCAGGTTGGCGCGGGCGCCGGCCACGTCCACCGCCGAAATGCCGGTGCGGATCACGATCGGCGCGCTGCCGGCATCGGGGAACCAGGCCACGGCCTTGAGCCGCTTGCCGCTGATGGCATGGGTGGCGCCTGCCACGGCGGCAGGGGCCGGGGCGTTGTCGTCGCCATAGAAATCGACGCGTGACGGCGCGCGCGAAAACTGCATCGCGAAAAAGATCTCGCGCCCCTTGGCCCAGCGCCACACCCGGCGCCGGCCCACCAGCGTGCCATCGGGCAGCCATTCCAGCGCAGCGGCATCGATCAGCGGCGGATAGTCGGAACTGTCGAGCACCAGGTGCGACAGGTCGATCAGCACATGGCCTTCGCCCGCTGGAAAGGCATGGCGCTGCACGCCGGTGCGCAAGGTGGCGGTCAGTTCGCTGGTGACGCCGTTTTCCAGCGCCACGCGGTAATAGCCGGGCCGCGCTTCTTCCTGGGTATAGCGCAGGCGATAGCCGGGCGCGGCAGGGTTCTGCTTGGCCGAATCGAGCGGGCCGGGATCGAGCCGCACCGGCCCACGCGCCGGCAGCACCAGCACGTCGAGCATGTCACCAATGCCGGTGCCCGACAGATGGGTGTGCGAAAAGCCCAGCAGCGAGGGATCGCCATGGTGATAGCCCGAACAGGTATCCCAGCGCGCGGTGTCGGTATCCGGGCTCACCTGCACCATGCCGAACGGCATGCTGGCGCCGGGGAAAGTGTGGCCATCGCCGCCCGTGCCGATGAACAGATCGGGCTGTCCTGCCGTGGTGCGCCCAGGGCTGCGGCGCGTGGCGGCCAGGGCTGGCGTTCCGGCGGCGGCGGCCAGGGCCATGTGGCAGGAGGCGCGAAGAAGACTGCGGCGGGCAAGTGCGATCATGGCTGGCTCCTGGCTGGGCGGTGCCGTCTGGACATGACAACGCCTGCCGGAGCGGTGCATCCGGCAGGCATTGCGGTTGGCGCATGGCAAGGGAGGAAACATGCCATGCGCCGATAGGGTTTGCCGTGTCCGCTCAATAGGCGAACTGCAGCGTAGCGGCAAACACGCGACCGTTCTTGTAGAAGGCGGTCGGCGCGTTCTTGGTGCCGCTGTAGGAGTAGTAGGTGGAGTCCAGCAGGTTCTGGGCATTGGCCTGAACCGTCAGGTTTTCGGTGATCTTGTACCCGATCGAGGCGTCGAGCTGGTGATAGCCAGCGGTCTTGTCCACCGAGTTCAGACGGCCGATCCCGGTGAAGTAGTCGCTGCGCCAGTTCCAGCTGATGCGGGCCTGGAAACCGTCCTTTTCGAAGTACGGGATCACGTTGACCGTGTGCTTCGAAAGGTAGGGCAGGTTGACCACGTTGCCGTCGCTATCCACGCCGCTCTTGGCATCGGCATAGGTATAGTTGGTCAGGATGCCAAAGCCGCCCCAGATCGGCGTCTGGAAGCCGACCGACACGCCGTTGACCGTGGCGTTGGTGGCGTTGACCGGCAGCGTGACCTGGTATTCCACCGGCGTGGTGCCACCGAGCGGGGTAAGCATCTGCGACACGGTCTTGGTCACGATGTACGAGCTGATCTGGCGGCGGAAGTATTCCACCGACAGCAGCGAGCCGGGACGGAAATACCATTCGCCAGACAGTTCGTAGTTGGTCGACTGATAGGGATTGAGATCCGGGTTGCCGCCAGCCGCGGTGAAGTTGGTGTCATTGCGGCTGAACGCACCAGCCAGCTGGGCATAGCGCGGACGGGCGATCACTTCGGCCACGGCACCGCGCAGCTTGAAATTATCGCTGATATCCCACGACACGTTCAGGCTGGGCAGGAACTTGAGATAGTCCTTGTTGCTGACGATCGGGCTATAGCTCGCGCCGTTGTCGGTCGAGTTGAAGTAGTTCGACCGATCGCTGGTATAGACCATGCGATACCCGCCCGAACCGTGGATCGGGCCGCTGCCGAAGTCCAGCTGGACATAGGCATTGGCAACCTTTTCACGCACGCTGAACGTCGAGCCCTTGTCGATCCCGGTGTCGACATAGAGGCCGTTGTTGAGCGCATCGACCACGCCCTGTTCGGTCAGCGTGGCGAACTGGTTGGCGTTGCCATTGTCGTTGAGGCCGTTGAACAAGCCACCAGGCGTGAGGTGGGTGGTGAAGTCGGTAAGCGAGATCGGGTTGGTGTAGAACACCTTGGAGCCGGTCACGGTCAGCGCGTTCTGGTGCGTAGAGGCCTTGATGCCCATGCGCACGTCCTTGAAGAACGCGTCGCTCACCTCCCACTTGCCGTCCAGCTGGGCGTAGAACTCTTCGTCCTTCTGGCGCGAATGGGCGATGCCGCCGATCTGGTAGCCGTTGATGGTGGTGCCGTCGGGCAGCTTCTGCGACGAGGTGGAGAAGCGACCCCACTGGCTCGCGTCGGTCGGCGCGGTGTTGTAGTTCACGCTGGTCGACGTGCCGGTATAGTCGAAGGTGTAGCCACCGTTCGAATAGAGCGACATCAGGTATTCGGGGTTGGTGCCGCCGGTCGCCTTGCTCCAGCCGCCGTTGCCCGACAGGGTGAAGCGGTCGCTGACATGCCAGGTGCCCGCCAGGTTATAGCTGTCGTTGGTCACCTTGGTCTTGCGATAGTTCATGTCCAGCTCCGCCTGGGTGCTGGTGCCATTGGCCATCGTTGCCGAGCTGATCAGGCCGTTCGACAGCGTGACTGCCGAAATGTTGCCCGGGTTGTAGTTCGGATAGATGAATTCTGACTGCGAGAAGTTGTTGTAGGTGCCCTGGATGTGCATGCCCGTGGCGATCAGCTCGAAATCGCTGGTGGGTGCATATTGCACGGCAAACTGGCCGCCGATGCGCTGGCGCGTCTGCTTGAAATAGGCGTGGTTGATGCCGGCCGGATAACGGGCATTGGCCAGGTCCTGCGTCGTGCCGCCGTTGATGGCGAGCGCCGAGTTCTTCGGCACGTAGTTGCCGTTGCCGTCGGTCAGCAGGTCGCCGTTGGCGTCCTTTTGCAGGAAGTCCTTGCCGGTGGAGTAGCCGAAGTATTCGATCCCGGCGCGGGCCAGCGAATCCTTGTCATAGGTGCCGGCCACCATGATGCCAAAGGTTTCGTCCTTGTTCTTCCAGCTGTAAAGCAGCGAGCCGCGCGGGTTGGCGATCTTGGAGCGATCGTTGTAGTTCACGCCGATCGAACCGTTCAGCGAATTCGCCTTCATGTCGAGCGGCTTGCGCGTGCGCACCAGCACGGTGCCGCCCAGCGCGCCTTCATCGATCCACGGTTCGGGCGACTTGTAGACTTCCACGCGCGAAATCACTTCGGGCGCAAGCAGCGAATAGTTGAACGTGCGGCCGGTCACGTCGCCGGGGTTGCCACCCCAGTCGGCCGAGGCGATCGAGTGCCCGTCGATCAGGATGCGGTTGAGCGCCGGATCGGTGCCCTGGATCGACACGCGTTCGCCGATGCCGAACTGGTGGTCCACCGACACGCCCGGAATGTGCGAGAGCGATTCGGCCACGTTGCGATCGGGGAACTTGCCCACGCCTTCGGCGGTGATCACGTCCATCACGGCAATCGCGCTGCGCTTCACGTCGATCGCGTTCTTGAGCGAGGCGCGAATGCCGGACACGACAATCGCCTGGCCCGGATCGCTGCCCTGATCGGCGGAATCGGCGGCGGCGCTGTTGGGCGCTGTGGCCTGGGCATCCTGCGCGATGGCTGGCGACGACACGATCGTGGCAAAGGTGCTTGCCAGCAATGCTGCACGAAAGAATGACATGTTTTAACCCTCAATCCCGCCCGTATCCCGGGCACGAATGTGTTGAACCCTGAAACGGTGTTGCTTACCCCTCGCGGCTGTTTCCCGGATGTGGTCTGTAACCAATCTAAGTCCAACCGCCACGCAATATGTCACTTAAATGAAACCGGCTGTCCACCAAAACTTGGCCTGACACATCCGCCAACAGAATGAAACAATGTGAAAAAATATACGAAATCCGCCGTTTTCCGGTCTTTTTGCGGGTTGAGGGGTGCGGCATATTGGCCGCAGTCCCAAAAAAATTTACACGGGTTTGGTAGGGACCAAAACAAAGCCACATCGCGCAAAGGTGATTCGCTGGTGCGGTGGACCGCAAAAGGAGCAGGCCAATGAATGCCGATCAGCCCATGAAGAAGGCCGGCCGCGATGCTTGAAGTGTGCGTGGAAGACGGTGCCGGCATGGCTGCGGCGCTGGCCGGTGGCGCGGATCGGCTGGAACTGTGCGTGGCGCTGGACCTGGGTGGGCTGACGCCGCCATCGTCCCTGCTCGATCTTGCAGCGCGCCAGCCCTTGCCGGTCCATGCCCTGTCGCGCCCGCGCCCTGGTGATTTTGCCTACAACGCCCGTGATTGTGCGCTGGTGCAGGCCGATCTGGCCGAATTTGCCAAGGCTGGCCTTGCCGGTGCGGTGATCGGTTGCGGCGGGCGGCAGGGGCTGGATCGCGGGGCGCTGGCCGAATGGGTCGACCATGCCCGCGCGCTGGGCGAGGCACGCGGGCGGCCGCTGTCGCTTACGCTGCACCGCGTGTTCGATCTGCTCGACGATCCGTTCGCCGGCCTGGAAGTCGCGGTGGAACTGGGCTTTGACCGCATCCTGACTTCGGCCGGCGCGGTGCGCGCGGGTGATGGCGTGGCGCGCTTTGCCGCGCTGGTGAAAGCGGCCAGCGGGCGCATCACGATCATGGCCGGCGGCGGCCTGGAACCGGCCGCCGTGGCCGCCTTGCGCGCCGCCGGCGTGCACGAATTCCACGCCTCGTGCCGCAGCCCGGTGCCCAAGGCCTGCGTCGATGCGCGGTTGATCGACCTTGGCTTCCAGGCCGGGCGTGGGCGCCAGACCGATGTGTCGCGCGTGGCCGCCTTCGTTGCCGCCACAAGCTGAAATGGTATTGAAAAGGAATTAAATTTTCTAAAGCTCCAGGTCCACCGGCCCGGCAATTCCTGACACGCTCCCGTCCCGCGCCGCCACGATCACCACCAGTTCGCGCGGGCCGGCACCAGCGGGCAGCGCCAGGGTGAGGGGGGCGGGCGCCGGGCTGGTCTTGCGGCCCAGCGGCGCGCCGTCCAGCCACACTTCGGCCGTGCCCGCCAGGCTGGCAAAACGCAGGCTGCCGCCGCGCGCCGCCAACGCTCGCCACGGGGTGAGCGTGGCGCGATAGAGATGCCATTGTTCGCTGCTGCCGGCCGTCGTGGTGGCCGCTTCGCTGCTGCCCACGCTGTCCCAAGAATTGTTGTCGCCCGCCGCGGGGGCCAGGCGCGGGTCGGGCCGCGCGGGCAGGGCGGGGGAGCGCAGCCAGCGATCCAGGCGTTGCCGTGGCGCTTCAGCCACCACCGTTGGTGCGGCGCTTCTGCCCTCGCGGCCTACCACCAGCCGGGCCGGGGCCAAGCCGGGCGCGCGCGCTTCCAGCACGAGTGGGGCAAGGCCCGCGTCCCCCTGCACGATCGCCTGGGCCAGACCGTTGAACAGGCTGCGCACGGCGCCTTTCTCGCTTTCGTGGCTATTGGGATCGCCATTGCCCAGCCCGATGATCGCCCCACCTTGCACCGCCAGGTGCACCATGTCCTGCGCCACCGGCACATGGCGGCCATGCGCATCGATGGCATCGATGGTAATGGCCATGGCATCATCGCTCTCGCTGCCCAGCGCAGTATGCGTTGGGGTCAGCCGCAGCGCCTTGGCCGGGCCAGCGGTCTCGTGCACCATGCGCGCCACTACCTTGCCGCTGTCGATCGCCAGGGCTTCCAGCCGGCCGGGGGCATAGGGGATGTGCAGCGTGTGGCCCATGATGCGATCGGCCTGGGCAATGCGGGCGACGGTGCGCCCGTTCAGCCGCACTTCCAGCGCCGGCGCATTGGTGATCGCCAGCATCTCGATCGGCTGGCCTTCGCGGCCGGGCCAGGTCCAGTGCGGATCGATCCACACCATCGGCGCGCTGTCCAGCCATTGCGCCTGGCGGATGCCGAACGCGGTCTTGGGAAAGCCGCACAGGTCCATGATGCCGAAAAAGCTGCTCACGCTGGGCCAGGCATAGGGCGTGGGCTCGCCATGGTAATCCAGCCCGGTCCAGACAAAGCCGCCGGCCACGAAGGGCCGCGCCGTGATTGCCTGCCACGATTGGCGGTGGGTGGCGCCCCAGCCAGCGGCTTCCTTGTCCAGCGCGGTGATCACGTGGGCCTGCGGATCGCTGGCAAAGGCACCGCGCGTGCCATAGGCGCTGGTGTCCTCGCTGCTCAGCATCGGCTGGTCGGGATGCAGCGCGTGATAGCGATCGTAATCGCCCTGGTAATAGTTGAAGCCCATGAGGTCGACCGCCTGGCCGACGTTTTCGGGATTGAAGAAGCCGCCACTCATCGCCGCGGTCACCGGGCGGTCCGGGTCGAGCCGGCGCACGGCGGCGCGCAGGCGGCGCACCATTTCCTTGCCGGCATGGGTGCCCTGCATCGGTTCTTCGTTGAACACCGACCAGGCGAACACGCATGGATGGTTGCGGTCGCGCCGCACCAGCCATTCCAGCTGCGCCAGGTAATCGGGCGCGGGGTTGAACAGGCGGTTTTCGGCCATGACCAGAAAACCCAGCCGGTCGCACCAGTCCATCACATCGGGCGCGCAGGCGCCATGCGTCATGCGAATGGCGTTGCAGCCCAGCTGCTTGAGGCGCTGCAACCGCCACAGCACCAAGGCATCGGGCACGGCCACGCCCACCCCGGCGTGGTCCTGGTGCAGGCAGACGCCCTTGATCTTGGTGGTCACGCCATTGAGCAGCAGGCCGCGCGCCGGATCGAACACCACCGCACGAAAACCGATCGCCACGCGGCGGCGGTCGATCACCACGCCATCGCGTTCCACTTCCACCACCAGGTCGTGCAGCACCGGATCATCGGGCGACCAGAGCGCCACCGCGCCATCAGGCCGCAGCGTGATCTGCGCCTTGCCCTGGTCCAGTCCAGCCACTTGCGCCGTGGCACTGCCCTGGCACAGCAGGCGTCCATCGCCATCGCGCACACTGACGCGCACCACGGCACTGGCCGGTGCGTCGGCGATATTGCCCAGCGTCACGCTGACCGGCACCGTCCAAGTGCCATCGGCCTGGCGCACCGGATGGCCATGCACGCCCTGTTCGGCAATGTGCAGCGGCGGGCGGGTTACCAGCCAGGCATGGCGATAGATCCCCGCGCCTTCATACCACCAGCCCTCGCGCACGGTGGCATCGGCGCGCACGGCGATCCAGTTGAGGTCGTCGCCATAGCGGGCAAACGGGGTCAGATCGATCGTCACCCCGGTATAGCCCGACCAGGAGTGCGCCACCTCGCTGCCGTTGACCCACACCGTGGCGTGGCTGGCAATGCCGTCAAAGCGCAGCTCGATCTTCTGCCCTTCCAGCGCCGGGTCGAGCCGGATCAGGCGGCGATACCAGCCGATCCCGCGCGGGCGATAGCCTTGCGAGACATTGGCAGCGGGATCGAAGCCCTGCGCGCTGGCCCAATCGTGCGGCAGCGTAACCGCCTGCCAGTCTGACGCATCGAAATCGAGCGCTGCCGGCCCGCCGGCATTGCCCGCCTTGACCGACAGATAAGTGGCATTGTGATCGGCGGGCACGGGAAAGGGGATGTCGCCCTCGTGAAACAGCCATCCCTGGTCGAGTGACTGGCGCCCCGGCTCTGTTGCCGGAAGGCGCGGCGCGGCGCCGGGCAGGGGGGCTGGCATGCGCAAGCCGCCAGGCATCATGTCCGTCGGGGCGATCAGCAGTGCCGCGCCGCTGTTTGCGCTGGGCAGGGCCATCGCGCTGCCGCCCCAGCCCAGCCGCATGGCCATGGCCATGGCCCAGCCCGCTGCGCCTTTCAGCAGGGCGCGGCGCGATGCCAGCGTGGCGGCGCGCGGCAAGGCATTGTCGGCTGGCGGCATGGCGGTATCCTGGCTTGCGGCGTAACGTCCGAAAGGATTTACATTGGTAATGTCGTTCGGGCAACGCTTGCGCGCCGGTTGGAGCGTAGTCGTATAAGCTCCGGCTTGGCGCCTGACGATTTTTTGTTGCGGCGGGCACAATACCTGTTGTCGCATTGGATATATTTTGGTTACCTCTCTGCCCAAGGGTAGAGACAAGCAGGCGCGAGGGAATCAGGCATGATGGTGGCAGGATCGAACGGGCGGGGATCGCGCGCCCGCGCTGGAATGACGGCGCTGGCTCTGGGCCTGGCGCTGGCAGTTTCGCCCGTTGCCCTCGCCGCGCCCAGCCACGGTCCCGCCGCCCTGCCGCTGGTGCCTTGGCCCGCCCAGGTGGTGCCGGGCAAGGGCGCGCTCGTACTCGCCAATGGCGCCACGCTGGCCGTGCCGCCGGGCGATACTGCGGCCAAGGCGGCCGCCACTCTGCTCGCCGCGCGTCTTTCTGCGCAGCATGGCCTGTCGCTGCGCGTGGTCGAAGGGGACAAGGGCACAGTGCGCTTCGTGCGTGGCGGCAAGGCGGGTGACGAGGCCTATGCCCTGGCCGTCTCGGCCAGCGGAGCGGTGATTACCGCCTCGGGCGATCATGGCCTGCTCTATGGCGCGATGAGCCTGGAACAACTCGCCGGCGTGCCGGGCAAGGGCGGCGCTGCGGTGCGCGTGCCGGCTCTGGCCGTGACCGATGCACCGCGCTTTGCCTGGCGCGGGCTGATGATCGACACGGCGCGCCATTTCCAGCCGATCGCATCCATCCGCGCGGTGATCGACGGCATGGTGGCGGTCAAGCTCAACGTGCTGCACCTGCATTTGACCGACGACCAGGGCTGGCGCTTTGAAGTGAAGAAGTATCCGCGCCTGACGCAAGTGGGCGCCTGGCGCACCCAGCCTGATACCGGGCAGGGGCCCGATGCCGACAAGGGTGCGCGCAGTGGCGGGTTCTATACCCAGGCGGAACTGCGCGATCTGGTGGCCTATGCCGCCGCGCGCGGCATCACCGTGGTGCCCGAAATCGACTTGCCCGGCCATGCCCAGGCGTTGGTCGCGGCCTATCCCGAACTTGGCGTTCTGGGTGGCACGCCGCCGGTCTCGGGAGACTGGGGCGTCAATCCCTATCTGTTCAACCCCGGCCCGCAGGGCATGGCCTTCGTCAAGGACGTGCTCGATGAACTGATGGCGGTGTTTCCGTCCACGTTCATCCACCTCGGTGGTGACGAGGCGGTGAAGGACCAGTGGGAGCGCGCGCCGCAGGTGCAGGCGCAGATGCGTGACTTGGGCATCAAGACCGAGAATGGTCTGCAAAGCTGGATGATCGATCAGCTCGGCAGCTATCTCGCGCAGCATGGCCGCCGCCTGATCGGCTGGGACGAGATCCTCGAAGGCGGCCTGCCGCCTTCGGCCTCGGTGATGAGCTGGCGGGGCGAGGCCGGCGCGGTCGATGCGGCCAATGCCGGGCACGATGTCGTGCTCAGCCCGGCGCCCAATCTCTATCTCGACAATCTCCAGTCCGATCGCGGTGACGCGCCTCCGGGCCGCATCGCGATCCAGACGCTGGAGGCGGTCTATCGCTATGATCCCATGCCCAAGGGGATTGATGCGCAAAAGGCGGCCCATGTGCTGGGCGCGCAGGCCAATGCCTGGTCGGAATACATCGTCACGCCCTGGCAGATGCAGCACAAGATCTTCCCTCGCATCGGCGCGCTGGCGGAAAGCGTGTGGAGCAATCCGGCCCAGGCCAAGGATTATCCCGGCTTCCTCGCCCGGCTCGATCCGCAGATGCGCCGCTGGCGCCAGGCCGGGCTGGAAGTGGCCGACAGCGCCCTGGCGGTGGATTTCAAGATCGCCGGCACGCGCAGTGCCGCGCTCGATGCCAAGCGCCTGACCGTGGCGCTGGCCACCCAGGCGCCCTATGGCACGATCCGTTACACGCTGGATGGCAAGGCGCCCACGGCCCGCGCGCGCGCCTATGCCGCGCCGCTGGCCGTGGCGCCGGGCACGGTGATCATGGCGGCCGATTTTGCCGCCGATGGCGCCGCGCTGTCTGCCCCGCGCGGGTTCGATGTCACGCGCGATACGCTGCTGACCACGGCCAACGGTGCGCTGTCGGCCTGCCCGCGCGGCGCGCTGGGCCTGCGCGTCCCGCTGAATGCCGATGCCACGGGCAATGCGCCGGCGTTCAACGTCAACATTTTTGACGCCTGCGTGGCCGATGACCATGCGCCGCTGGTCCATGCCAAGGCGATCACCGTCAAGGTGGCGCGCCTGCCGCGCAACTATGGCCTGGCGCACGATCAGCACGCGGTGATCGCGCGCTATGCCACCAGTCCGTTTGGCGAACTGGTGGTGTCGGCCGGCTGCCGCGCCGCGGAAAAGGCGGCAAACGATCAGCAGAAGGAACACGATCCCATGCCCGGCGCGCGGGTGCTGGCCACCTGGCCGCTGCCCGATCCGGCCAAGGCGCCGCAGCAGTTTGCGCTCGACGCCAATCTGCCGCAGCTGGGCCTGGCGGATGAAAGCGACGTCTGCTTCCAGTTCACCGCTTCGCCGGCCGGGCCGTTCTACACGGTGGAGCAGGTGCAGTGGCATGAAACCCCGCGCGGGGCCGCCAAGTGAGGCGGCTGGTCACGCTGGCTGCCCTGGCGCTGGCCGGGGTGGCGCAGGCCGCGCTGGCCGCGCCGGAAAGCCAGTCGCTCGACGCTGGCTGGCAGGCGCGCATCGCCCCTGACGACGGTGCGGCAAAAGCCCATCCCCGCGAGGCGCGCTGGTTTGGCGTGCCCGTGCCCGGCACCGTGCAACAGGCCCTGGTTGAACAGCACCGCGTGCCCGATCCCTTCATCGGCACCAACGAAGGCGCGATCCAGTGGGCAGGCCTGGCCGGTTGGGACATGCGCCGCACGCTGAATGTAACGCCAGCGATGCTGGCGCACGGCCATCTCGATCTGGTGTTCGACGGGATCGACACCTTCGCCACGGTCAGCGTCAACGGGCATGACGTGCTCACGGCCGACAATGCCCATCGCACTTGGCGCGTGCCAGTGCGCGCGCTGCTCCATGCCGGCGCCAATGAAATCCTGGTGCGCTTTGCCTCGCCCATTCGCGCATTGCAGCCGATGGTACTCAAGCAGGCGCATCCGCTGCCGGCCGAGTACGATTCTGCCTTTGGCGACGAGCCCAAGGGCGTGCAGACCTCTGCCTATATCCGCAAGCCCAAGTACCAGTATGGCTGGGACTGGGGCCCGCGCATCGTCAACATCGGGCTGTGGCACGGCGTGCGGCTGGAAGGCTGGGACGGCGCGCGGATCGGCGCGATGGACGTGCAGCAGGATGCCATGGGCAGCGCACAGGCGCGGCTGACCGCGCGCCTGGCGGTAGAGGCCGATGCCACCGCGCCGCTTACCGTCGAGCTGGCGGTGACCGCGCCCGATGGCACGGCGCTGCCGCCGGTCACGCGCAGCGTGTCGGTCGATGCCGGCAGCAACACGATCACCGTTCCACTGACCATCGCCGCGCCGCAGCGCTGGTGGCCCGTTGGCATGGGCGCACAGCCGCTCTACCAGGTATCGGCGCACATCATCGATGGGGCGGGGCAGGGTCAGGCCGCGCAGCGCACGGTGGGCCTGCGCACGGTTGAACTGATCCGTGGCAATGGCGCGTTCGGCTTCAAGATCAACGGCGTGCCGGTCTTTGCCAAGGGCGCCAACCTGATCCCGTTCGACAGCTTCCCCTCGCGCGTGACCGCCGCGACGATGGAACACATGCTGGCCGATGCCAAGGCGGCCAACATGAACATGATCCGGGTGTGGGGCGGCGGCACCTATCTCGACGATGCGTTCTATGCCGCGGCCGATCGCATGGGCCTGATGATCTGGCAGGATTTCATGTTCGGCGGCGCCGTGCCGCCACCCGATCCGGCCTATCGCGCCAGCGTTGCTGCCGAGGCGGACGATCAACTGGCCCGGCTGGGCAGCCATCCTTCCATCGTGGTGTGGACCGGCGGCAACGAAGTGCTGTCGGGCTGGGCCAACTGGTCTGACCGCAAGGAGTTCAAGAAGGCGGTCGGCCCCGACGAGCAGGAGCGCATTGCCACGGCGATGACCGTGCTGTTCGACCGCGTGCTGCGCGATGCCGTGGCCGCGCACAGCCCGCAAACGCCCTATTGGCCGGGTTCGCCCTCGACCGATTATGAAGGCCCGGTCGATACCGATGCCGCCGGTGATCGCCATTTCTGGGATGTCTGGTCCGGCTCCAAGCCGGTGGAGAACTACCTCGACAGCTGCCCGCGCTTCATGTCGGAATACGGCTTCCAGGCGATGCCGGTCATGGCCACGATCGCCGGTTTTGCCGGGTCGAACGTGTCAGACCCGCAAAGCGCGGTGATGAAGGCGCACCAGAAGTTCCTGGCGGGCGAAGGCAACAGCCGCCTGCAATTCTATCTCGATGCGCGGCTGCGCGCGCCACAGGGCAGCGGCCCGGCGCGACTGGCGGATTTCGATTATCTCACCCAGGTCAACCAGATGCAGGCGATCGATATGGCCGCGCGCCACCATCGCGCCTGCGCCCCGGTCACCATGGGGTCGCTCTATTGGCAGTTGAACGATGTCTGGCCGGCGATTTCGTGGTCGAGCATCGATTATGCCGGGCGGTGGAAGCTGCTGCACTATGCCGCGCGGCGGTTCTTTGCGCCGCAGACCGTGGTGGCCGAGCACAAGGGCGCGGCGACGCGCGTGGCACTGGTCTCTGACGCGCAAACACCGCTCGCGGCGCATTGGCGCCTGACCGGCCGCGCCATGGACGGCACCACGTTGGGCACCGCGCAAGGCGATGTGCAACTGGCCGCCAATGGCGTGACCCAAGCGGCAGAGGTGCCCGATGCCACGGTCTTTGGCAGCGCGGCGCCCGGCGCGGCTTATGCCGTGGCCGAACTGCTGGTCGCAGGCCAGCCGGTCGCGCGCCAGATCGTGGAGCGCGCCGTGCCCAAGGCCATGGCCTACCCCGATCCCGGCCTGTCAGTCGCCTGGCACGGGCGCCAGGTGACGGTTTCCGCGCGCAACCTGGCGCGCGCCGTCATGCTCGATTTCGGCACGCTGGATGCAGCGGCCGATGACAATGGCTTTGACCTGCTGCCCGGGGAAAGCCGCACTCTTACCATCGCCGGCCCTGCGCCGGTGGCCGCCCTGCGCCGCGCGCTGGTGCTGCGTACCCTGGCCGGGAGCCACTGATGCGTTCGTTGCCCGTTTCCTCTGCCCTGGCGTCGGTCATGGCGCTGGCTCTCGCCGCGCCGCTGGCCCATGCCGATCCGGTTGAGCAGCAAGTGGCCGCCGCGCTCAAGGGCGTGAGCCTGGAACGCAAGGCGGCGCAGTTGCAAAGCACGGCGCCAGCCGATCCGGGCCTGGGCCTGCCGGCTTATGACTGGTGGAACGAAGGGCTGCATGGCCTGGCGCGCAATGGCGTGGCCACGGTGTTTCCCCAGGCGATTGGCCTCGCCGCCACCTGGGACCCGGCGCTGATGGAGCGGGTGGGCACGGTGGTTTCGACCGAGGCGCGGGCGCGGTTCAATGCGCAGCCGGCCAGCGCCGATCGCCGCATCTACCAGGGCCTCACCATCTGGTCGCCCAATATCAACATCTTCCGCGATCCGCGCTGGGGCCGGGGCCAGGAGACCTATGGCGAAGACCCGCTGCTGACCGGCAGCCTGGCGGTGGGCTTCATCCACGGTTTGCAAGGGCCAGACCTCGCGCATCCGCGCGTGATTGCCACGGCCAAGCACCTGGCAGTCCATTCCGGGCCTGAAGCCGGGCGCGACAGTTTCGATGTCGATCCTTCCCCTCAAGACCTGGAATGGACCTATCTGCCGCAATTCCGCATGGCCGTAACCCAGGGTCATGCGTTGTCGCTGATGTGTGCCTACAATTCCCTTGCCGGCATGCCGGCCTGCGCCAACGATGCGCTGCTCAATCAGCGCGTGCGCAAGGACTGGGGCTTTACCGGTTTCATCGTGTCGGATTGCGATGCCATCGGCAATATCTGGCAGTTCCACCACCATGCCTATGACGCGGCAGAGGCATCGGCAGCAGCGATCCGGGGCGGCACCGATTTCAACTGCGGCACGGCCTATTCCGCCTTGCCCGACGCAGTGCGGCGCGGCCTGGTGAGCGAGGCCGAGGTCGACCGCGCGCTGGTGCGTTCGCTCAGCGCGCGCGCACGGCTGGGCATTGCTTTCAACCAGCC
Organism: Novosphingobium sp. 1529; assembly: GCF_040544855.1. NCBI lineage: Bacteria > Pseudomonadati > Pseudomonadota > Alphaproteobacteria > Sphingomonadales > Sphingomonadaceae > Novosphingobium > Novosphingobium sp. 1529. The sequence continues at coordinate 58,601 of NZ_JBEPKW010000009.1, forward strand.
CGATCCCTGGCGCGCGATCAAGCCCGATCAGGTCGATACGGCCGATCACCGCGCCCTGGCCCTGGAAGCGGCGCGCAAGGCCATGGTCCTGGTGCAGAACAACGGCGGCGTCCTGCCGCTGAAACCGGGGGTGAAGCTGGCGGTGATCGGCGCCAATGCCGATGACCTGGGCTTGCTCGAGGCCAATTACCACGGCACCGCCGCCGCGCCCGTGACCCCGCTCGAAGGGCTGCGCGCGCGCTTTGGCGCCGATCACGTGGTCTATGCGCAAGGCTCGGTCCTGGCCGAAGGCGCGCCGGTGGTCCTGCCCGAAACCGCGCTTGCTGCCGATGGCAAGCCGGGGCTGGCGGCCGAATACCGCGATGCGATGGGCAAGCTGGTGCTGGCCCGCCAGGATCGCCGCATCGATTTCAACCTCACCCGCGCCGCGCCGGCCGGCCTCGATCCGGCGCGGTTCAGCGCGCGCTGGCAAGGCATGCTGGTGCCGCCGGGGCCGGGTGCCTGGCGCCTGGCGATCGATGCGCCGCAATGCTGGAAGGATTGCCACCGCCACGATGACGTGGCGCTGTGGGTGGGCGGCAAGCAACTGCACGCCGGCCCGCTGGGCAAGGCGCGCGTGGAATTTGCGCTGACCAGCGATGGCACGCCGCAGCCGATCCGGCTGGAGCTGGAACACTATGGCGACGATGAAGGCCTGCGCCTGATGTGGGTGCCGCCTGCCGGCGCGGAAGAGGCCAAGGCCGTGGCCGTGGCCAAGGATGCTGACGTGATCGTGGCGGTGCTGGGCCTGTCCCCCGATCTTGAGGGAGAGGCGCTGCAGGTGCAGGTGCCCGGCTTTGTCGGCGGTGACCGGTCAGAGATCGAACTGCCCGAGCCGCAGGCGAGGTTGCTGGCAAACTTGCGCGCCACGGGCAAGCCGGTGGTCGCCGTATTGGCCACCGGCAGCGCCATCGCCATGGATGAAACCCTGGCCGATGCCGTGCTGGTGGCGTGGTATCCGGGGCAAGCCGGCGGCACGGCGCTCGCCGATATCCTGTCGGGCGCCAGCAATCCTTCGGGGCGGCTGCCGGTCACGTTCTATCGCCACACCACCGATCTGCCCGCCTTCGTCGACTATGGCATGAAAGAGCGGACCTATCGCTTTTTCTCCGGCACGCCGCTGTGGGGCTTTGGCCATGGCCTGTCCTATACCCGCTTTGCCTATGCCAACCCGGCCGTGAAGGCGGCCGATACGAAGAGCCCGGTCACCCTCTCGGTGCGCCTTGCCAACCAGGGCAACCGCGCGGGCGAAGACGTGGTGCAGGCCTATGTCGTGCCGCCGATCCCTGCGCACGAGGCCGTGCTGACCGAGCCCGTGCTGCAACATCAGCTGGCCGGTTTCGCCCGTGTTAACCTGGCACCGGGCAAGATGCAGACGGTGACGCTGACGCTCGATCCGCGCAGCCTGTCGGTGGTTGATCGCCGGGGCACCCGCCGGGTTCTTCCCGGCGCGTACAAGGCGTGGATCGGCGATGGCCAGCCGGGAGACGGGCCGGGCACCTGGGTGGAATTCACCCTGGCCGGCCAAGCGCAGGAGATGCCGAAGTGACCAAAGCCACCAACCCCCATGCCGCAGCGCTGGATCGCCGCTCGCTGGTCAAGGGTGCGGCGGCGCTGGCCACGGCCGGCTTCGTGGCCAGCCAGCCGGCGCGGGGCGCCGTGGCGGCGCAGGCCATTCCGCCGATCGCCGCGCCGCCCACTCCCGCCGCCCAGGCGCCCGCCGCCGCAGCCCCGGGCACGGCACCGGCCCCGCTGGGCTTTGCCGCGCGCCCGCCCAAAGTGCAGCGCCGCTTCACCAGCCCGGCGGTGGAGGAAGAGATCACGCGCGTTTCGGCGATGATCGCCGATCCCAAGCTGCGCGCGATGTTTGCCGCCTGCTATCCCAACACGCTCGATACCACGGTGGAACTGGGCCTGGTCGATGGCCGGGTCGATGCCTTTGTCATTACCGGCGATATTCCGTGCATGTGGCTGCGCGACAGCAGCGCGCAGCTGCTGTCCTACATCCACCTCGTGCGCAAGGACGCGCACCTGGCCACGCTTTTTCGCGGCGCCATTGCCCGCCAGGCGCGTTCGGTCCTGCTCGATCCCTATGCCAATGCGTTTATGCGCGATGCCACGGCCAAGACCAACCTGCCCTGGGCCCTGGAAGACCAGACGCAGATGAAAACCGGCGTGGCCGAACGCAAGTGGGAGGTCGATTCGCTGTGCTGGCCGATGCGCCTCGCCTATCGCTATTGGCAGGCCAGCGGCGATACGGCCCCGTTCGACAACATCTGGGTTTCGGCGCAGCAGGCGATCGTGCGCACGTTCCGTGAACAGCAGCGCAAGGACGGGCGCGGGCCCTACAGCTTCCGCCGCACCAGCGATCGGCCCACCGAAACGCTCGGCCTTGATGGCTATGGCGCGCCGACGCGGCCGGTCGGGCTGATCCACAGCGGCTTCCGCCCGTCTGACGATGCCTGCATCTATCCGTTCCTGATCCCGTCCAACCACTTTGCCGTCACCACCCTGCGCGAGATGGCGCTCGTCGCCGAAGGCGCGGCGGGCAATGCCGCGCTCGCGGCCGATGCGCGCGCGCTGGCCGATGAAGTGGCTGCTGCGCTCGCCAAGTGGGGCACCATGCGCCTGCCCGATGGGCGGCAGGTCTGGGCCTATGAAGTCGATGGTTTTGGCAACGCGGTGTTCATGGACGATGCCAACGTGCCCTCGCTGCTCGGCCTGGCCTATACCGGTTGTGTCACAGCCGATGATCCGCTGTGGCAGGCCACGGCGGCGGCCTGCTGGTCAGACGCCAATCCCTATTTCTTCAAGGGTTCGGCGATCGAGGGGATCGGCGGCCCGCACGTCGGCCTGGGCCAGGTCTGGCCGATGAGCCTGATCGTGCGCGCCATGTCGTCCAGCGATCCGGCGGTGATCGCACCGCTGCTGCGCCAGCTGCGCGATACCGACGCTGGCACCGGCTTCATGCACGAGGCGGTCGATTCCAACAATCCGGCCCAGTTCACCCGCAGCTGGTTTGCCTGGGCCAATGGCCTGTTCGGCGAAATGATCGTGGGCCTGGCCGATCGCCTGCCGGCGGTGCTGGCCAACCCGCTCTGACCTTTCGCGCGGCGCTCCGCGCGCCGCGCCTTTCCCCAAGGATTGCCCATGGACCTGTCCCGCCGTCGCTTCCTGTCGCGCTCTGCTGCCGCGGGCGCGGTTGCCCCCACGCTGGCCGCTGCGCCGGCACTGGCTGCCACCCCGGCGGCCACGGCACCCACACCCTGGGGCGCCACGCCGTCGCCGCGCCAGTGGAAGTGGCACCAGCGCGGCATGTATGCCTTCGTCCATTTCTCCATGAACACCTTCACCGGCAAGGAATGGGGCTATGGCGATGAAAAACCGGAATGGTTCAACCCCACCGATTTCAGCGCCGACCAGATCGTGCTGGCCGCCAAGTCTGCCGGGATGACCGGGGTGATCCTTACCGCCAAGCACCATGATGGCTTCTGTCTGTGGCAGACGCAGCTGACCGAGCATTCGATCCGCAACAGCCCCTACAAGGGCGGCAAGGGTGATATCGTTGCCGAAATGGGCGAGGCGGCGCGCCGCCATGGCCTGTCCTATGGCCTCTATCTCTCGCCGTGGGATCGCAACCATCCCGAATATGGCCGGCCCGCCTATGTCGATTACTACCGCGCGCAACTGACCGAGCTGTGCACCCGCTATGGCAAGCTGTTCGAGGTGTGGTTCGACGGTGCCAATGGCGGCGATGGCTATTACGGTGGCGCGCGCGAAACCCGGCACATCGATGCCCCGCGTTATTACAACTGGCCTTCGATCATCGCTCTGGTGCACCAGATGCAGCCCGATGCCTGCACGTTCGATCCGCTCGGCGCCGATATCCGCTGGGTGGGCAACGAGGATGGCGTGGCCGGCGATCCCTGCTGGCCGACGATGCCCAACAAGCCCTATGAACAGGACGTGGGCAATTCCGGCCTGCGTGGCGGCGAAATCTGGTGGCCGGCCGAAACCGACGTGTCGATCCGCCCCGGCTGGTTCTATCACCCCGATGAAGACACCAAGGTGAAAAGCCCCGAGCGGCTGGTGCGCCTGTTCGACGAATCCGTGGGGCGCGGCACCAATCTCAACCTCAACCTGCCGCCCGACCAGCGCGGGCGCCTCGCTGATCATGACGTGGCGGTGCTCGCCTCGTTCGGCGATGCCATGCGCGCCACCTTTGCCCGCGATCTGGCCAAGGGCGCGGTGGCCCATGCCAGCGCGGTGCGCGGTCCCCGCTTTGCCCCGGCCGCCGTGCTCGATGGCCGGGCCGAAACCTATTGGTCCACGCCCGATCGCGTGCACACCCCCACGCTCACGCTCGATCTGGCGCCGGGGACGCGGTTCGATGTGGTGCGCGTGGCCGAATACCTGCCGCTCGGCGTGCGCGTCACCCGCTTTGCCATCGAGGCCGAAATCGGCGGGCAGTGGCAGCGGCTGGCGGAAAAGGAATGCATCGGCGCGCAACGCGTGGTGCGCCTGCCCGCGCCGATTGCGCCCCGCCGCGTGCGCCTGGTGATCCTCGATGCGCCGGCATGCCCCGCCATCCGCGAGTTTGCCCTGTTCAAAAGCGTGGCGCCGGTGCCGGTGGCCGCGCCTGCGCCGCGCAGCAGCGATGTGCTCAGCACGCTGGGCTGGCGCGTGGTCGATGCCAGCGCGCCGGGCGCGCAGGCGCTGCTCGATGGCGAGGTCGAAACGCTGTGGACTCAGCCGGTGCCCACCGCCGGCCACCCGGCCACGGTCACGCTCGATATCGGCCGCGCCGTCACGCTGGGCGGATTCAGCCTGACCCCGCCGCGCCATCTGGCACCCGATGCGACGCCGCCGCGCGGCTATCGTGTGGAGACCAGCCTGGACGGGCAGGCCTGGCAGGCGCAGGGCGAGGGCGAGTTTTCCAATATCGCCTATGCCCTGGCGACGCAGCGCATCGGCTTTGCCGCCCCGGTCCAGGCGCGCTATTTGCGCCTGGCGTTTGCCCAGCCGGCGCTGCCCGATCGCGCCGTGCTGGCGATTGCCGGAGTGGGCGGGTTCAGCGGCGCCTTGCCCCGCTGACCGGCTCCATCGGCGTTTGCAGCCACAGCATGCGTTCGGCGCCGTCGGGATCGTTCTCGACGGTGCTGATGCGGTCGAACACCATGGTGGCGCGGGTGGTGGCGTCAAAGCGCGGCCAGGCCGGCATGCCCGATGATCCGGGCGCCCCGCCTTTGACAAAGGCGACCATCGCCTCGTGCCAGGCTTCGGCAATCGGCTGGTCCGCCGCCGAAAGGCCAAACATCTGCGCCATCGATGGCAGTGTCACGTGGTCGAACGTCAGCGGCAGGTCGAGCACGTGGGGACTGTGTCCCTTGTAGGGGCCACCCGGCGCCGGCAAGGCCAGGCGATAGCGCCACACCGGCGCGCCGCGTGCGGCATGGGCCTCGGCCAGGCGCAGCGTGGGCATGCCATATTCCTCGGCCGTCAGCAGGCGCCAGTGGCGCTGGGCGTCGGTCCATTCGGGAAAGGCGCGGGCATAGGCGCGGTTGAGCGCGGTCATCCGCGGCATCGGCTCGGTCGATACGCTTTGCGACCAGATCGGCCGGCTGGCCTGCACCTCGTTCAGGAACAGGCGGCTTTCGTTGGCATTCGATCCGGTCAGCAGTGGCACGCGCGGCGCGCGCCCCTCGATCACGCGGGCCAGCGGCGCCTGGGGCAGGAACGCGCCATCCACCGTCGGTCGGAACGGCAGGCCCTGTGGCCAGCCCTTGCGCGCGGCCACTTGCGCTTCGACCAGCGCGGGGAAGGGCGCCACCAGCAACCGCTCCACCCCGCCCAGGCGCGCCACCACGGCATTGGCAAAGATCGCGGCGGTGGCGGGGATATGCACGGTCTGCGCCCCGCCGCTGAACACCATGGCGCGGGCATAGAGCCCATCGGCCGCCGGCGTGCCGAGCAGCGCGCAGACATTGCGCGCGCCCGATGATTCGCCCGCCAGCGTTACCGCGCGCGGGTTGCCGCCGAATGCGGCGATATTGTCCTGCACCCAGCGCAGGCCCAGCACCAGGTCACGCAAGCCGTTGTTGCCGCTGCCGGCATAGGCGCGGCCCAAAAGATGGCCCAGTTCCATGAAGCCCAGCGCGCCGAGGCGATAGTTCAGCGTCACGCAGACCACGCCATGCGCGGCAAAGCGGTTGCCGGCGATCACCTCCCACCCGCTCCATCCGGTTTCGTTGCTGCCGCCGTGCACGAAGACCATCACCGGATAGCGCCCCGGTGCCGCCGGCGCCCAGATGTTGAGCTGAAGGCAATCTTCCGCCTGGACGGCGGGCAGCGGGTCCATTCCGGCCGGCTGCGGCGCGGCGCGCGCCGGGCGGGTGGCATCCCATTCGCCTTGCCAGGGCCGGGCCGGGCGCGGCGCGGCAAAGCGGGCGGCGGTGCCATAGGGGATCCCGGTGAACACGCGCATGCCATCGGCCATGCGGCCACGCACCACGCCGCTGCGGGTGGTCACGCGCAGGGTGTCGCGGGCGGCATGCGCCAGTTGGGGCAGGGCCAGCGTGGCGGCCATGCCGCCCAGCGCCCGGCGCCGCGTCATCAGGGGCATGCGTCGATCAATCCCTTGTCCGTTCAGGCTATCATGCCTCTTACCCGAAAGGATCGGAAACGTTCCACCCCGGCCGGCGCAGGCGCACCCGCTTTTGCTCGCCCTTGCCCCATGCGCAAGGGGCAGGGCGAGTTTTGCCTAGCGCGCCCAGGCGAGCTTGAACCGCATGCCCCAGACCAGGGCAGAGCGCAGTGCCGGATTCCAGCCGGGGTGGATCACGTATTGCAGTTCCGGTTGCAGCGTCAGCCAGCGCGCCACTGGCCGCGCCGCCGTCAGCTCCAGCGCGGTTTCATGGGCCCGCGCCACCACGGCATCGGGCAGCAGCGCGGCGCGCGCGCGGCTGCCGAGCCGGGCATGGGCCATGGCCACCCCCAGTTGCCAGGCGCCCGCCTCGCGCACCACGCCGGTGCCAAGATAGCAGCTGATCGGATTGCTGCGCGCATCCGCCAGCCCCAGCCGCACCCAGCCGTGCCAGCGCGGTGCCAGCAGCCCTTCGATCAATACATAGCCGCCCTGCGAGTGGGCGCTGTGCCCTGCATCGTCCACGCGCGGCAGCGGCCGGGTATAGCGCCACACGCCCACCTGCACTTCGCCCTGGCCCAGCGGAAACTCCACCTCGCCGATCAGCAGCGCGCCGGTCGTGCCGGGCAGGCGCAGGGCGGGTACATGGTCGTTGGCCACGCTGCCAGCCTGCGCGTCGAACGCGCCCAGGCGCAGCGTGGTCTTGCCTGCGGTGCTGGCGGTAACCAGCGCGCCGCTCACCGTCATGGGAAAGATGCCGGGGCCGTTGGGGCCGCTTTGCGCCAGTTCGGCGCCAGTGCCGTGACTGGCGTGGACGAAGAGGGCGCCCACGCTCTGCACGTCGAACTCGGTGTTCACATCGATCAGGCCCACCTTGGTGGCAATCGCCAGCGGCGCGGCATTGTCGCTCGCCTGCCAGCGCACCCAGGCTTCATACAGGTGATGGCGCCCTGGCGCCTGGATGCTGCTGATGCCCTGCGCATCGCCCACCCACGAATCGGAAAAGACCGGCCCATGCACGGCGATCATGTCGATATGCGCGGTCAGCCGCGACACACCCAGCGCACCGCCATCCACGTCCACCCAGGCATCGGCCCGCGCCGCCAGCCCGCCACCGCGCGCCACACCGCCATCGGCAATATCCAGGGCATCGGCCACATAGCTGGCGCCCAGGCCAATCAGCCGCGCCGGTGGCGTATCTGCTGCCCAAGCCGTCTGCGGCAGGGCCAGCATCAGGCCAAGCAGCGCGGTGGCGCGGGACAGCCGGTGGCGCCTGGGCCGCGCCGGGGGAAGGGATCTGCACATGCCGCACAGTCTGCGGCATTGCCGGCCAAGCCTGGATGGATGCCGGGCTGCGCAGAAACGCGCATCGCGGCAATGCGGAAGGCGGCATTAAGCTGCCGTTGACCGGCAAGCCCATGCCGCCACCACAACAGCCGCTGCCGCCCCGCTGAAAATTTCAGCCTGCTGAAGTGTTGCAACCCTGCATCAGATCTTGTCAAAGAATAGGTATGCACTTTTGGGCTAGCACGTCTGGCTTGAGCCGCTATGATGACAAGGCATAAGACGGGACAAGCCCGGCGCGGCGGTGGGAGAGGACGCCGTAAAAAATCCCTGCGCCGGGTGAACCTGCCATCAAGCCGCGATTGCCATATAGTGGCGCGAAAATCGGGCTTTTTACGCAAAATCTACGGTTTACCGCACGCCCCGCGCTTCATGCTTCGGGGCGTTTGCGCTGTGCGAATCGGCGTCGCGTCGACCGTGCCAATCGCGTCAGGCCATATGCCAGCGCCCCCGTCACTGCCCGGCCCGTTGGGGGCACCGTGCAGTGGCGGGGGCGCGGCAAACGCGGCGCTAACCGGCGGGCTTAGGCCGTGGCCAGCACCGGGCGATTGGCGATGAGGTTGTCCACCACCGAAGGATCGGCCAGCGTGGAGGTATCGCCCAGCGAGCCCAGGTCATTCTCGGCGATCTTGCGCAGGATGCGGCGCATGATCTTGCCCGAACGCGTCTTGGGCAGGCCGGGGGCGAACTGGATCACGTCGGGCGTGGCGATCGGGCCGATCTCGTGCCGCACCCAGGCCACCAGTTCGCGGCGCAGCGCCTCGTCGGGCTCCACCTCGGCATTGCAGGTGACATAGGCATAGATGCCCTGGCCCTTGATCGCGTGGGGCATGCCCACCACGGCGGCTTCGGCCACCTTGGCATGGGCCACCAGCGCGCTTTCGATCTCGGCCGTGCCCATGCGATGGCCCGATACGTTGATCACGTCGTCGATGCGGCCGGTGATCCAGTAATAGCCGTCCTCGTCGCGGCGGCAGCCGTCGCCGGTGAAGTACCAGCCCTTGAACGTGGTGAAATAGGTCTGGAAAAAGCGCTCGTGATCGCCCCACACCGTGCGCATCTGGCCCGGCCAGCTGTCGCCGATCACCAGGCAGCCATCGGTTGCACCTTCCAGCACCTGGCCATCGTTGTCGAGCAGGGCGGGCTGCACGCCGAACATCGGCTTGCTGGCAGAGCCCGGCTTCAACGCCGTGGCGCCGGGCAGGGGGGTGATCATCGCGCCGCCAGTCTCGGTCTGCCACCAGGTGTCGACGATCGGGCAGCGGCCTTCACCCACCACCTTGTGATACCATTCCCAGGCTTCGGGGTTGATCGGCTCACCCACGCTGCCGAGCAGGCGCAGCGATTGGCGGCTGGTCTTGTGCACCCATTCGTCACCCTCGCGCATCAGGGCGCGCAGGGCGGTGGGGGCGCCATAAAAGATTTCCACGCCGAACTTGTCCACCACCTGCCAGAACCGGCTGGGATCGGGAAAGTTGGGCACGCCTTCGAACATCACCGTGGTCGCGCCATTGGCCAGCGGGCCATAGACGACATAGGAATGGCCCGTGACCCAGCCGATATCGGCCGCGCACCAATAGATCTGCCCCGGGCGATAATCGAACACGTACTGGTGCGTCATCGCGGCCCACACGGCATAGCCGCCGGTGGTGTGCAGCACGCCCTTGGGCTTGCCGGTGGAGCCGGAAGTGTAGAGGATGAACAGCGGATCTTCCGCGTTCATTTCCACCGGCGCACAATCTGCGCTCTGCTCTGCTACGGCCCGCGCCCAGGGCAGATCGCGGCCTTCCTGCATCGGCACATCGGCGCCGGTGCGGGCCAGGACCACTACGGTATCGACCGCAGGGCAATGCGTCAGCGCTTCGTCGACGTTCTTCTTGAGCGGCACGCGCTTGCCGCCGCGCAGGCCTTCATCGGCGGTCAGCACCACGCGGCTGTCGCAATCCTCGATCCGCCCGGCCAGGGCATCGGGCGAAAAGCCGGCAAAGACGATCGAATGGATCGCACCGATCCGCGCGCAGGCCAGCATCGCCACGGCCGCTTCGGGCACCATCGGCAGGTAGATCGTCACCCGGTCACCGGCGTTGACCCCGCGCGCCTTGAGCAGGTTGGCCAGGCGGCACACATCGGCGTGCAGTTCGCGATAGGTGATCGCGCGCGATGCATCGGTCGGGCTGTCGGGCTCCCACAGGATCGCCACGGTATCGCCGCGCTCTGCCAGGTGGCGATCGAGGCAATTGGCCGAAAGGTTGAGCGTGCCATCCTCGAACCAGCGAATGCCGAAATCTTCCTCGTGGAAGCTGGTGTTCTTCACTTTGGTGAACGGCTTGATCCAGTCGATCCGCTGCGCTTCCTCCGCCCAGAACGCATCGGGTTCCTCTACCGAGCGACGGTGCATTTCCAGATAGCGCGCTTCGTCGATCAGGGCGTTCTGGGCCCAGTCGGCGGGAACGGGATAAATGGCTTCGGCCATATGCGGAACCCTCTCGATGTGTTTGTCGTGCGCTGTGCGGGCGACGTGATGCTTGCCTCACGCTAGCCGCTTGGGCGCCTCTGTGCCAGTTGGATATAAGTCTACCATGCCGCAGGCGCGAGATGGCCGGGCGCGCTTGCACGCACGTGCCGTGTGCCGGGTGTCGCAACATCGAAACAATCCGCCGCGCATCTCCCAAATGGAAGGTGCGTAGGCAGCGTCCATGGGTGCACCACTTGGCCCAAGGCCTGTGGGGATCGCAGGCCAAGGAGGATCATGATGACGCTTTCCCGCCGCAATGCCCTGGGTGCGATCGGTGCCGGCCTGCCGCTGGCAGCTGCGGCCACGCGCGCGCTGGCTGCCCCCGTGGTGCCGCCCGCGCCCTTGCCGGTGCCGGCGGGCGCGGCCGGCCACGAACCATCGGCCCCGCCGCTGCCACCGGGCGGCGCGCCGCCGATCTATGACAAGGTCGGCATGGAATGGGTGATGGATATCCTGCCGTTCTGTTCGCAGCCCGAATACATGGGCAGCGCCCAGGACCAGGTGGCGTCAGACGGCTATCGCAACGATGTCTGGCCGATCATCGGCGGCGTGTTCCAGGGCCGGGGGATTAAGGGAACGGTGATCCCCGGCGGTGGCGATTTCCCGGTGGTGCGCCCCGATGGCGTAGTGGTGGTCGATGCGCTCTATCGCCTGAAAACCGACGATGGGCAGCAGATCATCATCCACAACAAGGGCTTGGGCTATACCGAGCAGAAGTATCGCCTGCTGCCAACCTTCGAAGTGCCGGGCGCCAAGTATGCCTGGCTGCGCGAATCCGTGTTCGTCGCCACGCTGACCTTTCCCATTCCGCCATCGATCAAGGCGCCCGATTTCGGCCCCAATGCCAATGGCCGTCTGATCCAGGTTTTCCGCATGACCTGACGCGAAAGGCACTCCCGCTGCGATGCCAGAGGCGCTAGGCACAGACCATGCTCGTCCGCTCGCTTCTGCTCGCCGCGCTTTGCGCCTCTGCCACTCCCGCGCTGGCGCAAGCGGCACCAGACAGCACCGTTTATGTGCGCGCCGGGCGCCTGGTCGATCCGGAAACCGGCCAGGTTCTGACCAGCCGCCTGATCCGGGTGGAGCAGGGCCGGGTGGCGGCGATCACTGCCGATGGCCCCGGCGCGGCGGCGATCCCGGCGGGCGCGCGGGTGGTGGACTGGAGCGGCTATACCGTGCTGCCCGGCCTGATCGACATGCACGTGCACCTGGCCGACATGGACCAGTCGGACAACGTGGCCGAGCCGCTGCTGCATTCGGCCATGGAAATCGCCTATGTCGGCGCGCGCAATGCCCGCACCACGCTGATGGCCGGCTTCACGACGGTGCACAATTGCGGCAATTTTCGCGCCTACGCCGATGTGGAACTGCGCAATGCGATCAACCGCGGCGATGTGATCGGTCCGCGCATCAGCGCGGTGGGCGCCTATGTGACGATTCCCGGCGGCGGCGGCGAAGTGACCGGCTTTGCCCCCGATGTGGAAGTGCCGGCCGACATGCGTGCCGGCGTGGTGGCTGATGCCGCCGATACCACGCGCAAGGTCAACGCGCTGTTCCAGCATGGCGCGGATTCGATCAAGCTGATCGCGACGGGTGCCGTGCTCGCCCAGGGGACGGAGCCGGGCCAGCAGGAACTGAGCGAGGACGAGATGCGTGCCGCGGTCACCGTGGCCAAGGCGCGCGGATCGTGGGTTACCGCCCATGCCCACGGTGCCGCCGGCATCAAATCGGCCATGCGCGCCGGGGTCAAGGCGATCGAGCATGCCAGCCTGATCGATGACGAGGGCATTGCCATGGCCAAGGCCAAGGGCGTGTGGCTCGACATGGATATCTATGATGGCGACTATATCGCCGACTATGGCCGGGCCCACCACTGGCCGGCCGACATGCTGCGCAAGAACGACGATACCACGCAGGCCCAGCGCGATGGCTTTGCCAAGGCGGTCAAGGCCGGGGTCAAGCTGTCGTTCGGCACCGATGCCGGGGTCTATCCCCACGGCCTCAACGCCCGCCAGTTCAAGTACATGGTGCGCTATGGCATGACCCCGATGCAGGCGATCCAGGCCGCCACCACGGTTTCGGCCGATCTGCTCGGGTGGAGCAAGGACGTGGGCGCGCTGTCGCCCGGCCACTATGCCGACATGATCGCGGTCAAGGGTGATCCCCTGGCCGACATTTCGGTGCTGGAGCATGTCGATCACGTGATCAAGGGTGGTGATGTGGTGAAGTGAGCGCGCGGCTTCCACCCCCGGCCCCTCTCCTCTGAAGAGGAGGGGCGGAATTACAATATCTTATGCCCCCTCCTCTTCAGAGGAGGGGGTTTGGGGGTGGTGGAAACCTGGCCCCAAGCTATGCTTGGACAGACGCTGCCCAAGTCTCTATTCCAGCGGCCGATTCCTTCCCCCAACGGAAAAAAGCCCCAGCATGAGCGACCAATCCGACAAGCCCGCCGGCCCCGCCCTCGATCGCCGCAGCCTTTTGGCCGGGCTTGCCATTACCGGCGCTGCCGCAGGGGTTGATGCCGCGGCTGCCGCCCCGCGCGCCGGGGCCGGAAGCCGCGCCAAGGTCGATGCCGCGCTGCGCGCCAAGATCGATACGGTCGTGGTGATCTATGCCGAAAACCGCAGCTTCAACAATCTCTTCCCTGATTTTCCGGGGCTGCAGCAGCCGCTTGCCGCCGTGCCGGTGGAGCGCACCCGGCAGCGCGATCGCGATGGCCGCGTGCTGGAAACCCTGCCCAAGGTCTGGGAAGGCATGGTGCCTGACAAGCAGGTGGTGGAGCACGCCGAGTTCCATATCGACGAAGACGCCATCACCGGCCTGGCCAATGCGCCCTTTGCGCTCAAGACGCCCGAAGGCGATCCGCTGCCCCATGGCGTGGTGACGCGTGACCTGATCCACAGCTTCTACAACAACCAGTGGCAGATCAACGGCGGGCGCAACGATGGCTTCGTCGCTTGGGGCGATAGCGGCGCTTTGGTCATGGGCCATTATGGCGATGTTCGAGCCAACCTGCGGCTGTGGCAGGTGGCGCGCGAATTCACCCTATGCGACAATTTCTTCATGGGCGCTTTCGGCGGCTCGTTCCTCAACCACCAATACCTGGTTGCCGCCACGCCGCCCTATTACCCGGACGCTGACAAGAGCCCGGCGAAAGATCGCGTGGTCAAGCTTGATCCGGCCTACAGCGATCCGCCGCGCCCGCTGCTCAAGCCCGGTACGCCAGCCAGCGCGATGGATGGCCCGGTGCGCTTTGTTGCCGATTCGATCACGCCCGATCACCGCGCGGTCAACACCATGCTGCCGCCCTATCTGCCCACCTACCAGGCCGATCCGGCCCGGCCGGGGATGGCCCTGGTCACTTCGCAGACCCTGCCGCCGCAGACCCATGCCCATATCGGCGATCGGCTGACCGAAGCTGGCGTGGAGTGGGCGTGGTACGCCGGTGGCTGGGACGAGGCGATGGCAGGGCGCGCCAATAGCGCGGCGTTTCCCTCCCGCCCCAATTTCCAGCCGCATCACCAGCCGCTCAACTATTTCGCCAACCTGGCGCCGGGCACGGCGGCGCGCGAACGCCATCTGCGCGATGGCGGCATGGGCGAAACCGCGCGCACCAACCTGTTTCTGGCCGATGCCGCGGCGGGCAAGCTGCCGGCCGTCACGTTCTACAAGCCGCAGGGCAACCTCAACATGCACGCCGGCTATTCCGACGTGGATGCCGGCGATCGCCATATCGCCGGGGTTGTCGATGCGCTGCGCCGCTCGCCGCAGTGGGACAAGATGCTGGTTATCATCACCTTCGATGAAAACGGCGGCTGGTGGGACCATGTCGCTCCGCCCAAGGGCGATCGCTGGGGGCCGGGGACGCGTATTCCCGCGCTGATCGTCTCGCCCCACGCGCGGCGCGGCCACGTCGATCACACTGTCTATGATACCGGCTCGATCGCGCGCTTCCTGGTGCGGCGCTTTGGCCTCAAGACCCTGCCGGGCCTGGTCGAGCGGGACAAGGCGATGATCGCCGCAGGCGGACCGCCGCCGGGCGACCTGACCGGCGCGCTGATCGTCTGATCAGCGCTGCCGGCGCCGCGCCGCTCAGGCGGCGGTGTCGGTCTGCGCGGCCTGCGGTGCTGGGCTGGGCGTTGGCGTGGGCTGCGGCGCGGCTTGCGCCGGGGCCTGGCCGACAGGGGCTGCCACCGGCGGCAAGGCCTGCGGCGCGGGCAGCACCATCGCGGCGGTTTCCAACTGGTCGAGCGCATGCTGCGCGGCCACCCAGTCGCGGGCATGGGCCAGCCACTCGGTGGCGGCATCCTTGCCCGGCATGCGCTCCACATCGCTGATCGCGGCGTCGACACGGCCACCGGCCAGCGCCAGGCGGGCATGATCGGCCCGCGCCTCGGGCGTGGCGTTGGGGCCTTCGTCGTGGCGGATCACGAACAGGCCGGCGATCTGGCCCGAAATCCAGTCCCAGGTATTGCCGCGCGGGGTCTTGCCCATCAGCTGCGGCTCGATCCCCGCCAGCTCTTCCGACAGGTTGCCCAGCGTGACCGGATGCGCGGCGGCGGCAATGACGCGGTCCACCGCGCCCGGCTGGCTGGCGCCAAAGCGCACGCGCAGCTGGTTTTCCAGGATGCCCAGCGGCTGGCCGCGCTCGATGGCGCGGCGCGCGGCAAAGGCCACCAGCAGCGCTTCGGCGCGGCTGGCCTGGCCGGCCGCGGCATTGGCCTGCTGGTTTAGTTCGGCCAAACGTTGCTCCAGCGCGGAAACCTTGGCCGATGTGCTGGCGAGCACGGCATCGCTCGCCGCGCTGCTGGCAGCGGCCACGACCGCTTCGGAGGCAACGGCGGCGGGTACATCGCCACTGGAACTGGCCATCGGGCCCAGGTCAAGCCGCAGCCAGCCTTCGCGCGCGGCGAGCCAGGCACCGGCGCCGCCCAGGGCGAGGATCACGATCAGCACCAACCCCACCAGCAACCGTCCCCCGCCACGGCGGCGCGGCGGATTTGTTTGTGCGTATGGCGTATCCTGCATCAATCTTTTTCGCTTGTTCGTGGCCCCGAAGTCACAGGTTCTGGCACATTTGCCGGGCCAGCGCCAGCAATGGTTGATCGCGCCGCATTGCGGAAATTTCAACGGCTTGCCAGCCCACGCCGGCCATCTGCGCGATTCGTGGCGCCAGGCAGGCCAGGCCCACATGGCCGCGCGCCAGGCCGAGCCGGCTGCATTCCTCGGCAAAATGGCGCGCCGCTTCGCCCGAATGCAGCGCCACCACGCAAGGGTCGCGCAGCAGTGCTTGGGCTGCGGGCGCCAGGGGCAGCGGCTGCGCGGCATAGAGCGTGACGGTATCCACCACTACGCCCTCGGGCAGGGCGAGCGGCACTGGGTCAGCGCCCGACAGCCGCAGATAGCGCCCTGGCGCCAAGCCCCGCGCCACGTCGGCCAGGCCGCCTTCGCCGGTCTGCGCCACGGCAAAGCCTGCACCTTGCGCTTCGCGCGCGGTTTCCGCGCCCACGGCCAGCACGGGCAGGGCGCGAAGGGTGGCCAGGTCTGGCCCGCCCAGGCGAAAGAGATTGGCGCTGCCCGCCAGGATCGCGGCATAGCCGGCCGGATCGGGCGCCTGCCACGCTACCGCCTGCATCGCGAACAGCGGCGCACCCAGTGCCTCCAGCCCCAGCGCCTGCGCAGCGGCCACGCTCGCGGCGTTGCCGGGCTGCGGCCGCAGGACCAGCAGCGGACGCATCAGCCGCCGTGGAAAAAGGCGGTGATGCCCTCGGGCGCGCTGGCGAGCAGGCGGCGGGCGAGTTCGAGCGGCGTGGCGGTGTCGCTGGCGGCAAAGCGCGCGCTGTCTTCCACGCGCAGCGCGCCATCGGGGCTGAACAGCGCGGCGCGCAGTACCAGGTCATCGCCCTCGGCCGTGGTCAGCACCGCGATCGGGCTGTGGCATGTGCCGCCAAGGCCGGTCAGCAGCGCGCGTTCGGCGCGGATCGCGGCATGGGTCGGGCCATGGTCGATCGCGGCGAGCAGCGCGCGCACGTCCTCGCGCGCGGCCAGGCATTCGATGCCGATCGCGCCTTGCGCCGGGGCGGGCAACCATTCCTCAGCCGGCAGCACATGGCCCACGCCGGTTTCGCCCAGGCGTTGCAACCCCGCCGCCGCCAGCAGCGTGACATCAGCCTCACCCACCTGCAGCTTGGCGAGGCGCGTGGCGACGTTGCCGCGAAACGACACGATTTCCAGATCAGGCCGGGCGTGCAGCATCTGCGCGGCGCGGCGCGGCGCGCTGGTGCCCACCTTGGCGCCGGGCGGGATGGCGGCAATGCTCGCCGCCCCCACCAAGACATCGCGCACATCGGCGCGCGGCAGCACGGCGGCGATGGTGATTTCTTCTGGCCGGATGGTTTCCACATCCTTCATCGAATGGACCGCGAAATCGATCTCGCCGTGCAGCAGCGCGGCGTCGAGTTCCTTGGTCCACAGCGCCTTGCCGCCGATTTCGGCCAGCGGGCGATCCTGGATGCGATCGCCACTGGCCACCTGCGGGCACAGCTCCACCGCACTTTCGGGCCAGCCGTGCGCCGCGCACAACCTGGCGCGGGTTTCCTCGGCCTGGGCCATGGCCAAGGGCGAGCGGCGGGTGCCAAGGCGCAACGGTTTGTCGGGCGCCTGCGACGGGTTGTGAGACGGGTTGATCATGCTTGGCTTGCCGTAAACGGGATTATCTCTAAGGGAAAGCTCCGCATGGCCCTGATCCTTGGCATAGAATCCTCGTGTGACGAAACCGCCGTTGCCGTTATCGACGGCAGCGCCACCACGCTTGCCGCCCGTATCGTGGCCCAGCGCATCGCCTCGCAGGATGACGCGCATCGGCCCTATGGCGGGGTTGTGCCCGAAATTGCCGCCCGTGCCCATGCCGATGTTATCGCCCCGATGGTGGCCGCCACGCTGGCCGATGCCGGGCTGACGCTGGACGACATGGACGCCATTGCCGCCACGGCCGGGCCGGGCCTGATCGGCGGGGTCATGGTTGGGCTGGTCACGGGCAAGGCGCTGGCCATGGCCAGTGGCAAGCCACTGATCGGTATCAATCATCTCGAAGGCCACGCGCTCTCGCCGCGCCTGGCAGAGCCCGCCTTGGCCTATCCCTATTGCCTGTTGCTGGTCTCGGGCGGGCATTGCCAGATCCTGGAAGTCATGGGGCTGGGCCGCTATCGCCGCCTGGCGACGACGATCGACGATGCGCTGGGCGAGGCGTTCGACAAGACGGCGAAGGTGCTGGGCCTAGGTTATCCCGGTGGCCCGGCGGTAGAGCGGCTGGCGCGAGAGGGCGATCCCCGCGCCGTGCCGCTGCCGCGTCCGCTGGTGGGCAGTGGCGAACCCCATTTCTCGTTCGCCGGCCTCAAGAGCGCGGTGCTGCGCGCGCGCGATTCGGGCGCTTATGCCCCGGCCGATCTCGCCGCCTCGTTCCAGCAGGCGGCGATCGATTGCGTGATCGATCGCACGCGCGGCGCCTTGGCGCAGTGCGTGCCGGGGATGACCGCGCTGGTCGTGGCCGGTGGCGTTGCTGCCAATGCCGCCTTGCGCGCCGCGCTGGAAGGGCTGGCGGCGCAGGCCGGCCTGCCGCTCGTGGCGCCCCCGGTAAAGCTGTGCACCGACAATGCCGCGATGATCGGCTGGGCCGGGGCAGAACGCTTCGCCCTGGGGCAGGCCGATCCGCTCGACCTGCCGGCCCGGCCGCGCTGGCCGCTTGACGATAACGCCGCACCCGTGCGCGGCGCCGGGGTCAAGGCATGAGCGGCGGCCCTGGCGCGGCACCGGCAATCGGCGTGATCGGCGCGGGCGCCTGGGGTACGGCCCTGGCGCAAATGCTGGCCAGCGACGGACGCCACGTGGCGCTGTGGGCGCGCGAGGCAAGCCTGGTCGCCACGATCAACCGCGAGCGCCGCAACCCCACCTATCTGCCCGGCGCGGAACTGGCCGAAACGATCACCGCCACCAGCGATCTGGCCGCGATGGCCACGCTGCCGGTGCTGCTGTGGGTTACCCCAGCGCAGTTCCTGGGCCAGGTGCTGTCTGGCCTGCCCGATTATGCCGGCGATCTGGTGCTGTGCGCCAAGGGGATCGAGGCGGGCAGCGGCCGGCTGATGGCCGAAGTGGCGCACGCCGCCGCGCCTGCCGCGCATGTCGCGGTGCTGTCTGGCCCGACCTTTGCCCACGAGGTAGCCGCCGGCCTGCCCACGGCGGTGACGCTGGCCTGTTCCGGTGGGGAGGCGCAATGGCAGCGGCTGGCCCCGGCCGTGGCGCGGCCCACGTTCCGCCCCTATTATTCGGCTGACGTGATTGGCGCCGAAATCGGCGGCGCGGTCAAGAACGTGCTGGCGATCGCCTGTGGCGTGGTCGATGGGCTCGGCCTGGGGCAGAATGCCCGTGCCGCGCTGATCAGCCGCGGCTTTGCCGAAATGCAGCGCTTTGGCCTGGCCATGGGTGCGCAGGCCGAAACGTTGGCCGGGCTATCCGGGCTGGGCGATCTCGTGCTGACCTGTTCATCGGCATCGAGCCGGAATTTTTCGCTGGGCAAGGCGCTGGGCGAGGGCCAAAGCGCGTCTGAGGCGTTGTCAGGCCGCAACACCGTGGCCGAAGGGGCGTACACCGCGCCCGTGCTCGCCGATCTTGCCCGCCAGAAGGGAATTGCCATGCCGCTCGTCGATGCGGTCGTTACCCTGGTGCGTGGCCAGGCGCCTGCCCGGGATGTCGTCGCCAGCCTGCTGGCGCGGCCCTTGCGTGCGGAACGCCCGCTTGGCTGATCCGGCTCTTCCCGCAAACCCGACCGACGCGCAGGCCGAACAGGCCGATATTGCCGCGCTGGCCAAGGGTGGGCGGACCAATTTCTTTGGCTTCGTGCTGCGCCTGGCGGCCAGTGTGCCGTTCCTGTTCATCGCTGGGCGCCTCTATGGCGCGGCCACGCTCGGGCGCTATGCCTCGGCCACGCTGGTGGTGGAACTGGCGGCGCAGCTCGCCACGCTCGGGCAAAAGCGCGGCCTGGCCCAGCAGCTGGCCAAGGAAGATCGCGCCAGTGCCACCACCGTGGCTGATGCCCTGCTGCTGACCACGCTGGTGTCGGTGCTGTGCGGGCTGCTGTTGTGGCTGGTGCCGATCATGATGTTTCCCAGCGGGGACTATACCCCGGTGGAACGCCTGCTGCCGGTGGCGATCCTGCCGCGCGCGCTGGGCGATGTGGCGCTGGCCGCGCTGGCCTATCGCTTTGACGTGGGCGCCACCGTGCGTGCCCGCGCCGTGGTGGAGCCGTGGACGCAGTCGCTGGCCGCTGGTGGCCTGTGGCTGGCCGGCGCCTGGTGGCTGCCACTGCGCGAAAGCGGGCTGATCCTGGCCTATGCCGCCGCGATGCTGGCGGCGATGATCACTGCTTTCGTGCCCCTGGTCAAAAGCTATGGCCTGCCGCGCCAATGGGCACCACGCCCCGGTGCTCTGCTGCGCCTGGCCAACCGCAACCTGCCGCTGGCCGGGGCCGACGCGGTGGAATGGGGCACGCGCAAGCTTGACCTGTTCATCCTCGGCACGTTTGCGCCGGCCGCCGTGGTCGGCATCTATTACGTGGCGCAGCAGGTCACCACGCTGCCGCAAAAGCTCAAGACCAGTTTCGAGCCGATCCTGGGCCCGGTGATCACCCGCAACCTGCGCGAGAACAACCTGGGCGCGATCGCCCGTCAGGTGTGTCAGGTGGGCTTCTGGATCACCGCTGCGCAGGCCGGCATCGCCCTGGCGCTGGGTCTGCCGGGCAAGGGCGTGATGGGCCTGTTCGGGCCGAATTTCGTGGCCGGCACTGGCTCGCTCGCGCTGCTGCTGGCGGCTGAAGTGGTGGCAGCGCCCGCCGTGGTGAGCGAGGCGGCGCTGATCTATGTGGCGCGGCTGCGCAACTGGTGGATCAGCCTGGGCACGATCGCGCTGCAGGCCGGGCTGACCGTGGGCCTGATCGTGGCCGCGCGCGAACTGGGCTATGACGGCACGGTAGAGGCGATGGGCGCTGCGCTCGCCCTGGTCATTTCATTGGGCCTCGCCTCGCTGCTCAAGTCGCGCCTTTTGGGCAGCATCCTGGGCCAGAAGATCAGCAACTGGCGCTGGGCGCTGCTGTGGGCGGCAGTGCCTGCGGTGGGCGTGGGCATGCTGGCGCGTCTGCTGCCGGAATGGATCGAGGTCAGCCTGGGCATTCCGGCGATCCTGGGCGTCTATGGCCTGGTGATCTGGCGGCGCGGCTTTGGCCCGGAAGACCGGGTGCTGTTCCGCAAGCACAAGAACTGAACGTCCTCGTTCCGTTTGTTCAGGACAGAATGCGGGCAATCGCCACGAAATCGGCCACATCCAGTGTTTCGGCGCGGCGGGAGGGATCGATGCCCAGCGTTTCCAGGGCAGCGAGCGCGCCGGGCACGCCCTTGAGCGACTGCCGCAGCATCTTGCGGCGCTGGCCAAATGCCGCCTCGGTCACGCGTTCCAGCATGCGGGCCGAAACGCCTTCGGGCATGGTCGCGGGGGTCACGTGCACCACGGCCGACATGACCTTGGGCGGCGGGGTGAACGCGCTGCGGTGCACTTTCATGGCAATGCGCGGCGCGGCGCGCCATTGCGACAGGATCGCCAGCCGGCCATAGGCATCGCTGGCGGCGGCTGCGACGATGCGCTCTGCCACTTCCAGCTGGAACATCAGCGTCAGGGAAAGCCACTGCGGCGGCCAGTCCTGCCCCGAAAGCCAGCCGGTGAACAGCATCGTGCCGACATTGTAGGGCAGGTTGGCGATCACGTGCCACGGCGCGTCGAACAGGGTGGCGGGATCGATCTTGGTCGCGTCGCCCTCGATCACGCGCAACTGGCCGGGAAAGGCCTCTGCCAGTTCGGCCAGGGCCGGCAGGCAGCGCTTGTCCATCTCGATCGCGGTGACATTGGCGCCGGCGCGCAGCAGGGCACGGGTCAGGCCGCCGGGGCCGGGGCCCACTTCCAGCACGTTGGTGCCCTTGAGCTTGCCGGGAATGGCGGCAATGCGCGCCAGCAACTGCTCGTCGAACAGGAAGTTCTGGCCCAATGCCTTGGACGCGAGCAACCCATGGCGGTTGACCACATCGCGCAACGGCGGAAGATCGGGCAGGCTCATGCCCCGGCCGCAGCGCGGCGCACGGCGCATTCCCCGGCCATGCGGATCGCCGCGATCATCGCGCCCGGGCGCGCCTGGCGGCTGCCGGCGATGCCAAAGGCAGTGCCGTGATCGGGTGAGGTGCGGATGATCGGCAGCCCCAGCGTGACATTGACGCCATCATCGAAATCGAGCGCTTTCAACGGGATCAGCGCCTGATCGTGATACATGCAGATGGCCACGTCGTAGGTCGTGCGGGCCTGGGCATGGAACATCGTGTCGGCCGGCAGCGGCCCGTGCGCGGCAATGCCGGCGGCCTGGAGCGCGGCAACGGCGGGGGCGATATAGCTGTGGTCCTCATGCCCCATGCGGCCTTCCTCGCCGGCATGCGGGTTGAGCCCGGCCACGGCGAGGCGGGGATGGGCGATGCCGAAATCGCGCACCAGCGCCCGCGCGGTAATCGCGCTGCGCCGCGTGATCAGCTCGGCGGTGATCATGCCGGGCACGGCGTGCAGCGGCACATGCACCGTGACTGGTACGACCTTGAGCGAAGGGCCGGCCAGCATCATCACCGCGTCTTCGGGCGCGACGCCGCTGGCCTGGCCGACAAATTCGGTTTGCCCAGGGTGGTTGAAGCCAACGCTGGCCAGCCGGCTCTTGGATACCGGTGCAGTGACCAGGGCCGAGGTTTCGCCCGCCACGGTCAATTGCGTGGCGGCGTCCAGCGACTCGAGCGCCAGCATCGCGCCCTCGTCGGTGGGCTGGCCAGGGGTATAGCCAGCATCGCCCAGGTCGAGCACCGGCAGGGCGGAACCGAACGTCGCGGCCGCCTCTTCCAGGCTGCCCACGGCGCGCACTGGCACGTCGAGCCCGCGATGGCGCGCGGCCTGGTCCAGCACGCGGCGGCTGCCCACGGCCACGAACGGCTCCAGCTGCGCCATGTCGCGCAAGATCCACGCGGCCGCGATCAGTTCGGGGCCGATGCCGGCAGGATCACCCTGGGAGATGGCGATGGGGTTCATGGGCTGGCGCTATCGGCTTTGTGGGTGGAGGGGTGGGATGTTGCGGGTTGGAAGCAGTCGTGGTGCGTGGTTTCCACCACCCCCAAACCCCCTCCTCTAAAGAGGAGTGGGCTTCATGTTCGCCTCCCCCTCCTCTTGAGAGGAGGGGGTCGGGGGGTGGTGGCGGCTTTGCGCCAACAAATCAGTTATACTCAATCACCGCATCGCGGCGCAGGTCGCGCAGATAGGTCTGGGCGCGCTTGTTCACGCGGTCGTCTTCCATCTGCGACTGCATTTCTTCAAAGCTCGGGCCATCGGCCACCTTGGGATCGTCGCGGCCGCACAGCACCAGCACGCGCACGCCGTCTTCGATCGATCCGAACGGCGGGGTCGCCTCGCCGATCGAGAGCTTGAGCATCGAATCCTGCAGCGCGGCGGGCAGGTCGCGCGCCTTGACCTGGTCGTTGGTGACGACCGAGGCGCCGATGCCGGCTGCGGCCGCATCGACCTGGCCGCAGCCGTGGATGGTCTTGACGGTGGCGGCAAAGGTCGCGGCCTTGGCCGCAGCATCCTTTTCCGTGGTGCCCTTGGGGAAGCTGAGCGACATCTGCTTGAGGCTGAGCACGGCGTCGCGCGGATCGGCGGTCAGCACCTGTCGCTTGTCGATCAGATAGAGGATCGAATAGCCGCCGGGAATTTCCACCGGCCCGGCAAGCTGGCCCGGTTGCATCGACGTGGCGACATTGGCCAGATCCTGCGGCAACTGGGCCAGGCGGATCCAGCCCAGATCGCCACCCACCGCAGCGGTGGAGGCTTCGGAATACTGCCGCGCATAGGCGACGAAGCTGCCGCCCTTCTTGAGCTGGTCAACGATCTGGTTGGCGTTGGCCATGACCTGCTGGCGGTTGGTATCATTGGCCGAAAGATAGATTTCGCCGATGCGGTATTCCTCGGTGCCCTTGGCCGCCTTGAGGCGGTCCATCATTTCGCGCACTTCGCCGTCAGACACGTTGATGAACGGCTGGACGTTGCGGCGCAGCAGGCGCTGCCACGACAGTTCGCCACGGATCTGCCGCTTGAGCGAAGCCGCCGAAGAGCCGATCGAGGTAAGGTACTTGTCGAGCGCGGCCGGGTTCTGGCCGAAGTTCTGCTGGGCCACGCGTTCATAGGTCTGGTTGACTTCGTCATCGTCCACGTCGACGCCGGCCGACTTGGCCTCTTGAATCTGCAGCGTTTCGTCGATCAGGTTGCGCAGCACCTGCAGGCGCAGGCGCTCCTGTTCCTCGGCCGAAACCTTGCCGCCGTTGGCATTGACGATCAGCGCCAGGCGCTGGTCGATATCGGTGCCGGTGAGGATTTCGCCGTTCACGATTGCGGTGGCGCGGCGCACGTTGGGATCGCTCTTGCCAAAGATCTGCACGTTGGCGGGAATGTTGAGCTGGCCCGAGGCATCGGGCGCGCCACCGGCGGTTTGCGCCTGGGCCACGCTGCCGGCCACCGGCAGGGCGGCCGTGGCGGCAAGACCCAGCGCCAGGGCGGCCCGGCCGCACCAGTGACCCATACGAATATCACGGCGCATCTGGAACTGGGGCAGCCGGGTGATGGACTTCATGGCGATCCGAACTTCCTGTCAGGCAACATGCGAATTGGGCTGCATGCGAAATGGTGCGTCGATCCCGGGCCTGCATTGCCCCGGCTTAACCCACGCTGAGTGGCGGCAAGCGGCCGGGAATGCAACGCCGGAATTGGCCGGTTGGGGGAAAACTTTGCGGGAAACGTGGCCAAAGGCGGGATTTGGCGGGCCTAATCAGCCCGCCCGCACCTGGGTCATCGCCTGCTCATAGCGGCTGTTCATCTCTTGCCCGCGATAGCGCGAATATTCGCATGCCGCGAGCGCTGCGGCGGGCGGGAAGATCACCTGGCTGTTGCGGTAATCATCGGGCATCAGCGCCAGCGCCGCCTGGTTGGGCGTGGGATAGCGGATGGTGCGGGCAATGTCGGCCCCGGCCTTGGCGCCCAGCACGAAATCGATGAAGGCATAGGCCAGATCGGGATTGGGCGCATTGCGGGGAATGCACAGCCCGTCGCTCGCGAGGATGCCGCCTTCGCGCGGCACGACGAAGGCCAGGTCGGGATCGTCGCGCATGACCTGGGCGATATCGCCATTGTATTCGATCACCAGGTCAACGTCGCCCGCCAGCAGCAGGTCCTGGCCGTTGTCGTCATGAAACGCGGCGATATTGGGCTTTTGCTTGAGCAGCATGGCCTTGACCTGGGCGATCACGGCGGGATCGTTGGTATTGGCCGGGTGGCCCAGGTATTTCGCGCCGATCTCGAACAGCTCGCTCGCTTCGGCGAGCAGGGCGATGCGCCCCTTGTAGCGATCGGAATCGAGCACCCATTTCCAGCTGTCGGGCACGCCATCGACCTTGGACTTGCGATAGCCGATGCCGGTGACGATCCAGGTATAGGGCACCGAGACGCGGCGGCCGGGATCGAACGGCGGATCGAGGAACTGCGGCGCGATGTTCTTGAGGTTGGGGATCTTGGCGTGGTCCAGCTCGGTCAACATGCCGGCCGCGTGCATGCGCTCGACAAAGTCGTTCGACGGCACGATCACGTCATAGCCCTGGTTGCCGCTGCGCAGCTTGGCGAAGAGTTCATCGTTGTTGGCAAACAGGCTGATATTCACGCCAGCGCCAGCGGCCTTGGTGAAATCGGCCACGGTGTTTTTGCCGATGTAGGTATCCCAGGTGTAGAGATTGAGCGACCGCGCCGGCTTGCCGCGCGAACAGGCGCCCAGCGCGCCGGTAAACGACAGGCCAATGCCGGCAAGGCCAGCCTGGCGCAGGAACATGCGGCGCGAATGGACCATCTTCGTTCAATTTCCCATGCGGCGTGACGACACGGCGGGGGGATGGCGCCCGATCACGCTTTGAGCAAGAGGTGATCGCGTTCCCATGACGAGATCACCTCGTCATAGGCGGCCAGTTCGTTGAGCTTGATCTCGTAGAACGCCTTGATGAACTGCTCGCCCAACAGGTCGATCACCGGCTGGCAATCGATCATCTGTTTGAGTGCGGCATCGAGGTTGCGCGGCAGGGTGCGCTCCTCGTCATAGGCGTTGCGGGTCATCAGCGGCAGCGGCTCGATCTTTTCCTGAAGGCCGATATAGCCGCAGGCCAGCGTGGCGGCGATGGCGATATAGGGATTGGCATCGGCGCCGGGCAGGCGGTTTTCGATGCGCGTGCTGCGCGGTCCACTCACGGGAATGCGCAGGCCGCAGCTGCGGTTGTCGAGGCCCCATTGCACGTTGATCGGCGCGCTGTGGGCCGGGCGGATACGGCGGAAGGAATTGACGTTGGGCGCAAACAGCGGGACGACCTGCGGCAGATAGCGTTGCAGCCCGCCGACGAACCAGCGGAATTCCGGGGTCAGCCCGCTTTCGGTGCCGAACAGGTTGTTGCCGCCCGCGTCCACCGCCGAAATGTGCAGGTGCATGGCGCTGCCCGGCTGGCTTTCCATCGGCTTGGCCATGAACGTGGCATAGACCCCGTGCTTGAGCGCGACCTGGCGCACGATGCGCTTGAAGATCACCACCTGGTCGCACAGCGCCACGGGATCGCCGTGGTTGAAGTTGATTTCCAGCTGCGCCGTGCCGCCTTCGTGGATCATGGTGTCGAGCTGGAGCGAGGCGATTTCCGAATTGTCGTAGATTTCCTCGATGATGTCTTCGTATTCGGTCACCGATTCCAGGCCATAGGGCTGGGGCGAGCTTTCCGCGCGCCCCGAGCGCCCGCGCGGCGGCTGGATCGGCAGATCGGGATCGGAATTGACCTCGGTGAGGTAGAATTCCAGTTCGGGCGCCACGACCATCTGCCAGCCCATCGCGGCATATTTGGCCAGCATGCGCTTGAGCACGTGGCGCGGCGCCACTTCAAACGCGCTGCCATCGCGGTGCAGGGCATCGGCCACGACAAAGGCTGTGGGGGTGCGAAAGCCCGGTGCCACGCAGATCGAATTGATATCGGGCAGCAGCGTCACATCGGGATCGCGATAGAGGAAATCGTCCTCGTCGGTATCGGCGTAGTCACCGGTGATGGTGACGGAAAACACCGAGGAAGGCAGGCGCAGGCTCATGTTGCCGACCGAGGCGATGAACTTGTCGGCCGGCCACACCTTGCCGCGCACCACGCCATTGATATCGGGGACGAGGCACTCGACCTCGCTGATGCGTTTTTCGCGGATCCATTCGGCAAAGGCTTCGGTCATGGGATCACTCGCTTGGAAGAAGGGGTTCAGAGACGGTCGCGCAGGGCAAAGAAAGTCATCGCGGCGGCCATGGTCGGCCAGCGCAGCAAGGTGCCTCCGGGAAAGCGGGGCGTGGGCAGGCGGCGTACCAGATCGAGCGCGGGCGCGGGCAGCCCGGCCATGGTCGCGCCAATTTCGCCACCCAGCCACGGCGCCAGCACCACGCCCAGCCCGGAAAACCCGCTGAGCGACCACAGGCCGGGCATGACCTGCGCGGCATGGGGCAGGCGATGCGGGGTGATCGACAGCGTGCCGCCCCAGGCATGGTCGATCGCCACATCGGCCAGTTGCGGAAAGACCCGCAGCATATGCGGCCGCACGAACGCGGCGATATCGGCCGGCAGTCGCCAGGAATAGCGTTCTCCGCCGCCGAACAGCAGGCGGTGATCGGGCGTGATACGGAAATAATAGACCACGAAGCGCGAATCCGACACCGCCTGGCCGCCAGCGATCAGCGCAGCCGCCCGCTCTGGCCCGAGAGGCGCGGTGGTGGCGATGAAGTTGTTGATCGGCAGGACATGGGCATCGACCTCCGGTACCAGGCCCGTGGCATAGCCGCCGGTTGCCACCAGCACCTGGCCCGCGCGCACCGTGCCGCCGGGCGTGGTCACGCGCCAGGCCTGGGCCGTGCCCGGCGGGCCATCGGGCGCAATGCCGGTGCAACGGCTGTGCGGATGGATCACTGCCCCCGCCGCGCGGGCAGCGCGCGCCATGGCGAGCGCCAGCTTGAGCGGGTGGAGATGGCCGCCGGCCATATCCAGGCTGCCGCCATGATAGGCCTGGCTGCCGACCAGGGCGCGAATGTCGTCACGGCCCAGCGGGGTTAGCGCGCCGTGGCCATATGCCTCTTGCAGAAAGCGCACCTCGGCATGGGTCTGCGCCACCAGGCCGGGCTTGTGATCGGCGTGGATCAGCCCGGCGCGAAAATCGCAACCGTCGGGATCGTGCGCGATGAGCCGGTCGAGGTGGTCGCGCGCGTGGCGGGCCATGGCCCACATTTCGCGCGCACCGTCGCTGCCGAGGTGGCGCGCCAGCCAGTGCTGGTCCTTGTTCCAGCCAAGGTGGACCTGGCCGCCATTGCGGCCCGAGGCGCCCCAGCCGACAGGCCCGCTTTCCAGCAGAACGACCGATCGCCCGGCCTCTGCCAGCCGCAATGCGGCACCCAGACCTGTGTAGCCCCCGCCGATGATGCAGGCATCGGCCTGCACATCCTGGTCCAGCGCCGTGCCAGCAAAGGCCATGGGCGCGGTGGCGGCGTAATAGGACGGCGGATAGGCCCGCACATCCTCGCCGGTTGGTCCTGCCCGCTCGATGGATCGAGGCGTCAACATTGCCTGTGGTTCTACCCCATGCGGCAAGGGGCGACAAGCGAACGCGCTGGGGGTTTGGCTGCCAGGCCGGTGCATGCCATGCACCGGCCTGGCGCGCCGAATCTTACGGCGCAGCGTCAGCCAGGGTGGCGCCATCCCAGTGTTCATCGGCCTTGCCATCGACAAAGCGCCACATGTCGAACCAGGTGGTGGTATAGGTCTTGCCCGGATTCTTGGGGTCCTTGAGCGTGCGCACCATGCTCACGACCACGCGATCGCCCTCGGCCGTGACCGCGGCGACCGGGGTCGCCATGTGCGCCGGGCATGCCTTGGGCTGCACCTTGACCACCTGGGTGAAGAAATGGACCACGGTATCGCGGCCCGAGGGCACCATCGGGTTGTGCTGGTGATAGGCCGGAGTAAGGTATTGATCCGCCTTGTCCCAATGCCCGCATTCCAAGAGGTCTTTGACGATATGGAGCGCGGCCTGCTTGTTGCGGTTGAGCACCGGATCAGGGCTGGTGAACAGGCTTTCGGGATCGGGCACCGCCACCACCGCTTCCTGGGCGTGCACGGGCGTTGGCAGAGCGGCCAGGGGCACGGCGGCCAGCGGCAGGGCGAAAAGGCCGGCGGCGGTCAGGGCATGGCGTAGCATCGTTGGCTCCCTCCTTACGAAAACGGCGTTACAGCGGCAGGCCCAGCCGGGGGCCGATCCAGACCATCAGGCTGTAGAGCGCAATGGTCAGCGCGCAACCAGCCAGCAGCGCCGACCAGAACCCGGCGCCGTGGCGCAGCAGGGCCGGGATCAGCAGGAACATCGGCAGCGAGGGCAGCACATACCAGAACGTGGCCCCGGCATGGGCCGCCATGTTTTCGGCATCGGGGCGATCGTGCCACAGCCAGATCATGCCGATCACCGACACCAGCGGGAGCGACGCAATGAGCGCGCCAAAACCGGGATAGCGCTTGGCAAGGGTGGAGGCGGTGGCGATCAGCACGCCGGAAATGGCGGCCTTGAGAGCAAGCTGCAACATGGTGCGCCGGTGTTAAGGCAGCCGCGCCGCGTTGCCTAGCGCTGCTTGGCCAAATGGGGTGCTGGCAAGCGGCGAGGATCGGTGGGTAGCTGCTGCTTGTGCCGCCATTGCCGCATGGAACAAGCTGGACCCCGGATCAAGTCCGGGGTGACGATAAGTACATATATTCTCTCAAATTCCTCGTCACCCCGGACTTGATCCGGGGTCCCGCTGCCCTGTTGGCGCTTGCCACGTCCGAAATTGAGCGATTGCCTACATATTTGGCTCGCGCAGAGGCGCTCTTAAATCTCTGCGCCTCAGCGCCTCTGCGCGAAACACTTTTTCCTATATCGTTGATAGAAATATAAATCTCTATCTACTCATGCAGCCCAACACCGCGATCAGCCCAGCAGTATGACCGGGGCCTTGGTGTTCCAGCTCAGCCACACGGCCTCGCCCACGGGCAGGGCGGAGACGAGCGAGCGTTCGCCGTTGGCGCGGGCCACCTTGAAGGTTGCGCCGCTGGCGGTTTCCACATCGTAGAGCGTCTGGCTGCCGAGGTAGGCGGAGCGCACGATCGTGCCGGCCACCACGTTGGCCTGTGGGCAGGCATCGGGGCCGGCCGGGCGGCCTTCGCTGGCCGGAGTCATCGTGATCTTTTCCGGGCGGATGCCGGCCCACACTGGGGTGTCGGGCGCGCCGGTGACGCCGTGGCTGACGAAGATCGGTACTTCGAGACCAGGTGCGGTCACTGCGGCGTGATCCCGCTCGTCGACGCTGAGGCGGCCTTCGAACATGTTGATGGTGCCAATGAAATCAGCCACGAACCGGTTTGCGGGGTATTCATAGAGATCGCCCGGCACGGCCACCTGCTGCAGGCGGCCCCGGTTCATCAGCGCGCAGCGGCTGGCCATGGCCAGCGCCTCGTCCTGATCGTGGGTGACCATCACGAACGTGACGCCGACATCGTGCTGGATCTGCGCCAGTTCGGCGCGCATCGCATCGCGCAGCTTGGCATCGAGCGCGGACAGCGGCTCGTCCAGCAGCAGCACCTTGGGCTTTTTCACCAGGGCGCGGGCGAGGGCAACGCGCTGACGCTGCCCACCCGAGAGCTGATCGGGCTTGCGGTGGCCAAACTCGTCGAGCTTTACCAGGCGCAGCGCCTCGGCCACGCGGGCGTCGCGCTCGTCCTTGGCGACGCGATCGATCTTGAGGCCATAGGCGACGTTTTCGGCCACGGTGAGGTGCGGGAACACGGCGTAGGACTGGAACACCATGTTGACCGGGCGGCGGTTGGGCGGGGTGGTGCTCATGTCCACGCCGTCGATCAGGATGCGGCCTTCGGTCGGGGTTTCCAGGCCCGCCAGCATGCGCAGCAGCGTAGTCTTGCCGCAGCCCGATGGGCCGAGCAGCGAGAAGAATTCGCCGCGTTGGATATCGAGGCTGACATCGTCCACCGCGATGAACGAGCCGAACCGCTTGGTCACGTTCTCGAACTGGATGAGAGGCTGGGTCATGGGAAAGTCCTGTGTGAAATCAGTGGCCCTGGGCCAAGTCGCGGCCCTGCAGCTTCATGCCGATGGCGGTGAGCGCGATGGTGATGAGCATGAGCACGGTCGAGGCGGCGTTGACCTCTGGCGTGACGGAGAAGCGCACCATCGAATAGATCTTGACCGGGAAGGTCACCGTGTTTGGCCCCGAGGTGAAGAAGGTGATCACGAAATCATCGAGGCTGAGCGTGAAGGCGAGCAACCCGCCCGAGATCAGCGCCGGGCGCACATGGGGCAGCAGCACATCCCACAGCGCGCGCAATTCGCTGGCGCCCAGATCGCGCGCGGCCTCTTCCATCTCGCGGTTGAAGCTGGCGAGGCGCGCGCGCACCACCACGGCCACGAAGGGGAAACTGAACGTGATATGGGCGATGATGATCGCGCCCAGATCGAACGGCCAGACCAGATCGCGCGGCCAAGGCACGATCTGCCCGAAGAACACCAGCATCGCCACGCCCATGCAGATTTCGGGCACCACGATCGGCAGGGTTACCGCGCCATCGAACAGGCCCTTGCCGGGAAAGCGGAAGCGCCACAGCGCGATCGCGGTGAGCGCGCCGAGCACCACGCTGAACAGCATCGAGATGAACGCGATGGTCAGCGAATTGGTAAAGGCATCGATCAGCGCGGAATCGTTCCACATCGTGCCGTACCAATCGAGCGTGAAGCCCTCCCAGCGGATGGTGCGGCGGCTGTCGTTGAAGCTGAACACCACCAGGCTGGCCAGCGGCAGATAGAGGAACAGGATCACCGCGCCCACCCACAGGCGCAGCGGCCAGCGGCGACTGTATTCGAGCGGGCCAGGCTTGCTATCGAGCGGCTTGGAGGCAGTGGCCATCAGGCGTCTCCCTGCGGGCGGGCGCGGGCGGCGCGGCGATCCTGGATCGCGCGCAGGCCCATGGCCAGGAGCGTGAGATACATCAGCATGAACGACAGCGCAGCGCCGAACGGCCAGTCGTTGGCACGCTTGAACTGCCGCTCGATCACGCTGGCGATCATCTGGCTGTCAGGCCCGCCGAGCAGATCGGGCGTGAGGTAGGAGCCGAGCGCGGGAATGAACGTGAGCATGATTGCCGAGAGGATGCCCGGCTTGGCGATCGGCACGATGACCTTGAAGATCGTGGCGATGTGCCCGGCGCCCAGATCGAGGCTGGCCTCGATCAGCGAGCGGTCCATGCGATCGAGCGTGGAATAGAGCGGCAGGATGATGAAGGGCAGGTGCACGTAGACCAGGCCGACGATCACCGCGAAGTTGGTGTGCAGCATCTCGACCGGGCCAAACCCGAACAGGCCGAACATGTCGTTGATGTAGCCCTCGGTGCGCATCACCGCCATCAGGGCATAGGTGCGCACCAGCAGGTTGGTCCAGAACGGCAGCATGATGCCCAGCAGCAGCAGGATCTTGCCGCGATCGCTGGCAAAGGTCATCGCCAGGGCATAGGGAAAGCCGATCACCAGGCACACCGCCGTGGTCACCCCGGCAAAGACCAGCGACTTGGCAAAGATCAGCAGATAGACCGGATCGAATACGCGCACGTAGTTGTCGAGCGTGCCGGTCACGGCCACTTCGGTCAGTCCCAGGGTGCGGCCAAAGCTGTAGGCCCAGATCACGCTGAGCGGAACGACGAAGAACAGGGTGATCCAGGCGGCCGGCGCGGTCAGCACGGCCCAGAAGGCGCGCCTGCTGGTGTTCGATGCGCTGCTCATCGCCGGGCGGTTCCCATGGTTCGTGGCCTCATGCGTCCTGGCCTCATCGGTGGCAATTCCCCAGTTTGCGCGGCCCCGCGAAGGGCCGCCGGGCGCCGCGGGCACACGCCAAGACGGCGCCCGAAGCGGGTGGTTGAACATGCCTGCCTGCGTGACGCCCGTTTTTTGGTGTGCGTCGGGTTTATGCTATTGCGGGGTAACCCCGTTATCTGCGATCACACTTATGCGCGGGAACCGGCCCGGTCAATCGCAAATCGCTGTGGCGCGAATGTGCCCGCCCGCGCCGGCGTTCGTCAACCACCGCGCAGCACCTGGCCCAGCCGGGCAAAGAACCAGGCCGAGGCCGGGTTGCGATCGGCATCCCATTCCGGGTGCCATTGCACCGCCAGCACCTGCGCCGCGCCGACTTGCGCCGAAAAGGCCTCTACCAGTCCATCGGGTGCCACCGCTTCCACCGTCAGGCCCTGGCCCAGCGTGGCCACGGCCTGGTAATGCACGGAATTGACGGTGATCGTATCGCCCAGCGCGGTGGCCAGGATGCCGCCGGGGGTGAGGTTGACCGGGTGGGTCTGGGCAAACATCTCTTCCAGGCTGGCGCCATCGGGGGCGTGGTGCCTGACCGGGCCATCGCCGGGCAGGGTTTGCAGCGTGCCGCCGAACGCCACGTTGAGTTCCTGGAAGCCCCGGCAGATGCCGAATACCGGCTTGCCGGCGCGCAGCATGGCATCGCCCAGCGCCAGCGTGGTGGTATCGCGCGCGGGATCGAACGGCCCGTCACCGGCGCTGGCGCCATAGCGCCACGGCTCCATGTTGGAGGGGCTGCCGGTGAGCAGCAGGCCATCGAGCCGGCCGGCGAGCGCGGCCCAGTCGGTCAGGCCGGGCAGGGCCGGGACCAGCACCACGTCGCAATCGGCGTGGGCGGCGGGCGCGCGCAGATAGCGGTCGATTACGCCGTGCACCGGTTCTGGCCCGCCGCTACGCAGGCAGCACGAAACGCCCAGCAGCGGCCGCGTCATGCCGGCAGCACTCCGAGCGAGGACAGCGTGGGCGTGGAAATGGTGACGGACTTCATGTCGGCATACTTGAACAGCGCGTGCAGGCTGCGGTCGCGGCCAAAGCCGGATTGCTTGAACCCGCCAAACGGCATGGTGATGTCGCACGCGTCCCAACCGTTGACCCAGACCAGGCCAGCGCGCAGGCGCCGGGCAAAGGCGTGGGCGATATCGATCGAGCCGGTCCACAGGCCCGAGGCAAGGCCATATTCGGTGTCGTTGGCAAGGGCGAGCGCTTCTTCGGGGGTATCGAACGGCACCACCGCCAGCACTGGGCCGAACACCTCTTCCTGGGCCAGGCTGCTGGCGTTGCTGACGGCATCGAACACGGTGGGATCGAGATAGAACCCGCCGGTTTCGCTGCGCGCGCGGCTGCCGCCCAGGCGCAGCGCGGCGCCTTCCTGCTGCGCGCGGGCGATGCGGGTGAGCACGCCTTCCAGCTGCTTTTCACTGATCACCGCGCCCAGTTGCGTCGCCGGATCGAGCGGATCGCCGGGGCGGATGGTGCGGGCCACGGCCAGTACCTTTTCGACGAATTCCGCGTGGATCGAACGCTGCACCAAAAGCCGCGATCCGGCGGTGCAGACCTGGCCCTGGTTGTAGAAGATGCCCCAGGCCGCTGCGGCTGCCGCGCGATCGAGATCGGGATAGTCGGCAAAGACGATGTGCGGGCTCTTGCCGCCCAGCTCCAGGCTGACGCGCTTCAAGTTGCTGTCGGCCGAATAGCGCATGAGCTGGCGGCCGACCGGGCCCGAGCCGGTGAACGTGATCATGTCGACATCGCGGTGCAGCGCCAGCGCGGCGCCGGCGTCCTGGCCCGTGCCGGTGACGACATTGAGCACGCCATCGGGAATGCCGGCCTCGAGCGCGAGTTCGGCAAAGCGCAGCGCGGTGAGTGAGGACAGTTCCGATGGCTTGACCACCATCGAATTGCCCATGGCGATGGCCGGCGCGATCTTCCACATCGCCATGAGCAGGGGGAAGTTCCACGGCACGATCGCGCCGATCACGCCCAGCGGATCGTGCACGGCATAGCTGAACTTGTCGGGGCCGGTGGGGCCAACCTCGCCATGGATCTTGTCGATCGCCTCGGCATAGAAGCGCAGCGTGCCGAGCGCGAGCGGCACGTCGACATTGCGGGTGTCGCTGATCGGCTTGCCCGAATCGATGGTTTCGAGAACGGCGAATTCCTCGGCGGCAGCCTCCAGCTTGTCGGCCAGCGTCAGCATCAGCTTCTTGCGCTGGGCCGGCTTCATGTCGCGCCATTGCCCGCTTTCAAAGCGGCGGCGGGCAGTGGCCACGGCGCGGTCGATATCGCTGGCATCGCCCGCCGGCAGGGTGCCGATGACCTGGCCAGTGCCGGGGTTGACAGTGTCCAGCGTGGCGCCCGAAGCGGCCGCAACGCTGGCGCCGCCGATCACGTGGTGGGCCGGCAGGCGGCTGGGCAGGGTGGGCGGGGCACTGGTCATCGTCTGGTTCATCCGGCTGGTGCAATGTGTGATCACTAATAGTCATTGTGGCCCGTGGTGCAAGGTCTGGCAGCCATGCCGCCTGTGTATTTCCCGGCGTCGAAAGAGCGGCTGTAAGCGGAAAAGCACGTGGCAATCCGACGATCCGGGCTGGACAGGGCGGCGGGCTTTTCATATGTGATCACACCATGACACAAGAAACCGCCTCGTCCTTTGCCGCCTGGCTTGCCGCCCATCCTGAAGTGACCCGGGTGGAAGCCTTTCTCACCGACGTGAACGGCGCGCCCAAGGGCAAATGGCTGGTGCGCGACAAGGCCGTGGCCCTGGCGGCCAAGGGCCTGCCGATGCCGCTTTCGGTCTTTGCCCTCGATGCCTGGGGGTGTGACGTGGCGGGCGCGGGCCTGGCATTTGGCACGGGCGATCCCGATGGGCTGTGCTGGCCGGTGACCGGGCGCTGGAGCAAGGCGCCGTGGCTGGGCGAAGACAGCGCGCAGGTGTTCCTGGGCATGGTCGACAAGGATGGCGGCCCCGTGGTGGCCGATCCGCGCGGGATGTTGCAGGCCCTGCTGGCGCGCTATGCCGCGCGGGGGTTGACCCCGGTGGTGGCGACCGAACTGGAGTTCTACCTCTATCGCCTGGAAAACGGCGTGCCGGTGCCGCCCGATGGCAATCTGCGCCGCAACGACACGCTCTCGACCACGGCGCTGTCTGCCCATGCCGCACTGTTCGACGAGATCATGGCGCTGGCCCACGCCATGGGCATTCCCGCCGACGCGGTGATCAGCGAGGCGGGGCCGGGGCAATACGAACTGAACCTGCTGCACCGCGCCGATGCACTGGCCGCGGCCGACGATACCGTGCTGATGAAGCGCATCGTGCGCGCGCTGGCGGCGCACCACGGGCTGGGCGCGACGTTCATGGCCAAGCCCTATGGCGATTGTTCGGGCAGCGGCATGCATATCCATGCCAGCCTCAACGATGCAGCGGGCAAGAACGTGCTGGCCAAGCCCGAGGGCGGCCCGGCCGACATGCTGCTGCACGCAGTGGCCGGCCTCTTGGCGGCGATGCCCGAAACGATGCTGGCGTTTGCGCCCAACTACAACTCGTTCCGCCGTTTCCGGCCCGATGCCCATGCGCCGGTCTCGGCCAGCTGGGGCATCGATGACCGCTCGGCCGCGGTGCGGGTGATCGTGGGCGATGCCAAGGCCACGCGGATCGAGCATCGCATTTCCGGGGCAGACGTGAACCCGCACGTGGCCATGGCGGCCATGCTGGGTGCGATGCTGCAGGGGATCGAGGACGCGGTGATGCCGCCTTCGGCGCAAGACCCGCTGCATCCCGGCGCCGGCGCGCCGCTGCCGGTGGAATGGGGCGCGGCGCAGGCTGCCTTTGCGGCCTCTGAACGCGCGGCGGGCATGTTCGGCGCGCGCTTCCGCGATATCTTCCTGGCCTGCAAGCAGCAGGACCGCGCCGCGTTCCTGGGCCAGATCGACCGCTTTGAATACGATACCTACCTGGGATTGCTGTGATGGACATGGCGGTGCCGGGCCTGCACCAGGCGGCGCCCTATGCCGGGATGCCCACCTGGTATGCCGCCAGCGCCAACCCGGCGCCGCAGCGGCCGGTATTGCAGGGCGCGCAGCGTGCCACGGTCTGCGTGATCGGGGCCGGGTTCACCGGCCTTTCGGTGGCGCTGGAGCTGGCCGAAAAGGGCATCGACGTGATCGTGCTGGAAAGCGAGCGCGTGGGCTGGGGCGCATCGGGCCGCAATGGCGGCCAGCTGATCAACGGCTATTCGCGCGGGCTTGACGTGCTGGAGGCGCGGCACGGCCCAGCCGTGGCGCGCGCGCTGGGCGCAGTGGCGCTGGAAGGCGCCGCGATCATCCGCGACCGCGTCGCGCGCTATGGCATTGCCTGCGATCTGGTCGATGGCGGGCTGGGCGTGGCGCTGACCGCCAAGCAGATGCGCGCGCTGGAGGACGAGCAGCGGGTCTGGGCCGCGCATGGCCATGCCGGGATCACCGTGCTCGACCGCGAGGCCCTGCGCGCCCATGTCCAGAGCGATCGCTATGTCGGCGGCATTCTCGATCCGCTGCGGGGGCATTTCCATCCGCTGAACTATCTGCTGGGCGAAGCCACCGCGTTCGAGCAGCTGGGCGGCCGTCTGTTCGAACACAGCCGCGTGATCCAGGTGGACGACAGCGGCCCGCGCCCGCGCGTGGTCACCGCGCAAGGCGAAGTGATCGCGGATACCCTGGTGGTGTGCGGCAATGCCTATCTCGGCAAGACGCTGCCCTGGCTATCGGGGCAGATCATGCCGGTGTCGAGCCAGGTGGTGACGACCGAGCCGCTGGGCGAGCTGGCCGCGCAGCTCTTGCCCAGCAATGCCTGCGTGGAGGATGCCAACTACATCCTCGACTATTTCCGCCGCACGGCCGACGGGCGCCTGCTCTATGGCGGCGGCATCGTCTATGGCGGGCAGGACCCGGCCAGCGTGGAAGCCAAGATCCGCCCCGGTCTGATCAAGACCTTTCCGCAGCTCAAGGACGTGAAGCTGGAGTTCGCGTGGAGCGGCACCTTTGCCATGACGCTGAGCCGCATGCCGCAGATCGGCCGGCTTTCGCCCAAGGTGTTGTATTCGCATGGTGACAGCGGCCACGGCGTGACGACCACGCAATTGCTGGGCCGCCTGCTGGGCGAGGCGATCTCCGGGCAGCATGCGCGCTTTGACGTGTTTGCCGATCTGCCGCATCCGCCGTTTCCCGGCGGGCAGCGCTTTCGTGCGCCGCTCTCCACCCTGGGATCGCTGTGGTACACGCTGCGCGATCGGCTGGGGGTGTGAGCCGCGCATATGGCCGGCGTTGCGCTTGAATTGATGCCTGAATCGGTGGCTGAATCGATGGACCTTTGCGGGTCGATCGTGCACTATTGCCTGGTTGGTGGCGGTCCTGTCCGGCCGAGCGCCTTCGATCCCACGTTACGATCCCGCTGCCACTCCGTGGCCGGGATATCCGCGATCAACACCTGAAGGACGGTCGATAATGCGTCGTATCCCCCTGTTCGTTTCTGCCCTGGTGGGCCTGGCCGCAGCCGTGACGGCGCCTGTGGCCCATGCCCAGAATGCCGCTGCCGGGGCCGCCATGTTCAAGCAGCAGTGCCAGATGTGCCATGTCAACACCGCCGGCGCCAAGGGCTTTGCCGCGCCCAACCTGTGGGGCGTGGTCGGGCGCCAGGCCGGTTCCACCGCGTTTGCCTATTCCACCGCGCTCAAGAATTCGGGCAAGACCTGGGATCCCAAGACGCTGGACACCTTCCTGACCGCGCCGGGCAAGCTGGTGCCGGGCACGCGCATGGTCGTCGCCATTCCCGATGCCAAGAAGCGCGCCGACGTGATCGCCTATCTCAAGACCCTGCACTGATGCCCGCGATGGCGTAAGATGCGCCCCCTCATCGTCACCCCGGGCTTGACCCGGGGTCCCGCTGCCCTTTGAGGCTGGATGAGCAAAAAGCGGGATCCCGGACCAAGTCCGGGATGACGACGAGGGAGCAAACGCCAGACCACGCCCATTAGACCGGAGCACCGCATATGCCCGTTTCGCTGACAATCGATGGCAAGCAACGCACCCTGGCCGTGGCGGAAGACATGCCGCTGCTGTGGGCGTTGCGCGATATCGCCGGGGTGACCGGCGTCAAGTTCGGTTGCGGGGCGGGCCTGTGCGGCGCGTGCAGCGTGCTGGTGGACGGGCAGCGCCTGTTTGCCTGCCAGACGCCAGTGGCCGATGTGGCCGGCAAGGCCGTGACCACGATCGAGGGACTGACTGGCCAGCCGCTGGGGCAGGCCCTGGCAGCCGCCTGGGAAGAGCTGGACGTAGTGCAGTGCGGCTATTGCCAGCCCGGGCAGATCGTGGCCGCCGCCGCGCTGCTCAAGGCCAATCCCAAGCCCGATGATGCCGCGATCGATGAAGGGATGAGCGGCAATATCTGCCGCTGTGGCACCTATAACCGCATCCGCGCCGCGATCCACCGCGCCGCTGACACGATCAAGGCCTGAGGGGGGAAGACCGATGACCACGCCCATCGCCACCCCTTCGCGCCGCGCGTTCCTTGCCGGATCGGCTGTGCTGGCCAGCGCCCTGGTGGTGCCGCTGCACCGCGCGTTGAGCAGCGTTCCCGCCGCCCAGCTGGCGGCCAATGGCTATCTTGCGGTGCTGCCTGATGGCGCCGTGTCGCTTGCCCTGCCCAAGACCGAAATGGGCCAGGGCATCATGACCGCGCTGACCATGCTGGTGGCCGAGGAACTGGGCCTGGCGCCCAGCGCGGTCAAGGTGTCGATCCCGCCGGCCGACCGCGCCCGCTTTGCGCCGATCGATACTACCACGGGTGGCTCTACGTCGATCCGCGAGCTGTGGAAGCCGCTGCGCCAGGCCGCTGCCAATGCGCGCGCCGCGCTGGTGGATGCGGCGGCGCGGCAGTGGAAAGTCATGCCCGATGGCCTGACTCTGGCCGATGGCGCGGTGGTAAATCCGGCATCGGGCAAGCGGCTGGGCTTCGCCGCGCTGGTCGCCGATGCCGCTGCGCATGTGCCGACCGACGCCACGCCCACGCCGCGATCTGCCTGGAAAGTGATCGGCAAGGATACCCGCCGGCTCGATTCGGCGGACAAGGTGCGCGGCACCGCGCAGTTCGGCATCGATGTGAAAGTGCCGGGCATGAAGATTGCCACGCTGGCGCAATCGCCGGTGTTCGGCGGCAAGCTGGCCAGCCACAACGCCGCAGCGGCCAAAGCCGTGCCCGGCGTGGCAGACGTGATCGCGCTGGACGACTGCCTGTTCGTGACGGCTGACAGCCTGTGGACGGCCAAGAAGGGCCTCGAGGCCGCCGCGCCGACCTGGAACGAGGGCGCCAATGCCGGGCTGGACCAGGCCCAGGTCGTGGCCGCGCTCGATGCCGCCGTGTCCAAGCCGGGCGTGACGGCCAAGGCCGAGGGCGATCTGGCCCAGGCCCGCGCCGGCGCCGCCAAGACCGTGGAAGCGCTTTATCACCAGCCGTTCCTGGCCCATGCCACGATGGAGCCCGGCAATTGCACCGCCCATGTCACGCCGCAGGGCGTCCAGGTGTGGACCGGAACGCAAGTGCCCAGCGATTGCCGCGCGGCAGCGGCGCGCACGGCGGGCGTGGCCGAAGACAAGGTCCAGGTGCACAACTTCCTGATGGGCGGTGGCTTTGGCCGGCGGCTGGAAACCGACATGGTGGAGCGCACGGTCAGCCTGGCGGCCAAGGTGCCCTATCCGGTCAAGCTGGTGTGGACGCGCGAGGAGGATATCCAGCACGACATGGTGCGCCCGGCCTATGCCGATCGCATCAGCGCCAGCCTGGACCAGGCGGGCAAGGTCACCGCGTGGGAGCATCGCATCGCCGGATCGGCGGTGATGGCGCGCTTCCTGGGCGACAAGTTCAACGGGGTGGACGATGATGCCGTCGATGGCGCGATCGCCCCGCTCTACCCGGCCAAGGCGCGGCTGGTTACGTTCAAACAGGTGGAAAGCGCCATGCCCACCGGCTGGTGGCGTGGCGTGGGCGGCCTGCGCAATACCTTCGTGATCGAAAGCTTTGCCGACGAACTGGCGCTGGCCGCCGGACAAGACCCGCTGGCCTGGCGCCTGGCGCAGATCACCGATCCGCGCGCACGGGCGGTGCTGCAAAAGGCCGCCGCCGAGGCTGGCTGGGGCAAGGCGCTGCCCAAGGGCGAAGGGCTGGGCCTGGCCGTGCTGCATATCTGGGACACCTGCCTGGCGGCGGTGGCCCATGTGAAGGTCGATGCGCAAAAGCAGATCGCTGTGCCGCAGGTGACCGTGGCAGTGGATTGCGGCCCGGCGATCAACCCCCTGGGGGTGAAGGCGCAGATCGAAGGCGGGGTGACCTTTGCCCTGTCGGCCGCGCTCTATGGCGGGGTGACGCTGGAGAAAGGCCGTATCGCGCAGTCCAACTATAACGACGTGCGCCCGCTGCGCATGAACGAGGCGCCGCGCGTGATCACCCACGTGATGCCGACGGACAACGCGCCAGGGGGCATGGGCGAGCCGCCCGCGGCGGTGATCGCCCCGGCGGTGGCCAACGCGCTGTTTGCCGCCACGGGCAAGCGGGTGCGGCAGGTGCCGTTGCAGGCCGGGTTCGAGGCGGCCTGAGCCGACAGGCTTGCGTGGGGCCCCGGATCAAGTCCGGGGCGACGAAAAGGGTATTGGGCTATTCATCGTCACCTCGGACTTGATCCGGGGTCCCGCTTTCTCTGCTTTACCAGCCGCCGCCGAGCGCCAGGAACAGGTTGACCTGGTCGTTGGCCAGTTCCACGCGCGAATTGAGCACGGCGGCTTCGGCGCCGATCACGCCCTGGCGGCCACCAATGTCGCTGGTGATGGCAGCGCGGCCGGCCTCGCGCAGGCGGCGGGCTTGGTCGGACGCGGTGCGGGCAGAGGCCAGCGCTTCATCCAGCGCGGCATGGCGATCATGGTTTTCGGCATAGGTGGCGAGTGCCGTTTCGGTTTCGCGCAAGGCGCCGAGCA
Organism: Novosphingobium sp. 1529; assembly: GCF_040544855.1. Classification (NCBI taxonomy): domain Bacteria; kingdom Pseudomonadati; phylum Pseudomonadota; class Alphaproteobacteria; order Sphingomonadales; family Sphingomonadaceae; genus Novosphingobium; species Novosphingobium sp. 1529. The sequence goes on from NZ_JBEPKW010000009.1 coordinate 100,249, forward strand.
CCACGCCATCGAAATGCGCGAGCGCGGCATCGGCACTGGCATCGGCGGCCTTGACCCGCGCGCGGGCGCCGGCGCCGGGGATCGACCAGTGCAGCAGCCCGCCGATCGACCAGCGATTGGCTGCCGGCAGCCCCAGATCCTTGACGAAGCCGGTGGAGCCGGCGGAAAGGCCGATGCCGATCGAGGGATAGAGATCGGCCGTGGCCACGCCGATGCGCGCAGTGGCGCCGGCCAGTTGCCGCTCTGCCGCGCGCACATCGGGGCGGCGGCGCAGCAGGGCCGCGCCATCGCCCACCGGCAGCGGCGTTTTCATCTCGGGCACGCTGCGGCAGCTTTCCGCCTCGCGCGGGTAATCGGCCGGCACTTTGCCGGTGAGCGCGGCCAGGCGATAGAGCGCAGCTCGTGCGGCGGCGCGATAGGTGGGCAGAGCGGCCTGCGCCTGGGCCAGGCGGCCTTGCGCGGCGGTAACATCGGGAGCGGCGCTGCGCCCGGCCGAGACCAGGCGGCGGTTGATATCGACCAGATGCCCTTGCAGGGTGATCGCGCGCTGCGCCAGGTCTTCGGCGGCGTGGGCGGCACACACGCCGACATAGGCCCGCGCCACATCGGCCGCGACGGTGACCTTGACCGCATCCTGCGTGGCGGAGATCGCTTCCTCATCGGCACGGGCGGCCTCAATCTGGCGGCGGATGCGGCCGAACAGATCGATCTGATAGCTCATTTCCGCCCCCACATCGCCGATATCGGCAACCGGCAACTGCTCGTTCTGCAGATAGGACTGCCCCGACAGGCGCGCGTGCTGCCCCCCGGCCGAAACCCCGAAATCCACTTCCTTGCCGCCTTCGGCCACGGCCGTGACGGCGCGCGCGCGGGCTAGGTTGGCCGCGGCCACGCGCAGATCGGTATTGGCGGCCAGCGCCTGCTCTTCCAGCCCATCGAGCACGGGATCATCATAGAGATGCCACCAGCGCGCCGGCAGCGGATCGGCCGTGGTCAGCGCGGCGGAGGCGGACTGGAATGCGCCCTGCGCCGCCGGCCGCGTGATCGCTGCATCCTTTGGCAAGTGGTAATCGGGGCCAACTGCCTTGCAGCCGGCCAGTGCCAGCATGGCCGAACCGATCAGGAAAAGGCGCTTCACCGGGTGTTCTCCTGCTTGTCGGGCGCGAGGGTGACCGAGGCGGTGCGCCCGGCGATCAGCGCGACATTGGCCGGGCGTTCATCCAGGGCGATGCGCACCGGCACGCGCTGGGGCAGGCGCACCCAGGAAAAGCTGGGGTTGATCGAGGGCAGCATCGAGGCGCTGCCAGTGCGATCGTGATCCTCGATCGCCATCGCGATCGAGGTGACATGGCCCTTGAGCAGGCGATCCTCACCCATCAGGCGCACGGTGGCGCGCTGACCAACGTGGACATGGGCCAGCTTGGTTTCCTCGAAATAGCCCTCGATGCGCAGCGAGCTGTTGTCGACCAGCGCCATCACCGCCTTGCCCGGCGCGACATAGTTGCCCGGGCGCAGCGTCTGGTCGGAAATCGTGCCATCGACCGGGGCGCGCACGGTGGCGCGATCGAGGTTGAGCCGGGCCATCTCGCGCTGGCTTTGCGCGGTTTCCAGCATGACCTGGGCAGCGGCGACCTGGGCCTGGGCGTCGGCCACCTTGGTTTCGCTCTGCTGCGTCACTTCCAGCGGCACCAGATCACCCAGGCCACGGTTGCGCGCCGCCTCGCGCTGCGCCTCGGCCAGGGCGACGCGGGCGCGGGTGATCCCGGTGCGGGCCTGGGCGATGGCATCGTCGGCCTGGCGCACGGCCAGGGCATAGCGCGCGGTGTCGATCTGGAACAGCACGTCACCCTTGTGCACCGGCTGGTCGTTGACCACGGCGACCTGGGTGACCAGGCCCTGCACATCGGGTGCCACCTGCACCACATCGGCGCGCACGCGGCCATCGCGCGTCCACGGATCGGCCTGGTAATGCAGCCACAGCGAACGCGCGCCGATGGCCGCGACGATGACGATGGCGCCGGTCACGCCGATCTGGACGGTCTTGCGAAAGGTGGGGGAAGCGAGCAGCGACATCAGAGCCATCCATTGATCAACTGGGGAAAGCGCACGAGCAGCGCCCAGAATGCCACGAACATGGCAGTATCGAACAAGACCGGGTGCCAGACCCAGCGGTAGAAACGCAGCGCCACCAGCACGCGGTGCACGATCAGCGCCAGGATCAGCGCGACCGTGGCGGTGACCGGCGCCGAAGCCACGAAGACTTCGCCGAACATGTATTCGGAAAAAGCAGGCGTCGGCGGGTTCATGCCAGTGGCTCCACCACGGCGGGGGCTGCTGTCAGGGGCAGGACCGGGCCGGGGCTATTGGGGAAAAGATTGCGGCGCAGGGCGATCAGCGCGGCGATGGCATGGGGCGCATCGGGCGCATCGGGGTGGCCAAAGGGCAGCGGTGGCGGGCGCACCGGGCCGCCTTCCTTGAGGATGAGGCGCAGCGCGCGATCGATACGGTGCTGCAGCCGGGCGTCGGCCGGGGGTGGGGCATCGGGGCGCCAGGCGCGGAAATAGCGGGCCGCCTCGCGCAGCAGGCTGGCCAGCGCGCGCTGCTGGCGCAGCGGCGCGGCGGCGCGGGCGTGCTGGATCGCCACCAGGTTGATTGCCAGGCGCACCTCGCGCAGCGCGGCCTGCGCCGCCAGCGAGCCAGCGGGATCAGCGCCCAGGCGCTGCGTCAGCAGGGCTGTCTGGTCGATCACCCGGCCCAGTGCCAGCGCGGGATCGGGCGGCGTGGCGGTGGTGGACAGCCGCACCAGATCGCGTTGCAGCGCGCGCAGCAGGCGGGCGATCGCCACGTCGGTGCCCAGGTTGCGCAGGCCGGCGGTGAACCCTGCGGCCAGGACAACGGCCAGGACCTGGCCGATGTTGCTGTTCACAAAGCGTTCGAAATCGGGGTGGAAACTTTCCTGAATGGCCAGCGCGCTGCAGAACCCCATGGCCATGGCAGTGGCCTGGCCACCCAGGCGGGGATGGGGAATGAACGCGGCGATCGCCAGCAGGGTGGGCGCCATGACCAGTGCCATCACGGTGAAATCGTGCACATAGGGCAGCACTTCGAACAGGTAGATGCCCGCCAGCGGCACGCCCGCGCAGATCGCCACGCCAAAGCGCAGGATCACCGGGATGGGATTGTCCATCGCGGCAAACAGGCAGCAGAACACCGCCGTCATCGCCGCTGCGCCCGCGCCATCGGCCCAGCCGGAATAGATCCACAGCGCGCAGCAGGCGATCACGGCCACCGACGCAGCGATGCCCGCCATCAAGGCATGGCCCAGATCCTGGTGCAGGCGCAGCGCGGCGCGCGGGCTGCGCAACGAGGCGGGCAGCGGCTGGCGCGGATCGCGCAGGTGGTCGAGCGCCTGGCGGCAATCGGCCAGCAGCGTCACCACCTGGGCCAGGCGCACGCGATAGCTGGTTGCCAGCAGATCGTGCCAGGATTGCGGGCGTATGCTTTCGGGCACGGCGATCGCCGGGCGATCGAGCGCGGGGCAACCCGCCGCGATCCAGGCGCGGGTGGCGGCCTGGGCACTTTCCAGATCGGGATCGGCGCAGGCATCTTCGGTGGCGATGGCGCTGCGCCGGTCAGACAGGCCCGAGAGCAGCGGCAGCAGCACGAGCATGCGTTCGAGCAGCGCGCGCAGCGTGCCGGTCATCTCGCGCCAGTGCGAGGTATCGTAGGGCACATGAATGGCCATCAGCGCGCAATCGACCACGTCGACGGCCAGTTGCTGCTGTTCGCGCGGGGCACGGCGCGGGGCGCCGCCGTCATCGGCGCTGCGCACGCAATCGGCGAGCCAGGCTTCGGCATCGCCCAGCCAGCGTTCCAGCCGCGCGCCCAGCGGCACGGCCACCGATTGCGGCAGGAACAGGCTGTGGGTGAGGGTGGCGGCAACGATCCCCAGCGTGATTTCGGTAACGCGGGCAACCGCGGTATCGAACACGGCATAGGGCTGGTTGACCGAAGGAAAGGCGATGATCGCCGCGGTATAGCCGGCGAGCATCAGGGTATAGGACCGTGCCGAGCGATCGAGCAGCGACACGGTGAGACAGCCCCCCACCCACAGCGCCAGCACGGTGGAGAGGATCATCGGCGTATCGACTAGCACCGGCACCACGGCCACGGCAAAGACCGCGCCGACAAACGTGCCGATCACGCGGTAGATCGCCTTGGAGCGGGTGGCCCCGGCCAGCGGATTGGAGACGATGAACGCGGTCGTCATCGCCCAGAACGGGAACGGCAGCCCGACCCACAGCCCGATCCACAGCGCCAGAAACCCCGCCGCCACGGTCTTGGCCGAAAACAGCAGGGGTTGCACCCAGGCTTTGGGAAACAGAAACATGGGATCGGGCTGCTTTCGTTCAGGCCGCTTGCAACTGGCGCAGCAGGATGCGCGCCACCGCTTCGGAACTGGCCGGGTTCTGCCCGGTTACCAGGTTGCCGTCTTCCAGCGTGAACACGCCCCAATCCGGACCCTTGCGATAGTCGCCGCCCTGTGCCGTGAATTCATCCTCGATCAGGAACGGCACCACCTGGGTCAGGCCAACGGCCTCTTCCTCGCTGTTGGAAAAGCCGGTGACGGGGCGGCCGGCCACGATCGGGCGGCCATCGGCGCCCTTGACGTGGCGCAGCGCGCCGGGGGCGTGGCAGACCAGGCCGAGCGGCTTGCCGGCGCGATCGAAGGCTTCGATCAGGGCGATGGACACCGGGCTTTCCGCCAGATCCCACAGCGGGCCGTGGCCGCCGGGATAGAACACCGCGTCAAAGCCGGCGGCATCGACATCGGCCAGCGGCGTGGTGTGGGCCAGCGCCTGCTGCGCGGCAGTATCGGCACGGAAGCGTTCGGTGGCAGGCGTCTGGGCATCGGGTTCATCGCTGCGCGGATCGAGCGGGGGCTGCCCGCCGGCGGGCGAGGCCAGGACGATCTCGGCCCCGGCATCCTTGAACACGTAATAGGGGGCGGCAAACTCTTCCAGCCAGAAGCCGGTCTTGTGGCCAGTGTTGCCAAGTTCGTCGTGCGAGGTCAGGACCATAAGAATCTTCATGGATTTACTCCAGAGCGGCTGGCCGATCGAAGCGATCATGCCAGCGAAAGATGGACAGGGACATTCCCCATGATCGCCCGGCTATAAGGGCAGGCCCCATGGGCGGCCTCCATCAACGCACGAGCGCGTTTTGGATCCATGCCGGGCAAGGATACCGCCAGCGTGATGCCCAGGCCAAAGCCGCCTTCGGGGCGGGGCGCCAGGCCCACCGTGGCGGTGACGCTGGCATCGCCGGGAAGCGGCGGATGATTCTGATTCTTCAGCGTTTTCATCGTGCTGAGGAAACACGCGGCATAGCCTGCGGCAAACAGCTGCTCGGGATTGTTGCCATGGCCACGGCCGCCCAGTTCGGCGGGAAGATCAAGCCAGGCATGCAGCGTGCCATCGCTGGTCGCAACCTGGCCTTCGCGGCCGCCATGCGCGCTGGCGCTGGCCTGATAGAGGCAATCGGTGAGCATGGACGGGTCTCTCAAGCGGCAGAACCGGGGCATTGGCCGTTGGCACAGGGCATCTAGGCGCGAACGCGACGCCGCGCCAAGAAGCGTTATGGCCAACATCCATAAAATTCCTTATGGATTGCGCTATGTCGCTCAACCGCCTGCGCGCCTTTGTCGAAGTCTATCGCCAGCGCTCGTTCACCACGGCGGCGCGCAACCTGGGGCTGACCCAGCCGGCCATTTCCCAGCAGATCGCCAGCCTGGAAGAAACCATCGGCCGGCCGCTGTTCGAACGGCACGGGCGCGGGGTGGTGCCCACGGGCACGGCCGACGAACTGGCATCGGACATTGGCGATCGGCTGGACCAGGCCGAGGCGGCCCTGGCGCAGGCCCGCGCGCGATCGGCCCTGCTGGCCGGGTCGATCCAGATCGTCGGGCATCCCGATTTCCTGTCGGAAGTGGTGGCGCCGCAGCTGGGCACGCTGCTGGAAAGCGGCATTCGCGTGCGCCTGCACGGCGGCACGCGGGGCGAGATCGAGCGCATGCTGATCCATGGCGAGGCAGACCTGGGCGTTTCGGGATTTCCCGCCGCAGACCGCCGCCTGCGCGGGGAGCATTTGCGTGACGAGGCGACCCGCGCCGTGGCAGCGCCTGCGGTGGTGGCGCGGCTGCGCGCGGCGCTGGCCGCGGGGACGGATCTTGCCACGTTCCTGGCCGGGCTGCCGCTGCTGTCCTACGGCCTCGATTACCCGCTGATCGACAACTGGCTGCGCCACAATGGCCTGAACCCCGAACTGACCACGCCGGCGATGGTCGGGCTGGACGTGCGCAGCCTGCGCGGTCTGCTGATGGGCGGGCATGGCTGGACGGTTTTGCCCGAATATCTGTGCCGCGCGCATCTCGAAGCCGGCGACCTTGCCGATATTCCCGGCACCGCCGCCGGGCAGGATCACCTGAGCTATCACCTGCTGTGGTCGCCCGCCGCGCTGCGCCAGCCGCGCGTGGCCCACGTGCGCCATGCGCTGATCTGGCGCCTTTACCAGCAATAGGCGCTTGTCATCGCGGGTGATTGCGCCATGATGCTGCGATCACAGCGGTCGTGGCGGGGGCACCATGTTGACGATCCACAGCGACGACCATCGCCTGCATCACGGCGCGGGCGAATTCTATCGCGGGCGGATCGTGCCCTGCTTTGAAATGCCGGCGCGGGTGGAGCAGATCCTGGCCAGCGTGGCCGGGCGCGGGCTGGGCCCGGTGGTGGCGCCGGTGCGGCACGGGCGCGCGCCGGTGGAGCGGGTGCACGCGGCCGACTATGTCGATTTCCTGGCCAGCGCCTGGGACGAATGGTGCGCGCTGGGCGAAATCGGCGATGCCTTGCCCTATGCCTGGCCGGCGCGCGACCTGCGCGCAGACCGCGTGCCCGCTCACATCGATGGCAAGCTGGGGTTCTACAGCATCGATGCCGCCGTGCCGATCACGGCTGGCACGTGGGCGGCGGTTCAGGCCAGCGCAGACTGCGCGCTGACCGGCGCGGCGGCTGTCTTGGGCGGAGAGCGCGCCGCCTTTGCCCTGTGCCGCCCGCCCGGCCACCACGCGGGCCCGCGCGCGATGGGCGGCTTTTGCTATCTCAACAATGCCGCGATCGCGGCGCAGGCGATGCGCGATGCCGGGGTGGCCAAAGTGGCCGTGCTCGATGTCGACTATCACCATGGCAATGGTACGCAGGCAATCTTCTATGACCGCGCCGACGTGTTCTTCGCCTCGCTCCACGGCGATCCGGCGGTGGAATACCCGTTCTTTGCCGGCTTTGCCGATGAAACCGGCAGCGGCGCCGGGCAGGGGTGCACTCTCAACCTGCCATTGCCCTGGGGCACGGCGGCCGGGGCCTACCTGGCCGCGCTCGATACAGGCTGCGCGGCCATCGCGGCATTCGGCGCGCAGGCGCTGGTGGTGTCGCTGGGGGTCGATACCTTTGCCGGCGATCCGATCAGCCATTTCAAGCTGGCGAGCGCCGATTTCACCCGCATCGGGGCGCGGGTGGCGGCGCTGGGCCTGCCTACGCTGTTCGTGATGGAAGGCGGCTATGCCGTGGGCGACATCGGCACCAACGTGGCCAATGTGCTCGAAGGCTTTGCCCATGGCTGATGGGGCCGGCACGGGAGCTGGGCTGCAGGGCCGATTGGGGTTCTGGCACCTCATTGGCTATGGCCTGGCGCTGATTGCGCCATCGGCGCCGCTCAACACGCTGGGCGTGGTCTGGGGCAAGGCCCACGGGCTGATCGCGCTGTCCTATCTCTTGGGCGGGCTGTGCATGGCTTTCACCGCCACCAGCTATGCCGTGATGGTGCGCGAGGTGCGCAACGCAGGATCGCTCTATGGCTTCGCCCGCGCCGCGCTGGGGCCGTTTGCCGGATTCATGGGCGGCTGGATGATCCTGCTCGATTACCTGCTCATCCCCTCGCTGGTCTATGTGATCATGGCCGTGGCGCTGGGCCAGTTGATGCCGGATGTCGACCGCGCGGTGTGGATCGTGGCGCTGCTGGCATTCACCACCGCGGTCAACTGGTTCGGTATTCGCTCGACCAGCGTGTTCAATGCGGTGAGCGTCATCAGCCAGATTGCCATCACCGCCCTGTTGGTGAGCGCGGGGATTGTCTTCCTGGGGCCGGAGCAGGCGTTTTCGCCGGCACCGGTCTGGGCCGATCCGCTGCCCTGGCGTGGGGTGCTGGCGGGCACGTCGGTCTGTGTGCTGAGCTTCCTGGGCTTTGATGCGGTATCGACCCTGGCGGAAGATACTGCCGATCGCAGCGGGCGCACGCTGGGCCGGGCGATATTGGCGGTGCTGGCCCTGGCCACGGTGTTTTTCGGCCTTTCCACCTGGGTTCTGGGCAATGCCATGGTCGGGCGGCACTTTGCCAGCCTGGAGGCGGCCCATTACGATGTGGCGGGCATGCTGCTGGGTGGCTGGGCCCGGCCGGCGCTGGCCTGGTTCACTGCGCTGATGGTGGGCTTTACCAATGCCCTGCCGATGCAGGTGGGCGTGGCGCGCGTGCTCTATGCCATGGGGCGCGATGGCCAGGTGCCCGGCGCCTTTGCCCGGCTGCACCCGCGCCACAACACGCCCTGGGTGGCGATGCTGGCCACGACGGCCCTGTCGCTGGTGGTGGCGCTGGCGTTTCGCGACGCGCTGGATTTCCTGGCGACGCTGGTCAACTTTGGCGCGCTGACCGGGTTTGCCCTGCTGCACGTGTGCGTCTTCGTGCATTTCCGCAAGTCGGCGCGGCGCAACCTGGCGCTCCACGTGGTCTCGCCCGTGGTCGGCCTGGCGGTAATTGCCGCGATCCTTACGGGCATGGGCGCCTGGGCGCTGCTGCTCGGCTGCGGCTGGCTGGTCCTGGGGCTGGCCTGGTGGCAAGGGGCAGCGCGCCATGCGCCGCCCCCGGCCAGCGATCTGGCCTATTCGGTATAGGCCTTGCGCAGTGCGGCGATATCGGCGGCGCTGACACCGGCCACCTTGTCCAGATACCCTTCGACCGAGCCATAGCGCGTGTCGATCTCGTCCAGCGCGCTGGCGAGGAACGTGCGGCCATCGGGATCGTGCAGCGGTTGCGGCCGGGCCATCGCCGGGTTGGCCTGATAGCCGGCAAACAGCCGGGCGACCGGATCGCTGGCGGCGGTGGCCGCGTCGATGCGGGGCATTTCCCATTCCGGACGGCGCAGCGCGGTAGACAGGTCATAGTCCTGAAGGATCACCGCGCGCGGCGTGCCCAGCGCCGAGAGGATCAGCGCGGTCATGAACCCGGTGCGATCCTGCCCCGCCGAGCAATTGTATTCGATCGGGCCGTCATGGGCCTTGAGCCGGTCGAACACCAGGCGCACCTGCGGCGCCAGCAGGGTGGGGAACTGGCGATAGAGCGCCCCGCCATTGCCGGTGACCTTGCCGTGGTTGCCGGCAAACAGCGCCATCATCGAATAGGGCACCGCATCTTGGTGGATCTGGTCCGCCAGGCGGGTGGGCGCCAGGCGGCGTTCCTCGTCAGAGCGCAGGTCGACCATCGTGGTCAGGCCGAGGCCACGCACCATGGCGATATCGGCCGGCGATAGCAGCGGCGTGGCGCCCGACCGATAGATCAGGCCCCAGCGCACCGTCTTGCCATCGGCAGCCGGATAGCCGCCCAGATCGCGAAAGTTCGATCCCTGTGCCAGGGGCAGCATGCGTTCGGCCACCGTGGTGACGCGGCCATCAGACCGGTCGCGCAGCAGCACGTAGGGGCGCGGCGTGGCTGCGGCCCGCACCTTCGCATGGCCGCTGCGCACCGCGCGCGCCACGGGCCGCGCGTTGGCCAGCGGGGCATCGGGGCGGGTCGCCAGATAGACATCGACCGGACCGCTGGCCTGCCAATCGACCAGCAGCGTGGCGGCATCGCTGCGGCTGGCGATGGCATCATGGGCGCGGGCCAGTGTCTGCGGGGCGAGCGCCGGGCTGGCCGCCAGGACCAGCCCGAGAGCCCAGGCGCCAAGATGGGTGCGGCGCATCAGAACCGGACCTGTGCTTCCACGCCCCAGGTGCGCGCTTCGTTGAAGAAGCCATAGGTACCGACCAGCGCGCTCGCCGCCTTGTAGAACATATGCTGTTCGTTGAAGATGTTGCGGCCCCAGACCGAGACCTGCATCTTGGCGCCGTTGGCGCCCAGGGCAATGTCAGCCAGGCCGATGCGGCCATTGAACGTCACGCTGGCATCGCCCTTGGGCTGGGCCAGAGTGACAGCGCCCGTGGCCGTGTTGAAGCCGGGATCGACGTAGTTGGCGTAGAACCCGCTGTCATAGTTGGCATCGAGATGCAGGCGCAGTTCCGCTGCAGCCACCGGCAGGGTGACGTCCACCGTGCCACTGGCGGCATGCTTGGGCGTATAGACCTGGTAGATCGGGATCGGGGTGGTGATGATCACCCCGTTGGCCTGCGGAAACGGGTTCGACGTATTGGGGATCTTGACGCTGGTATAGGCATAGCTGGCGCCCAGCGTCAGCTGCGGGATGGGCTTGACCGTGAAATCGGCCTCGATCCCCTTGAGACGCCCAGTGCCCGGCGCATTGTGGGTTTCGGTGGTGGTGCGGGTGGTGTTGAGCAGGTTGCCCTGGGCATCATACTGCAGATAGTTGGCGCTGAAATCGAGCTGGATGTTCTTGTAGGTGCCGGTGTAGGCGGCCACGTTGAAGCGGGCGCGCTTGTCCCAGAATTCGGTCTTGGCGCCCAGTTCGAACATCGAGACGGTTTCGGGATTGAACGGGGCATAGGTGAGCGAGCGCGAGTTGGCCCCACCCGATTTGTAGCCCGTGCTCCACTTGCCATAGAGATGCACGTCTTCGCTGGCATCGATCGCCAGGTTGATCATCGGATCGACGCGTGACCAGCTGGCGTCGAGCAGGCGCGGCGCGGTGACGCCGTTGACCGAAGGCGTGGCGCCGTTGACGGTGAACAGCGAACCTTCCTTCTTGTCGTGCGTCCAGCGCGCGCCCAACGTCAGGTGAAAGATGTCACCAGCCAGATCGGGGGTATAGGTGCCCTGGCCGAACACGCCCACGCTGGTGGTGGTGACGTGGCTGGCGCGGTCGATGGTAATGCCATCGTAGGTAACATAGGGGATCACCGTGGTGGCGCTGCCGGCGGCATCGGAGAAGGCCATGGTGTAGAACGCCTGGGCGTTGTCCTGGACCTTTTCCTGGTACCACATCGCGCCGGCCACGAATTTCACGCGGTCATAATCGCCCAGCAGTTGCAGCTCTTCGCTCGCCTGGTTCTGACGGAACTGGGCCAGGCTGTAGCGCGAGAACTTGGCGCCGGTGAAATTGCCGGTGGCGCTGATCGCGCTGGTCGTGGCCGAGCCGTTGTCATACTGCGACTGGGTCAGTTCACGGTATGAGGCGATCGACTTGACCTGAAGGTGCGGGTCGAGGTGCCATTCCAGCAGCAGGCGGTGGCCATGGGTCTTGCCCACGCTGGGCTGCTGCGTCACGCCGACGGCGGCCACGCCCACGCGGTTGGGTTCGAGCGGATAGGCGACGGGGCGCTTGAGCGTGCCGGCGCTCACCGTCTGGGCATAGAGCGGGCTCGATGCGTCGTAGGACGTGTCATAGGCATAGTCGGCGCTGAAATCGGGCGTGGGCGTCCACAGCACTTCGCCGCGCAGGCCGCGCTTGGTGTAGAAGTTGAAATCGGTCTGCCCGGCCAGCGGGTTCTTGACCAGGCCATCGCGGTGCGACACCACGCCATCGATCTTGGCCGCCAGGTTGCCCCACTTGGGCAGATCGACATGCAGCTCGCCCTTGTAGCTGCCATAGTTGCCGGCGCCGACCAGGGCATTGGCGTGGAATTCGCCGCTGGGCTTCTTGGTCACGATGTTGATCGCGCCGCCTTCGGTGTTGCGGCCAAACAGCGTGCCTTGCGGGCCTTTGAGCACTTCGATGTTCTCGATGTCATAGAGCGCGGTGCCCAGGCCCTGGGCGCGGCCGAGATAGACGCCATCGACATAGACGCCCACGCCCTGGTCGCGCGCGGGCTGGTTGCTGTCGGACAGCACGCCGATGCCGCGGATGTTCATGATCAGCGCCGAATTGCGCGAATAGAACGGGGCGACGCGCAGGCTGGGCACGCCGCCGGATTGCAGATCGACCAGTGACTGGATGTGGCGATCGGCCAGGGCCTGGGCATTGAGCACCGAGATGGCGATCGGCGTCTTCTGCAGGTCGGTCTTGCGCTTTTGCGCGGTGACGACGATCTGGTCGAGCGTGCTGGTCAGCGTGGGGTCTGCCACGGGGGCAGGGGCCGGCTCCGGCGCCGGTTCGGCGGCGGCCGCATGCGCCAGGACGGGCAGGGCGGCGCCGGCAAGGCAGAGGGCAAGGGCGCTGGCCGTGCGCAGGGCATGCGGGCGCGCACCACGGTGCGTGGCGTTCTGGATAGGCATGGAATGGTTCCCTCACTGGTGTTGGCGCGGCCAGTACGGTGAGGGAATGTCAGGCAGGTGACGCTCTGTGCTGGTTCGTCACTGCGCTGCAACAAGCCGGAAATTTTTTGCAGTTGCGGGCTTTTGGTCCTGAATCTCGGTCAGGCGTGGCAATCAGGCGCGGGGTTGAAAGGCGATGGTCACCTGTTGCGGGGCGGTGCCATCCAGCGCTGCGGCGCTCGACCCGGTGCCCGTCAGCCCGGGCAGCGCCACGGTGCAGGCTTCCTGCCAGCGGTGCACATCGCAGCGCGCGCTGGCGACCGTATCGCTGGTCGCGCCCGCAAGGCGATAGCGCGCCACAAGCTGGCCTTGGCGCACCTTCGCGGTCTGCACGCCATGGCGGATCATCGCCACCACGGCCAGGTGATCGCCATGCTGCACGACGCGCGGCGTGGCCACAACCACGCCGGCCGGCGGCGGCGCCAGGCTGACCACCGGCAGAATTGCCGCCGTCTGCGCCGCCACGGGCAGCGCGCCCGCGCCGAGCAGCAGCGCGACCAGCGGGATAAGGGCGGGGTGGGGGCAGCGGGGCAAAGCGTTCATGGCGGGTTCCACGGGGACAGGGGTAATCAGACCATTTCTTCCAAGCCGGACCGGCAGCGGGAGTCAAATTCGCTAACCACGTTGCAAACGCGCTGCACCGTTGCGGGACAGCGCGGCGGGCAATCGTTAGGCCGGATGCTCGTCGGTGTCTTCGTCTGCCCAGATCACGTGAGAATCGATTTCCAGCTTGATCAGGCTGCGGATTGCGGCGCTGCGTGCGGCCACTTCCAGGCGCGCTGCCTCATGCGCCTGGCGGCGGGCGAGCAGGGCATCGGCCAGGTCGATCGCACCCAGTTGCTGCCCGCGCGCGGTGCGCGTGGCGGCCTGCGCGGTGGAGCGGGCCGAGGCGGCAATCCCTTCCCACGCGCTACGGCGGCCGCGGGCATTGGCGAGGTCGCCATCGGCCATGGCTTCCACTTCGCGGCGCACATTGGCAAGGTCGAGCAGGCCGGCGCTGGCCTGGGCGCCGGCTTCCTCGGCCAGGGCCTTGCGATAGCCACCACCCAGTGGGATCTGCAGCACCAGGCCGCCGCCGCGCTCCATCCCGCCGCGTTCGCTGAAGGCGCGAAAGCCCACGCTGGGATCGGCGGTGCGATCGCGCTCTGCCCGTCGCGCCAGGGTGCCCAGCCGCGCCGCCTCGCGATCGGCCGCGCCGATTTCGTGGCTGCGGGCGATGACCAGATCGCGCAGCGTGGCAAGGTCATTGGCCGGCGTGGGCACCTCGCCCAGCGCGGGTGGCTGATCGGGCAGGGGCAGGTCGGGGAAGTTGGCAGCCAGCAGCGCGCGCGCCTCGTTCATGTCGGCCGCGCTCATCGCGGCGGTGCCCTGCGCCTGGTCGCGTGCGGCGCGGGCCTGGTCCACATCGAGCGCGGCGGCATCGCGCAACTGCTGGCGGCGGGTGACCGCAGCCAGGGCTTCATCGAGCACGGCGACATTGGCGAGATCGACGCGGTGCAACTCGCCCGCGGTCAGCCAGTCGAACCATAGCTGCGAGAGCAGCAGCGCGGTCTGGTGGCGGCTGTCTTCCATGCGGTTGTGCGCCACGTCCACGCCCAGCACCCCGGCCTCGCGATCGAGCGCGGCCTTGCCGGGCAGGCGGATGGGGCGCAGCACCTGGGTATCGAATTCGGCATAGCGGCGCTCGTTGGTCACGTCGCGCGTCTGGATCGTGCCCGTCACCAGCACTTCGTGTGTGCCCTTGGCCAGCGCATTGGCAGCGGCGCGCGCGGCGGAAACGCGCTGCCCGGCGGCCGAGACCGTGGGGTGGTTGTCCAGCGCGGCCACCACCACCGCTTCGGGCGGCAGGTTGGCCGGCGGCACTTCGGGCAGTGGCGCGGCCCAGGCCACAGTCGGCAGCACGACCGCTGGCAGCAGGGCGGCGGTGAGGAGAAGGCAAGCCAAGCGGCGCATCAGGCAATCCTGCCGTGGGAATGGAGGGGGACCGCGTGCCAGCGCACCGGGGCGCGGCAGCGGGCAGCGCGCGCGGCGTCGACCACCGCGGCGCAGCGGTCTTGCGCCACGATCAGCGTCAGCGCGGCGCGGCGCAGCAGGCCTTCGACCTGCTCGCCCGTGCCGGCGTCGGCATAGTCGTGGCCCAGCACCATTTCGTCAGTGCGGTGCACCGGGGCTGCGGCGGCATCGCGCAGCGCCAGCGCCAGGCCTTCGGCATCGCCACGTGCGCAGTGGAAGGTGAGCAGCAGATCAGCCATGGTGCGCCTCTGTCGGGAGGTCAGTCTGGTTGTCACGCTCGGCCGCGCTTTCCCCGAACCGGGCAAACAGGATCGGTAGCAGCACCAGCGTGAGCAGAGTGGAGGTGACCAGCCCACCGATCACCACGATGGCCAGCGGCCGCTGGATTTCCGAGCCGGGCCCGCTGGAAAACAGCAGCGGCACCAGCCCGAACGCGGTGATGCTGGCAGTCATCAGCACGGGGCGCAGGCGCCGTTCCGCGCCCTGGCGCACGACGTCTGCCATGGGCAGGCCCTCTTCCCGCAGTTGGCGGAAATACGCGACCAGCACCAGCCCGTTGAGCACGGCGATGCCAAGCAGCGCGATGAACCCGACCGAGGCCGGCACCGAGAGATATTCCCCCGAGAGCCACAGCGACACGATGCCGCCGACCATGGCAAAGGGAATGTTGGCGAGGATCAGCCCCGAGGCGCGCAGCGAGCGCAGCGTGGCCAGCAACACACCAAAGATCAGCAGCAGCGCCATGGGAATGACCAGCATCAGCCGCGCGGCGGCGCGCTGCTGGTTTTCGAACTGGCCGCCCCATTGGATGCGATAGCCTGCCGGCAGCGGCACGGCTCGCGCCACCTGCGCCTTGGCATCCTCGACATAGCCGACCAGATCGCGCCCCGAAACGAAGGCCTGGACCAGGGCAAAGCGCGAGGCGTTTTCATGGTCGAGCTTGACCGGCCCTGCCGTGCGCGAGACGTGTGCCATATCGGCGACGCGCGCCACGCTGCCCGATGGGGTGACCATCTGCATATCGGCAAAGCGGGTGGGATCGCTGCGCAAGCTGTCATCGCCACGGATCACGATCGGCACGCGCCGCTGCCCTTCGGCGACGATGCCGGCGGGCATCCCTTCCACCCCGGCGCGCAGAGTGTCTTCCAGCTGATCGACCGGCATGCCCAGCCGCCCGGCCGCGACGCGATCGATGTTCAATTGCAGGTAATCGACATTGTCGTTGGCCACGGTCAGCACTTCAGTGGCGCCGCGCACACCCTTGAGCGTTGCCTGGATGCGCGTGGCCAGATCCGCCAGCACGCGGGTGTCGGGGCCAAAGATCTTCACCGCCAGATCGCCGCGCGCGCCGGTGAGCATTTCGGACACGCGCATTTCGATGGGCTGGGTGAAGGTGGTCTGCACGCCGGGCAGGCCCTCGGTCGCCTTGCGCAGTTCCTCGACCACGAAATCCTTGTTGCCGCGCCATTCGGACTGCGGCTTGAGCACCACGAAGCTGTCGGTTTCATTGAGGCCCATGGGATCGAGGCCGATCTCGTCAGAGCCGGTGCGGGCGATCACGTCGGCCACTTCGGGCACGGTCTTGAGCGCGCGTTGCACTGCCATGTCGATCTGCGTCGATTGCGCCAGGTTGATCGTGGGCAGCTTGGTCAGCTGCACGATGACCGAGCCTTCATCCATCGTCGGCATGAAGGTCTTGCCCACCGCGCCATAGGCCAGCACTGCCACGGCGAGGCCACCGGCAGACAGGGCATAGACCAGACCCTTGCGGGCAAAGGCACCATCGAGCAGGCGGCGATAGCGTGGGGCCAGCCAGCGCATGATCCACGGCTCGCCATGGTGGCCCTGGCCCAGGCCGAACGAGGCCAGCACCGGCACCAGGGTGAGCGCCAGCAGCAGCGAGCCGACCAGCGCGAACACGATGGTCAGCGCCACCGGGGCAAACAGCTTGCCTTCCAGTCCCTGGAGCGAGAGCAGCGGCAGGAACACCAGGGCAATGATCACGATCCCGGCCGAAACCGGCACGATCACATCGGCCGTGGCGCGGAACACCTGGTTGAGCCGGGGCAGGCTGTCATTCTTGGCCTGGCCCAGCCGCTCCACCACGTTTTCCACCACCACCACAGCGCCATCGACCAGCATGCCGATGGCGATGGCCAGGCCCCCCAGGCTCATCAGGTTGGCCGAGAGCCCGAACAGGTGCATGAGCAGGAACGTGATCAGCGCGGCCATCGGCAGCGTGGTGGCCACGATCGCCGCCGCGCGCCAATCACCCAGGAACAGCACCAGCAGCACGATCACCAGGATCGTCGCCTCGACCAGCGCCTCTTCCACGGTGAACACCGCGCGGCCGACCAGGTCAGAGCGATCGTAGAATGTGTGGATGGTAGTGCCGGCGGGCAGGGCGTGTTGCAGTTCGGCGAGGCGGGTCTTCACCCCCGAAACCACCTTTTGCGCGTCGGCCCCGCGCAGGGCGATCACCAGCCCTTCGACCGTCTCTGCCTTGCCCCCGCGCGACACCGCGCCATAGCGGGTAAGGCTGCCGGTGCCGACTTGCGCCACATCGCCCAGACGCAGCACGCGCCCTTGCGGATTGGCGATGACCAGCGCGGCCAGGTCAGCCTCGGTCTGGATCGCGCCGACGGTGCGCACGATCAGCGCTTCCTCGCCGGTGACCAGGCGACCGGCGCCATCGTTGCGGTTGCCGCTTTCGATCGCCGCCTTGATCTGCGCGATCGACAGGTGCGCGGCGGCCAGCGCGGTGGGATCGGGGCGCACCTCGAACGTGCGGACAAAGCCGCCCAGCGCATTGACATCGGCCACGCCGGGCACGGTGCGCAGCGCGGGGCGGATCGTCCAGTCGAGCAGCTCGCGCTTTTGCTGAAGCGACAGGGGGCCATCGATGGTGAACATCAGCACGTCGGATAGCGGCGTGGAAATCGGCGCCATTCCGCCGCTGACCGAACCGGGCAGATCGGCCATCACGCCTGAAAGCCGCTCGGCCACTTGGTTACGCGCCCAATAGATGTCGGTCCCGTCGACGAAATCGATGGTCACGTCGGCAATCGCGTATTTCGCGGTAGAGCGCAGCACCGCTTGGCCGGGAATGCCCAGCATTTCGGTTTCGATCGGCGTGATCACCCGGCTTTCGACTTCCTCGGGCGTCATGCCCGGCGCCTTGAGGATGATCTTGACCTGGGTTTGCGCGATATTGGGATAGGCATCGACCGGCAGGCCGATGAAGGCCCAGGTGCCCAGGAGCGCCACGGCCAGCGCCAGGCCGAGCACGAGCAGCCGATAGGAGAGCGAGAGCGCGACTAGCTTGCGCAGCATGGGGCGGGCCTGCTCAGTTCGCTTCGGCCAGCGCCTTCAAGGCGCTGGTGCCATGAACGACGACGGCCTCGCCGGCGCGCACGCCGTCCTTGAGGATGACCTGGCCATCGGCCGCGCCCAGGCGGTGCACGGTGCGGCGCTGATAGCCACGCGGCGTGGCGATAAAGACCACCTCGTCCACGCCGATCGTGGTCACCGCGCCTTCGGGCACGGCAACCGCCCCGCCGCTGGCCGCACCCCACACGGTGATCGAGCCGACCCGACCGGCCACGATGCCGGGATCGGCGGGCAACTGCGCCTTGAGCGTGGCGGATCGGGTGGCGGGATCGATCGCGTTGCCCACCGCCGTGACCGTGCCGGTCACGCTGCCACTGCCACCGGCCACTGGCAGGCGCACGGTCTGGCCCACGCGCATCTGGCCGATCAGCCGCTCGGGCAGCTGGGCGGTTGCTTCATAGCGGCCGGCCGCGTCGATCACGAACGGCGCAGTGGTGCCATCGACCGGCATGCCGGCCTGGATATCGGCCTTGGTCACCCGGCCGGCGATCGGCGCGGTCAGGGTATAAGTGCCGCTGCTGCCGCGCGCGCCGACCAGCGCCAGGATGCGCGCCTTTTCGCTGACGTCGGCGCCGGCCTCGGCGGCGACGGCGCGGGCTTCATCGGCGCGGGCCCCGGCGATGATGCCTTCGCGGTTCAATTGCGCCAGGCGCGCCGCGCTCGATTGCGCCACCCCGGCGCGGGCATGGGCGCGGGCGAGATCGGCTGACAGGGTCATCACGTCGCGGCTGGCGACCACGGCCAGGGCCTGGCCCCGCGTCACCGCATCGCCTTCGACCACCAGGGTGCGCAGCACGGTGCCGGGCAGGGTGGCGGCCACGGCCACGCGGGCATTGGCCGGCGGCGCGATCATCGCGGGAAGATCAGCCAGCGGTGCCTGATCGGCCGCGTGGGCCGGCGCGGTGGCAATGCCAAGCGCGGCTGCCTTGGCCGGATCGACCACGAGCAGGCCATTGGCGGCTGGCGCGCTGGCCGGCGTTTGCGCGGTTTGCGACGTGGCCGGGGCAGGCGCCCGCGTAACCCACCAGGCGCCCGCCGCCGCCACAGCCAAGGCGGCCGCGCCGCCCAGAATCGCCCGTTTCAATGCCCTGTTCTGCATGGGGCCCGGTTATCGTCCCGGCCTGACGAAAACCTGACGGGGTAGCGTTTTGGTGGTGTTTTCTCAGGCCTCGTCAGGCAAATGCGCGGGAAAACGCAGGATCAGCGTGCGCGCTTCCGGCGCGGTGGCCAATTCCCCGCCATGGCCGGCCATGATCCGCTCGACGATGCTCAGGCCCAGGCCGGCGCCATCGCGGCTGGCATGATCGGCGCGGGCATGGCGCCGCGCCAGCCGGGCCAGCGCTTCGGGAGCAAGCCCGGGGCCTTCGTCTGTCACGCGCAGGCAGCGGCCCGGCCCGACCGCAACCCGCACCAGGCCGCCTGGCGGGGTAACACGCACGGCGTTTTCGATCAGGTTGCGCAGCGCGGCGGCCACGGCCTCGCGGTGGCCTTGCACGGTAGTCGCGGCCATCTCGGCCGGCTCGTCCAGCGCGATCTCGCGCCCCTGGGTGATGATCTGCGGGGCGAGCGCGGCCACCACGTCTTCGGCCACGCCGGCCAGGATAAAGCTTTGCGGGGGTTGCGGGGTGGCGGCCTCTGCCTCGATCTGGGCCAGCAGCAGCAGCTGTTCGACCAGGCGCCGCATCGCGCCGATCTCGCGCCGCAGGTGGGCGCGGTCCAGTGGCTCGGGGCTGTCGAGCTGCATCGCCATGATCGCCAGCGGGGTGCGCAGTTCATGGGCAACATCGGCGGCAAAGGCTTCGTGCTGGGCAGCAGCATCGTCCAGCCGGGCGAGCAGCGCGTTGATCGAGGTGACGAAAGGCGCCACTTCCACGGGCAGCTCGGCATGCGGCAGGCGCAGCCCGCGCCGGGCCGGGGCATGGGCGATGCTTTGTGCGGTACGGTCCAGCGGGCTGAGCGCGCGGTTGATCACCCAGCTCGTTGCCAACAGCGTGGGCACGATCACCACCAGGATCGGCAGCAGCACGTGATCGCGTATCTCGCGCCAGGCCGCTCTAGTGTTGGCGCCGGTCAGATCCTGCGGCGTGATGTCGTATTCCCAGAACAGCGCAAAGATCAGCGTGGCCACGGCAAACACGCAGATCACCGCCAGCCCGGCCGACAGCCGCAGGCGGATCGAGCCGCGCCCCTGGCCCAGCGCGGCGATCATTCCTGCTGGTCCTGCAACAGATAGCCCAGCCCACGGATGGTGTGCAGCATGCTGCCCAGGCCCTTGTCCTCCAGCCGGCGGCGCAGGCGCGAGGCGGCGGCATCGACGGCGTTGGGCGAAACCGCGTCATCGAAGTTATAGAGCGCGTTCTCGATCTGGCTGCGCCGCACCACGCTGCCCGCGCCGCGCATCAGCAGTTCGAGCAGGTCCGCCTCGCGCCGGGCGAGGTCAAGCCGCTGGCCAGCGACGCTGGCCACGCGGCTGGCGGTGTCAAAGCGCAGCGGCCCCACCTCGATCACCGGATTGGCGCGCGGGCCGGGGCGGCGCAGCAGGGCGCGCAGCCGCGCCGCGATCTCGGCGGTTTCGGCCGGCTTGACCAGGTAATCGTCGGCCCCGGCATCCAGCCCGCCGATGCGATCATCCAGCCCGCTGCGCGCGGTCAGCACCAAGACCGGCAGCGCCAGCCCCTCGGCTCGGCGCCGTTCCAGCCAGGCGCGGCCATCGCCATCGGGCAGGCCCAGATCGAGCAGCAGCGCATCGAACTGCGCGCAGGCGAGCGCGACGTCGGCATCATCCAGACTGGTCGCGCGATCGCAGACGATGCCGGCGCGCGACAGCCCTTCGCCCATCAGCCCCGCCAGCCGCACGTTGTCTTCCACGATCAGCACCCGCATGGCCGGCGTGTTTAGCCATTAGGCGCCGCCAATGCCATGGTCCTGCAACAATTCCCTGCTGGAGCGGGCCGGCAGGGCACATTCCACTCTGCGATTAATCGCGTGGTGCGTATGACCAATTCTTGACGATTCGCCTGCGCAACCTCTAGCGGGCGCGAAGACTTGCTATGCAACCGGAGTGCGTCCCGTTCGCCAAATCGCTGCCTTGCCCTATCGCACTATCGGTGATGGCCTTTCTGCGCCCATCGAAGTGCTCCTCGTCACCTCGCGCGGGACGGGCCGCTGGGTCATACCCAAGGGCAATTTCGGCAAGAGCGAAGCCGCCCATGCCGCCGCCGCCCGCGAGGCGGAGGAGGAGGCCGGTGTGATCGGGGCGATCTGCCCCGCCGCGCTCGGCCGGTTCGAATACCGCAAGACCCTGCGTTCCGGCGCGTCGGTGATGGTCCAGGTCCAGGTTTTCCCCCTGGCCGTGACCGAGGAACTGCCGCACTGGGCCGAAGGGGAACAACGTACCCGCCAATGGTTTTCGCTTGCTGCTGCCGCCGACGCGGTGGACGAGCCAGACCTGCAGGCATTGATTCGCAGCTTCCGGGCCACGGAATTCCGGGCCCTTGCCACCACCGCACCGCTTGTCCGCCGCTTGGGCAGCGTGAAAGAAAGACTGGGCATGTTTCACTGGTTCCAGAACCTGTTGCCGCGCCAGGGCAACTTCTTCGAACTGTTCGAGGCGCACGGCCAAACCCTGATCGCCGGCAGCAATGCCTTGGCGCGCCTGCTTCAGGGCGGGCCGGGCATGGCCGACCATGTGCGCGAGATTGCCGAGCGCGAGCACGATGCCGACGCGATCACCCGCGAAGTTCTGGTGACCGTGCGCCGCACGTTCCTCACGCCGTTCGATCGCGGGGCAATCACCTCGCTGATCAGTGCGATGGACGATTCGATCGACCAGATGCACCAGACCTCCAACGCGATTTCGCTCTATGAAGTGACCGCGTTCGAGCAGGAAATGGCCGATATGGCCGCGATCATCGTGGAATGCGCGCGCGTGATTGCCGAGGCGCTGCCGCTGCTGCGCTCGATCCACGCCAATGCCGCGCGCCTGCACGAGCTGACCGAGCGACTGGTGCGCCTGGAAGGCAAGGCTGACGAGATCCACGACGCCGGCCTGTCCAAGGCGTTCAAGGCCCACGGCCAGACCGCGCCGATGCAGTTCTTCGTCGCCCGCGAAATCTATAGCCACCTTGAACGCGTGGTCGACCGCTTCGAGGATGTCGCCAACGAGATCGACGGCCTGGTCATCGACCACGCCTAAGGAGCCGGGTTCATGAACCATGTGGCCGTGGCGCTGCCCCTGATCATCGCACTGGTGATCATGGCCTTGGCGTTCGATTTCATCAACGGACTGCACGACGCGGCAAATTCGATTGCCACGGTGGTGTCCACGCGCTTGCTCACACCGGTGCAGGCCGTGCTGTTTGCCGCGTTCTTCAACTTTGCCGCCTATTTCACCTTTGGCCTGAAAGTGGCCGAAACGGTGGGCAAGGGCATCATCGACAAGGACGTGATCACCCCGCAGGTGATCTTTGGCGCTCTGGTCGGCGCAATGACCTGGAACGTGATCACCTGGTGGCGCGGCATCCCCTCCTCGTCCAGCCACGCCCTGATCGGCGGGTTGCTGGGCGCGGGCACGATGCATGCCGGCACCAGCGCGATCGTGTGGAAGGGGGTTACCTCCACAACCTCGGCCATTGTGCTCTCGCCGGTGGTCGGCCTGGTTGTCTCGATGCTGCTGATGCTTTTGTCCTCGTGGCTGTTCGCCAAGGCTTCGGCGCGCACGGCGGAAGGCTCGTTCAAGAAGCTGCACCTCATTTCGGCGGCGGCCTATTCGATCGGCCACGGTGCCAACGACGCGCAAAAGACGATGGGGATCATCGCCGTGCTGCTCTATTCGCAGGGTATGCTGGGCGGCACGTTCCACGTACCCGGGTGGGTGGTGATCTCTTGCTACATCGCCATGGGTCTGGGCACGCTGTCGGGCGGGTGGAAGATCATCGAAACGATGGGCAGCCGCATCACCAAGCTGTCGCACCACCAGGGCTTCTGTGCCTCGGCCGGCGGCTCGATCATGCTCTTCGCCGCCAGCGCCTTTGGCATTCCGGTCTCGACCACGCACACCATCACCGGCTGCGTCGTCGGCGTGGGCGCGGCGCGCCGTGCCTCGGCCGTGCGCTGGAGCGTGGCGCAGCGCGTGGTCGTCGCTTGGCTTGTGACCATTCCCGCCTCGGCTTTGGTCGGCGCGATCTTCTACGAGATTGCCAAGGTTTTTTGAGCGCTTGAGGAGCCGACCGGCTCCCCTGGCGTTGCGTGGCCATGATGTATTTCGAACACGCCGTGGTCGCGCTCGCGCTGCAGTTCCTTATCCGCCGCTGCGGCGGATCGTGGTGGCTGGGCGCGGCGATCGCATCTGCCTATTTCATCGGCCGGGAAGTGGCCCAGGCGGAATATCGCTGGATCGAGATGTTCGGCCAGGGCCGGCGGGCCAATATGCCGTGGTGGGGGCCACTCGATCTGCGCGTATGGCCCAAGCTGGACCAGTGGATTGACTGGATCGGGCCGCTCGTGGCGACCAATGGTCTGGCGCTGATCATGCAGCTGTGGCCGCGCTGGCGCTGAATCCCGGTCGGAACGGTTTCGATCCGCTATTGCGAAGTGTGCGGCGAACGCTATCGCAAACCTTTATGCACCAGCACTCTACGTTGGCGGAGCCAAGCGTGCGAACGTGCGGTCGGAGTCTTGCGTGCCCCCTCGTGACAAACTTTACCTACCCGAAGTCACTCTCTGCGCCGCCACGTCTGTCAACGTTGCAGCGACCGTGTCGGCCTTGCGGGCAAGCCTCGATCACGTTGCGGTAGCGGACTGTGTGCTTCTCACGGATGCCGATGTCGATCCGGGCGACAGTCGCATTCGCGTGGCCCGCATCGCCCCGCTGCGATCCTCGGCGGCATACTCCGATTTCATCCTGACCAGATTGCTCGATCATGTTTCCACCAGCCACTGCCTTGTCGCGCAATGGGATGGGCATGTGCTGGACGCACGGCACTGGCAGCCGGCATTTCTGGATTTCGACTATATCGGCGCCAGTTGGCCGCAATTTGCCGATGGGTATGATGTTGGCAACGGAGGCTTTTCGCTGCGCAGCCGGCGGCTGATGGAAGCATGCCGCGCGGCGCAGTTTGAGCAGGTCCATCCTGAGGACATTGCGATCGGACGGGTCAACCGTGCGTGGCTGGAGCAACAGGGCATGCGCTTCGCCCCGCGTGAAATGGCCGACCTGTTTGCGGCCGAACGCGCCAGCGATCCCCAGTGCACGTTCGGCTATCACGGGGTTTTCAACATGCCTCGCGCACTGGGCATGGCCGCGTTCTGGGATATCTATCAGTCGCTCGATTACCGCGGCACGATCCGGCCAGATTTCTGGCCCCTGGTGCGTGCCGTCAGCGCAGGACGCGGCGGATTGCGGCGGGGTTGGCGCATGATATCCGATCGCTATATCGCGGGCCACTATGCCTGAGCGGTGCAGTATCGAATCTGATGCCGATGGCGCGATGACCACAGGCGTCACCAGGTTGCCGCTGCATCGGCGCATCGCGCGCCGTGTCATGCTGTCTTGGCTGACTTTTCGCGTCTATTGCGACACGTTCCTGGCTGAGCCAAACCAGTTTGCCACCGCAATCAAGTGGCTCATCCTGGGCAAGCGCGTAAGGGCGCGCAGCCAGCTTGCAGCGCTGCTCGGCCTGTCGCCACGGGCGTACCGACTGTGGGTGCTGCGGCGGGAAACTGGGACGCCCGCCGTGCAAGCCCCGCATTTGTCGCCGCCGATCGTGGCACTCGTGGATGCGGTGGGCGCGCACGATGCGTCTGCCTTGCGTGACACATTGGATTGCCTGCGGGCATTGGGTGTTCCTGCCCACTTGGTTGGTTCCGAAGCACATCCTGATCTCGAAAGTGTCGCCGCGCGTATTGCGTGGGACCAGCAGCCATGGCTCTTGCCGATGCGCGTGGGAGATATCCTGGCTCCCCGCGCGCTGGAGCGTTATCGCCACGGCATCGCGCAAGGCAGTCCTGCGGTCATCTATGCCGACGATGACATCATTCCGGCGGGGTCGCGCCATCGTCGCGATCCGCATTTCAAGCCGGCGTGGAACGCGCCGCTGTTCGAGCATTGGGATTTCGTAAGCGGCGCGTGCGTGGTGCAAGCCCGGCCTGAGGATCTGCGGGCGGTGACAACCGCGCCAGATTGGGTATCGGCCTTGGTGACGCGGATCATTGCCAGCGCAGCAACAGAACCACTTCACCTGCCTGCCATGCTGCATCACCGGCGGATGCGGCCACAACCGGTGCTGCCGCCGCAACCAGTCAATCCGCCGCGTGATCTCCCCTCGCTATCGGTGATAGTCCCGACCCGTAACGGCCTTGATCTGCTGCGCACGTGTCTCGATGGCCTGGCCAAGACTCGCTATCCGGATATGGAAGTGATCGTGGTGGACAACAACAGCGATGACCCCGAAACGCTGGAGTTTCTGGCCAAGCTGGACTCAAACCGATACCGCGTCCTGCGCCATCCTGGCCCATTTAACTACTCGGCAATCAACAACCGTGCTGTCGAACAGGCGCGCGGGACGCTGATCTGCCTGCTCAACAACGATATCGAAATCACCGATCCGGATTGGTTGGCCACCATGGCCGCCACGGCTATCCGGCCCGACGTGGGGGCAGTGGGTGCGCGGTTGCTCTATCCCGATGGGCGCATCCAGCACGCCGGCGTAGTCCTCGGCGTTGGCAAGGCGGCGGGCCATGCGCACAAATTGCTGCGCCCCGAAGAGCGCGGGTATCACTGGCGCCACGCCCTGCCGCAATTCACCTCGGCCGTGACAGCCGCTTGCCTGGTGGTGATGCGGGAGCGCTTCATGGCCGTAGGGATGCTCAACGAGGTTGATTTTCCAGTTGCGTTCAATGATGTCGATCTTTGCCTGCGCCTCAACGCGCGGGGCTGGCAATCGTTTTACGAGCCGCGTGCGACATTGATCCATCACGAATCCGTGTCGCGCGGGCATGATCACGATCCTGTCAGCGCCGCGCGCTTTGCCGGTGAGTTGGCCGCGCTCAAACGCCTGTGGAGAACAGACGCTCTGTGTGACCCGTACCACCATCCCCAGCTCAGCGATGCTAGTGAACGTTTCGCCATCGCGCTCTAAACTGATCGCCGCACCTTGTGGGCATCTGGGCAAAGCTGGCTGCTGAGACACGCCGAAGTCGAAAAGGAAGCACACGTTGCACAACCCATTGCCTGGAATTCCCTTGGTGGAATCGCCGCTGTTTCCGCAATTGAAGGCGACGATGGCGCTGACGGATACGGAGATGGGGATCGCCGATAGCCTGGCGACGCGTGGATTTGCCGTGTTCGACTTTCCCGATGCCGCGCTCGACGCGCGCATCGACCGGATCAAGGCCAATCTCGGACCGCGGTTCGGGATCGCCTTCGAAGATGCCCAGAGTGACAAGACGGGCGGCGAGCGCCGCGTTCAGGATGCGTGGCAATTCGACGCCGATGTGCGTGCCATTGCCACGAACCAGGTGGTGCTGGACCTGTTGACCAAGCTTTATGGCCGCCAGGCGTTCCCGTTCCAGACGCTCAACTTTCCAGTCGGCACGCAGCAAGACGCGCATACCGACATGGTCCACTTCTCCAGCCTGCCGGAGCGGTTCATGTGCGGGGTGTGGTTGGCCATGGAAGATATTGGCCCCGATGCCGGCCCCCTGTTCTACCTGCTAGGTTCGCATCGCTGGCCAGCGCTGAACAATGGCATGATCGGCCGCCGTGGCTTCGGTAGCAAGTTGTCGTCTGCACAGGATCCTTTCGCCGAGGCATGGCGAGCCCTTGCCGAGGCGAATGGCGCAGCGCCCGAGACGTTTCTCGCGCGCAAGGGGCAGGCCCTGATCTGGACGGCCAACCTGCTGCACGGGGGCAGTGTGCAAAACGACCCACGGCTGACGCGCTGGTCGCAGGTGACGCATTACTATTTTGATGACTGCATCTATTACACGCCGGCGTTCTCCGACGAGTTTGTGGGGCGGCTGGATGTGCGCCGGCCTTATGCGATCACCGAAGGAGCGATGCGGCAGGGCAGCTATCTGGGGGTGCCGTTGCCGAAGCCAACAAAGCGCGGATGGCGCGGTTTGCTTCGCCGGTTGCGGGGTAGAAAGTGATGGGGCAACGGTGGGGCAGGGTTGTTACGCAATGATACGGAGCTTGCGCATTCCTGTGTGGTGGGAAGCCCTTTCGGATCATCGGTTTTATCCTGCTGATGGTGTTGGCAGCGCTTGCACTGCCTTGTGCCATGGCCTAGCGATGCGCTGCTATCTGGCGGGCGTAGGGAGCGATCTTGCGCCTACTCGTTCTATGCAGGTAATATGAGCGCTGAAACGGCCTATTCGACGAATGTTGTAGTGTCACCACAAAGTTCGGGCGTGCCGGGCTGGTTGAAACGGCATCGTTGGTTTGTTATTTTTGTCATTCTGCCAACGCTTGTTGCGGGGATCTATTATGGGTTCTTTGCAGGTGACATCTATGTGTCGGAATCGCGTTTTGTTATCAAGGCGCCCGATGAAAAGCGACCGCAGCTTTCTTCGCTGGCGAATTTGATCCAGACGACGGGGCTTTCTGCGGGGCAGGAACAGGCAAACGAAGTTCTGGAATTTGTGCGTTCGCGCGATGCGCTTGCTGCCCTGGATCGGCAGGTTGCAGTGCGCCAGCGGTTTGCCAATGGCGGCGATTTTCTCGCGCGCTTCCCCAGCGTTTTTTCCGGCAACTCTTTCGAGTATCTCTATCGATATTACTCGAAAATGGTGGATGCCAGTCTCGATCCCCAGACCGGCACAGCGGTGGTAAAGGTCAAGGCCTTCACGCCCGAGGATGCCTATCAGATCAACCGGACCTTGCTTGCGCTCAGCGAAGACATGGTCAACCGGTTGAATGCCCGCGCGCATGACCGCGGCATCGCCGAAGCAGAGCGCCAGGTACAGATCGCGACCGAGCGCACCCGCAAGATCACGGCTACGTTGACTGGTTACCGCAACCAGGCAGCCCTGATCGATCCGGCCAAGCAGGCCAGCGGTGTGATCGAGATTGCCAATCAAATGGTGGCGCAGCGTGCGGCTTTGCAAGCGCAGTTGGATACCATGGAGCGCGAAACGCCGCGCAATCCGTCCATTCCAGCCCTGCGCAATCGCATCGCGGCCATCTCCGCGCAGATCGCGCAGCAGAACGGCAGGGTGGTTGGCGGTGCCGGCACAATTGCATCCAAGCTCGGCAATTACGAAGATTTGCTGGTCGAGCAGAAGTTCGCAAACGAAAGCCTGATGGCTGCGAATGCGGGCCTGGTCCAAGCGCGTGCCGATGCCCAGAAACAGCAATTCTACCTTGAACGGGTTGTGGAACCCAACAAGCCTGATACCGCCCTGTTGCCGCATCGCCTGCTGAGCATTTTGACGGTCGCTGCGTCGCTCCTGTGTCTCTATTTCGTTGGCTGGATGCTGGTCATCGGCATTCTCGAGCACGCGCCAGAGAATTGATGCGATGCGCAGCGCCAAGCCGTCTCGTCTTCGCCAAAGTCTGCAGGTTCAGGGGCGTGTCATCCATGCACTGATCATCCGCGAGTTGATCACGCGGTTCGGGCGCGAGAACATCGGTTTTCTATGGATGATGTTCGAGCCTTTGCTTTTTGCCGGACTGGTCGCCATCATCTGGCGCCTGATGCGTGGATCGGAAGAGCATGGCATCAGCATCGTCGCTTTCGTCGTGACGGGCTATATCCCGCTCACGCTTTTCCGCCATGTCGTGGCGCGCAGCGTGGCGATTTTCCAGGCCAACAGCGGCCTGATGTATCACCGCCAGATTCAGGTCCTCGACTTTGTCATCGTGCGTTTTCTGATCGAGATGCTCGGTACCATGATGGCTTTTGTGTTCATCGCCACCATTCTCGTCTGCTTTGACGCGTTCCCCATCCCGGCCGATCCGGGTCTGATGATTGCGGGCTGGCTTGTATATTGCGCTTTCTCGTTTTCCTTGTGCCTGTTGATCGCGCCGTTGTCGGAAATGTCTGAAGTTCTGGAAAAATTCATTCCAGTTACCACCTACATCATGATTCCGTTTTCAGGCTCGTTCACGATGGTGTCCTGGCTGGCGCCCGGGCTTCGTCAGTACATCTTGTGGTCGCCGTTCGTTAACGGCGTCGAAATGATGCGCGGCGGCATTTGGGGCGAAAAAATCGTGGTTTATTACGATGTCTGGTACACGCTGGGCATCTCGCTGGTGATTTCGGCAATTGGTCTGGTACTAATTCGCCGTGTTCGTCGAAAGCTTGTCGTTGAATGATTGTTTGTGAAAACATCTGCAAGTCGTACCCGATGGGGCACGGCCGCAAGCACGTATTGCGCGACATGAGTCTGCGTGTCGATCCGGCCGACAAGATAGCTCTTTTGGGACGGAACGGGGCCGGAAAATCAACCTTCATCAAATTGCTGGGCGGGGTAGAACTTCCGACATCCGGCGTAATTCGGCGAAGCATGTCAATCTCTTGGCCGCTGGGTTTCAATGGCGGCTTTCAGGGCAGCTTGACTGGTTACGATAATGCGCGGTTTATAGCCCGCATTTACGGGAAATCCTATAATTGGATGAAGGATTTCATCGAGGATTTTACGGAACTTGGCCGCCAGTTGACTATGCCGGTAAAGACGTACTCATCCGGTATGCGCGCGAGATTGGCGTTCGGATTGTCTTTAGCTATCGATTTTGATTGCTATCTTATCGACGAAATCATTCTTGTCGGTGATGCCAATTTTCGAGAAAAATGCCATTATGAACTTTTTGAGCGTAGAAAAGACCGAACGCTGATTTTGGCATCACATGACATGGTGTCGATCCGTGAGTTCTGCAATCGTGCCATTCTGTTCAGGGACGGCCGAGCAACCGAAACGAACGATGTGGACCAGGCAATCTGGGAGTATGAGCGCCTTTAGACGGCTCTTTCCACCACGGTCGCGGTGTTGACATTTTGTGGCATTCGCCGGGATGAATACCGAAGCATGCACGTGGGTTGGTCTGACCGGGACATGCCGAGAGCGCGGGCAGTGGGCAACTGAAGACAGAGGCGATGGCGATCAGGATCCTTCACGGCTTACGCGCACGTTACCAGGGATGGAACGCGGGGCGTGGCAGTGCGGCCATCGCCGCGCAGCGCGCGCGTATCGTTACTGAGCAGAATCGCCGTGCGGGGCTGTTTGACGCCGCATGGTATCTGGCCACCAACCCCGACGTTGCAGCGGCAGGGGCCGATCCGTTCTTGCACTACATGAAGTTTGGCCACAAGGAGGGACGCAACCCAGGTCCCAACTTCGACACCGCCCGCTATGCGGCGATGTATCCTGAAGCGGCGAATGCCGGGATCGTGCCGCTGTTGCATTATCTCGATCACGCGCGCTCTTCCGCCGGCGCGGGCGCTGCTGCAGCAAGTCCTTCCGCTGTACGGCACGAAATCGTCAAATCCTTCGCCATCGTGCCGGGCGCCGAAGTCGCGGTGCTGGTTTCGCACAGCGCGTCGGGCCGGTTGAAGCCGCATGTCCTGCCCTACATGCGCCTGCTGTCGGATCAAGGCATCGCCGTCGTGCTCGTCGCGGTGGTTGATCGGCCGCTGGAACTGCTCGACGCCGAGATCGCGGTCGCTGCAGGCATCATCGTGCGCGAGAACGCAGGCTATGATTTCGGGGCTTGGGCGCACGCGCTCGAGATCGAGCCGCTACTCTATGGTGCCGGCCTGCTGGTGCTGGCCAACGACAGCGTGATTCCAACGGCAGAAGCGTCGGTTTTCGCCGAGATGATCTCCCGGGTGCGCAACTGCCCGGCTGACATTGTCGCGCTGACCGCGAGTCATGAATATGGCTGGCATGTGCAGAGCTATTTCATGGCGCTGCGCCCACGCGCGCTGTCGTCGTGGGCGTTCCAGCACTGGATGCGCGGCATTGAACGGCTGGAGGACAAGGATGCGGTGATCCGCGCCTACGAAGTGCCGTTCGCCACACGGATGCAAGCGGCGGGCCTGTCCGTGCACGCGCTCTATCCCAGTTCGCTGTCGGCCAATCCCACCTTCTTCGGCTGGCGCGAACTGATCGGTAAGGGGTTTCCTTTCGTCAAGCTGCTGATCCTGCGCGAGCAGTTCGCTGCTGCCGTCCCCGATTATCTCGATGTCCTGGAAGATATTAACCAGCATTGGCCCGAGGTACTGGCCGCGGCGGGCTTTGATGTCGATCTGGTCAGAACAACCATACGTGCCGCTGATGTCACTCCGCCCGGCATAGCCGACGCGCGCCTACTGATGCACGTGCCTGCGTTCCCCGCTGCCATCGGCCAGCCAGCGCTGCGCGTCGCGTTTTTCGGGCCATGGAATTATGACAGCGATCTGGGCGCAGCCAGCCGGAATGTGATCGCCGCCTTGCGACGCACCGGGGCGCGGCTCAATCTCCATCCGATCGAGCGGCCATTTCATAGCGACCGCAGGCTGTGTCCGGCAGTGCCATTGTGCGATTTCGGCGGACAGGCCGATGTCGCCGTGGTGCACCTCAATCCCGATTCCTGGCATCTGCTGACGCCCGAACAGGGACAACTGATCGCGGGCGCGAAACACCGGATCGGCTATTGGGCTTGGGCAACCGATACGTTGCCCGAGGATTGGCTGCGGCATCGCGGTCTGGTCGATCGGATATGGGCGCCTAGCCGCTATTGTGCCGAGATTTTTGCCACGCAGGCGCACCTGCCAGTCGATGTCGTGCCCCTGGCGGTGGTAACGTCCAAACCGGCAGCCCTGGAACGCGAAGGGATCCTGACGCGCTTCGGGCTACCAGTGGATGGGTGGGTGATCCTCCACGTATTCGATGGTGCCAGCCATTTGGCGCGAAAAGGTCTTCCCGCGTTGATCCATGCGTTTGCTGCGGCCCAACTCGGGCCGCGCGGGTGGACGTTGTTGCTCAAGACACAGTATCCGTTCGACCAGCCTGAGGCCGCAGTCGCGCTGGCTGAACTGGTGGCGGCAGTGCCGCATGTGGTCTTCGTTGACGGCCATCTTCATGCGCGCGAAACCGTCGAACTGATCGCCGCTGCCGACATTTACGCCTCGCCGCATAGTTCCGAAGGGGTTGGCCTTGTGGTGGCCGAGGCCATGGCGGCAGGAAAACCGGTAGTCGTGACCGACTTTGGCGGCAGCCGCGATGTCGTTGACGCGACTTGCGGCTACCCGGTCGCCTGGACGCTGCAGATGCTCGACGCCGATCTCGGGCGTCATCGTAAAGGGCACGGCTGGGCATCGGTTGATGAAGCGGAACTGACCCGGATGTTGGCAGCGGCGGCGCAAACGGTCGAACGGGGCGATGCCAGCATCGGCGAGGCTGCCCGCATCCGCATCGTGCGCGACCGATCATACGACGCCGTTGCGTCCAGCATCGTGCGCAGTTTCGACCTGATGATCCGCGGCGAGGGGATCGAGGGCGAGAGCAGAGGCAGCCGCCCCCAGCCGCCGCCGCCACCACAGCCGCTGGCGATTTCCGTCACCCATGGGACGCCGTTCGCCATGATCCCCCCTGCGCACGGTATTTATCCAGTGGCGCTGCAGGAAGATTTGCGCTGGCAGGGATCATGGCTGCCTGCCACTGGCGATGGCGACTGGCTGGTCTTCGCCCCGGGGGGTGCCCGCGCTGCGCCGGGCCTGGTCGACTTGATCCGCAAGGCGATCCACGACCGCCCCGATGCTGTGCTTTTCTATGGCGACGATGTCGCCACGATCGCGTCTCTGCGGGACCAAGTCCGGTTCAAGCCGGACTTCGACCGAACCTTGCTGCTGGCCCAGGATTACATTGGCGCGCCGGTCATCGTGAGGCGCGCGGCGCTCGATGCAATCGGCGGGATCGATGCCGGACGCGGCACGGCAGCGGTGTATGACCTGGTGCTGCGCCTGGCTGCAGCGGGGCACACCATCACCCGCATTCCGCAGGTTTTGTTGGGATTTTCGGGCGAGCGCCCGGTTGCCACACAGGCCGATCGCGCTGTGGCGCTGGAGGCACAGGGTTTGCCACGCGGCGCCCGAATCGCGGCGGGACTTGCCCCAGGGCTGTTGCGGCTGTGTTGGCCCGACACAACCGATTATGCCCCGCATGTCACGATCTGCATTCCCACCTGCCGCAGTGTCCGCCCGCAAGGCGGCACACACATTGAGGCGCTGCTTGCCGCGCTGGCCGATGTAGCTTGGCCGATGAACCGGCTGAGCGTGATCGTCGGCGACGACATGGTCGAGTCTCCGAATTGGGAGGCCAGCGATCGACCTTACGCATTGCAACGTATCCCAACCCCGCGTGCACCGGGCGAATTGTTCAACTATGCCGCGAAGATGAATCGCCTGAGCCGCGTCGCGACCGGTGACATCGTGGTGATGATGAATGACGATGTGCTGCCACATGGGCGCGATTGGCTGAAGGCGCTGGTCGGCTTTGCCGCGCAGCCTGATGTCGGTGGCGTCGGCGCGCGGCTGCTCTACGCTGACGGCGCGCTCCAGCATGTTGGCATCTATCCGGCGTTTGGCACAGTTGTGCACGCTTGGCTGGGCATGGATCCGGCGGCGCCCACTGCGCATCACTGGGCGCTGGCGCAGCGCGAATGGTCGATGGTCACAGGCGCGGTCTTTGCGCTCCGCCGCAGCGTTCTGGCCGAAGTTGCCGGCTTCGACGAAGCCTTCAGCCTGGAATTCAACGATATCGATTTGTGCCTGCGCATCCGCAATCTGGGCTATCGTATCGTTTCTAACCCTGACGCGGTGTTCACCCACGCGGAAAAGGCCTCGCGCGGGGATGCGTTGCCCCCCGGCGGTGAGGTGGCGCTGTTCCTGAGCCGCTGGGGGCGCTGGCTGGCCCAAGACCCGGCATCGCACCCGTGCTTCGCGCGCGATCGCGTTGATCTCGTGCCTGCGCCCGCACCCGACGCTTGGTATCTCGCTGCCGAATCATGAATCGGCAAGGCATTGGGCTTGTTATGCGGCATGCCTGATCTTTCCGGCGGCCGCCGCGGCACGCGGCCTCTGCCCAACAACGCGCCTTTGCGGATGAACTGTCGTCGAAGTGAGCAGGATCGCGCTACGGCAATATGTGGCTCATACCGCGCAGCGGATCCAAGTTCTCAATCGGGTCTGGCGATCGCAAAACCGTTGGCGAGAACCGCGCCGATTGAACATCGTACGCGTTTCTTGCCGATTCTTTGATCCACCGTACACCTTATGACGACGACACCTTCGTCGCCAAGGGGATAGGGCCATCCGCGATCTTTGCTGCCGCGCGCGCGTCCTTAACTACGGCTTGCAACAACCCGTGGAGCTCTTCTGCCTGGCGGGTGTGATCGGTAATACGATGTTTGTGGGCGTTGTGCGGAACTGCGCCCTTGGCGTGGCGAGCGAGCGCCCGCTCGACGGCGGCGCGCAGCATGGTGCCATCATCGTCCAGCGGAATGATGTCGCCGTTCTCGCCATCGACGATATCCTCGACAACGCCGCCGGCGTCGGTGGCGATCACCCACACGTCGCGCATCAACGCTTCGCGCACGGTAAGGCCAAAGCTTTCCTTCCACTGCGTTGGAAATAGCAGGACGTCGACCCGCTCCCAGAAGGTGTCCATGGTGTCCTGGTCATAGGCGGGCAGCAGCGTCAGCGTACCACCGATCGGCCAGTCCTCGGCATGCAAGCTGGCAAACCCCAGGCTCAACAGATTGTCGACCAGCGCCAGTTCATAGTCGCTGCGATCGAGATCGGCGAACACTTGCTTGATCAGGTGCGCACCCTTGATCCTGGAATTGCCGCCCACAAAGCCGAAGCGCAACTGCGGCGAGGGCAGTTTCTGGAAATCGGTAGGGCGGGCAACACCATTGCGGTTGACCTTGAGCCGCGCGGGATCAAAGCCGTTGGCGGCATAGATATCGCGGAAGAAAGCGCTTGGCGTCAGCAGCAGATCCGCCTGCAACAACGCTTGCCGGAGGCGGTACTGGCGGAAGATGTTAAAGCCGTCATCCTTCACGCAGGTGCCGCACACGTTGAGGTCGATCTTGGTCTGGTGGCAATATGTGTCGTCACCGCGCACCATGAACTGGCGGCCGCAGATCCACCAGGCATCATGAAGCGTCACCACCACCGGAATACCTTCCGCCTTGCAGGCTTCGATCAGCCCTGCCCCCAGCGTCTGGATCGAATGAAGGTGTACGACATCCGGGGCTGCCTCGCGCAAAACGGCGCGGAAGGCCGGTAGCGTATGGTCCGTTTCGAAATCGAGTTGCGCATCAGCGGTGTCTGGCACCGTGATGGCAAACACCGGCATTGTGCCGATGTGATAGCGGACAAGCTCGTAAGGCGTCGCCGTCGCCCCGAAGGGAGCAGTGGTGAAGACCACCACTTCCGTATCGTCCCGCGCGTGCAGTCGGTGCGCCATCTGTTCGGCGACGATCGTTGCCCCACCAAAGCTGCGCGGTTCGAAGAAGACATTCGCGGACAGCACGCGCAACGGCTTGCGCGGTACGGGTGGCAAGACCTGCGAAAGTTGCGTCGCGGCGATATGTGCGGGATCGTACAGCGCGTGCACTGCTGCCTCGGCAGCTGCCCCGACACGCTTGCGCAATTCGCGGCTCTCGACCAGACGGCGCAATGCAGCGCGCCATTCGCGGTCATCGGCTGCCAGAAAACCTGTCTTGCCGGGATCGATGGCATCGACGAACGGTGCGCGGGGTGAACAGACCGCCGGCAGGCCGCACACGGCTGCCTCGATAAACTTGATGTTGCTCTTGGCCTCGTTGAACACTGTCGCTTCGAGCGGGGCAATCGCGATGTCGCAAACCGCCATTAACGTCAGATAATCGGCGTAATTGGTCTTGCCGAAACGCTCGACCCGATCGGCGTAGGCATCGAACGCCTCTGGCAAGCCCAGTTCGCCGATGATGCGCAATCGCACTTGCGGGCACGATTTCAGGATGTCCAGCAGGGCTGGCGCGGCCACGCGGAAATCGGCATCGTGGGTGTTCGTACCCGAGCCATACACGATGCGAATATCTTTCCCGGGCGGTGGTGCTGCCGTCCGCGCGATCTGCGCCGCATCCAGCGTATCGGAATCCAGCGCGTTCTCCACAATGAACACGCGCTCCACACCCGCCTCGCGCATCGCCGCCGCCAGTGCCGAGGTCGAGGCAATCGCGCCATCGCACGCCAGCATTGCCGCCCGATAGGCTGGCACGCCCGACAGGACATCGCGTTGGATTTGTGGGGAAACCGCCTGCAGCCCGCTGTTCTCGATATAGCTGTTGGGATCGAAGATCAGGTCATCGACTTCCCACAGCGTCGGTACGCCTTGTGCCTGAAAGCGCTCGATCATCCGCAGCGGTCCCGGATAGGCCGGGACGCGATAGAAGATCGCGAGTGTCGGGGAGGCGATAGCCGCCTCGCACTGCTGCTCGTCGCGCCAGTCGATCACGGTCACGGCATAACCGAGCTGCTTCAGCAGTTCGCTTTTCTGGTCGACGCGATACTTGCGGCATTGGGCGATCGACAGTTCGGCGATAATCAGGACGTGCGGGCGCAGAGCCACCGTGCCGGCGCCAACAGCCGCATTCATTTCGGCAATCATGCGCCGATAGCGCAAGGCTGACTGAAGATAGCGTACACCATGCGCGGAGATCGGATGTGTTGACGCGTTGGGCCGGTAGGCCGGCCCGGTATCGCGCGCCTCGTCTCCGCCATGGCGGATGTAGTGCAGCAGCGGGTTGCGCTTCCACGTGGCCAGATCGGGGTGTGCGTCCAGATACCACGCCACGTCGAACAGGGGATTGGGAGCGCGCTTTTCGCGCCATCCGAACTGCATGAAATGGCGGAGCGGGTCCACGCCGGCCGCCGCGACATCGGGATAGCGATCGACATACCACTGGGCGTCAAACAAACCGGATGCATCGACCTCGGCGATCTCGGCGGAATCCCTGGCGATGTCGGCTCGGCGCTTTTGCTTGTCGAGCAGTTTAGACAGAGTAATGATCTTTCGCATGTGCACAAATCACTGCCCGATATCGTTAACGCACGCAAGACGATTCTCCAGTGCCGGGCGATGCGACACGGGGGCGCAGCCATGACCAGCGGCACCTCTGTCCGTCGCGTTACGCCGCTGGGTTGACGAACTGCACGGGCGTGTTTCTCGGCTGGCCTGGGCGCATGGCCCTAGGCGGCGGGCTATCGCAGGGCCGCGCGGACAAATTCCACAACGCTTTGGGGGCTAGACCAAAAACCGCCATTTCCGCGTCGGCTCTTCGCACAATATTTCCGCCGCCCCGCGTGTGTTGTCAGCCGGCAATGGGGCAGGGCGGGGCATGCGTCAGGTCAGAATGGTCTCGAGGGCCTCGCGCCACCGTTGGCCGACCACGTGGGGGGAATAGAGTGCCTCGATGCATCGCTTGCCTTGGGCGATCAGGCCTCTGCGCCAAGGTTCGTTTTCGAGCATCCGGCGCATCATTTTCGCGGCTGCGGCAACATCGGGCTCTGCCCATTGTTGGCCGGTGCCATAAGGATATTCCCCTGCCGCTAAAGTGCGCAGGCATGCTGGAACCAGCGCGGCCGTATCCCACTGCGTAAAGTCGAGGTTTCCCGAGTGTGCGGTCACGATCACCGGCAGGCCCAACGCCATGGCTTCGGCAATGTTGCGGCCAAAGCCTTCGGCGCGGTGAAGCGACATAAAGCAATTGCAGGCGCGGTAGAGATCGAGCAGGGCGCCACGTTCCAGCGAACTGTCGATGAGGAAGAGCCGCGGATCCTGCTTTGCGCGCTTTTCGAGCGCGACCCACGCCGCAGAATCTTTCGCGCGAATACCCTTGATGACGAGGCCGACCGGCTCGTCGCCACGGGGAAAGGCGCGGTCGAATGCGGCAAGGCACGCATCGGGATTTTTCCGCGCGCTGTAGGATAGCGCGTCATAGGCGAACACGAACAGGAAGCGATCTTCAGGAAGGCTGAAATCCGCACGGCTCAAGCCGGCCGTTTCGTGGGTGGTGACGGCCATGGGCATCTGCCGCACCGGCAGTGGCGATGAACGCAGATAGGCATCGCGGGTGTACAAGGTCGACGCCCAAACCTCGTCCACATGCTTGTAGGCCTGTCGCCATGCCTCGGGAAACTCGGGCAATTCCCAAGGCCAGAAACCGACCAGGATTTGCCCCTCGAACGCCGCTCTGCCGATTTGGTGGACGGCCTTGACCGTATCGATGCCGGTCGTACAGAATACGGTGTATCGGAAAGGAAGGTTATCGGAAATGGCGTTATCGAGGCCACCTTCCTCGTAACCGAGCTGCGAGCCTTGCGCTATGTCGCGAATGGTGAACGGCACGCCCGCTGCCGTCAACGCTTGTGCCGCCATGCGAACATCCTCGCCGATCCCAAAACGGGCGCGAGGATAGCCGACCAGATTGACGCCGAACGGTCGCCTTGGATCGGGCGGGGGGCGTTTCCCTTCGGCAAGACCAATTCGCGGATCGGCAAGAACGGCCCAGCGGATGGCACCCCGCTCCTTGATCCAAGTGGCGAACTCAGGGGCGGCGGCGCCTACAAAGCGCTGATGCAAGTGGGGTAGTTCGTCCCATAGCCACTGCATGATCAAGGGAGTATCCGTACCGGCTGGCCTCGCCAGCAGGGCGCGTGCTTGTGCATCTGTCAGCAAGGACGACCAGTTGTACTTTTCCATGGCCGTCAAGAAATACCACCGCAAGATGCGATCCTGACCTGCAGGACGATCCAATTCGCCAGGTGGAAAACCTTCGCGGCGCGCCGCTTCCCGCATCAGCCAGGTGATCGGCATTGGCTGATGCCTTGGCAGCAGGGGGAACGGAGTATGCCAAGGCTTCAGTGCCTCGCGGGCAGCGTCATCAATGGGAAAGTCGGTTTCGCTAAAGCCATGAAACAGAAACCAACCCATCAGGGCACTGCGGCCGGAGCGGCGCGACAGATCGAAAGCGGCTTGCAAATCGGGGCGTTCGGCCCAGGTTTGTCTCGTAATCGCGGGTAAATGCAACCGGAGTGGAGTCCTCATTCGCCTGGCAAGACGTCTGGCATAGGGCATGATGCTCAACAATTCGACGCCATCCTTATCGTCAGTCGCCATCAGATCGACTGCAACATCTCGCAATATAAAGGTTATTGTGGAGGTGTTCCGTTTCAAGGTGGGCATACCATGTGGCGGCGGCATAGCAAAGCCGCTTGGCCCGGGGATATCGTCAGGTGCCTGCGTCTCCGTGCGGTTGGAGTGTTGCCATGAGGCCGGGGCGTGGCGAGATGTCGGCATGCGCAGGCACGCTTGCGCGCGCGTCCCCTGCTTGCCTGTTGCGCACCTTGGTATTAGAGGACGGTTCTTGACGCCGGGTCGTATGCGCAATGCGTTGCGATACCGCTATGCGGCATGATGTAATGGTTGCCAATAGTGGGGTAACCATGTTGCAATTTCGAGAGATCGTATGCGTGTAACGGCCTTTGACATCTCCGGCCCCAAATTGTTTTTGCCAAAACAATTGTCAGATGGTCGTGGGTATTTCGCAGAAACCTTTCGCGCAGATGTTTTTGAACAGCACTGTGGTGCATTTGATTTTGTTCAGGACAACGAATCCCTGAGTGAAAAGGCGGGAACCATCCGCGGATTGCATTTTCAGAGCGAGCCCCACGTTCAAGGCAAGCTGGTCCGCTGCACGGCAGGCGCGCTGTTCGACGTGGCTGTGGATATTCGCGCCGGCTCATCGACTTACGGCCAGTGGATCGGCGAAACTCTGACGCCACTTAACGGCAAGCAGCTTTGGGTGCCGCCGGGCTTCGCCCACGGCTTCTGCTCGCTCGAACCGAATACTGTGATTGCTTACAAGGTTACTGGCTATTACAGCGCCGCGTGTGACAAAGGCTTGGCTTGGGACGATCCTGCGATCGGCATCGCCTGGCCTGAGGCTGCCGATCCCACCACGCTTTCGGCCAAGGATCGCAGTCAGCCTCGCCTTGCAGACCTGCCAGTCTATTTCGGTTCAGAATATACCGCCTAAACAGGCCTGGGTTTTCTTGCGGAGCGAGTTTTTGCCCTATGCGTGTCATTGTTACCGGCGGAGCCGGCTTTATCGGCTCTGCGCTTGTGCGCCATCTGGTGCTGGAAAAAAACTATGACGTACTGACCATCGATGCGCTGACCTATGCCGGCTGCGAAGCATCGCTGCGCGCCGTGGATGGAAAGGCCAATCATCGCTTTTTGAAAGCGGACATTCGCGACGGTGCTGCCATGGCCGAGGCAATCGGCTCGTTTCGCCCAGACCGGATCATGCATCTTGCCGCTGAAAGCCATGTCGATCGCTCGATCACGGGGGCAGCAGATTTCATCCAGACCAACATTGTCGGGACGTTCGTGTTGCTTGAAGCGGCGCGTGCCTATTGGAACGAGCTCGATCCGCAAGCGCGCGCCAGCTTCCGTTTCCTTCATGTCTCGACGGACGAAGTCTACGGTTCCCTCGGCGCGGACTGGCTGTTTACCGAAACCACGCCGTACGATCCTTCGTCGCCCTATTCCGCGTCGAAGGCCGCGTCCGATCATCTCGCCAAGGCCTGGCACCGCACCTATGGCCTGCCCGTGGTGGTGTCGAACTGCTCCAATAACTATGGGCCTTATCATTTCCCCGAAAAGCTCATCCCGCTAACCATCCTCAACGCGCTCGAAGGAAAGCCGCTGCCGGTCTATGGCCAGGGTGAGAACATTCGCGATTGGCTGTTCGTGGATGATCATGCCCGGGCACTCGACATGATCGCTGCTCAGGGACGGGTTGGTGAAACCTACAATGTCGGCGGTCGCAACGAGCGCCGCAACATCGATGTGGTGCGCCGCATCTGCGCCGTGCTCGATGGCCTCGTTCCGGGGCCGGCTTCTCGCGAAAACCTGATTGCCTTCGTGACCGATCGCCCCGGGCACGACGCGCGCTATGCGATCGATGCAACCAAGCTGGAAACCGAACTGGGTTGGCGCGCGCAGGAAACGTTCGACACGGGAATTGAAAAGACGGTGCGCTGGTATCTCGACAATGCGTGGTGGTGGCGTCCCTTGCGCGATCGCTACGATGGCCAGCGGCTGGGATTGGCAACGGTTCAATCCGGAGTGGCTGCATGAGGATTGCCGTTACCGGTCGAAACGGCCAAGTCGCGTCCAGCCTGATCGAGCGCGGCGGCATTGCCGGGCATGAGATCATCCCGCTCGCGCGGCCGGATATGGATCTTGCCAATGCGGATTCGGTTGCGCGTGCGCTGGATGCCGCCGCCCCCGATGTGGTGGTTTCCGCAGCCGCCTACACCGCCGTGGATAAAGCCGAGAGCGAGCCCGAACTGGCAACCGCCGTGAATGTTCTGGGGGCGCATGCGGTGGCGGCGGGCGCTGCTCGCCTGGGCGTGCCGATCATTCATCTTTCGACGGATTACGTCTTTGATGGCAGGGGCGCTCGGCCCTACGTTGAAGGGGACATGACCGAGCCGACGGGCGTATATGGGATGTCAAAGCTGCTGGGCGAAAGGGCTGTGTTTGCAGCCCACCCAGGCCGGGCGGTCGTGCTCCGG
Source organism: Novosphingobium sp. 1529 (assembly GCF_040544855.1). NCBI lineage: Bacteria > Pseudomonadati > Pseudomonadota > Alphaproteobacteria > Sphingomonadales > Sphingomonadaceae > Novosphingobium > Novosphingobium sp. 1529. The sequence goes on from NZ_JBEPKW010000009.1 coordinate 141,795, forward strand.
GTCGCCTGGGTCTATAGCCCTTTCGGCACCAACTTTCTCAAGACGATGCTTCGCCTCGCCGCGACACGTGACGAGATCTCGGTGGTTGACGACCAAGTCGGCAACCCGACCAGCGCACTGGATATTGCTGACGGCATTCTGGCCGTAGCTGCCAATCTGCTGACGAGTAATGATCCTGCGCTGCTTGGGGTGTTCCACATGACCGCGGGCGGACACGCAAGCTGGGCCGATTTTGCTTCCCGCATCTTTGCCGAAGCGGCCGCGCGTGGTTGGCCGACCGCGCGAGTTCGGCCGATCCCGAGTGTCGAATATCCGACGCCGGCGGCGCGGCCCGCCAACTCGCGGCTCGATAGCGGGCGGATTGCCAGCGTTCATGGGGTGACTTTGCCGGACTGGCGAAATTCCCTTGAGACGGTCATGAACCGCCTGCCGCCGAATGGGGCGGGCGCGGCGCTGCCTCGGGCAGAGGAAGGACTTCGGTGAAGGGAATCATTCTGGCCGGCGGCAGTGGCACCCGGCTCTATCCGATGACGCTGGCGACATCGAAGCAGCTTATGTCGGTCTATGACAAGCCGATGATCTATTACCCGCTGAGTACGCTGATGCTCGCGGGAATTCGCGACATCCTGATCATTTCCACGCCGCGTGACCTGCCGGCGTTTCGCGCGTTGCTGGGTGACGGGGCCCAGTGGGGACTGCGCTTGGAATATGCCGAGCAGCCGAGCCCCGATGGACTGGCGCAGGCGTATGTCATCGGCGCAGACTTCATCGCGGGGGAGCCCTCTGCGTTGATTCTGGGGGACAACATCTTTTACGGTCACGGCTTGCCGGAATTGCTTGGTTCGGCCAGCTCGCGGAAGAGCGGCGCGACCGTGTTTGCCTATCACGTGACCGATCCGGAACGGTATGGCGTCGTGTCGTTCGACCAGTCGATGAAAGCGCAGTCGATTGAGGAGAAACCGGACAATCCCCGGTCCAACTGGGCGGTGACCGGCCTCTATTTCTATGACGCGCAGGTCGTCGATATCGCTGCGAACCTCAAACCGTCCGCGCGCGGCGAACTGGAAATCACCGACGTTAACCGCGTCTATCTGGAGCGTGGTGCGCTTTCCGTCGAGATCATGGGGCGTGGTTATGCCTGGCTCGATACCGGGACGCCAGACAGCTTGCTCGACGCGGCCGAATACGTGCGCATCCTGGAAAAGCGCCAGGGGTTCAAGATCGCCAGCCCCGAGGAAATCGCATTTCGCAATGGGTTTATCGACGCCGCAGGTCTTGAAAGGGCCATCGCCAAGCTGGGCAAATCTGATTATGGGCGCTACTTGCGCACAGTGCTGGCCGATTCCGATGTACGCTGATGGACGGGGCCGACCGTCTCCGTGCACTTAGGGGGCTTGGCGAGCGCGTTATATCTTACGGAAGTCGTTCATGAATTTCTATCGGTCACTCCTGTTGAGCACCACTTTGCTGTTGGGTGCTTGCGCAACGCTGCCGTCCAGTGGCCCTACCGGTAGCGAGGTGAGCAAGGGGGTGGCGCGCAACACCCAGCTGGGCGTGTCACTTGTGGAAGTGGACAGCGCCGCGGCAATCCCGCCGCTTCCTGCGGTGGCAACGTCGCGGCTAAGCGATCGGCCCGCGCCGCCTACCGACATGGTCGGCCCTGGCGATGTGCTGAGTGTGGCGATCTACGAGGCCGGTGTAACGCTGTTTTCCGGCACACCGGCGTTTGGCGGCGCGATGGCGACTGGCGTCGACACTGGCTCGCGCGCGCAGACGCTGCCGGAGTTGCGCGTTGACGACTATGGCGACATCAATATCCCCTATGCCGGCAAACTGCGCGTGCTTGGCAAAACGCCCGCCGAAATCCAGGCCCAGATCCGCCAGGCCTTGCGAGGCTACTCGCAAAATCCTCAGGTGCTGGTCACGCGGCGGGAAGTGATCACCAATTCGGTCATCGTCGGCGGCGAAGTGGCCAAGCCCGGCAGGCTGGTGCTCAATACCAACCAGGAAACGCTATCGGACGTGGTTGCCCTGTCGGGCGGGTATCGGGGCAAGGCCAGCGATCTGATTGTGCGGATCAAGCGCCGCGACGAAACGGCGGACTACCGCCTGAGCACGCTGCTGGAAAACCCGGCGCTCGATGTCAGGGCTTATCCCGGCGATCGCTACACTCTGATCTACGACCCGCTGTCGTTCTCGGTTCTGGGTGCGGCGGGGCGGATGGAGCAGATTCCGTTCGTCACGTCATCGATGACCTTGGCCCAGGCCGTGTCTGCCGCGGGCGGGCCAAATCCCAATCTGGGGGACCCCGCGGCCATCTTCGTGTTCCGCTATGTCGATGATCCCGATCACACCGGCCAGCGCAAGCCGGTGGTCTATCACATCAACATGATGAACCCCGGCAGCTACTTCCTGGCGCAGAACTTTGCCATGCATGACAAGGATGTGCTGTACTTCGGCAATGCGCGGGCCAACCAGCCGAGCAAGGTCATCCAGTTGATCAGCCAGCTGTTCTCGCCGGTGGTTGCCGTGACCAGTGCTGTTTCGGTTGTGAAGAACTGATCTTCCGGCAGGCCCCGGCTGGCGCAGGGGCCTGCGCGAATCAGGCCGCCTTGACGACCGTATCGATCGCGAGCAGCCGCTTCCACAGTTCCTCGAAATCAGCGAGGGGCAGGGCATTGGGGCCGTCTGACAGGGCCTTGTCCGGATCGGGGTGGGTTTCCATGAACACGCCCGCGACGCCGGCGGCCACGGCGGCGCGGGCGAGCAGGGGGACGAATTCGCGCTGGCCGCCCGAGCGCTCGCCCAGGCCGCCGGGCTGCTGGACCGAGTGGGTGGCATCGAACACCACCGGGCAGCCGGTATCGGCCATGATCGCCAGGCCGCGCATGTCGGACACCAGGGTGTTGTAACCGAACGAGGTGCCGCGTTCGCACAGCAGGAAAGCATCGGGATCGTGCCCTGCGGCGCTGGCGGCATTGCGGGCCTTGTTGACCACCTGCTGCATGTCGGCCGGCGCCATGAACTGGGCCTTCTTGATGTTGACCGGCTTGCCGCTGGCCGCGACCGCGGCGATGAAATCGGTCTGCCGCGCGAGGAAGGCGGGCGTCTGCAAGACGTCGACCACGCTGGCGACTGGCGCTACCTGCGCCGCCTCGTGCACGTCGGTGATCACGGGAAGGCCGGTCTCGGCGCGGACCTTTTCGAGGATGCGCAATCCTTCGTCGATGCCGAGGCCCCGGAACGATTTGTCGGAACTGCGGTTTGCCTTATCGAACGAGGCTTTGAAAATGAGCAGCAGCCCCAGCCTGTCCGCCACACCGGCAAGCGTTTCGGCGATGGAAAGCGTCATTTCCTCGCTTTCGATGACGCAGGGTCCCGCAAATGCGAATAGGGAAGACTGCGGTCGAATCGTATGGCCACAAAGGTGCATATGGGAGAGCTCGCCTGCCGAAAAATTGTGTAATTCACTGCCGGATCGGATGCAGTTTACACGGCCCGAACACAATAGTGATTTCACAACCCTTGGCGGGTATTGAAAATTCTGGCAACAGGTGGGTGATGATATGGCAGCCAATTCCCCCTGCGCACACCGCCATAGCGTGCACGCGAGACCTGCTTTGAACGAGATGCCCAACAAGCTGATCGACGTGCGCTATGCCGCATCTGCGTTGAAGACGATCGACATCGAACTGGATGCGCTGGAGACCTTGCGCGATGCCCTGCGCGCACCGCAGCTGCGCGAGGCGGTGGAGCAGGCGATCACGGCCCTGGCCACCACGCGTGGCCGCGTTGTCGTGACCGGCATGGGCAAGAGCGGGCATATCGCGCGCAAGATCGCCGCGACCATGCGTTCTACCGGCACGTCAGCCGTCTATCTCCACCCGGGCGAGGCGAGCCATGGCGACCTGGGCATGATCACGCCCGAGGACATCGTGCTGGCCATCACCTGGTCGGGCGAGACCAGCGAGCTCAACGACATTTTTCACTACTGCAACCAGTATGGCGTCACGCTGATCGTGGCGACCTCGTTTCCCGACAGCACTGCGGGCCGGGCCGCCGATATCTGCCTGTCGATGCCCCCGGTGCGCGAGGCATGCCCCAACGAACTGGCGCCGACATCGTCCACCACCACGCAACTCGTGCTGGGCGATGCGCTGGCTGTCGCGCTGATCGAGGCGCGCGGCTTCACGCCTACCGATTTCCGCGTGTTCCACCCCGGCGGCAAGCTGGGTGCGCAACTGTGCGTGGTGGGCGACATCATGGGCACGGGCGAGGCGGTGCCGCGCGTGACCAGCGACGAATCACTGAGCAACGCCACGCTGGAGATGAGCCGCAAGCGCTATGGCTGCACCGCGGTGGTCGATGGCACCGGCCGGCTGATCGGCGCGTTTACCGATGGCGACCTGCGCCGCTGCATCGCGGCCTATGACCTCAGCGACCAAATCGGCCTGCACATGTCACCCAATCCGCTGCGGGTGGCGCCCGATACCCTGGCATCGGACGCGCTGCGCCTGCTCAACGAGAATGCCGTGTCGGTGCTGTTTGTCGTCGAAGGCGAGATCTTGGTGGGCATTGTCCACATGCACGATATCGTCAGGGCCGGCGCCGCCTGATAAGCGGCAGGCATGTCTTCGTGTTCCTCTGCACTGATTGTCGTTCCCGCGCGCCACGGTTCGACGCGCCTGCCGGGCAAGCCCCTGCTGACCATCGCCGGCCGCACGCTGCTCGAACGCGTGCATGCCGTGGCCAGGGCTGCGGCAGAACGCGCCGGGAATTGCGCGGTGGTGGTTGCCACCGATGACGCGCGCATCGCGGCGCATGCCCAGGCGATCGGCGCGGCCGTGACGATGACCGACAGCGCGCTCGATTCGGGTTCCTCGCGCGCCTATGCCGCCGCCGCCGCCTGGCCGGATCGGCCTGACCTGGTGATCAACCTGCAGGGCGATGCGCCGTTCGTGCCGCCAGCGGTGGTGGCCGGGCTGATCGCCACATTGCGCGGCGGCGAAGCAGACGTGGCGACGCCGGTCTATCGGCTCGATTGGCAGCGGCTGGACCGCTTGCGCGCGCATAAGCAGACCGCGCCGTTCAGCGGCACGACCTGCATCCGCGACGCGCAGGGCCGCGCCTTGTGGTTTTCCAAGACGATCCTGCCGGCCATGCGCGATGAGGCCAAGCTGCGCGCCAGCGAGCCGCTGTCGCCGGTGTGGCAGCATCTCGGGCTCTATGGTTATCGCCTGGCGGCGCTGGAATGGTTTGCCCAGGCGCCGCAAAGCCCGACTGAGCGCCTGGAAGGCCTGGAACAGTTGCGCTTTCTCGAAGCCGGGCGGACGATCGCGACGATCGCGGTCGATCCGCCGCTTCATGCCATGTCGGGCATCGATACGCCGGCCGATCTGGCCCTGGCCGAGGCGGCGATTGCCCGGCTGGGCGATCCCTATCCGCTGTGACCATGGGCAGCGACCTGCGCGGGGCAGGGCCCCGTTTCGTAATCGTGCGCCATGGCAACACCTTTGCCCATGGCGAAGCGCCGCGCCGCATCGGCGCGCGCACCGACCTGCCGCTGACCCCGGCCGGCGAGGAACAGGGCGCGGCGCTCGGCCGCCACTTCGCCGCGCAAGGCTGGCACTTTGCCCGCGCGCTGGTTTCGCCCCTGGCGCGCACCCGCGCCACGGCGGCGGCGATCCTGGCCTGTCAGCCCAATGCGCCGGCACTGGTGCCCGAACCGTGCGATTGGCTGCGCGAGATTGACCATGGACCGGATGAGAATCAGGGCGAGGACGCCGTGATCGCGCGCATCGGCGCCGAGGCCCTGGCCGCCTGGGACGCGCATGGCGTGGCGCCGCGCGATTGGCAGGTCGATGCGGAAAGCCGCCTGGCAGCCTGGCACGCGTTCCTGGCCACGGCCACCGGCCCGGCACTGCTGGTAACCAGCAATGGCGCCGCGCGGTTTGCGCTGCTGGCGATCGGCGCGGTGGCTGATCGCCCGCTCAAGCTGGCGACGGGCGCCTATGGCGTGATCTGCCGCGATGCCGACGGCACGCTGCGGGTGGAAAGCTGGAACGTTCGGCCATGAGCGCAGCGCCCCTGTTGCGTGCGCCGCCCTTTCCCTGGGCAGACGCTGGCGTAAGCGGCGAGAGCGTCTCGTCGCCCTCTGCTGCGGCCATAGAGGAAGCGCGCGCCTTGTTTGCCGATATTCGCGCCGCGCGGGTGGGGGGCTGCTTCTGGGGCGCGCCGGTTGAAGCGCCGGGGCCGTGGCCCGTGGTCTTGCGCCCGCGCGATCGGGCACAAATGGCGGCGCTGGCCGGCCGCGCGCCGGATCAGGCGTTGTGGCTTGTGGCCGATGAAGCCGCCGCGCTCGATCCCTGGTCCGTGCTTGATCAGGCCGCGCGGCTGGTGGCGCATGGCGACGACGAGTGGATCGCCTTGGCGCGGTGTGCCGGCGTGGCGGTGGACGTGCTTTCGCCTGGCCGCTTTGGTGCGCCGGGCGATGGAGACGCGGCGCTGGACCATCAGGCGGCGCTGGCCCTCGCCAGCATACGCTATCGCGACCCGTTCACTGGCGGGGAAGCCGGGCTCGCCGCAACCATCGACGTTCTGGCCACCTGGCGCGCGGTGCTCGACGGCAATCGCGGCATTGCCGTGGCCAGCGGCATGGCCTGGTGGAAGCGGGCAGAGATTCGCCGCTTCCTGTGGCATCCGGCGCAGCGGCTGCGCTTCTTCCGCAATCCAGGTCTTGCCCTGGTCCGGGCGCAGCGGGCCCACGGCGCCGTGGCGATCTGGCCCTCGCGCGTTTCGCCGCAACTGATCGCGCGGGCGCGGCAGCGCGGCGTGCCGCTGGTGCGGGTGGAAGACGGCTTCGTCCGCTCGGTGGGATTGGGGGTAGACCTGGTGCCGCCTTCGTCAGTGGTGGTCGATGCCCAAGGCATTCACTTCGACCCCGCCGCGCCCAGCGACCTCGAAACCCTGCTGGCTACGGCCGCTTTTCCCCAGCGCCTGCTCGATCGCGCGCGCGCCCTGCGCGCCACGATCGTGGCCGCCGGGATCAGCAAGTATGCCGCCGATACTGCCGCCAGCGTGCCGGCCCGGGCCGCGCCAGGTCGCCGCCTGGTGCTGGTGCCGGGGCAGGTGGAAGACGATATGTCGGTCAAGGCTGGCGGGCATGGTCTTGCCTCCAATCTCGAACTGGTGCGGCGCGCGCGCCAGGCAGAACCCGACGCCGAAATCTGGTTTCGGCCCCATCCCGATGTCGATGCCGGGCATCGCCGCGGCGCCGTGCCCGATGCGGCGATCCTGGCCCATGCCGATCGCGTGGTGCGCGGCGGCGGCATGGCGCCCTTGCTCGATGCGGTCGATGCCGTGCATGTTCTCACCTCGCTGGCCGGGTTCGAGGCGCTGATGCGCGGGCGCGCGGTGGTGTGCCATGGCACGCCGTTCTATGCCGGCTGGGGGCTGACGCGCGATCTGGCGCCGGTGCCCGATCGGCGCGGGCGGGCGCTGTCGCTCGATGCGCTGGTGGCGGGCGTGCTGATTCTCTATCCACGCTATCTCGATCCGGTGACCGGCCTGTCATGCCCGCCCGAGGTTCTGGTCGATCGTATGGCCAGCGCGCGCGCTACCAACCGCCTGCGCTGGATCGCCCCCTTGCGCCGCATCCAGGGGCGGATCATGGCGGCCCTGCGATGACCCAGATGATCCTTGATGTTTCCCGGCTCATTTCCCGGATGCACTATTCGACGCCGTCGGGGGTGGATCGTGTGGAAATGGCCTATGTGCGCGGCCTGCTGGCGCGCTTTGGCGATGGGCTCGACTTTGCCGCGGTCCATCCCACCGGGCTCTATGGCCGCCTGCGCCGCGATGCGATCCTGCCCTATTTCGACGAGTTGGAGCGCCGCTGGTCGCGCGAGGAAAATAGCCCGGACCGACGCTCGGTGCTATCGAACCTGCCCTTGCTGTTCCAGCTGCTGCCCCATCGGGCGCGGGGCAGGGAAGAGCGCGCGGTCTATATCCAGGTTTCGCCGCACCATCTGGCCAAGACCGGCAAAATTCGCCGCATCCTGGCGCAGGAAAACGCGCAGTTCGCCTGCCTGGTCCATGATCTCATCCCCATGGAATTTCCCGAATATGCCCGGCCCGATGGCGCCGCGCTGCACCAGCGGCGCATCGAGACGGTCACCAGCCTGGCTGATCTGGTGATCGTCAATTCAGCGGCGACCGGGCGCGCGATGCAGCCGTGGATCGCGCGGTCGGGCCGGTCGATCGCGATGGCGGTGGCGCTGCTCGGCACCGTGCCGATGGCGCCGGCGACGCCGTGGACGGGCGATGGCCGCCCCTATTTCGTCTGCCTGGGCACGATCGAGCCGCGCAAGAACCACCTGCTGCTGCTGCATGTCTGGCGGCATCTGGCCGAAACCTTGCCAGCCGAGCGCGTGCCCAAGCTGGTGATCATCGGCCGGCGCGGCTGGGAAAATGAGCAGGTGGTCGATCTTCTGGAGCGGTGCCCCGCGCTCAAGGGCCATGTCGAGGAATGGAGCGGCTGTCCCGATCGCCAGCTATCGGCGGTGCTGCGTGGCGCGAAGGGGCTGCTGATGCCCTCGTTCGCCGAAGGCTATGGCATGCCGGTGGCCGAGGCACTGGCTGTAGGCACGCCCGCGTTGTGCAGCGATATCGCCGCCTTGCGCGAGGTGGGCGGCCTCGTGGCGGACTATCTCGATCCGTTGGACGGGCCGGCCTGGACCCGGGCTATCGTGGATTTTGCCGAAGATGGGCCGATGCGCCAGGCGCAACTGCGCCGCATCCCTGGCTGGCACAATCCCACCTGGGACGAGCACCTCGATACTGTCGTCGCGGCACTGGCGCGGCTGCCGGGCTGATGCATGGCTGGTCTGCGCAACGGCAGCGGCGGTCTGATCTCTTGAAAATTCACACGAAGACACGAAGGCACGAAGAAGTGCCCTTTCATCCTTCCTTCGTGCCTTGGTGGCTTCGTGTGAATCTTGAAGCCGGTGCGGAACTTTGCCGCAGTGCGAGGCTTTAAGAAGAAGCGGGACCCCGGATCAAGTCCGGGGTGACGAAGAAAAGAAACGAATACATCTACTTATCGTCACCCAGACATGATCCGGGGTCCCGCTCAATGCTGGAAACTCGCCCGGCGCAGCAGGCTCAGGCCGGCTGATTGTCGCGGTTGGCGGCCTGGCGGTTGATTGCGCGGGTGATGTCCTTGACGAAGCGCGAGTGGCGCACCGCCTTCAGGAAGATGTTCTGGATGAGATTGCCGGTAAAGCGGCAGGGGCGCTTGATCTGGATCAGCAGGATATAGCGATCCTCGTCGGTCTCGTTCCACACTTCGTGGTTGAACATGTCATCGAACAGGAAGGATTGGCCGTCTTCCCAGTGGAGCACGTGCAGTCGCTCGCCCTCTTCGAGGTTCATGCGGCACTTCTCGCGCTCGCGCGGGGCCTTGAGCGCGAGGTGATAGGTCAGCATGCCCTTGGTCATGCCGAAATGGCGGGGAATGTGGCCGCCTGCCTCCATGACCGAGAAATTGGCCGTGACGAGGCCGGGAATCGCTTCGATCAGGCGGGCGGTGATCGGCGCGCGCGCGGCGTTGGCGGCCATGCGATAGCCATAGCCCTTCAAGAAGAACGTACGCCAGCGGCGGTCCTTGGCAATGCGGCCATGGTCGAACGACAGATCGCCAAGCGATGGGATGTCCTTGGCGCGAATCGCCAGGGCTTCGTCGCGAATGGCTTCCCAGTGCTGTTCAAGCTGCGCGATCCAGGGGAAGAATGCCTTGTCCTGCACCGCCGAATCCGGGATCAGCGAATTGCGCATTATTAGCGCATCGACCTTGGGCCGCAGCTCCTTGCCGATCTGGTAGGGCGACTTGCCCAGCAGCGGAATTTTCCAGCCGCGCGCGTTGACGGTCTGCTGCCACTGCGAAGGTTGGCGTTCACCTGCCATGTGCGTCACTTCAGCGAGTTGATCCTGGTGGCGAACACCCGATCCCAGAAGATCGCCGAGACGGCATAGTTGCCGTGCCCATCCACGAAGTGGTGGCGCATGTGGTGCCGCTTGAGCGCCATGGCGATGCGGCCGCGCATCGGCCACTGGTGGCAGGCATAGTGCAGCGTGTCATAGACCACGTAGCCGCTGATAAAGCCGAGGAACAGCCAACTGCCCGCCGGTCCGATCGCCAGCCACGCGGCCAGCCACAACACGCCCGCCACCGGCAGGCTGGCCGGCAGCGGCATGAGATCGCGCAGCCCGTCGTTGGGATTGTCGTGGTGGTTGCCGTGGATCAGGAACACGAATCGCTGCACCGCCGCGACATTGACATGCCAGTGGAACAGGAAGCGGTGCATGGCATATTCGAACAACGTCCAGCCCAGCAGGCCGGCACCGATCAGACCCAGCGCGTGAAGCGGGCTGGCCGTGCCCCAGGCAACCCAGGCAATTCCGGGCAGAATCATCGCCCAGGCGAGAGCGAACGTGCGCCACGAAATCAGCGTCAGGCGCTCAAGGCCGTCACTGCGAAACAGCCTGATGCGCTGCGGTATGTTTTCGGAAGAAAGCATCTTGATGATGCTGGACATCATCGCCCATGCATTGTCAAGCATTGATGCTGCTAAATGCTACTTCGTTGCGACGACCGGAAGCCGTTACAAAAAGGACATAATACCGGTGGTTAATTACTCCAAATCGGTTTTAATTGTCGGGGCGTCGGGGGGATTGGGCACGGCCATCGCGCAGCGTCTTGCCGGGCCCGATATCCTGCTTGTGCTGTGGGGCAGAGACCTTGCGCGCCTGCAAAACACCGCAACATTGTGCAGTGCAGCCGGAGCCGTGACGCAGACGCGTTCGCTCGACCTGCGCGATATTGCCGCCGCCCTGGCCGCGATGGCGGCAGACGATGCGGCCACGCCGTTCGACATGGTGGTCTTTGCCCAAGGGCGCGGTGACATTCGCGCCGCTGATGACCGTGTGGAGCAACCTGGCCTGGTAGCAGAGCTGGCCTTGGTTAATTTCACCGGCCCGGCCACGCTGGCTGCCGCGATGGGCCAGGCCATGGCAGCACGGGGCAAGGGGCGCATCGTCCTGATCGGTTCGGCCGCCGGGTTTCATTCCTTGCCCTTTGCCACGGCCTATGCCGGAACCAAGGCAGGCCTGGCGCGGTTTGCCGATGCACTGCGCCTGGCGCTGCGCGGCCATGGGGTCAGCGTCACGCTGGTATCACCGGGTTTCATCGATACGGCGGCCGGGCGCCAGGTGCCCGGTCCCAAGCCGATGCTGATGGCGCCCGACGTGGTTGCCGATCGCATCGTGCGCGCGGCCGAGCAGGGGCGCGCGCATCTCGTGCTGCCCTGGCCCTTCGTGGTGCTGCGCTGGTTGGATCGGCTGTTGCCACGGGCCTGGCGCGACCGGTTGCTGCTGTCGCTCGCGCCGCCGGCTTGAGCGCAAGGTGCGCTAGCGCGCGGGTTCGAGCATCATGTCGAGGATGGCGTGGTGCAGGCCGGCAGGCGTCAGGTCTGCCGCAGTGTCATCGCCGCGCATCGGCTGCCCTGCATCGTCGAACCGCATGATGACAAAGGGCGTGTGGCGCTTGCCCGCCGGCGTGGTGGCGCCGGGAATGCTGGGGCAGTGATCGCCGAAGAACACCAGCGCCGCCGGCTTTCCACGCTGCCTTGCCAGTGCGGCAAGGCCATCGGCCAGGCGCGCCAGCATGGCATCGCTGTTGCGGACCAGGCGCAGATAGCCCGGCACCAGTTCTTCCTGGCCATCGCCTGCCCAGGGGCCGTGGTTCTCGATCGTCACGGCATAGAGCAGCGTCGGCGCGCTGGCGGCCTGCAACGTGTCGAGGATCACGTCGGTCATTGCGGCATCGGTCACATAGCGGCCCTGATCCGGCGCGGGCGGGGCGAAATGCGTTTCTCCCACCAGGCGGGCAAAGCCGCCTGCGGGCATGATGCGGTCGCGCCCGTAAAAGCGCATGTCGTGCGGGTGCAGAAACGCGCTGTCCCACCCGGCCGGGCGCAGCCGTGCCGGCAAGGCCCACGATCCTTCGCCCTGTGCGGTGAGGAATGGATCGAAGCGGCGAAAGCCCAGTTCGGCCTCTTCCCGCCCGAACAGCACGCCATATTCGGTGCGCATGGTATAGGCGCCAAAGCCGCTGACATGCAGGCGGCCGTGCTGCCAGGCCAGGCCGCGCGCCGCGTCGAGCCCGGGCAGCGCCAGCGCCGCATCATCGAACAGATCGGCCGGATCGGCAAAGCTTTCGCACTGGATCACCACCACCAGTTCGGGCGCATCGTCGCGCGCCGGGCGGCCTGACGCGGGGCAGGGCGGCGGGTCGCGCGTGTCGCGCCAGCGCCGCCAATAGAGCAGCAGCACCGGCACCAGGCCATGGCGGGCCACGTCGCCATGCGGGTCGGGGGTGGCGGCAATGGCCCGGAACGCTGGGCTGCCCTGCAGGATGGCGAGCATGCCGACCGCGCCCAGGGCAAGGGCAAGGCCGGCAAGATGCATCACCCCGTCGGCCCGGAACAGCAGGCAGAGCAGGGCGACCAGTGCGAGCGCGACCAGGCTGGCCACCGCGCGCTGCCACGGCGCCACGGCGGAGAGATAGAACTGCGGATGGCGAAACACCGCGCCGATCAGGGCGAGATCGGAAAACAGCAGCGGTTCACCCAGCATGGTGTTCTTGGCGTTGGAGGCAACGGTGAACAGGGCGCCCAGCCCGAGGCTGAGCGCGCAGGCCACCAGGGGATTGCCGCAAAGCGCCAGGATCGCCCCGAACACGCCAAGCAGCACGCCAGCGTTGATCACCAGCCCGGGCACGCTGCGCAGGCCATGGCGCGGCCGCGGATGGACCAGCGCATCGAGCGCAGCGCCGCCGCAGACCAGCGCCAGCGCTGCGACAACAACCTGAAATATATGACTGTGCAACGTCACGCCTGTTCCATATCCGCGGCGTCACGGACTTACCCGGCTGCGCCGGCGCGGCTCATAGCCGGGGCGGCGCCGGCTGTCATCCACCACGCCGGGACGAATCGATCCGGTGTGGCGGCGGGAACTTGTGGTTGGCCATTCGCGCGGGTAACGCTTCGGGCAGAAGACCGGGGCGGGCGGCGAAGATGGCCGTGCCGCCGCGGCGGTCATCGGCGCGCCGGGTCTTCTCGACGGAGTATCGCTTTCGAATGCAAGAGTTGCCAATTGCGCCCGACACGATCCGGGCTGCCGATACCACGCCCGATCACGACGCGGCGCCGCGCACGATCCTGCTGCTGCAAGGCCTGATGGGGCCGCTGTTCCACGAACTGGGCAAGGCCTTGTTGCGGGCCGGGCACACCGTGCACAAGATCAACTTCAACGGCGGCGATCGGCTGTTCTGGCGCCTGCCCAACGGCGTGGACTATCGCGATTCGCTGGAGCGCTGGCCGGCGTTCTTCGCGCAGTTCCTGGCGGACAAGGGCGTGACCGACGTGGTGCTGTTCGGCGATTGCCGCGATCATCACCGCCCTGCCACCGGCATCTGCAAGGAGCGCGGCGTGCCGGTCCACGTGTTCGAGGAAGGCTATGTCAGGCCCGATTGGGTCACGCTGGAACTGGGCGGGGTGAACGGCAATTCCCGCCTGCCGAGCGACCCCGCGTGGTATCGCGCCACCGCTGCCACGCTGCCGCCGGTACCACCGCACGCCCAGGTGCCATCCTCGTTCCGCCGCCGTGCGGCCGAGGGGCTGCTCTACAACTGCGCCGACGTGTTCACGCGGTGGCACTATCCGCACTGGACCAATCATCGCCCGTGGCATCCGCTGGTCGAGGCGATGGGCTGGTGGCGCAAGCTGTCGCGCCGCAAGCTGCGCCAGCGCGAGGCCGATGCCCTGCTGCACCGCCTGAAAACAGCGGGAGAGCGCTATTTCCTGTTTCCGCTGCAACTCGATTCCGATGCGCAGATCCGCCTGCATTCACCGTTTGCCGGGATTGCCGACGCGCTGCGGCTGATCCTCGAATCCTTTGCCGCCAACGCCCCGGCCGATGTGCGGCTGGTGGTCAAGGAGCATCCGCTCGACAATGGGGTGCGCGATTGGCAGCAGGAAACCGCCGATCTGGCGCGCCTGTTCGGCGTGGCTGACCGGGTCGATTACCTGAGCATGGGCGATATCGTGCCGGTGACCCGCAGGGCGCTGGGCGTGGTGACCATCAACAGCACGAGCGGCACCCTGGCCCTGGCCGAGGGCATCCCCGTCGTGGCGCTGGGCCACGCGGTCTATGACATGCCCGATATCACCTATCAGGACGGCCTCGACGCGTTCTGGACCAACCCGGTGCCGCCCGACGCCACCACGTTCGCCGCGTTTCGCCGCGTGCTGATCGAGCGCTGCCTGATTCCGGGCGGGTTCTTTTCTGCGCCGGCGCTGCAAAAGGTGGTGCGCCACGCCGTAGCCCGGTTGGAGCGTCGACCGATCGCGCCGGAATAAGCCCCGGAACAAGCCGATGCGTTCCGTGCAAGTGACGCATGGGGAAAGCAGGGCGGGCTGCCCGCTGTCCTGTCCAAGCTGCACGACGCGGTGATCTGCCCATCGCTTCGTCGCTGTTAACGATCATCATGGCGGTGAAGCGGGCAAAAAAAAGGCCGATCTCGCGACCGGCCTTGGAAAGTTTGGGAGAGGATGCCTGAAAGGCCCGCTCTAGATGGGCCAGATCGCCGGGGCTGACAAATGCGAATAACGGCGTTGCAGTTGCATTTCGCGCAATTATCATATTTATAGACAGTGTTTGCGGGGCTTGGGTTCCGGCAGCAAAGTCCGCTAGAGTGGGCAAGGCGATGGAAGGGAGCGCTTGAGCCATGACCGAAAGCCTGGCCTGGCCCAGCCTACGGCAGTTGCGCTGCCTGGTCGCCTTGGCCGATTGCGGCAATTTCACCCGGGGCGCGGCGGCGATGGGTGTGTCGCAGCCCTCGTTCTCGCAACAGATCCACCTGCTGGAAGGGTTGCTGGGCGGCGCCGTGGCCGAACGGGGCGGGCGCATGGTGCTGACGCCGCTGGGCCGTGAGGCGGTGGCGGCGGCGCGGCGCGTGCTGACCGAGGCCGAAGGCTTTGCCGATCTCGCCCGGCGCCATCGCCAGGGCGAACTGGCCGGCACGCTGCGCCTGGGCGTCTCGCCCACGCTCGGGCCCTATATCCTGCCGCAACTGGTGGCGCGGCTGCACGCTACGCATCCCGATCTCAAGGTGCACGTGCGCGAAGGATTGCCCGATGCCCTGCTCGAACATCTGGGCGATGGGCGCCATGATACCGTGCTGGTGCAGCTGCCCGTCACCGACGCGCGCTTTCATATCGAGCGGCTGTTTCGTGAACCGATGTTTCTGGCGATGGCGGCCGACGATCCCATGGCGGCGGTGCGCATGGTGCGGCCCGAGCATCTCGCCGGGCGCGGTCTCTTGACCATGCAGCCCGAATACCGGCTGAGCCAGCAGGTGGCAGCCCTGGCCGAACGCTGCGGCGCGCAGGTCTTGCGCGATTACGAGGGCACCAGCCTCGATGCGGTGCGGCAGATGGCCGGAATGGGCATGGGGCTGGCACTTTTGCCCGAACTCTATGTGCGCCAGGAAATCGCCGAGGGCGGTGACGTGGTGGTGCGTCCCTTTGCCGGCGGGCGGCCCTATCGCGAGATCGGGCTGATCTGGCGCATCGGCGCTGGGCGGTCGGGCGACCTCATGCTCCTCGCCGAGACATTGCGGAGCATTGCCCAGCGATAGGAAAAACCTATCGGATCGATAGGTGACCACCGTATTGGCGGATCACGCGGCGATCGTCATCTTGATGGGCACACCTTTAGCCCGCCAAGGAAAGCCGCCCGTTCATGGACGCCCGCGACCATACCGCCGCCCATTCGCCACACCATCACGGCGCCCACCATAGCCACCGTCCCACCATGCGCGATCTGCGCCGCTGGGCCAGCCTGGTCATGGCGCCCGACAAGGCTTTCATCCGCTTGGCGCTGGTGTTTGGCGCGGCGATCTCGCTCTTGTCGCTGGCCACGCCGATCTCGGTGCAGCTGCTGATCAATGCGGTGGCCAACATCGCGCTGCCCGCGCCGCTGTTCACGCTGGCCCTGGTACTCTTTGCCCTGCTGCTGCTGGCAGGCGCGCTGATGGCGCTGCGCGTGGCAGTGATGGCGCGGTTCGAGCAGCGCTTCTTTGCCCGGCTGATGGCCGAGATCACCACGCGGGCGATCCATGCGCAGAACCCGTTCTTCGTCGATGCGCGGCACGGCGATCTGTTCAACCGCTTCTTTGACATGGGCACGGTGCAAAAGGCGCTGACCAGCCTGGTCATCGGCGGCTTTGCCATCGTGCTGCAAAGCCTGGTCGGGCTGGTGGTGACGAGTTTCTATCACCCGTTCTTCCTGGCGTTCAACGTGGTGCTGGTCCTGGCCGTGCTGGTGATCTGGCGCGCCTGGCTGCTGCCCTCGCTCGACAGCGCCGTGGCCAAGAGCCACGCCAAGCATGCCGCCGCGCATTGGCTGGAAAGCCTGGGCGCTTCGAACGGGTTCTACAAATCCGGTCGCCATATCAGCTTTGCGATCGACCGCAGCGAGGCGATGACCGCCACTTATGTGGCCGCGCACCGCCGCCATTTCCGCCACACCTTCAGCCAGACGCTGTGCCTCCTGCTGCTCTATGCGCTGGCCAGCGCGGGTCTGCTCGCGATGGGCGGCTGGCTGATCCTGCAGGGCGAACTGTCGGTGGGGCAGCTGGTTGCGGCCGAGCTGATCCTGTCGGGCGTGTTCTATGGCATTGCCCAACTCGGCGGCTATCTCGAGGTGTTCTACGACCTGGCCGCGGGCCTGGAGGAACTCGCCCTGTTTTGGGACGTGCCACAGGAAGCGCCGCCGGCGGCCGATGCCATCGGCCCGGCCCATGGCGCGATCCGCTTCCAGGGCGTGGTCCTGGGCAATCATCGCCTCGACTGTGCCATCGGCAGCGGCGAGCACATCGGCGTGCTGGCCGCGCCTGGGGTGGAGCGCAGTGTCGCCACCCTGCTCAAGCGGCTGGCCACGCCCGAGCGCGGGCTGGTGCGCGTGGGCGGCGCAGACCTTGGCAGTTTCGACATGGTGCGCCTGCGCGCCGATGTGATCGTGCTTGATCGGCCCACGATCGTGGAAATGACCGTGCGCGATTATCTGCGGCTATCGGGATCAGGGCGTGCCGATGCGCAGTGGCAGGGCGGGGCGATGCTTGATGCCCTGGCGCTGGTCGGGCTGGAAGAGCGCGTCAGCGCTTTGCCCCAGGGCCTCGATACCATGCTGTCGAGTTCGGGCTGGCCGCTGGCGGTCGGGGAAACCATGCTGCTCAAGCTGGCCGGCGCGATCCTCGCCAGCCCCCGCGTGCTGATGCTCTCTCCGCTCTACGACATGCTCGACCCGGCGCGCCTGTCGCGTGTGCTGAATGCCTTGCGCCCGCAAGGCACCACCGTGCTGCACTTTACCGACCGGCCGGGCGGGCCATCCCACGATGCCTGGCTGCGCCTGGGCGAAACCGCGCAGCAGCGCAGCGCTGATCGCCCCGCTGTTGAACCCGTCGCCCCGCCCACTGCCGGCAAGGAGGATTGAGCCATGGCGAGCCATGCCCAAGACATGACGCGCTTTTCCACGCTGGCCAGCTTGCGCCCGCCCCGCACCGCAGTAGCGGTGGCCTGGATGATCGGCATTGCCATTCCGCTGGTGGTGCTCGGCTTGCTGTTCGTGCCCTGGGTGCAGACCGCGCCCGGCACGGGGCAGATCGTCGCGCTCGATCCGGCAGACCGGGTGCAGCAGGTGACCGCGCTGGTGCCCGGCCGGGTCGAGCGCTGGTATGTGACTGACGGGCAAAGCGTTAAGGCGGGTGACCCGATCGCGCGGGTGGTGGACAACGATCCCGGCCTGCTCGAACGCCTGGCGGCCGAGCGCGCCCAAGTGCTGGCGCAGATCACCGCCAGCGAACAGGCCATGGCCGTGGCGCGCATCGATGTCGGCCGCTCTGCCCAGTTGCTGGCCGATGGCCTGGCCGCGCGGCGCGATTTTGAAAACGCGCAGATCAAGGTCGCCGAACATGGCGCCAAGCTGGCCGAGGCGCGCGCCAAGCTCAGCCGCGTCGACATTGCCCGCACGCGCCAGTCGGCGCAGCTGGTGCGCGCGCCGCGCGATGGGCGCATCCAGTCGCTCAATACGGCGGCCGGTGCCACGCTGGTAAGCGCGGGTGATTGGCTGGCCACGGTGGCGCCGGAAAGCGCAGTGCGCGTGGTGGAACTGATGGTCGATGGCCGCGACGTGGCGCTGGTGCGGCGCGGCCAGCCGGTGCGGCTGCATTTCGAAGGCTGGCCGGCGATCCAGTTCAGCGGCTGGCCCTCGGTGGCGCAGGGCATGTTCGATGGGCGGGTGCGCAGCATCGATCCTTCCGCCCAGGCCAGCGGCCTGTTCCGCGTGCTGGTGGAGCCGATGCCGGGCAAGCCGGCCTGGCCCGGCAACCAGTTCACCCGCCTGGGTTCGCGGGTGCGCGGCTGGATCCAGATGGAAACCGTCTCGGTCGGTTATGAACTGTGGCGCCAGCTCAACGATTTCCCGCTGGAATTCCAGCGCCCGGTGGAAACTGGCCCGCGCAAGGGCGCCGGCAAGGGCCTGGCCGACAAGGACGCGGCCAAGAAGGCCAAGCCCGCCAAGGATAGCACCAAGGACGGCGGGGAGGAAGAAAAGTGATCCGCACGTTGCTCGCTGTTGTCGCTCTGCTGTGCAGCCAGGCGGCCTGGGCCGGCGAATTGACCCTCGATACCGTGCTGCGCGCCTCGGCCCGGCATCAGCCGCTGGTGCTGGAAGCCATGGCCCGCCAGCGCGCTGCCGATGCCCGCACGCTTGCCGCGCAAGGCCTGTTCGACATGGTCTTCGATGCCGAAGTGCAGGCCCGCCCACTGGGCTATTACGACAATGCCCTGGCCGAGGCGAAGCTGACCAGGCCGTTCGCCACCAATGGCGGGCAGGTCTATGGCGGCTATCGCGTGTCGAGCGGGCGCTTTGCCGTCTATGATGGCAAGAACGTGACCAATGCCCTGGGCGAAGTGCGTGCCGGCGCGGTGTTTTCCCTGCTGCGCGACCGGCTGGTGGATGAACGCCGCACCAAGCTGGCACAGGCGCAGGCCGATGCCGAGATCGCTGGGCTGGACCAGGCGATGGTGATGATCGGCGTGCAGCGCCGCGCGGCCGATGCCTATCAGCAGTGGGTGGCGGCCGGCCTGCGTATGCGCACTTATCGCGATCTGCTGGCGCTGGCGCGCGAACGCCAGGCCTCGATCGAACGGCAGGTGACGCTAGGCGCGCGCCCGGCAGTGCTGGCGGTGGAAAACCGCCAGAACATCGTGCGCCGCGAAGCGCTGCTGGTGCGCGCCGAACAGGATCTCGCCGTGGCGGCCCAGGCGCTTTCACTGTTCTGGCGCGATGACCTCGGCCAGCCGGTGGTGGCCCAGCCGGAAGACTTGCCCGCGGCCTTTCCCGAAGGAGTGGCGCCGCGCCTGGCGGATACCGCCACGGTCCTGGCGGGACGGCCCGATCTGCAGATCCTGCTGAACCGGGCCGAGCAGGCGCGGTTGCGCGGTGACCTGGCTGGCAACGACCTGCTCCCCCGGCTCGATCTGCGGGTGGAAGCGGCCAAGGATTTCGGCAGCGGCAGCCCCACGCGCGTGCCGGGCGAGGTGATGTTCGGGGTGCGCCTGTCGATGCCGCTGGAACAGCGCGCCGCGCGCGGCCGCCTGGCCGAGGCGCAGGCCGATGCCGACGCGCTTACGCATCGCCTGCGCCTCGCTGAACAGCAGATCACCGCCGATCTCGCCAGCCTGCGCGTACAGGTGAGCGGAGCCGAGCGCCTGGCCACGCTGGCCGGTGACGAGGCAGGCCTGGCCCGCCGCATGGCCGAGGCCGAACGCCGCCGCTTTGCCCTGGGCGCCAGCGATTTCCTGCCGGTGAACCTGCGCGAGGAAGCCGCCGCCGACGCACAACTGCGCCAGATCGACGCACAATACCGCCACGCCGCCGCCCGTGCCGAACTCGCCGCCAGCCTGATGGACAGCGCCAGCCTGGGCTTGGATTGAACGGTTACTCGGCTTTCCACCGAATAGCGGTAGCTTCAAGGCCTGGGTCCACTATGATCGGCCCAATGGCATATCGATGGCGATCGTGCCACGGATCGCGGAGTGTAGGCCGATCGTGCGTGTGCGGACAATCGATCTCAGCGTCGGGTATTTCGGGCTGCAGATCGCGTTCGGTATCCAGAGCGCCAGCCTGAGCCGGGTTTTCCAGGGCCTGGGCGCGTCGGTCGATCAACTGGCCATCCTGTGGTTGGCCGGGCCAGTGACCGGGTTGCTGGTGCAGCCGGTGGTTGGCGCGCTGAGCGATCGGGCACCCACGCGGTTCGGGCGGCGGCGGCCCTACATCCTGCTGTCGGCGCTGGTGGTGATCGCGGCACTGGCCGCCTTGCCGCTGGCGGCATCGCTGGTGGTGGCGGTGGCGGCGGTGTGGATGCTCGAAGCGGCGATGAACGCACTGCATGCGCCCTATCGCGCGCTGGTGGCCGACACATTGCCGCCCGACGAACACGCGCGCGGCTATGCGATGCAGACTGTCTTCATCGGGCTGGGCGCGCTGGCGGGCGCCTGCGCACCGATCCTGCTGGCGTGGGGCGGCTGGTCCAATGTTGCGCTGCCGGGCCAGACCGCACCCTCGATCCGCGTTGCATTCGTTGCCGCTGCCATCGCCGTGGCGCTGTCGGTGGGCTGGACTGTGGCGCGGGTGCAGGAACCCCCTGCCAGTGGCGCCGGGGATGACAAAGCGAGGGCCGCGATGGGCCGCAAAGCGGAAGTCGCCGCGCTGTGGCACGCGCTGCGGCCCGTGGCGGTGATCCAGTTTTTCAGCTGGTTCGGGCTCTATCTGTTGTGGGTCTATGCCACGCCGGTAGTCGCCGCGCAGCTTTATGGTGCCACGTCGCCATTCGACGCGGCCTATGGCAAAGGGGCAGACTTCGTGGGCGTGCTGTTCGGCACCTACAACGGCGTTGCCGGGGTGTTTGCCTTCCTGCTGCCCAGGCTGTTCCGCCGCTTTGGCGTCACCCGTGTGCATGCCGCGGCGCTGGCGCTGGGGGCAGCGGGGCTGAGTGGTTTGGCGTTGCTCACCCATCCTGCCGGGCTGATCGGTTGCGCGGTGTTGATCGGCATCGCCTATGCCTCGATCCTCAGCGCGCCGTTCGTGCTGGCTGGGCGGGCGGTATCGAGTGCGACGGCGGGCATGTTCATCGGGGTGATGAACATCTTCATCGTGGTGCCGCAGCTGTTTGCCGGGGTGAGCATGGGCTGGGTCATCGCGCATCTGCTCGGCGGAATGGCCTGGCCGGTGCTGCCCCTGGCCGGAGGGCTGATGGCTGCCGGCGCGCTGCTGAGCCTGTGTCTGTCAGGCATGGACGAGCGCGTTCCCGCAGCGTAGTGCAAGCTAATGCAAATGCTGGGCAGATCATGGCGCGGGTAAAGCGCGGCGGGCCAACGCTGGGCGGTGTTGCCGCAGAAGCAGGTGTATCGGTGGCTACCGTATCGCGCGTGCTGACCGGGCACAGCGCGATCAGCGAGGAGACGCGCGAGCGTGTGCTGAGCACCGCTGACCGGCTGGGCTATGTTCACGTGCCGCAGCGGGTGCGCCGGCATCAAACATCGCTGTCAGAGCAGATCTGCCTGGTCGTGCCGTTGGCAACCGCGCACGGCAGCCAGTTGGCCAACCCGTTTGAACTGGCGCTGATCGGCGGGGTTGGCACCGCGCTGCGGGAGCGGCGGCGCGATGTCTCGATCGTGTGGCAAACACCCTATGACGATGCCACGCTGGCGCAGTTTTTGGACCAGAGCGCCTATGCCGGGACGATCTTCCTGGGCCAGTCGCAGTTTCACGATACGCTCAACCGCTATGCCGCCATGGGCAAGCCGCTGGTGGCCTGGGGGGTGGAAGTGGCGGGGCAAAGCTATTGCTCGATCGGCAGCGACAATCACGAAGGCGGTTTCCAGGCCACGGCGCATCTGTTGCGCAAAGGGCGGCGGCGCATCGCCTTTATCGGTGCGATGCCGCCCATCCCTGCCGCCCGCACGCCGTTTTCGCAGATCGCGATCCGGCTCGACGGTTATCGCGCGGCACTGGCTGCGCACGATGTGCCGTTTGATCCCGACATGGTGCAGACGCCCACGGCCGGGCAGTTTGAAGGGGCAGAGGCGGTCGACAATCTGCTGGAGCGGGGCATCGCATTCGATGCGATCGTTGCCGCATCTGACCTGGTGGCGCTCGGCGCGATCCAGACGCTGCGGCAGCGGGGCATCCGCGTGCCCGATGATGTGGCGGTGATCGGCTATGACGATATCGACGCAGCCGCGCTGTCGACGCCGGGGCTCACCACCATCCGGCAGGATGTGATCAAGGCGGGCAATCTGCTGGTGGCCAAACTGCTGCGCATCATCGACGGCCATCGCGCCAAGTCGGAGCGGTTGCCGACGAACTTGATGATTCGGGAATCCTGCGGGCGCTGAGCATCTGTCGTTTGTGCAAAATAATGATGATGTTCATGTATAAGGCGTTGGAAAAGTTATCATAAAATCAGATAGTATGTGCCTCGTCATGTAAATTGCAATCGTTTGCAGAAAATATTTGCATAAGTTTGCAAGTCGGGTCACTTTCCCTCGCATCAGGTGTGCCGCCCAGCAGAGGCGTCTAGGAGGGGATTATCATGCGTGCATGTCGTTTGGCATTGATGGCTTCGGTTGCGTGGATGGGGCCGATGACCCCCGCGCTGGCGCAATCCGCCCCGTCTTTAGCAACTCAGTCTTCGGCTACCCAGTCTGCCGCCGACGCGCCCGCCGCCGGCGCGGCACAGGGCAGCGACCTTGGTCTCAACGAGATCATCGTGACCGGTACGCGCACGGGCACCCGCAAGTTCGAAACATCGTACGCCATCACCACCATCGATCCGCAGGCGATCGCGCAGAAGGCGCCGCTCGGGATTGCCGATCTCATCGCCTCGACGCCGGGTATCTATGTCGAAAGCTCGGGCGGGGAAGTTGGCAACAACGTCTATTCGCGCGGTCTGCCGGCCGACAACTATCGCTATCTGCCGCTGCTCGAAGATGGCCTGCCGGTGTGGGAGGAAGGGGCAGGGGCCTTTACCAACGCCGATGAGTTCTTCCGCGTCGATGCCACGATCGACTCGCTCCAGATCGTGCGCGGTGGCTCGGCCTCAATCACCGCGTCGAATGCGCCGGGCGGCGTGGTCAACGTATTGACCAAGCGGCCGACCCGCACATTCCAGGGCATGGTCAAGAGCGAGATCGGCGATTGGGCTCATTATCGTCTCGATGCCAATGTCTCGGGCCCGCTGACCGATCGCCTGTCGTTTGCGATCGGCGGCTTCTTTCGTGAGGACAATGGCCTCAGGGACCCCGGCTTTACCGGCAACAAGGGTGGCCAGTTCCGCGTTGGCCTGCAGTATGACTTTGTCGATAGCGGCTCGCTGTTCGTCAGCTATCGCAAGCTCAACGACAAGAACATCTTCTATACCGCCATTCCGCTGGCCAGCCCCAGCCAGGGCCTGCCGGGCCTTGATGCCGGCACGGGAACGCTGGTCAACAATGCCTTTGGCCGGCTGACCGTGCCCGATGGCAACGGCGTGTTCGACAAGAATGTCGATCTCACCCAAGGCATCCACACCAATACCGACACCTTTACCGCCATCTTCAACAAGCCGCTGGGCGATGGCTGGGAGATCAACGACCGCGCGCGCTACACATCCGGCACGGTTGATTTCAACGGACTGTTCAGTTCCGGCGTCGCCACCAGCCAGGGCTTTCTGGCGAACGCGCTGACCCGCTTGCAGGCCGCGCGGCCGGATACGGTATCGGCCGTCTATCGCGATGCCAGCAATGGCCAGACGGTGGCGGCATCGGCACTGGGCAATCAGCTTGCCCTGACCGAGAGCATTTTCAACACCGTGGTGAACGTCAAGAACGTGATCAACGATCTGACTATCACCAAAAAGCTCGACACCGGCATGGGCCAGCATACCCTGACTGCGGGATATTACTTCAGCCATTTCAACCAGACGCAAAACTGGAACTGGAATGATATCCTGGTCGAAGGCGTCAACCGTCCGCGCTATTTCGATGTGGTCGGGCTGAACGCCGCGGGGCAGCAAACCGTGGCGCTGACCAAGGACGGGCTGCTCAATCTGCACAGCAATTTGCAGCGCTTCCATGATGATGTGACGGTCAATGCGCTGTACCTGACCGATGCCTGGCAGGTAACCGATAAGCTGCGCATCGATCTGGGCGCGCGGTATCACCATGTCGCCAAGGAAGGCACGATCGCGCAGACCACCAGCGCCAATCTGGGCGATCCCTCGACCATTGCCGATGACAACGTGCTGGTCTTCACCGGGGCCAACACGCAATATCGGTTCAAGACCGGGCAATGGGCCTTTTCTGCTGGCGCCAATTACGAGTTCAGCAAGCGTGTTGCGGCCTTTGCCCGCTATAGCCGCAGCTTCCGCGTGACGCCGGAGTTCGTCCAGTGGTTTGGCGGCGTGCCGGTGGAAAATCGCATCGACCTGGTCGAAGGCGGCGTGAAATACGCGACGCGGCCGTTCTCTGCCTTTGTCACCCTGTTCTACAACCGGTTTCCCAACGTCGCCTTCCAGACGACCGTTGCCGGGCCGAACGGGCAGGCGCAGACCATCAACCAGAAGGCAGCGGCGGAATCGCGCGGTATCGAAGTTGAACTCTCGCTTCGTCCGGCCGATTTCTTCGAACTGGCAGCCAGCGGCAATTACCAGAAGATCACCTATACCAGCTTTGCCGGACAGGACGCGAACGGCCCGTTCGATTTTAGCGGCAACCAGATCGTGCGCCAGCCAGAGGTGCAGTTCTCGATCCGGCCGACGCTGCATCTGTTGCGCGACCGGGTGAACATCTTTGGTGAGGCGGCCTATACCGGCAAGCGTTATGTCGACGTGGCCAACACCATCGTCCTGCCGCATTATACCGAGGTGCGGCTGGGTGCGAACTGGAAGATTACGGATGCGCTTCAGGCCCAGGTGGTGGCGACCAACCTGTTCAACACGGTTGGCTTGACCGAGGGCAATCCGCGCGCCGGCTCGATCGTCGGGGTACAGGAAACCGCGTTCCAAGGTCGCCCGATCTTTGGCCGCCGCGTTCGCGCCAGCCTGACGTATAACTTCTGATGGAACAGCGGCTTGGCATGATCGCCGGGATCGCGGCGCTGGTCGTGGCCACTCCTGCCCTGGGGCAGGAGTGGCAGACGGTCACCTCGCCCGATGGCCGGATTGTGGTTGATCTGGCGGTTGACCATGGCGAGGCGGTGTACCGTGCGCGGTATAACGGCAAACCGATCCTCGATCGTTCGCGGCTCGGCTTCCGGTTCAAGGATGCCGCGCCGATCGATCATGACCTCGCGCTGGTGGCGAGCCGCTCGACCGAACTCGACCGGCCCTGGACCCAGCCATGGGGCGAACGGCGGCAGATGCGCGAGCACTATCGCGGCCTGGTTGCCACGCTTGCCGCGCCAGACGGCCGCAAGCTGGGCGTCGAGATCCGCGTGTTCGATGATGGCTTCGGTTTCCGCTATACCCTGCCAGGCTCGGCGCAGCAGCCGCTGGTGATCAGCGATGAGGAGACCGAGTTCCACTTCGCGCAGAATTACCGCGCCTGGTCGATCCCGGCCTATCGCGAGAAATACAGCGAGTACGAATACAGCCGCTCGGCGCTGTCCGCGATTCAGACCGCGCAGACGCCGCTGACCCTGGAAGGCGATGGCGTTGCCCTGGCGGTGCACGAGGCGGCGTTGGTCGATTTCCCGTCGATGAACCTGCGAATGCCCGATGAAAACAGCCGCACTCTCAAGGCCGATCTCTCGCCTTGGTCCAATGGCGATCGGGCGCGGACGCATGGTGGAGCGGTAACCCCGTGGCGGGTGGTGATGGTGGCGCCCGACGCGGCGAATCTGGCGGATTCGACGATTGTCCTCAATCTCAACGAGCCCAACCGCCTGGGTGACGTATCCTGGGTGAAGCCCGAAAAATACATCGGCATCTTCTGGGCCATGCACACCGGGCTGTTGACCTGGGAGCCGGGGCCAAAGCTGGGGGCCACCACCGCGCGGGCCAAATCCTATATCGATTGGGCGGCGCAGCATGGCATTGCCGGCGTGCTGGTCGAAGGCTGGAACGTAGGTTGGGACGTGCCGGAATGGTGGAAGAACGGCCATTCCCGTTTCGTGTTCGACCGCGCCCAACCGGCCTTCGATATGGCCGAAGTATCCGCCTATGCCCGCGCCAAGGGGGTGGACCTGATCGGCCATCACGAAACCGGCGCGCAGGTGAAGGACTATCTCAGCCAGCTTGAGCCCGCGCTGGATTACTACGATCGCTATGGCGTGCGGGCGATCAAGCTGGGCTACGTCGGCACGCGGCTCGACCAGACCGAATGGCCCGACAGCCAATACGCGGTGCAGAGCCTGCAAACGGTCGTCGCCGCAGCGGCACGGCATCATATCGCCATCTTCCCGCATGAACCGGTCAAGGATACCGGCCTGCGCCGCACCTGGCCCAATCTGATGAGCCGCGAAGGCGCGCGGGGGCAGGAGTATAACGGCGGCAGCCCCGATGGCGGCAATGCACCCGACCATACCACCATCCTGCCGTTCACGCGGCTACTTTCCGGCCCGTTCGATTACACGCCCGGCGTGGTCCATTTCGATTATCGCGCCAACCGGCCTGACAACCGCGTGCCGTCCACGCTGGCCAACCAGCTGGCGCTCTATGTCGTGTTGTATAGCCCGGTGCAGATGGCGGTTGACCTGCCCGAGCATTATGACGAGCACGCCGACGCCTTTCGCTTTATCCACGATGTCCCGACCGATTGGCAGGAAAGCCGCACGCTGCAGGGCGCGATTGGCGAATACGCGGTTGTTGCCCGGCGCGATCGGCATAGCCCGGATTGGTATCTGGGCGCGATCACCAATGATACCGCCCGCAGGCTGACCGTCCCACTCGATTTCCTCGACGCCGGCGCGCGGTATGAAGCGACGATCTATGCTGATGGGCCCGGCGCGGACTGGCGCACCGCGCCCGAAAAGATTGCGATCCGCCGGCAAACGGTCACGGCGCGAGACACCCTTTCGCTTGATCTGGCGCGGGGCGGGGGGCAGGCGATCCGGTTTCGCATGCTGCGCTGATAGTCGATCAGCCTGGGCGGCTTGGACAAATTACGCAACCCCTGCCGGGCTGGACCAAAAACCGCACAGACTGCCATATTTGAGTTCGCAAATTAATCTTCCGGTGCGATTCGGACAAAGACGCCGTCGTGTTCGGCCGACAGGCGGACCTGGCACGAGAGCCGCGAATTGGCGCTACGGTGGGCAGAGGAGTCGAGCAGATCATCCTCGTCGCCCGAAATGCCGCTTTGGCCCAGCGGGCCTTCGACATAGACATGACATGTGGCGCACGAGCAGCAGCCACCACACAGGGCCAGCAACTGGTCGAAGCCATTGTCGCGAATGGCTTCCATCAGCGAAGTATCGGTATTGGCTGAAATCGCGGTAGTATTGCCCTGACGATCCACAATATTGAGTGTGATCACGAATATAAAGCCCTTGGAATGTGATCGTGCGGGCGCGTATCCAGACGCGCCCGGCACAGTTTCAGTTGGTTTTCCAGCGCAAGATGAATGGCTCGCATCCGCCGACTATGCCGCCGCGGTGGCGCAGCGTCTGTCCCGGTTCCAATTCGAACTGAGGAATGCGGGCAAACCACTCCTCAAGCAGCACTTTCATTTCCATGCGCGCCAGGAACTGTCCGGGGCAGGTATGATGGCCGCTGCCGAAGACCATATGGTTGCGCACCTTGCGGTCGAGGTCGAAGTCGAGCGGCCGTTCGTTCATTTTGGGGCTGAGCGCGTACAGTTCGGTGGGGGCGACCACCATGTCTCCCGCGCGCAATTGCACCCCATCGACAACCGTATCGGCGATCACTTCGCGCGCAGAAGAAACCAGCGGCAGGCGACGCAGAGACTCGTTGATCGCGGCGTGATGGAGGCCGTGATCGGTGGCGAGGCGGGCTTGGATGTCCGGCGCCTGGGCCAGGGCTCGCATGGTAAAGCTCATGAAGTTTACCACCGTGTCCAGCCCGCCGACAAGCACCTGGATTGCCAGGCGGGCTGCCTCGCTCAGCGTCATTGGGCGGCCGTTGACTTCGCTCGTCGCGATGTGAGTCAGCAGGTCGTCCCCGCCTGAAGCGCGCCGCTCCTCCAGGATTGGCGCGACATAGGCCTTGAACGCCTCGGTCGCCTGGGCCGGGGTGATGCTGCCGTCGGGGCGGGTGAACTGGTCGGCCAAGTGCTTGAGCCGGGGAAGATGCTCCACCGGCAAATCGACCAGTTCCATGAATACCCGCAAGGGCAGCTGTTCTGCGAACTCATGCACGAAATCGCAGCGTCCATTGGCGACAAAGCCGTCGATGAGGTCGGCCGTCAGCTTGCGCACCTTGGGCTCCAGCGGGTGGATTGCCGCACCATAGAGCTTGTCGTTCAAGACTTTGCGAAATGGACGATGCTCGGGCGGATCGAGCGAAAGCGGAATGAATTCGGCATAGGCTTCGCCTGCGGTCGACTTGGGCACCAGCACCACGCGGCTGGAAAAGCGCGTGGCGTCGGAATAGACTTGGCCGATCAGTTCTGGCGAAAGGGCGATCCAGTGCCCTTCGTTGTGCGGGGTCCACACGATCTCGTGTGGTGTCGATTGCTGCAACTCGGCCCAGGCCACGTGCAAGTCGAACTGGCCATGGAATGGGTTGTAGATATCGAAGTCGACGATCCGGTCCGGCGGCAGATCGACCGCCGGTGTGGCGAGAGTGGCGGTGTCGGTCATTCAAGCCTCCGCCTTGGCAAATGCGCCGCTGGGGAGTTTGGGCGCGATGTCCTGCGCCAGGCGGCGCATCGATTCGTTCCAGGGCGTGGGATTGTCGATGTAGTCGTAGCTGTAGAGCAGCATGGTGCCGAAGCCCCCGCCGAGCTTGTCAGTCCAGGCTTCCAGCTTTTCGGCCACGGTCTCGGGCGAACCGACGATCCAGAAGTTGTCGGCCAGGAATTCGGGCGTAACGTCCGAAACAGACTTGTCGGTCCCCTCGACCAGCGCTTCGGCAATGCCGAATGAGTGGTAGGTGGGCAGCAGATATTCGGTCCACGCCCGGCCCATACCCCCTTCCAGGGCCAGTTTGCGCGCCTCGGCATCGGTATCTGCAACGAACACGTCGCGTACCACGCGGTGCTTGGTGCGGTCTCCCGGGCGTCCGGCCTCCGCTGCTGCCTTGGCGAAGATATCGAAATGGTCGAGCAGCGCCGAATTGCTCGAGAACACCGAGCAGGGCGAATACCCGTGGGCGCCGGCATAGCGGATCGAGGGAGAATTGGGGCTGAGACCGGTCATCGCCATCGGCATGGTGCCACCCCATGGCTTCTGGTCGCGCACCGGGTGCGCCGCGTCACCCTCGGGCAGGCCGGCATTCCAGAATTCGCCTTCATATTCGAAGGGTTCGCCCTTCCACACCATTTCCATGATCTTGACGGACTCGCCCATCATGCGGTGGTTCTTCGACATGTCCTTGATGCCGCGCAGCCGCGCATCGCTGGGATAGGCGCCGGGTGCCACGCCCATCTGGTAGCGGCCCTTGAGGATGTGGCTGAGCCAGGCGGCCTGGGCGGCCAGCGTGGCGGGGTGGTAATAGGGCAGTAGGTGGGCCAGCGGGCCCAGCTTGATCCGTTCGGTTTGGCGCGCAGCGGCGGCGATCACCAGTTCCGGGCTGGGAATGGCTTCCCAGTTCAGCGTGATGTGCTCACCGATCCAGTATTCGCTGAAACCTGCCTGATCGGCCGTAACAGCCTGCGCGACGGCCCAGTCGAACACTTCGGCGGGCGTGCGCTCGGGTGGCAGGAACGGCGTCTGGAACATACCAATTTCCATGGCATCTCTCTCCTTTGTGGATCAGCGTCGGGCGGCTGAATTATTACAGTTGTAATATGGATATGCCGTTTATGCCGATTCGTCCAATCCTAATTCGGCGATATCGATGGAAATTAGCACAGACGTTATAGCGTTGACATTTTATCCGGCCAGATTAGGCCCTTGGTGATGCCCACCACGACCGCCCCAGCCCGCAAGGTCCGTCCGCTAGCCACCGGCACGCGCGAGCGGTTGATTCTGGAAGCAGAGGCGTTGTTCGGCGAGCGCGGCATCGATGGCGTGACGATGCGGATGATCTGTGAAGCGGCAAACCAGAAATTTGCCGGTTCAGTGCAGTATCATTTCGGGGACCAGCTCGGGCTCCTCTATGCCGTGTTCGAATATCGCGAGGAGCAACTTCAGCCGCAGCGCGAAGCGTTGCTCAAGGCTGGACGCAAGACGGGACAGCTGGACAATTTGCGCTATCTTTTACGGATTTTGTTCGAGCCCAATTTTGCCATGTATGAAGAAAAGGGCGTCATTTCCTATATGCGGTGCCATGCGGCCTATCTGGCGACGCACCGGCCACGTGGCGTGCCCCATCCGGTGGACCAAGGCAGCCCGGCGACGCGCGCACTGCGCGAGGCGATGACGCTGCTCGAAGCGAGGTTGGCCGCGCTGGGGCCGCAACTGGCCGCGTTCCGCCTCGAATGCGTGGGTGCGATGTTCCTTCAGGGCGTGACGCAATATGCATCCAGTCCTGAACATTCGGGCATGACCGCGCGGCAATTCTACGATGACATGCTCGACATGATGACGCAGGCGATTTCAGTGCTGCCGCGCACGCCGCCTAGCCCGAGCGCGTCGCCTGGGAGCTAAAGAGCGGCGGGATCAGGGCCAATTCGTCTGCCGTGGCGGCAATGTCGAGGAAATTGCCCAAGGCGCGGATCGTTGCCGCATGGTCTCGCAAGTCTTCCGGCCCGTGGTCGGGGTCGAACCAGCCCTGGCCCACGGCAAAGCCGACACGCGCCACTTTGCCCGAAGAACTGCTGAAGATTTCGCCGTTGATCACCGTGCTGGCATGGGCAAGCCAAAGCACGGTGGGGGCAACGGCCTCGGGCGGGCCCATCGGGATGCGACCGGCGCGCATGTCGGCGCGCCAGTCGCCGGCCTCGCCATTTCCCGCCCCTGACTTGCTGGAACCTGCGTCTTTCCCGCCGAAGAAGGCGTCGCGGTTCATGCGCGTGATCGCCATGGGCGCAACCGCGTTCACGGCAACCCCAGTGCCCGCCACCTCGTGCGCCAAGCAACGGGTGAGGCCGGCCACTGCCATCTTGGCGGCGCCATAATGGCCCAGTGTCGAGGCGCCGCCAAACCCGGCATTCGAGGTGGTGTTGACGATGCGCCCGCGACCTTGTGCCAGCATGTGCGGCAAGACCGCGCGACACATGAAGAACGTGCCGTCCACGGTCACCGACTGCATGGTGCGCCAGGCTGCATCATCCAGTTGCGCAATGGGGGCAAAGTCGATGATCCCGGCATTGTTGACCAGCACGGTCACTTTGCCGAACGCGGCAATGGCGGCGGCGACCACGGCATCGGCGTTGCCCGGCTCGGTGATCGACCGGTGGTCGGCCAGGGCGCGGCCGCCTCTTCCGCGAATTTCCGCAACGACCTGGTCGGCAACCGGACGCAGCTGGCCTGCACCGTCGGGTTCCGGGCCGATGTCGTTGACCACAACCGCCGCGCCGCGCTCGGCAAAGGCCAGGGCATAGGCACGCCCCAGGCCACGCCCCGCACCGGTGACGATGACGACATCGTCGTCGAACCGCATCGGCCCTTGGGCAAGCGCGGTCATGCCGGAATCTCGAACAGCCCGGCGGCGCCCATGCCGCCGGCGATGCACATAGAGACTACCGCATAGCGCACCCCACGGCGCCGCGCCTCGATCAGCGCATGACCGGTCAGACGGCTGCCCGTCATGCCGAAGGGGTGCCCGATGGCAATGCCGCCGCCATCGACATTCAGCTTTGCAGGATCGATGCCCAGCTTGTCGCGGCAGTACAGAGCCTGACTGGCGAAAGCCTCGTTGATTTCCCACAGGCCGATGTCGTCCACCGACAGGCCTGCGCGTTCCAGCAGCTTGGGAATGGCAAAGACCGGGCCGATGCCCATTTCCTCGGGCTTGCACCCGGCTGCCTGAAAGCCGCGAAAGATGCCCAGCACCGGAAGGCCTTCGCGCTCCGCCGTCTCGCGGTCCGTCAGCACTTGCGCCGAGGCGCCGTCGGAGAGCTGACTAGCGTTGCCGGCCGTGACGAAACGGCCTTCCTTCACAAGCTGTCCGTCCTTCCAGACCGGCTTCAGCTTGGCCAGGCCGTCGAGCGTGGTGTCCGGCCGCACGCCCTCGTCGGTGTCGAGCGTCATTTCCTCGCGGCCCGAGATTGTGCCATCGCGCTCGACCACGTTGCGCGTCACCGTGATCGGTA
This sequence comes from Novosphingobium sp. 1529, assembly GCF_040544855.1. Lineage (NCBI taxonomy): Bacteria > Pseudomonadati > Pseudomonadota > Alphaproteobacteria > Sphingomonadales > Sphingomonadaceae > Novosphingobium > Novosphingobium sp. 1529. The sequence continues at coordinate 174,335 of NZ_JBEPKW010000009.1, forward strand.
CGATTTCGTCGGCGAGCCGGCCCTCGCGCAGCGCCGCGGCGGCGCGCAGGTGGCTTTCAACGGCAAAGGCGTCCTGCGCATCGCGCGGTATGCCATAGCGTTCGGCGACGATTTCGGCCGTCTCGATCATGGCCATGTAGGCGTGGGGATCGCCGGCCAGCACTTCGGCCGGCTGGGCACGATAGGTCGGTGCGTGGGCGTTGCGGGTGTGGGTGATACTTTCGGTGCCGCCCGCTACCCCCACATCGATATCGCCCGCGATGATCGCGCGGGCGATATAGGCCAGCGTGGTCAGGCCCGAGCCGCACTTGCGGTCCAGCGTGGTGCCCGGAATGGTTTCGGGCAGGCCCGAGGCAATGATGGCCGTGCGCGCCAGATTGGAACCTTGCGTACCCCATTGCGTGCCCACCCCGATCGCCACGTCGTCGATCCGCGCAGGATCGATACCCGCGCGTGCCACGGCGGCTTCGATCACGTGCGCGGTAAGGCGCGGGGCATCGGTGTCGTTCAAGGCGCCCTTGAAGGCGCGGGCGACGCCGGTGCGGGCAGTGGAAACGATAACGGCTTCACGCATGGTCATGGGTCCTGTGATGGGTATCGAGAAACGCACGCGTTTCGGCGATGAACCGGGATGTGAACTGGTGGTGCAGCCAGTGACCGGCACCGGTATAATGGCTGATCTGATGGTATTTCAGGCGGGCCAGGCGTGCCGGGCCGGGCACGGGCACCCAACTGCCCGTGCCGTAGGAAAGCTGCACGGGGCACGCGATGGCATCGAGCACGTCGTCCAAGTCGTGCGCGCGCTGGTCTTCCGGCGCGCGCAGGCGCACGCGCGGGTCGAACTTCCAC
>NZ_JBEPKW010000010.1:0-171947 GCF_040544855.1 Novosphingobium sp. 1529
ATATCAGTCCATGCCATTGGTCACACCATCTTCTCGCAAGGACGGCGTGAATCACAACATACTGGTATCGCTCAACAACTTTCGGATCGGGCTCTTAGACATCTGAGATCCCCTCGATCAGGCAGAAGCCCCAGCCTGATCGAGAGGATTTATATCGCAATTAAAGCTGGTAGAAAGTGTCAAATCCCACCAGATCGGCCTTTCTTACTTCCCCTGTACGCTCGTCACCTCAACCGGGAGGCCGAGCTTGTCGAGCTGCGGCTTTATCTTGGTCGCGTCGCCCACGACGACCCAAGTCAGCTTGGCGGGATCGAGCGCGCTGCGGGCGGCCTTGTCGAGTTCGGCGGCGGTCAGCGTGGGATAGCGCACGGCGAGGCGCGTGTAGTAGTCGTCCGGGCGCTGGAACTGGACGATCTTGACCAGGCCATCGAGCACGGCAGACGAAGTTTCGAATGCGCCCGGCAGTTCGCGCGCGGCGCCCTGCGTGGCCCAGCCCAGTTCATCGGGGGCAACGCCCTTGTCTTTGAGGAACGCAGTCATGTCGCCATGCATCGCCGCGATCGCGGGGCCGGTCTGGTCGGTCTGGACCGGCGCGACGAGGCGATAGATCACGCGATCCTGGCGGTCGCTCACCGCGCTGCCCACGCCATAGCTCCAGCCCTTGCTTTCGCGCACGTCCATGTTGAGGCGCGAGAGGAAGCTGCCGCCCAGCACTTCGTTGGCGGTGCGCAGCGGCACAAGATCGTCGCGGCCGGTGGCGGCAAGAACTTCGCCGGCCATGATCATCGACTGTGGCGAGGCCGGGCGATCGACCAGCAGGATGCGCGGGCTGGCTGCGGGAATCGTGGCCGACAGGTTCTTGACCGGGGCAGCGCTCGCCGGTTCGGCCCAGCTGCCAAAGCTGCGTTCCAGCAGCGGCTTGACCGCGGCCAGCGTGGTATCGCCGACCACGAAGATCGTCGCCTTGGACGGGCGCAGCCAGGCCTGGTGGAACGCAGCCAGATCTGCCGGAGTCAGGCGCTTGACCACGGCGGGATCGCCGGTGCCGGTGGGCGGCGTGCCATAGGGGTGCTGCGACCCATAGAGCGCGGGATAGAGCACGCGCGAGGCCATCGCCGAGGGATCGCGCAGTTCGGCATCGATCGCGGCGAGCTGCTGGGCGCGCACGCGGTCCAGGTCATCGCTCTTGAGCGCGGGATTGCGGATATAGTCAGCCAGCAGGGCCAGTGAGCCAGCGAGGTTGGGCGCCACGGCATCGAGCTGGAACGCCGTGCTGTCGGGCAGGGCGGCGTTGCTGATGTTGGCGCCCAGGTTTTCGCGGGCACGGGCAAAGGCGGCGGCATCCAGGGTCTTGGTGCCCTGGTCCATCATCTTGAGCAGCATGGCCTGCGTGCCCAGCGCCTGGCGCGGATCGGCGGCAAAGCCGGCGTCGAACGCCACCTGCACCGAAACGACAGGCACGGCGGCGCGGCGGGCAAAGACCACCTTCACCCCGTTGGACAGCGTTGCCCGCTCGATCTGCGGGAACTGCAGCGCGGCCAGGTTGCCGATAGGCGGCAGTTCGCTGCGATCGGGGCCGGCGGCAGCGGCCGGCACGGCCGGCTGCGGCGCCGGGTCTTGGCCGGGCTGGTGCCAATAGGCGGGATGGGCAGCGCTACCGTGGCCCCCACCGACCTTGGTATCGTTGTTGGCCCAGCCGCCGTGGGATTCGCCGCCCTCGGTGCGGGTGCCCGGCTCGACCGTCAGGGCAAAGACCGGGCGCGTCAGCCACTTTTGCAGCGCGTCACGCACCTGCGCCGGCGTGAGCGCGGCCATGGCCGCCAGTTCCTTGCGATAGTGGTTGGCATCGCCGTTGTAGAGCAGACCTTCGGCCAGCGTCGGTGCCTTGCCGCCAAAGCCGCCGACCGATTCCAGCTTGCGGATCTGGTCGCTGGCGGTGACGGTGGCGGCGCGGGCGAGTTCGTCGGCCGTCGGGCCTTCGGTCACCAGGCGCTTGATCTGCGCGTCGAGCGCGGCACCCACGGCGGCGGCATTCTGGCCCGGCTTCACATCAGCCTGAACCACGAACTGCCCGGCCTGGGCATAGATTTCAGCATTGGCGCCGGCCGCAACGGCCAGTTGCTGGCCACGCACCAGGTTGTCGTCGAGCCGCGAAGAAGCAAGCCCGCCCAGGATCACTGCACCGATCTGCAACGGCAGGTAATCGGGGTTGTCATAGCCCGGGATCGCCCACATGCGGTAGATGCGGGTGGTGGCCACTTCATCCTTGATCGTCTTGGCAACCGGCGCGGGCAGGGTCGGCACCGGGGCCGATACCGGCTGCACCTTGGGCCCGGCGGGAATGGCGCCGAACCACTTGGCGACCTTGGCCTTGGCCGTAGCGAGATCGACATCGCCTGCCAGCACCAGCACGGCGTTGTTGGGGCCATAGTGATCGGTGAACCACGCTTTCACATCGGCCAAGCTGGCGCTGTCGAGATCGGCCATCGAGCCGATCGTGCTGTGATGATAGGGGTGGCCAACGGGATAGAGGTTTTCGAGCTGCTCGTATTCCACCAGGCCATAGGGCTGGTTGTCGCCCTGGCGCTTTTCGTTCTGCACCACGCTGCGCTGGTTATCGAGCGTTTCCTGCGTCACCGCACCCAGCAGATAGCCCATGCGATCGGATTCCAGCATGAGGAAGCGATCGAGCGCGGCCGTGGGCACGGTTTCGAAATAGTTGGTGCGATCGAACCAGGTCGTGCCGTTGTAATCGGTGGCGCCGGCATTCTGCAGCGGGGTGAAGAAATCGCCCTTGTTGTGTTCCGACCCGTTGAACATCAGGTGTTCGAACAGGTGGGCAAAGCCGGTCTTGCCCTTGGGCTCGTTCTTGGAACCCACGCCATACCACACCGACACGGCCACGACTGGCGCCTTGCGATCGGTGTGGACCAGCACGCGCAGACCGTTGGGCAGGGTGAACTGCTCGTAGGGAATGTTCACTGCCGAAACCAGGTTGGCCAGCGGCGCCGGGGCGGGCACTGCCGGGGCCGATGCCGTTGCGGCAAGCACGGGCGAAGGCGCGGCCGAGGCGATCGCCAGGGCCAGGAGAGAGGCGTTGAGGAAGCGCTGCATGGAGGGGGGCTTGTCCTGTCTCGAAAAGTCTCTGTGGCGATGTGTAAGGGCATGTTCGGCGGAGTCAAAGCTGAACCATCGTGAGGACTTGCCACGCGACATTGGTTTTGATTGCAACCGGTGGCGCAAAATTTGATCCACGTCCTTGTGTTGCTCAAAAGCAACACTACCTTGTGGCGGTCAGGAGAGCGAGAGACCGTTATGAACCTCGAAAAATTCACCGATCGCGCCAAGGGTTTCCTTCAGGCGGCCCAGACCCTGGCGATCCGCCTGAGCCATCAGCGCATCACCCCCGAGCACGTGCTCAAGGTGTTGCTGGAAGACCCGGAAGGCATGGCCAGCGGGCTGATCCAGCGGGCCGGCGGCAACCCCGCCGTGGCCCAGGCCGAAGTGGACAAGGCGCTGGGCAAATTGCCGGCGGTCTCGGGTTCGGGCGCGCAGAATTCGCCCGGGCTCGACAATGATACCGTGCGCCTGCTCGACCAGGCCGAACAGGTTGCCGCCAAGAGCGGGGACAGCTTTGTCACCGTGGAACGCATGCTGCTGGCGCTGACGCTGGCCGGCACCACGGCGGCTGGCCAGGCCCTGAAGGCGGCGGGCCTTTCGCCCCAGGCGCTGGAAGCGGCGATCACTGCGCTGCGCGGCGGGCGCACGGCCGACAGCGCCGGCGCCGAAAACGCCTATGACGCGATGAAGAAATATGCCCGCGATCTGACCGCCGCCGCGCGCGAGGGTAAGCTTGATCCGGTGATCGGTCGCGACGAGGAAATCCGCCGCACCGTGCAGATCCTGGCGCGCCGCACCAAGAACAACCCGGCGCTGATCGGCGAACCCGGCGTGGGCAAGACGGCGATTGCCGAAGGCCTGGCGCTGCGCATCGCCAATGGCGACGTGCCCGACAGCCTCAAGCATCGCCGCCTGATGGCGCTCGACATGGGCAGCCTGATTGCCGGCGCGAAGTATCGCGGTGAGTTCGAGGAGCGGCTCAAGGCCGTGCTTGACGAGGTGAAGGGCGCCGAGGGCGAGATCATCCTGTTCATCGACGAGATGCATACCCTGATCGGCGCGGGCAAGACGGAAGGCGCGATGGACGCGTCCAACCTCTTGAAGCCGGCGCTGGCGCGGGGCGAGTTGCACTGCATCGGCGCCACCACGCTGGATGAATACCAGAAGTACGTGGAAAAGGACCCGGCCCTGCAACGCCGGTTCCAGCCCGTGTTCGTGGGCGAGCCGACGGTGGAGGACACCATCTCGATCCTGCGCGGGATCAAGGAAAAGTACGAGGTGCACCATGGCGTGCGCATCGCCGATGCCGCGATCGTGGCGGCCGCGACACTGTCCAACCGCTATATCGCCGACCGCTTCCTGCCCGACAAGGCAATCGACCTGATGGACGAGGCCGCCAGTCGCATCCGCATGGAGGTGGAAAGCAAGCCCGAGGAGATCGAGAACCTGGATCGTCGCATCATCCAGCTCAAGATCGAGGAAATGGCCCTGGCTAAGGAAACCGACCAGGCCAGCCGTGATCGGCTGGATACCCTGCGCGAAGACCTGGCCAACCTGGAACAGCAATCGGCCGAGCTGACCACGCGCTGGCAGAACGAGCGCGACAAGATCCATGCCGAAGGCAAGATCAAGGAGCAGCTCGACAGCGCGCGCGTGGAACTGGAGCAGGCGCAGCGCGTGGGCGATCTGGCGAAGGCCGGGGAGCTGGCCTATGGCCGCATCCCCGAGCTGGAGCGCCAGCTGGCCGATGCGCAAGGCGCCAGCAAGAATGCCCTGCTGCGCGAGGAAGTGACGGCCGAAGATATCGCTGGTGTCGTCAGCCGCTGGACCGGGGTGCCGGTCGACCGGATGATGGAAGGCGAGCGGGAAAAGCTGCTCAACATGGAAGACGTGCTCGGCAAGCGGGTAATCGGCCAGCGCGACGCGGTGGTGGCCGTGTCCAAGGCGGTGCGCCGCGCGCGGGCCGGGTTGCAAGACCCCAACCGTCCGCTCGGCAGCTTCCTGTTCCTGGGCCCCACGGGCGTGGGCAAGACCGAACTGACCAAGGCGCTGGCGGGTTTCCTGTTTGATGATGACAGTGCGATGGTGCGCATCGACATGTCGGAGTTCATGGAAAAGCATGCCGTCAGCCGTCTGATCGGCGCGCCTCCGGGCTATGTCGGCTATGACGAAGGCGGCGTGCTGACCGAGGCGGTGCGGCGCCGGCCCTATCAGGTCGTCCTGTTCGACGAGGTGGAAAAGGCTCATCAGGACGTGTTCAACGTGCTGTTGCAGGTGCTCGATGATGGGCGCCTGACCGACGGCCAGGGCCGCGTGGTGGATTTCACCAACACGCTGATCATCCTGACCTCCAACCTGGGCAGCCAGTACCTGGCCAACCTGGGCGAGGGCGAAGATGCCGCCAGCGTGGAGCCGCAGGTGATGGATGTGGTGCGCGCGCACTTCCGGCCGGAATTCCTCAACCGGCTGGATGAAATCATCCTGTTCCACCGCCTGGGCCAGGAACACATGGCCCCGATCGTGGACATCCAGGTGGCACGCGTGGCCAAGCTGCTCAAGGATCGCAAGATCACGCTGGACCTCACCGAGGCGGCCAAGCGCTGGCTGGGCCGGGTGGGCTATGATCCGGTCTATGGCGCGCGGCCATTGAAGCGGGCCGTGCAGCGCTATCTGCAAGACCCGCTGGCGGAGCGGCTGCTGGCAGGCCAAGTGCCCGACGGCAGCACGGTGACGATCGATGAAGGCGACGGCGCGCTGGCGTTCCACGTCAGCTGAGCCGCGCAGGCCATTGCGGAAAGGGAAGGGGAGCGCATGTCGCTCCCTTTTCTGCATCGGCGGGCCGGCAGCCCGCGGGCGTCAGACCAGGCCGAGCTTGGCCAGTTCGCCGGCGATCGCGGCGGGCAGCACGTCACCGGCTTCCCCATGGCCAAGATCGGCCGGGGCATCGGCTGCTTCCAGATAGCGCCAGCCCTGGTGGGCGCGGCGCGGCATCGGCACCACGTCGATCAGGCGGGTGGAGACCAGGATATTGGTGCGTCCGCCCTCGGCCTCTTCAAAACCCAAGATTTCGCTGCGCGCGACCAGCTGGTGCTTGAGAATCCAATACAGCGAGCCGCCGATCATTTCGGCATGGCGGCGCGGGCAGTTGCGCGTGGTCAGGCGGGCGACGCCATCGGCACCGTGGCGCCGGCCGGTGGAAAACCATTCGTGGACTTCCGCCAGCGACTGCGCGCCATAGGCCACTTTGGTCATGTTGAGCGGCATTGCAGGTGTTCTTTCAATCCGAATCAGGCGGCAAGCCCGGTGACGACAGCCAGCCCCAGGAACGAGAAGAACCCCATGACATCGGTGGCCATCGTCACGAATACGGCCGAAGAGACAGCCGGATCCACCCGCAGGCGATCGAGGCTGACCGGAACGAGGATTCCAGCCAGGCCCGCCACCAGGTTGTTGATCACCATGGCCGCGCCGATCACCGCGCCCAGGTGCGGGTTGCCAAAGATCAGCGTGGTGCCCACCCCGATCAGCACGCCCAGCGAGAGCCCGTTGGCCAGCGCGATGCGCAATTCGCGCAGGATCATGCGCACGGTGTTGGAACTCGTCAGCTGGTTGGTGGCAATCGCGCGCACCACCACTGCCAGCGTCTGGGTGCCGGCATTGCCGCCCATGCCCGAAACGATCGGCATCAGCACGGCGAGCAGGGCAAAGCGCGCGATGGCGCCCTGGAACAGGCCGACCACCGAGGCGGCAATGATCGCCGTGCCCAGGTTCACCACCAGCCACGACAGGCGCGTGCGCACGGTCAGGCCGATCGGCTCGTTGATGTCGCCATCGCCCGCGCCCGACAGGCGCAGGATGTCCTCGCTCGCCTCTTCCTGGATAATGTGGACCACGTCGTCCACCGTGATCTGGCCGACCAGCCGGCCACTGTCATCCACCACGGCGGCAGAAATCAGCGCGTACTTCTGAAAGCGGAGCGCGACCTCTTCCTGGTCCATGGTGACGGGAATCAGCGTCTGGTCGCGCTTCATCACATCGGCCAGGGGCACGCTGCGCGGTGCGCGCAGCAGCCAGGAAAGCATGCAGGTGCCAACCGGGCGATGCTTTACGTCGACGATGAACACTTCCCAGAATTCGGTGGCAAGGTCATCGTCGTCGCGGCGCAGGTAATCGATCAGGTCGCCCACGGTCAGGTGTTCGGGCACCGCGATCACGTCGCGGCTCATCAGGCGGCCGGCGGATTCTTCGGGGTAGGACAGCGCGCTTTCGATCGCGGCGCGGTCTTCCGGCTCCATTTCTGCCAGGACGGCGGCCTGGTCTTCCTCGTCGAGGTCTTCGATCAGGGCGACGGCGTCGTCCGTCTCCATCTGCTCGGCGAGGTCGGCAACCTCTTCGGGTTCGAGCTGATCGACCAGGTCATCGCGCACCCAGTCGTTCAACTCGGCGAGCACGTCTGAGCCGAGCAGGTCGTTGATCGCGCGGGCCAGCGGCGCACGGTATTCCTGGCCGATCAGCTCGAACAGGTCGGCGATGTCGGCCGGGTGGAGCGGCTCGACCAGGTTATAGACCGCTTCCTGGTTTTCCGCGTCCAGCGCCTCGGTCACCCGGCGCAGGAACGAGGGGCGCAGCGTGTTGTCTTCCTCGTCCAGTTCCTGCGAATTGCGCGCAGGTTCGGGCGCCGCCACCGTCATGGTGTCAGTGTCCACGCCGTCGTCCATCCGCAGGTCGTGTTCATGGGGCGCGCCTTGTTCCATCAAGGCGGGGATAGGCGATCATCCGGCAAATGCAATGGTGCACTGCAGCGTGACTTTGTCCGAAGATTGCCTATATCGACGACATTCTTTGCCAAGGAAGAGTGGTCGATGTCTGAAGAAAAACTGGTCCTGTCGCTGGATTCGGGCGATGTGGTGATCAAGCTGCGTCCCGACCTGGCCCCCGGCCACGTGGAACGGATCAAGGAACTGGCTTCCGAAGGGTTCTATGACGGGGTGAAGTTCCACCGCGTGATCCCCGGTTTCATGGCGCAGGGCGGCTGCCCGCAGGGCACCGGCATGGGTGGTTCGAGCAAGCCCGACCTCAAGGCCGAATTCAACGATCAGCCGCACGTGCGCGGCGTGTGCTCGATGGCCCGCACCAGCTATCCGCACTCGGCCAACAGCCAGTTCTTCATCTGCTTTGATGATGCGCGTTTCCTCGATCGCCAGTACACCGTGTGGGGCGAAGTGGAGAGCGGCATGGAACTGATCGACGCGCTGCCCAAGGGCGAGCCGCCGGCAAACCCGGGCGTGATCCGCAAGGCGACCGTGCAGGCGGCCTGATTACGACTGGCTGATCGGGTCGCTGTCTCGCTATCGAGACAAAACCTGTATCATATCAGGGAAAAGGCGGGGCTGGTCCCCGCCTTTTTTGCTGTAGGACAAGGCGCATCGGCTTAGGGGCAGGGTAGATCGAACCCGAGAGGAGCCCCCCATGAACGCCCCCGTTTCGTCACCGTCCGTGTCTCCTGCGCGGATTGCCCATCCCGATTATCGCGCCAAGCTGATGAGCGCAGACGATGCCGCCAGCCTGATTGGCCCCGGCGCCGTGGTGGGGATGAGCGGGTTTACCGGGGCAGGCTATCCCAAGGCGGTGCCCCAGGCGCTGGCGCGGCGGATGGAGGTGGCCCACGCCGCCGGCAATCCCTATGCCATCAAGGTGTGGACCGGCGCATCGACCGGCCCCGAACTCGACGGCGCGCTGGCGCGGGCCAAGGGCATCGATTTCCGCCTGCCTTACAACTCCGATCCCCTGGTGCGCGAGCAGATCAATGCCGGCACGGTGCAGTATTTCGACATGCACCTCAGCCAGGTGGCGCCCATGGCGTGGCAGGGCTTTCTCGGCCCGCTCGACGTGGCGCTGGTCGAGGTTTCGGCGATCCTGCCCGATGGCAGCGTGGTGCCGTCCTCGTCTGTGGGCAACAACAAGACCTGGCTCGATCGCGCCGGCAAGATCATCCTGGAAGTCAATTCCTGGCAGCATGAAGCGCTGCACGGCATGCACGATATCTATTATGGCACCGCGCTGCCGCCGCATCGCCGGCCGATCCCGCTGGTCCATCCCAACGATCGCATCGGCCAGCCCACCTTCCGCATCGATCCGGCCAAGGTGGTTGCGGTGGTGGCCACCGACACGCCCGACCGCAACGCCCCGTTCAAGGCGCCCGACGATGCCGCCCGCGCCATTGCCGGGCACCTGCTGCAGTTCTTTGGCCATGAAGTGAAAATGGGCCGGTTGCCGGCTTCGCTGCTGCCGATCCAGTCGGGCGTGGGCAATATCGCCAATGCCGTGCTCAACGGCTTGATGGACAGCCCGTTCGAGCCGATGACGGCCTATACCGAAGTTCTGCAGGACGGCATGCTCGATCTGCTGGCGGCGGGCAAGCTGGCGATGGCCTCGGCCACGGCGTTTTCCCTCAGCCCCGACGCGGCAGAAGCGCTGAACGGCGAAATGCACCGCTATCGCGATCGTATCGTGCTGCGCCCGCAGGAAATTTCCAATCATCCCGAACTCGTGCGGCGTCTGGGCTGCCTGGCGATGAACGGCATGATCGAGGCCGATCTCTATGGCAACGTCAATTCCACCCACCTGATGGGCTCGCGCATCCAGAACGGCATCGGCGGCTCGGGCGATTTTGCCCGCAATGCCTATATCTCGATCTTCATGGCGCCCTCGCTGGCCAAGGGCGGGGCGATTTCCACGATCGTGCCCCAGGTCAGCCATGTCGACCATATCGATCAGGACGTGCAGGTGATCGTCACCGACCAGGGCCTGGCCGATCTGCGCGGCCTTTCGCCCAAGCAGCGGGCCGAACAGGTCATCGCTAACTGCGTGCACCCGATCTATCGCGACCAGTTGAGCGACTACTATGCCCGCGCCCTGCGCGATTCCTATGGCAAGCATTCGCCCTCGCTGCTCGACGAGGCGCTTTCCTGGCATCAGCGCTTTGTGCAGACGGGCACCATGCGGGCGGGGTAATCAAGGGCCCCTCCACCACCGCTCCGCGGCGGTTCCCCTCCCCATCGGTGATGAGGAGGACCTAGGATCCTCCCCATCACCGATGGGGAGGTGGCGGCCGGAGGCCGACGGAGGGGCTGCCTCTACAAGCCCGCCTTCAGCATCCAGTCGTGGAACAGGCGCACCGGCCGCGATTGCAGGGCGCGGGGGCGGCAGACGAACCAATAGGAATAGGGGCTGTCCACTTCGATGTCATAGACGCGCGCCAGCCGGGGATCGTGGCTGCGGCTGAAATGGTCATCGTGCATGATGGCAATGCCCAGACCCTGCGCGGCGGCTTCCAGAATCAGCTGGCCGGAATCGAAATGGTCGATCGCGGCTGGCTCCAGCGCTTCCAGGTGTAGCGTGCGCTTCCAGGCTTCAAAGCTGGCGGGCAGATCGTTGTGAACCAGGAACGTCTGCTTGGCGAGCTTGGCCATGTCGGGCCGGTTGCCCAGCTCTTCGGCCAACTGCTTGCTGGCAATGGCATAGACCCGGTTGTGATCGAGCCGCACGGCATGCAGCGCGGCGTCCGGCCCTTCCGACAGGATAATCGCCGCATCGATCGTGTCACCCAGCTTGGTTTCCGCAGCGGTCGAGCTGTCGATATCGATATGCAACTGCGGGTGCAGCTTGCGCAGTTCGCCCAGGCGCGGGAACAGGCGCTGGCTGCCGAACAGCGGCAGCACGCCCAGGCGCAGGCGCATGACCTTGCCGGTATCGATCATGCGGTCGATCCGGTCGGCCATCTCGTCGATCAACGGGGCCACCGCATCATACAGCGTCTGGCCGTCCTCGGTCAGCTTGAGGGCCTGGTGCTTGCGCTCGAACAGCGGCTTGCCGACGAACTCTTCCAGCGCCGCCAGCCGGCGCGACAGGGCCGAAGGGCTGAGTGCCAGTTCGGCCGCCGCCGTCTTGGCCGAGCCGGCGCGCACCACGCGAATGAAAGCTTCCAGCGAGCGCAGTGGTGGCAGGCGGCGGATCATCAGGCGTCTTCTTCTTCGGCAAGGGCGGTGGAGGGGGCATGCAGGCGCAGGCGCGTGAGGCGGCGTTCGTCGCCACCGGTCACTTCCAGGCGCCAGCCGGATTCGTGTTCCAGCACCCGGCCGACTGGTGGCACTTCGCCAGCCAGGACCACGGCCAGGCCGCCCAGGGTGTCGACGTCTTCCTCCACCTCGGCCAGGCGCGGATCGATGATGCGGGCGACGTGTTCCAGTTCGGCGCGGGCATCGGCATCCCAGGTATCGGGATCGAGGCGGTTGAGCAGCACTTCGGGGGCATCATCGTGCTCGTCTTCCACGTCCCCTACGATTTCCTCGACCAGATCCTCGAACGTGATGATCCCGTCGGTGCCGGAATATTCGTCCACCACCACGGCCAGGTGGGTGCGGCTGCCGCGCATGTCGGCCAGAACATCGATCGCGCCGCGCGCCTGGGGCACGAACAGTGGCTGGCGCAGCAGCACGGTCCAGTCATCAGGCGCGGGCGCACCTTTAAGCGCCATGTCCGCCAGGAACGGGAACACGTCCTTGATGTGCATCATGCCCTGCACTTCATCGAGCGATTCGCCATAGACCGGCAGGCGGCTGTGGCCATGCTCGGCAAAGGCGGCAACCACCTCGGCAAACGTGGAGGAGGCGGGGATGGCAATGATCTGGCCACGCGGGATGGCCACGTCATCGGCATCGCGCTCGCTGAAATGGAGCAGGTTCTTGAGCATCTGGCGTTCCACCGGCACCAGGTCGCCATCGGCGCCCAGATCATGGCCGGGTTCATGCTCGTGCTCTTCGATCGCTTCCTCGATCTGCGCCCGTAGAGACTGGTCATGGTCAGGCCCCTTGAAAAAGGCCTTTATCACGCGCCAAAGCGCCCCATTACTGTCGCCTTCGCCCGAGCGATTTTCACCGCCGGACCCATTGCCCTCGGGCACTGACCTTGCTCCTTAGCTGTTACTGTCGATATTCATGCATATGGGTCGGCCAGGCCCAGCAAGGCAAGCGCCTTCCGCTCCAGGTCTTCCATTTCCTCGGCCTGGGCTTCGCCCTCCTCGTGGTCATAGCCGGCCAGATGCAGCAGGCCGTGGATCACCAGGTGGGTGGCGTGGTTTTCTACCGAGATGCCCTTTTCCGCGGCTTCGCGGGCACAGACGCCCTGCGCCAGGATCAGGTCGCCCAGCATGCCCGGCGCGCCCTCGTCGGCTGCGGCGCGCAGCACGTCTTCGCGGGCAAGCATCGGGAAAGACAGCACATTGGTGGGCTTGTCCTTGGCCCGCCACTGCTTGTTGAGGGCGTGCACCTCGTCATCGTCGGCCAGGACCAGGCTGACCAGCAGATTGGGATGCGCAAGTTCAGTGGCAACCTGCGCGGCTGCCTCGGCGGCGCGGTTGGCCAGTGCCTCCCAATCGGTGGTATCTCCCCAGATGGGATCGATGTCGATTTCCAGAATCGGCGCGGTCATGCGGGGGCCTGTGCAATTGGGGGACGAATCGCTTTGGCATGGCGACGCGGGCCGCGCCACCCGCCATGTGCAAAAAATGCAAGGTCAGGGTCAGTGCAAGGTTTCCACTACCCCCCGACTCCCTCCTCTAAAGAGGATGGGGAGGATGAAACAAAACCCCCTCCTTTTCAGAGGAGGGGGTCGGGGGTGGTGGAGGCACCGTGCAAGGTCAGGCCTCGTTCCCTTCATAGGCTTCAACGATACGGCCCACGATGGGATGGCGCACCACGTCGGCGCGGCTGAAATGCACCACGCCGATGCCGTCCACGCCTTCCAGCCGGCCGACTGCGTCTGCCAGGCCACTGGCAGCCACGCCGCCGGGAAGGTCAACCTGCTTGGGATCGCCGCACACCACCATGCGGCTGTTCTGGCCAAAGCGGGTGAGGAACATCTTCATCTGCGCCGGCGTGGTGTTCTGCGCTTCGTCGAGGATGACAAAGGCATCGGCCAGGGTGCGCCCGCGCATGAAAGCGATCGGGGCGATCTCGATTTCGCCACTGGCGATGCGCCGCTCCACCTGTTCGGGCGGCATGCAGTCATAGAGCGCATCGTAAAGCGGGCGCAGATAGGGATCGACCTTTTCCTTCATGTCGCCAGGCAGGAAGCCCAGGCGCTCGCCAGCTTCCACCGCCGGGCGCGACAGGATCAGCCGCTGAACCGAACCGGTCATCAGCTGGGCCACGGCTTGGGCCACGGCAAGATAGGTCTTGCCGGTACCCGCCGGCCCCAGGGCAAAGATCACGTCGTTCTGCACCAGCGCCTGCATATAGGCGATCTGCGTGGCCGAACGCGGCACGATGGTCTTGCGGCGGGTGCGGATCATGATCGGCGGAGCATTGCCCGGCGTTCCGGTGATGATCCCTTCGAGCGTGGGTTCCGCGCTCATCGCGATAAGCGATTCCAGGGCGCCGCTGTCGATCTCGTGCCCGGTATTGAGGCGCTGGTACAGGCCCTTGAGCACGTCACGGGCGCGGGCCACGGCGTCTTCGGGTCCTTCGATCAAGACCTTGTTGCCGCGTGCGGAAATGAACACGCCGAGGCGGTTTTCGATCTGCACCAGGTTGGTGTCGAACTGTCCGAACAGCGCGCCCAGCATCGTCTGCTCTTCAAATTCCACTTCCACGCGGGCGCGACGGGGTTGGTCGGGCCGCGGCCCGGTCCTGACCCCGCCATCGCCCTGTATTCCGGCACGGTGTCCGGGGCGGTCGAAGGTCATGTCGCGATGTGCCTCGTCGTGGGCACGGGGGAATTTGCGAGCCATGGGATGGGGTTTTCGCGCTCCTTTCATCGAACCACTTTATCCAAGTGTAAGGCGTGATTGCCCTTGTGCAAGGGAGACTGGCGGCAAAATGCACAACGCAGGTAACAATTGCGCGACACTTTGCTGCCGGGGCACGACAAACCTGAGCGGTTTCTTGCAACGTGCTTCGGCAGGCATTCAGCCGGGCAGGGCCATAACCGTTTCATGGCCGAACGAGACCCCCGGGCAAAACGCTCAGGTCCGGCCGGAACAAGGAGTTACCCCCATGCGCAAGTTCGTCCTCGCCCTCGTTGCTGCCGCCCTGGTTGCCCCCGTCATGGCGCCGGCCATTGCCAATGCCCAGCCGGTCAACACCCCGGCCGTGGCCGCCGCCCGCCACGAAGTGCGCCGCGACCGTGCCGAAGTGCGCCATGATCGCCGCGAAGTGGCCGTGGCCCGCGCCCATGGCAACGAACGCGCGGTGCGCATCGCCAAGCACGAACTGCGCCACGACCGCCGTGACATGCGCCACGATCGCAAGGTGATGCATCACAAGATCCGCCACGCCTATCGCCATCACCACGGCTAAGGTCAGGCGCCCAAACGAAAAGGCCCCCGTCGCGTGGATCGCGGCGGGGGCTCTTTTTGTGATTGCGTGATTTAGGCGGCCGGATCAGGCGACCAACTGGCCAGCGAGCGAATTGGGCCCGGCCTGCACCAGGTCTACCGTCACCAGATCGCCGATCGCCACATCGCCGGTGAAGTGCACCGATTGCAGCCAGGGCGATTTGCCCAGCCATTGGCCGGCAAGGCGCCCGCGCCGTTCGACCAGCACCTCGCAACGCCGGCCCACGCTGGCCTGGTTGAACGCCGTGGCATCGCGCGCCAGCGCAGCCTGCAGCCGCTTGAGCCGCTCGTCCATCACCGCCGGCGCGATCTGATCGTCCATCGTGGCCGCTGGCGTACCGGGGCGGGGCGAATACTTGAAGCTGAACGCCTGGGCATGGCGCACCGCGCCCACCAGATCGAGCGTGTCCTGGAATTCGGCCTCGGTCTCTCCGGGAAAACCGACGATGAAATCGCCCGACAGCGCGATATCGGGCCGGGCGGCACGCACGCGATCGAGAATCTTGAGATAGCTTTCCACCGTGTGGCTGCGGTTCATCGCCTTGAGCACGCGGTCGTTGCCGGCCTGCACGGGCAGGTGCAGGAACGGCATCAGCTTGTCGATCTCGCCATGGGCGGCGATAAGCCCATCGCTCATGTCGTTGGGATGGCTGGTGGTATAACGGATGCGCGCCAGATCTGGCTCTGCCGCCAGCACGCGGATCAGGCCATCGAGGCCGATGGCGCGGCCCTTGGCGTCCTGGCCGGTCCAGGCATTCACGTTCTGCCCCAGCAGGGTGATTTCGCGCGCGCCGCCGGCAACCAGCAGCTTGGCCTCTTCCACCAGATCGGCAAACGGGCGAGAGATTTCCGCGCCACGCGTATAGGGCACCACGCAATAGGTGCAGAACTTGTCGCACCCTTCCTGCACCGTCAGGAACGCGCTGGGGCCCGACCGGCGGCGCTTGGGCAGCGCGGCAAACTTGGCTTCGGCCGGCATGTCAGTCTCGGTGCCGCGCTTTCCGGCGGCGGCGTCGGCCACCATTTCGGGCAGGCGGTGATAGGCTTGCGGCCCGACCACGACCTTGACCGACGGCGCGCGCGCCATGATTTCCTCGCCCTCGGCCTGGGCCACGCAACCGGCCACCGCGATCAGCGGCGTGGTGCCATCGGCACGGCGCAGGCGGCCAATATCGGAATAGACCTTTTCCGTGGCCTTTTCGCGGATATGGCAGGTGTTGAGCACGACCAGATCGGCGCCATCGCGCTCGTCGGTGGCGGTCATGCCTTGGGCGGCAAGCAGCTCGGCCATGCGCTCGCCGTCATAGACGTTCATCTGGCAGCCGAAGCTCTTGACGTGAAACGTCCGGGGGGGATTCTCTGCGGGCATAAGCCGCGCCCCATAAGGCAATCGGGCGCGGATGGAAACCGCCTTGCGCAGCGCCACCGCCCAGGAAAAGGCCCGCCGCGCAAGGCATGCGCGGCGGGCCTTGGCATGGCAGGCAGCGTTGGTTCAGGCCAGGATCTGGCTCAGGAACCACACGCGCTGCTGGGCCTGGTCGGTCCAGTCATCGGCCGCGCCTTCGGTGGCGTTGTCGCCGGCTTCGGTTGCCGCGGCCTTCACCTTGCGGATGGTTTCGACCAGCGCGGCATTGTCGTCGCGCAGGGCCTTGACCATGTCCATCGCATCAACCTTGGCGCGGTCATCATCCTTTACGCTGGCCTTGGCGCCGATCGCGCCGATCGAGGTGAGCGTGGCGCCGCCGTTCTTGCGCACGCGCTCGGCCACGATGTCGGTCAGTGCGAAAAGCTCGGTGGCCTGCTCGTCAAACAGCAGGTGCAGATCGCGGAACTGCGGGCCGGCCACGTGCCAGTGATAGTTCTTGGTCTTGATATAGAGCGCGAAATAATCCGCGAGCAGCCCGTTCAGGCTATCGATCAGCGCCTTGTTTGCGTTGTCGCCCGGCATGGTAAACCCCTTTCCTTTGCTTGGCTTTGCGCTTTCATACGCCACAACGGCGCCAAAGTTTCACGCAAATGGTGGTTTGAATAAATCGGTTTTGTCGATCAATCGGCAGGCTTTGGCGCCAGCCGCAAGACAAGCGCGCCGCCGAGGGCGGACAGCAGCGATCCGCCCAGGATGCCGATCTTGGCCTGCTCGACCAGATCGGGCTGCGCTGGAAACGCCAGCGCGGCAATGAACAGGCTCATGGTAAAGCCGATACCGCACAGCAGCGCCATGCCCCACAGATGCATCAGCCGCGCGCCGGCCGGCCGTGGCGCCAGGCCCAGCCGTTCGGCACCCAGAACCGCGCCCAGCACGCCGGCCTGCTTGCCTACGACGAGCCCGGCCGCGATTGCCAGGGGCAGCGGCGCCAGGATGCCGGCCAGGCCCGTGGCGCGCAGATCGACCCCGGCATTGGCCAGGCCGAACAGCGGGACGATCACGAAGCCATTGATCGGCACAAGCAGATGTTCCAGGCGCAGCAGCGGGCTGTTACCCCGGGCATCGAGCTTCATCGGCACGGTCAGCGCCGCCAGCACCCCTGCCACGGTGGCGTGGACGCCCGATTGCAGCACGCATGCCCAGAGGGCCACGGCAAAGACCGCATAGGTCGACGCCCGAGTCGCACCGGCGCGGTTGATGAGAATCATCGCGCCAAACACGGCGGCCGCCGCCGCCAGCCAGGCCCAGGCCACCCCGCTGGTGTAAAAAATGGCGATCACCACCACCGCGCCAAGGTCATCGACCACGGCCACGGTCAACAGGAACAACCTGATCGACCGGGGGGCACGGCGCCCGATCAGGGCCAGCACACCCATGGCAAAGGCGATGTCGGTGGCGGCGGGAATGGCCCACCCGCGATGCAGCATGGGAAAATCACGGCTGACGGCCAGGAACACCAGCGCGGGCAGCGCCATGCCTGCCAGCGCTGCCAGCACCGGCAGCCGCCGCCGCCGTGCATCGGCCAGTGAGCCGCTGATGATTTCGCGTTTGATCTCAAGCCCCACGACAAAGAAGAACACGGCCATCAGGCCGTCGTTGATCCAGGCATGCAGGCTGTCGAGTTGGGGCGCCACGATCACCGGAAGGACATGATGCAGTGCGGCATGATAGGCATGGTGCAAGGGCGAATTGGCCAGTGCGATGGCCAGCGCCGCGCAGACCAGCAGCAGCACGCCCGGCGCTGCTTCGTGGCGCATCAATCGGCGCAATGTCGATTGCGGCTGATGAGGGGACACGCGCATTTCCGCCATATTCGATTCATTCCTGAAGGTTGCAAGCGTTGCCACGCGCCACGGCCAGCCGTAATTTGCCTGTGGGGGTGTTTGCCGTCAAACGGGGGTGAGGGCAAATTGGGAATGATGTCGCTGTCCACAGTCTGGCTGTGGCTGGCCATGTTGCAGCGCGAACTTCTGCTTTTCGCTGCAACATGCCTGGCCGTGGGTGCCTGCCAAGAACGGCGGCTGGACGGACTGTGGGCCTGGCTCCGGATCACGGGCCGGGCTTGCACACTGCATCTGGCTTCGGGCTTTGCCGCGACTGCCGATTGGCCCGCGCGCGTCGACCGTGGTGCGGGTGGTCAGCCGGGTGCGGCAGCGGTGCTGGTGCCGGTCTGGTCGGAAGCGCCGGTTGTGGCCGCCGTGATCGAGCATTGCCTGGCGGCTTGGCCAAATGCGGACCTGCGGCTCTATGTCGGCTGCCATCGCAACGATCCCGCCACGCTGGCGGCGGTCATGCGCTGCGCCACCGATCCGCGCCTGCGCATCGTGGTGCATGATCGCGACGGTCCGACGACCAAGGCCGATTGCCTCAATCGGCTTTATCTTGCGTTGCAGGCCGATGAGGCGCGCAGCGGCAGGATCGTGCGAAGCGTAATCGTGCACGATGCCTCGAAACCGCGCGACGACGAATATGGTCAACCGCCGCTTCCGGCGTTGTGGGCATAGCTTTCGCATGTAGTGCCGATCGCCCTTTTGCTGCCGCGGCGCAGCCGTGCGGGGCAACCGTGGCATTGCGGAATTGGCCTGCGCCGCCTAGGACAAGTGGCGATGGATGTGTACCTTCCCATCGCCAATCTGGCGGTCAACGGCTTGGTGATCGTGGGGCTTGGCGCCTTGACCGGGCTCTTGTCTGGTATGTTCGGCGTGGGTGGTGGTTTTCTCACTACTCCGTTGCTGATCTTCTATGGCGTGCCGCCGACGGTGGCCGCCGCATCGGCCGCGAGCCAGGTGACCGGGGCCAGCGTTTCGGGCGCATTTGCCCACGCTCGGCGCGGCGGCATCGATTATCACATGGGCGCGGTGCTGGTCGCCGGCGGCGTGCTGGGCACCGGGGTGGGGGCACTGCTGTTCCGCCTGCTCCAGGCGCTGGGCCAGATCGATACGGTGATCAACATCCTCTATGTCGTGCTGCTGGGCGGCATCGGCGGGCTGATGGCGCATGAAAGTATCACGGCCCTGCGCGCACAGCGGCTTGGCCTCGCCCAGCCGGCGCGGCGCCGCCGCCACCATCCCTTGGTGGCCAGCCTGCCACTGCGCTGGCGGTTCTATCGCTCGGGCCTTTATATCTCGCCACTGGCGCCGCTCTTGCTGGGCATGGCCACCGGCATCCTGACCATGCTGATGGGCATCGGCGGCGGGTTCATCCTGGTGCCGGCAATGCTCTATATCCTGGGCATGAGCACCAACGTCGTGGTGGGCACCTCGCTGTTCCAGATCCTGTTCGTGACGATGGCGACAACCATGATGCACGCGCTGACCACGCATGCGGTGGATATCGTGCTGGCCGGGCTGTTGCTGGTGGGATCGGTCTCGGGCGCACAGATCGGCGCGCAGTTTGCACAAAAGGCCAAGCCTGAGCAGTTGCGCCTGATCCTGGCGGTGATCGTGCTGGGCGTGGCACTGCGCATGGCGCTTGGCCTGGGCTATCGACCCGACGAGATTTTCACCGTGGTGCCGCTATGACGCCGCGCTGGGTGCTGGCGCTGCTGGCGCCGGTGGCCATTCTGCTCGGCGGGGCGCGCGCGCCGATCCTGGTGCCCGAAATATCGCAGCATCGGGTGGAAGTGCGCCAGGGCTTTACCGGGGCGGACCTCTTGCTGTTTGGCGCAATCCTCGATCCGGGTGGCACCCGCGCCGCGCAGGATTACGATATCGTCGTCGTGCTCAAAGGCCCGGTGCAATCCATCGTGCTGCGGGAAAAGCGCAAGGTGGCGGGCATCTGGGTGAATGCCGCCAGCAGCGAGTTGCGCTCTGCGCCCAGTTTCTTTGCCATCGCCTCGTCCCGCCCGGTGCGCGAGATCGTGGATGAAAAGACCGCAGCGATCTATGAACTCGGTCTCGATCGCCTGCAGCTTTCCCCGATCGGGGCGATCGACCCGGCGCGGCAACGGCACTTTGCCGATGGCCTGGTGGATCTGATGCAGCGGCAGGGTCTTTATCGCGAAGACGGCCACGGCGTGACGATCAGTGGGCAGGTGCTGTATCAGGCGCGCATCACGCTGCCTTCGCAAGTGCGCACCGGCACCTATACCGCCGAAACCTTTGCCATCCGCCAGGGCCGCGTGATCACCTCGGCGGTCACGCGGGTTGACGTGTCGAAGCAGGGTTTCGAACGCTTCGTGGCCGACCAGGCCGATGGCAACGGCCTGCTCTATGGCCTGTTTGCCGTGCTGGTATCGGTGGGCATGGGCTGGATCGCCGGGCGCCTGTTTGCGCTGGTGTGATGTGGGGCACTGCTTAGCCCAAAATTAACCCTGCCAGTTCTAGCGTTTGGCGCGACAACGGGCTGGGGCAAGAACAGGCATGACGGACATGAGCAGGCAGGTATTCATTTCGGCAGACCCTGCCCGGCCTGGAGACCTTGCCCCGCACGGGCCGATGCCGGCTGCTGCCGCTTTGCCCGATATTGTCCTTGAACCGCGCGATCTGCCGCCGTCCGATTGCGCGCTCAGCCCAATCGGAGTGGTGGTGGATGTGGCAGGATCGGGCAGCGGCATCGCGCTCGATCTGCATCGCCTGGAAGACTGCATGGACGATGCCGACCCTACCGTGGCGCTATCGGGCCAGGTGGGCAGCCAGATCAAGGTGCGCGTGGGGCGCGGCTGGCTGCTCGGCTCGGTGCGCAACCAGCGCCGCGATGGCAAGGTGGATGGTGGCGCGCTGGCCCAGCTCGATTTCCTGGGGGAGGGCGAGGAAGACCCCGCCACCGGCCGCATCTTCGGCTTTCGCCGCGGCGTTACCCGGTTTCCCGTGCCCGGCGCGCTGGTCTATCCGGCGACCAGCGCCGATCTGCGCCAGATCTATGCAAGCGACGGCCGCGCGCATGTGACCGTGGGCACGGTGTTTCCCACCCAGGATATCCGCGCCGGCCTCTATATCGATCCGCTGCTGGGCAAGCATTTCGCGCTGCTGGGATCGACCGGCACCGGCAAATCGACCGCCGCTGCGCTGATCCTGCACCGCATCTGCGACATGGCGCCCGAAGGCCATATCGTGATGATCGACCCGCATGGCGAATATCTTTCGGCGTTTCGCAACACCGGGCAACTGTTCGACGTGTCGAACCTGCAGATGCCCTATTGGCTGATGAACTTTGAAGAACACTGCGAGGTGTTCCTCACCGCTACCGGGGCAGAACGCCAGATCGACGCCGATATCCTGGCCAAGTGCCTGCTGATGGCGCGGCAGAAGAACCGCCTGGCCGAACAGGTGGGCCGCATCACCCAGGATTCGCCGATCCCCTACCTGCTGTCTGACCTGTGCAACATCTTGCAGAACGAGATGGGCAAGCTCGACAAGGGGCACAGCTCGATCC
This sequence comes from Novosphingobium sp. 1529, assembly GCF_040544855.1. Classification (NCBI taxonomy): domain Bacteria; kingdom Pseudomonadati; phylum Pseudomonadota; class Alphaproteobacteria; order Sphingomonadales; family Sphingomonadaceae; genus Novosphingobium; species Novosphingobium sp. 1529. The sequence goes on from NZ_JBEPKW010000010.1 coordinate 21,315, forward strand.
CCTACATGCGGGTGAAGAGCAAGATCGAGGAAATCCGCAACGATCCGCGCTATCAGTTCATGTTCTCGGGCATGCTAGTCAGCGATACGATGGCCGAATTCGTCGGGCGGCTGTTCCGCCTTCCAGCCCATGGCAAGCCGATCTCGATCATCGACGTGTCGGGCGTGCCGTCCGAAATCACGTCCACCGTGGTCGCCGTGCTCAGCCGCCTGGTGTTCGACTATGCCATCTGGTCGCGCCAGGAAACCACGCGGCCGATCCTGCTAGTGTGCGAAGAAGCGCACCGGTATGTGCCCAACGAGCGCAATTCCAACGGATCGTCGGTCGGGCGCATCCTGTCGCGCATCGCCAAGGAAGGTCGCAAGTATGGTGTGTCGCTCGGCCTGATCACCCAGCGCCCGTCTGACCTTGCCGAAGGCGTGCTGTCGCAATGCGGCACGATCATTTCGATGCGCCTCAACAACGATCGCGACCAGCAGTTCGTTCGCGCGGCCATGCCCGAAGGCGCGCGCGGCTTCCTCGATTCGATCCCTGCGCTGCGCAACCGCGAATGCATCATCTGCGGCGAAGGCGTGGCGATTCCCATCCGCGTGGCGTTTGACGACCTGGACGAAGCGCGGCGCCCGGCATCGGCCGATCCCTCGTTCAGCCAGCTATGGGGCAAGAGCGGCGGTGAAACGGAAAGCGTCGCGCGCACCGTCCACCGCTGGCGCGCGCAAAGCCGGTTTTGAGGGGCAGCGCTTGCCTGCGGGGGGGCTTCGACAGGCTCAGCCCGAACGGAATTCCGAGGAATTGTTACCGTACCCCGTTCGCCCTGAGCTTGTCGAAGGGCGCTGGCGCAACCGCTCAATCCGCCTTCAGCGCGTCCTCAAGCCAGTGCGGAGGATGGGCGATGGCCTCCACCCGCAGATGATCCACCGCCAGGCCAAGGTCGGGATAGGCCACGCGTTGGCGGGCCGGGTCTGACTGGGCGAGGGGAACGACCGCGAGGCGGCGGTTGACCTTTTGCCGCCAGTTCATCCGCGCGGTGTTTTCCTGGCCAACATAACAGCCCTTGGTAAAGCTCACGCCCTTGAGTTCGGCCGCATTGGTTTCCAGCCACAGCGTCTGGTCGCTGCCCAGTTCGGCCTGTCCTTCGGGCACGCCCAGCTTGAGGCGGTGTTCGCGCCATTGCGCATCGACCGCCACGTCATCGTCGGACACAGCGGCGATCCAGCGCTGGCCCAGCGCGGCAAGGCGCGGATCGGCGGCGCCGCCATCGCCCATGTGGCCTTCCCAATAAACGCCAAGTTCGGGCGCAATGGCGATCGCGATCTTGCGGCGCAGGCGATAGAGCGAGAGGCGCTTGACCAAGGCCTCGGCCACGGCAGCCTCGCAATCGATCAGCAGCGCGTCCTTGCCATCGGGCCAGACCAGGAAATCGAACAGCGCCTTGCCTTGCGGGGTCAGCAGCCCGGCCCAGACCGGCAGCGGCCCTTGCACGTCGTTGGTGACAAGGCCCTGGAGGAACGCGGCGACATCCTCTCCCGGTGCAGTGGGGGATAGCCGGATCAGGGCGCGATCGAACAGGCGGGGATTGCTCATGGGTGACAGATAGGAGCGCTTGGGCTTAAGGGGAAGCCATGAGCACGCAAACGACTCTCACGATCCGCCGCCCGGATGACTGGCACGTTCACCTGCGCGACGGCGCCATGCTGGAAGGCGTGGCGCCCTATACCGCGCGCCAGTTTGCCCGCGCCATCGTGATGCCCAACCTGTCTCCGCCGATGACCGACGTGGCCGGCGTTGCCGCCTATCGCGACCGTATCCTGGCGGCCTTGCCGGCGGGCAGCGATTTCACCCCGCTGATGACGCTTTACCTGACCGACCACACCGATCCTGACGAGGTCGAGCGTGGCCACAGCGCCGGCGTGTTCACTGCGGCCAAGCTCTATCCTGCCCATGCCACCACGGGTTCGGCCCATGGCGTGACCAGCGTGGCGACAATCTATCCCGTGCTCGAACGCATGCAGAAGATTGGCATGCCGCTGTTGATCCATGGCGAGGTGACTGATTCCCACGTCGACATCTTCGATCGCGAGGCGGTGTTCATCGAGCGCACGCTGGGCCGCCTGGTGGCCGATTTCCCGGCGCTGAAAATCGTGTTCGAACACATCACCACGCAAGAAGCCGCGCAGTTCGTGGAAAGCGCCGGGCCGAACGTGGGCGCAACGATCACGCCGCAGCACCTTCACATCAACCGCAACGCCATGCTGGTGGGCGGGATGCGCCCGCATGCCTATTGCCTGCCGGTGGCCAAGCGCGAAAAGCACCGCCTGGCGCTGCGCAAGCTCGCCACCTCGGGCCATGATCGCGTGTTCCTGGGCACCGATACCGCGCCCCATGCCCGGCATCTCAAGGAAAGCGCCTGCGGCTGCGCCGGGCTGTTCAACGCGCCCTATGCGCTGGAAAGCTACATCGCCGTGTTCGATGAAGAGGGCGCGCTCGACAAGTTCGAGGCCTTTGCCAGCGAAAACGGCCCGCGCTTCTATGGCCTGCCGCTCAACGAGGGCACGGTGACCCTGGAAAAGACCGGCGTTACCGTGCCGGCCGAAATCGCGGCGGGTGGCACGGTGCTGGTGCCGTTCCACGCCGATGAAACCCTGGCCTGGCGCCTGGTCTGAGGTTTTTGGCGAGAGATCGCTTCCAGACGCGCGATTTGTTCGCACAATAGCGAGACCCCGGATCAAGCCCGGCGTGACGTCAGATAGTTAAATTATTTATGATTTCGTCACCCCGGACTTGATCCGGGGTCCCGCTTACTGTTGCAATTCCCGCTGATCATTTGGCGCCTTGCCGCCGGCGCAGCAGGTCATAGCTGAACAAGGCAATCGCCGCCCAGATCAGCATGAAACACGTCACCCGCGCCGGATCGAGCGGCTCGCCATAAAGCAATGCGCCGAGCACGAAGAGGATGGTCGGCGCGATGAACTGGGCGAAGCCCAGCGTCGAAAGATCGAGCTTGCGCGCGGCGACGGCAAACAGCAGCAGCGGCACGGCCGTGACCACGCCCGATCCGGCCAGCAGCCAAGGCACCACACCCCCCTGCGACAGGCCCGAGCCAGCCGGGCCAGACGCAGCATGGAGCACGGCGAGCAGCGCCGGCACGAACAGCACCGCGGTTTCCACCGTCAGGCCGATGACCGAAGGCACGACCACGAACTTGCGCACCAGGCCATAGAGGGCAAAGCTGCCGGCCATCGCCATGGCCACGCCCAGCATCGACAGTGCGCCGGCCATCAGCACGGCAATGCCACCGGCAGCCAGCGCCACGGCCGCCCATTGCAGGCGGTTCAAGCGCTCGTGCAGGAAAAGCACCCCAATCAGCACATTGAGCAGCGGGTTGATGTAATAGCCCAGGCTTGCCGCCAGCACCTGGTGCGTTTCGATCGCCACCAGATACATCAGCCAGTTGCAGCCGATCGCCGCCGCGCTCAGCACCAGCCGGCCAAGCACCGCGGGGGTGGTGAGTGCAGCGCGCAGGGCGGGGCCTTGGCCGCTGAACCAGACCACGGCAAGGCATACCGGCAAGGTGAACACCACGCGCCAACTCACCAGCTCGATCGCCGGAACGCCGAGCAGCGGATGGAAATAGATCGGGAAGAATCCCCAGATCACATAGGCCAGCACGGCCGCGCCCAGGCCGCCCGCGGCCTTGGACGTGCCGGGGTTGTTCAGGTTGCTCGCTGTTGCGCTGTCTATCCTCTCGCTCATGGCCGGGCCTGTGGCAGGCACATCGCCTTGCGCCAAGGCCCTTTCCCGCGCGGCGTGCGGGCCGGTCCGAACTTTTTTCGTTTCTGACCAATTCTGACAGTCGCGTTGCATGTCGTTCAGCTTGAAGGCTGTAAACATGAACCAACACGACGGATCAGGAGACCGAACATGATCGCACTTCGCAAGACTATGCTGGGCCTGGCCGCAACGGCCGCTCTGGCTTCCGGCATCGCCCCGGCTTCGGCGACGATTGAAGTTGCCCCCCAGCCCACGCTGGTTGCCCCGGTGGCCCACGATGGCTGGGACCAGGGTTGGAACCACAACCGTGGCGGCTGGCGTGATCGTGACGATTGGCGCGGTGGCTATGGCCGTGGCGGCAACGACTATCGCGGCTATGACCGCCAGGATTATCGCGGCAACGATCGTGGCTATTATGGCGACGCTGCCTATCGCGGCCAGAGCTGGCGCGGCAACGACGGCCGCTATTACTGCCGCCGCAACGACGGCACCACCGGCCTGCTGGTGGGTGGCGTGGCCGGCGCGCTGATCGGCCGGGGCATTGCCGGCAACGGTGATCGCACGCTTGGCGCCCTGCTGGGTGCAGCCGGTGGCGCGCTGCTGGGCAAGTCGATCGACCAGAGCAACGCCCGCTGCCGCTAAAGCGAACAGCCTAGATCCTGCCCGACCGGAGGGACCAGTCGGGGATCGGGCGGGACCGGGGCCTGCATGCGTGGTGGCGTGCAGGCCCCCTTTTGCGTCTGGTTTTGCCGGGCCGTTAACGCACCGCTAACCACGGCCGGTTCAGGAATGGCCATGGCCAAGCCTTTTGCCTCATGCCTTTTTGCGCTGCTTGCCAGTCTGGCCGTGACGGCCTGCGCGCAGGATGATGCGCCCAAGCGCAAGGCTGATCACGATCCCGCAATGAGCGCCGCGCTTGAGGGGCAATTGCTGGTTGATCCCGATCTGTCGCAGCAGAATATGCGCAATGCGGCCGTGGTGCCGGGTGGCCCGGTCGATCCCGCCACGCCGCCACCCGATTCGCCCTAGCCAGACAGCCCGATACCGATCGAGGCGCGCGGCTGTTCCATTTCGGCCGAGGCGACGGGATAGGCGCAAAAATCCGCCGCATAGAACGCGCCGGGCCGCTGGTTGCCGGAAAGGCCCACTCCGCCCAGGGGCGCTGCGGGTGAGACGCCGTTGGTCGGCCGGTTCCAGTTGACCGCGCCGGCCCGCACATTGGCCCAGAACCGGTTGTAATCCTGCGGGGTGCCGCCGATCAGTGCGGCGCACAGACCAAAGCGCGTGGCGTTCGCCTCGGCCAGGGCCTGGTCGAAATCATCCACCTTGATCACCTGCAGGATCGGGCCGAACAGCTCCACATCGGGGCGCTGGGCCATGGCAGTCACATCGATCATCGCCGGGGCCAGGAACGGCAGGTCGCCGCGCGGCCGGGTGAGATGGCGGATCGGGCGCCCGCCGTGCGACAGCAGATAGACAAAGCTTTCGGTCAGGCCATCGGCGGCGGCATTGTCGATCACCGGGCCCATGAAAGGCGCGGGATCGTCCAGCGGCGCGCCCACGATCAGGCGATCGGCCAGGGCCTTTACCTCGCCAACCACGGCATCATAGAGATCGGCCTTGACGATCAGCCGGCGCGCGGCGGTGGCACGCTGCCCGGCGGTGGTAAACGCCGATTGCACCACCAGCGCTGCCGCATCGGCGATCTTGGGTGTGTCCCACACCACGATCGGGTTATTGCCGCCCAGGTCCAGCGCCACGATCTTGCCCGGCTGCGCCGCCAGGCGGCGGTTGAGCGTAAGGCCAGTGTGGCTCGATCCGGTGAACAGCACGCCATCGACGCCTTCGTGGGTGGCCAGCGCCTTGCCTTCCTCGGCCGCGCCCACCAGCATCTGCGCGAGGGCGGCCGGCACCCCGGCGCGGTGCAGGCACTGGATCAGGGCCTGGCCCGTGGCCGGTGCCTTTTCCGATGGCTTGAACACCACGGCATTGCCGGCGATCAGCGCGGGAATGATATGCCCCACCGGTGCCTGGGCCGGCAGGTTGAACGGGCCGATCACGGCCATCACGCCGTGTGGCTTGTGGCGCAGCGCCGCCGTGCCCTGCAGCGCGCTGTCGAGCCGGCGTTGCGCTGTGCGTTCGGCATAGCTGCGCACCGCGATTTCCACCTTGGTCAGCACGGTATCGACCTCGCCCTTGGCTTCCCACAGGGGCTTGCCGGTTTCGCGGGCGATCAGCGTGGCAAGGCTTTCGGCATCCTTGCGCACTTCGTTGGCAAAGCGGCGCATCAGTTCGATGCGGGTGGACAGCGGCTGCGCTGCCCAGGCCGGCCACGCGCGCCGCGCACGCGCCACCGCCGCATCGACATCGCCCACGGCGCCGCGCCAGAGTTCAGCGCCGGTGGCCGGCTCTGTGGAAATGATCTCTCCGGCTGCCACGGGGTGGGCGTCGATCCTTTGGGTGAGGCTTGCTGTCACAGGGCGGGATAAACCAAAAGCGTTACGAATGGGTCAGCGATCGGCCCAGCAGCCTGTCGCATTGCTTAATGACCGTGGCCGGCCGGGACCGGCGGCTGGCCGAGTGCCTCGCCCAGGCGACGGATGGCCGCGATCTTGGCATCGAGCGCGCTCCAGTCATCGTGTTCGGCGATCGGCGCCCAGATGCTTTCCACTTCGTCGATCAGCAGGCTGGGCGGGGCCTCTTCCTGCCACAGCGGATGGTCGCTGCCGATCGGGGCATAGCCCGCCAGTTCGGGCAAAGCATCGGCGCCGCGCCCGCCGCGATGGGTGTGGAAAAATGCGTCCGGTCCGGTCCCGCTGGCGCGCATCGCCGCCTCGCAGGCCGCGATCAGGGCGCTATCGCGTTCCAGCCCTTGCGATACCACGCCCAGGCGCCAGCACCAGCGGCGCGCCATGGCGGCCTGGTAGAGCGGGCCAAAGCGTTCGAGCGCGGCGATCAGCGGCGGCGCTTCTTCCACCAGGCGCAGCGCCACGGCCAACTGGCCGCAGTTCCAGCCGATCACCTCGGGCTGGCGGCCAAAGGCATAGCGGCCGGCCTCGTCGAAATAGGCCGCGACAAACCCTGCGTCCCAGCGCGGTAACCAGCGCCATGGGCCATAGTCAAAGCTTTCACCCGTCACGTTCATGTTGTCGGTGTTGAGCACGCCGTGGACAAAGCCCGCGACCATATAGCTGGCGGCCATATCGGCCATGCGCGCCACCACCTGGTGCAGCAGCGTCGCCGCCGGGCTGGACCCGGCCGGCGCCGCATCGGGCGCACCGGGAAACTGCGCCAGGCAATAGGCGATCAATTCGTGCATCTCGGCCGGCTTGTCGAGCGCGAGCAGGCGCTGGAACGTGCCGATGCGGATGTGTCCATGGCTGAGCCGCACCAGCACCGCCGAGCGGGTGGGCGAGGGCTCATCGCCGCGCCACAGATTTTCGCCGGTTTCGATCACCGAAAAGGTGCGGCTGGTGTTGACGCCCAGCGCTTCGAGCAGCTCGGTCGCGAGGATTTCGCGCACCGCGCCTTTGAGTGTCAGGCGCCCGTCGCCCCGCCGGCTCCACGGCGTCTGCCCCGAACCCTTGGTGCCCAGGTCGAGCAGGCGGCCCGCGCCATCGCGCAACTGGGCAAAGGTAAAGCCGCGCCCATCGCCCAGGTCGGGATTGTACACCCCGAACTGGTGCCCGTGATAGCGCAGCGCGAGTGGCCCGGGCAGATTGCCGGGTAGAGGCACGAAGCGGCCGAAGTGGGCGAGCCACTCGTCATCGCTAAGGCCATCAAGCCCCACCTGCGCGGCGGCGCGATCATTGCGCCAGCGCAGCACGGTCTGCGGAAAATCGGCCGCCGCCACGCTATCGCCCAGCCAGGGCGCCAGCGCCGCCAATTGCGGATCGGGGCGATAGGGAATGGCTTGACCCGGCAGCGGGCGATCCGACACGGCTTGCGGGACAGGCTCCATTCTTCCATTAGTGGGGTGCTTGCACGCCACAGGCAAGGCGCCTTGTGGCTTAACAGTGATACAAGACACGGGAAAACGCGTTTGCCCATCGCCACATTCGAGATTCGCAGTTGGGCCAGCACCGATGGTTTGCGCCTGGCCTATCGCGCCTATCCCGGCGATGCGACGCGTCTTCCGGTGATCTGCTTGCCCGGCCTGACGCGCAATGGCCGTGATTTCGAGGATTTGGCCCCGCATATCGCCGCCAGTGGCCGCTGCGTGCTGTGCCCCGATCTGCGCGGGCGGGGGGAAAGCGACTATGCCCGCGATCCGATGACCTATCAGCCGCCGGTCTATGCCCAGGATCTGGCGGGCCTGCTCGCCGCCGAAAAGATCACCCGCTTCATCGCGATCGGCACGTCGCTCGGCGGCATTCTTACCATGGCGCTGGCGGCCGGCCAGCCCGGCCTGGTGGCGGGCGCGGTGCTCAACGATATCGGCCCGGTGATCGATCCGGCCGGCCTGGCGCGGATCACCGACTATGTCGGCCAGGGGCGCAGCTATCTCACCTGGATGCACGCCGCACGCGGCCTGCGCGAGACGATGGGCGATATCTATCCCGATTTCAGCATCGAAGACTGGTTGCGCCTGGCCAAGCGGCTAATGGCACTGGGTACGGGCGGGCGCATCGCCTTTGACTATGACATGAAGATCGCCGCCCCGATCGAGGCGGCAGAGCAGGCGCGCGACGATGCCGCGGCCAAGGCCAAGGCAGAAGGCACCGCGCCGCCGCCCGAGGCCGATCTGTGGCCGCTGTTCGCCGCGTTGACGCCAGTGCCGCTGGTGGTGATCCATGGCGCCACCTCGGACATTCTCTCGGCCGATACCGCCGCCGCGATGGCGCAGCGCCATCCCGATTGCACGCTGGTGACCCTGCCGCGCGTGGGCCATGCCCCGACGCTAGACGAACCCGAGGCACGTGCGGCGATCGATGCGCTGCTGGCCCGGCTGGACTGACGGCATTTGGCGCAGGAACCCTGACCATGGATCGCCAAGCTGGCCCGGCCCGCCGCCTGCATGTGCTGCACCTGCATTCCACGTTCGATGCCGGGGGCAAGGAGCGCCGCAGCGTGGCGCTGATGAACCGCTTCGGCAATGCGCTCGATCATTCGGTCGTCTCGGCGCAGCCTGGCGCGCTGGGCGCGCGCAGCCTCTTGGCGCGCGGGCTTTCGGTGCATTTTCCGCTGGGTTTTCCCCCTCTGGTGGGCAAGCTTGGCGTGCGACGCCTGCAGACCCTGGCGCGCGGCATGCAGGGGTTTGACCTGATCTGCACCTACAACTGGGGGGCGATGGATGCGGTCATGGCGCACGCGCTGTTCGCCCCGCTCTATGGCCTGGCGCCGCTGGTCCACCATGAAGACGGCTTCAATGCCGACGAGGCAGAGCGGCTCAATCCCCGGCGCAACTGGTTCCGGCGCGTGGCCCTGGCCCGGGCCAGCGCACTGGTCGTGCCCTCCCGCCGGTTGGAGGCCGTGGCCCGCGATGCCTGGCACCAGCCGGCCAGCAAGGTCCACCGCATTGCCAATGGCATCGACACCGCCGCCTATGCCCGCAAGGCGCGCCCCGACGCGCTGCCGCGGGTGATCAAGCGGCCGGGGGAAAAGTGGGTGGGCACGCTCGCCGGCCTGCGCCCGGTCAAGAACCTGCCCCGCCTGGTGCGCGCCTTTCGCGCGCTGCCTGAAGAATGGCACCTGGTGATCCTGGGTGAAGGGCCAGAGCGCGAGGCGATCCTGACCCAGGCGATGGATCTCAACATCGGCCACCGCGTGCATCTGCCCGGCCATGTTCCCGATCCGGCGCTGGCGGTGGGGCTGTTCGATTTCTTTGCGCTGTCGAGCGATAGCGAGCAATTCCCGCTGTCGGTGGTGGAGGCGATGGCCGCAGGCCTCGCCGTGGCGAGCCCGGCCGTGGGCGACGTGGCCGAGATCGTTGCCGCTGACAATGCGCGGTTCATCGCGCCGGTCGGTGATGAAGCCGCGCTGGCCCAGGCGATGCTGGACCTGGCGACGGACGAGCTGGCGCGCCGCCGCGCCGGGGCGGCCAACCGCGTTCTGGCCACGCGCGAGTATGATGAAAGCGTGATGGCCGGCCACTATGCCCGCGTCTATGCCGATGCGCTGGGACTGGCCCAATTCCCGTGAAGCATCGTTCGTTGTCGCGATGTTGCAGGCGGTTGCTCGCTTAACCATCGGTTCAGCGGGGGACAGCCAGCATCATAGGCGTTGAAAAGGTGGCTCCATCCGCTAAACACCGCGCCCATTCCGTGCAATTTTTGCCTATCCCTTGCTCTCAATCGCCGAAAGCTTAGCCTTGGCCCTTAGACCGAACCGTCCGCAAAACCCGTCCGATCCGCGTGCCGTTGCGCGCGCCGCCGAAGGCAATGTCTTCGCCCGCGAAGTGGACGATGCCCTGCGCCAGGATGAAGCGCTTTACGCGCTGCGCAAGTGGGGCAAGCCGGTTGGCGCGGCCGTGGTGCTGGGCCTGGCCGGGCTGGGCGGCTGGCTGTGGTACAGCAACCACCAGGATACGCTGCGCGGCCAGCAGGGTGAGCAACTGACCCAGGCGCTCGACAATTTCGAAGCCAAGAACGACAAGGCCGCGCAAGCCCTGCTCGATCCGCTGGCCAAGGATGGCACCCCGGGCAACCGCGCCGCCGCGCAGTTGCTGCTGGCCGGCAAGGCGCAGGATGATGGCAAGGCCGATCAGGCCGCCAAGGGCTTTGCCGCCGTTGCCGCCGACAGCAATGCGCCGCAGGCCTATCGCGATGCCGCCACGGTGCGCGAAGTGGCCATCACGTTTGACAAGCTGCCTCCGCAGCAGGTGATCGACCGCCTCAAGCCACTGGCCGTGCCGGGCAATCCCTGGTTTGGCAGCGCCGGCGAACTCGTTGGCCTGGCCTATCTCAAGCAGGGGCACAACGATCTGGCCGGGCCGCTGTTTGCCGCCATCGCCAAGGACAAGGACGTGCCCGACACGATCAAGCGCCGGGCGCGCCAGGTTGCCGGCAGCCTGGGTGTCGACGCGGTTGACGATGTTTCGGCAGTTATCGGGCAGGCCCAGTAAGGCTGCCACGGTTTCCCGATCGATCGGGTTTGCATGCATTGCGCGCCGCCGCCCCGCATCGGGCCGCCGGGGCATGACAGGACAAGGAAGACAGGCATGATCCGCATTCCCAGCCAGGGCCACATGGCCCGCCAGCCAGGCGCCGGCACCGATCGCCGCCGGATTGCGGCGCTGGCCCCCGCGGCGGTGCTCGGCCTGGCGCTGGTTCTGGGCGGTTGCGCCGGGCACAAGGGCAAGGTCAAGGCCACGCCCACCGTGGGCGAACGCATTCCCGTGCTGTCGCGGATCGAGGCCGGCACCAAGGTCGACCCCACGCTCGCCAGCATGGACGTGGTCGTGCCCGCGCCCGTGGTCAACACCGAATGGGCCCAGGGTGGCGGCACCGCCAGCAAGTCTTCGGGCCATCTCGCGCTTGCCGATGCCCCGCAAAAGCTGTGGTCCACGCGCATTTCCGGGTCTTCGCCCAAGCAGCGCCTGGCGGCATCGCCGGTGGTGGGCAATGGCACTGTCTTCGTGATGGACACCGAAGGCGTGGTGCGCGCGCTCGATGAAAACAACGGCCACGAAAAGTGGAAGCAGGGCTTCCGTCTGCCCGAAAAGAACGATTCGATCTTTGGCGGCGGCGTCAGCTTTGATTCGGGCAACGTCTACATCACCACCGGCCTTGGCGAAGTGGCCGCGCTCGATGCGACCGATGGCAAGATCAAGTGGCGCGTAAAGCCGGCCGGCCCGCTGCGCGGCGCGCCCACCGTGGCGTTCGGCGCGGTCTATGTGATGACGCAGGACAACCAGATCTTTGCGCTCAACACTGCCGATGGCACCAATCTGTGGAATCAGTCCGCCTCGGTCACGCAAAGCGGCGTGTTCGGCGTGGCGGCTCCCGCCGCTGGCCAAGGCACGGTGATCGCCGGCTACAGCTCGGGCGAACTCGTGGCCTATCGCTATGAAAACGGGCGGCAGCTGTGGTCCGATGCGCTGGCGCGTACCTCGATCGCCACGAGCGTTTCGACGCTGACCGATATCGATGCTGATCCGATCATCGAACGTGGCCGGGTCTATGCCCTGGGCCAGGGCGGCCGCATGGCCGCCTATGAACTGGTCACCGGCCAGCGTATCTGGGAACTCAACCTCGCGGGCATTTCCACCCCGGCAGTGGCTGGGGAGTGGATCTTTACCCTGACCGACGAAGACAAGCTGCTGTGCATCGCCAAGTCCACCGGCAAGGTCCGCTGGATGAGCCAGCTGCCCCGCTATCTCAAGCCCAAGAAGAAGGAGAGCCCGATCTTCTGGACCGGGCCGGTCTTGGCGGGCAACAAGCTGTGGGTGGCCAATTCGCGTGGCGAGATTTCCACCATTACCGTGGGTGATGGTACGCTGGCCCGCGTGACCAAGGTGGCTGCGCCCGTTACCCTGCCGCCGATCGTGGCTGACAAGACCCTGATCGTGCTGGATGACAGCGGCGAAATCACCGCCTGGCGTTAACCTTCTTCACCGAATTTCCACTTCTGCGCGTATAAGCGGGCGGGTATGACCAAGTCGCCCGCCCACGCCGTTTCGCCCCGCCCTGCCAGCGATGTGTCCGTCTGGGTAGGCTTGGTGGGCCTCGCTGGCCTGCTGGCATGGGTGGCGGTGTGCCGCGCCTGGCCGCAGATCGTCGATGCGCTGGGCTTGCCAGGGCCGCACGCGCGGCTGGCCGGATCAAGCGCGGCGGTGCTTGCCCTCTTGTTTTCCGGCACGCCGATGGTGGCCTGGTCGCTGCTGGTCGACAAGGTTCATCGCCGGCCCTCCACCGGCATCGACTGGATGGCGCCGCGCCCGTTGCGCAGCGTGCTCGATATCTCGATCACCAAGCTGGCCGGGCTCTGGGCCACCTGGGCGCTGATCGCCTTCGTCTATTGCCTGGGGCGCTGGTATTGGCGCGGGCAGTATCTGTTCGCCATGGACCTGTTGGAACAGGCCGCGCCGTTCCTGTTCCTGGGCGCCATTCCCTATGTGCTGTGGCTCGATCGCGTGCTGGTCAGCCCGCGCGACGGGGCCTGGCATTTCGGTGCCATGCTGATCGGGCGCGAAGCCTATGACGTGGACCAGGTGTGGCACCACTTGCGCGCCTGGACGGTGAAAGGCTTTTTCTGCGCCTTCATGATCTCGATCCTGCCCGGTGGTTTTGCCGCCGTGGTCGAGGCGGACTGGACCGGGCTGTGGGCCGATCCGGTACGCTGGTCGAACACCGCGATCGAGGCGATGTTCATGATCGACGTGCAGATCGCCATGGTCGGCTACCTGCTGACGATGAAGCCGCTCGATGCCCACATCCGCACGGCCAATCCCTATCTGGCGGGGTGGGTGGCAGCGCTGATGTGCTATCCGCCCTTTGTGCTGATGGGCGGCGGCGGCGTGCTGGACTATCACCAGAACACTGCCGAATGGGCCTATTGGTTCGATGGCCATCCGGCGCTGCTGTGGGCCTGGGGCCTGGCGCAGGTGGTGCTGACAGCAATCTATGCCTGGGCGACGATCGCCTTTGGCCTGCGCTTTTCCAACCTTACGTATCGCGGCGTGCTGACCAACGGCCCCTATGCCTTTACCAGGCATCCCGCCTATCTGTCGAAGAACCTGTTCTGGTGGCTGGTGACGATGCCGTTCCTGGCCACCACGCATTCCAAGGTCGATGCCGTGCGCAACACGGTCACGCTCGCGCTGGTCAGCGCGGTCTATTTCTGGCGCGCCAAGACCGAGGAAAAGCATCTGTTGGGCGAAGACGCCAAGTATCGCGGATACCATGCCTGGATGGCCCAGCATGGGCTGATCACGCGGCGTCTGGGGCGGTTGTTGCGGATGGTTTTTGGTCGGTCGGGCGCGGGTATCCACCGCCCCCCGACCCCCTCCTCTAAAAAGGATGGGGAGGATAAAGCATTAATTTAAAAGCCCCCTCCTCTTTATAGAAGGGGGTTGGGGCTGGTGTGAACCCTAGCGCTGAGCGCTCAAACCGCCACGCCTTCATCGCTTTCGAACACGCGGATGTTGCGCTCGGTCAGGCCCAAGCCTGCGCGCTGCTGTGCCCAGGTGGCCATGTGCGCGGTTTGGAAATGGGCGTCCAGCGCGGCGCGGTCGCGCCACTTTTCGCTGACGTGGATCACTTCGGGATCAAGCGCATCGTGCGAATAGGCATAGGCCAGGCAACCGTCTTCGGCGCGGGTGGCCTCGATCACCGCGCGCATCATCGGCACGGCGGTGGCGAAGGCGGCGGTCGGCAGGCGAAACGTGCCCATTACCAGGATCATGGGGTACTATCCTCTCAAAAGCTCTTGGCGGCATAGACCTTGGACAGGTCACCACCCCACGCGCCGTGGTACAGATCGAGCAGGCGTTCGGCCGGGGTCTTGCCCGAGGCGACGATCTCGTCCAGTGGCAGGAGATAGCCGGTCTCGTTGTCTCCGGCTGCGTTGAGGCGCCCGCGCGCGGCCAGGCCCGAGCGCGCAATGTCGAGCACGCGGCCGGCTATGTCGCGCAGGGTGCCGCCACCGGGCAGCGGCGCATCGAGGCCCAGCTTGGGTACGCTGGCGCGCAGGATCTCGCGCCCTTCCATGTCCCAGTCCTTGACCAGATCCCACGCCGCATCGAGCGCGCCCTGGTCATAGAGCAGGCCCACCCAGAATGCGGGCAGGGCGCAGATCCGGTTCCACGGGCCGCCATCGGCGCCGCGCATTTCCAGGAACGATTTCAGCCGCACTTCGGGGAAGGCGGTGGAAAGATGGTCGATCCAGTCGCTCTTGCGCGGCTTTTCGCCGGGCAGGGCGGGCAGCTTGCCATCAAGGAAATCGCGGAACGACTGGCCGGCGGCATCGATGTATTTGCCATCGCGGAACACGAAATACATCGGCACGTCGAGCATGTAGTCGACATAGCGTTCATAGCCAAAGCCGTCTTCGAACACGAAGGGCAGCATGCCCGTGCGCGCGGGATCGGTGTCTGACCAGATGTGGCTGCGATAGGACAGGAAGCCGTTGGGTTTGCCTTCCAGGAACGGCGAATTGGCAAACAGAGCGGTGGCCAGCGGCTGCAACGCCAGGCTGACGCGGAACTTCTGCGCCATGTCGGCTTCACTGGCATAGTCCAGGTTGGTCTGGATGGTGCAGGTGCGCAGCATCATGTCCAGGCCCATCGTGCCCACGCGGGGCATATGGCGCAGCATGATCTCATAGCGGCCCTTGGGCATGATCGGCAGATCGCCGCGCGCCTTGTCGGGCCAAAGGCCAAGGCCGAGGTAAGCGAGGCCAAAGCGATCGCCGATGGTCTTGACCTGGGCAAGATGGCGCCCGGTTTCCGCGCAGGTTTCGTGCAGGCTTTCCAGCGGCGCGCCCGACAGTTCGAGCTGGCCGGCCGGCTCCAGGCTGACCGCGCCATCCGGGCCGGACATGGCAATGACCTTGCCGCCTTCCATCACCGGCTCCCAGCCGAATTCGGTCAGCGCCATCAGCAGATCGCGGATGCCACCTGGCTCGTCATAGGACGGGGCGGCATGATCGGCCGTGCGATAGACGAATTTCTCGTGCTCGGTGCCGATTCGCCAGGCATCGCGCGGCTTTTCGCCCTTCTGCATGGGGGCGACAAGCTGGTCCCGGCTCTCGATGAGAGGATCGTTGCTATCTGAAACCTGTCTCGTGCTCATGCCCGCATCCGTTAGTGGCCAAACGGACTTTGCGCCAGCGATAAACGTGGGATGAACGATTGCAGGGCGGCAATAATCCAAGGGGCGTGCGCGCAGCGCAAAGCCTCACGCGGCAGCCCAGTCCCCTGCAACCCCCATCCACAATCCCAGGCCCGCCACGGCTGCCGTTTCGCCCCGCAGGATGCGCGGACCCAGGGTAATGGCGTGGGCGGCAGGATGTGCGCGGATCGCGGCGCGTTCCGCTTCGTCAAAGCCGCCCTCCGGCCCGATCAGCAGTGCCGCTGGGCCCTTGTGCGCGGCAAAGGCAGCGGCAGCGGGCGCGCCGCCCTGTTCATCGGCAAAGAATAGCGCGCGCCCGGTTGGCCAGTCGCGCAGCATGGCGTCGAGCTTCACCGGATCGAACAGCGCGGGCAGGGCAGTGCGTGCGCATTGCTCGGCCGCCTCGGTCACGATCGTGGCGGCGCGCTCGGCATTGAGCTTGTCGGCCACGCAGCGCCGCGTAATCACCGGGCGGATCTGGCCGGCGCCCAGTTCTGTCGCCTTTTCCAGCACCCAGTCGAACGCCTGCTTCTTGAGCAAGGCCGCGCACAGCCATAGATCGGGCACCGCCTCCAGTGGCCGCAACTGCCGCTCGAGCGTCAGCATCATGTCGCGCTTGCCGGCGTGCGCCACGCGGGCCAGCCATTCGCCGGTCTGGTTGTCGCACAGGATCACCGCGTCGCCCGGCCCAGCGCGCATCACCTTGCCCAGATAGTGTGCTTGCGCGCCCTCGATCGCCAGGCTGGCGCCCTCTTCCAGCCGTTGTTCCACGAACAGGCGCGGGGCAGAGCGGGGCGGCCAGGCGGGGGTGGCGGGCAGATGATCGGTCATGGGCAGCGTTCATAGGCAGCGCCGCGCGCGGCGGCAACACGCGGGCGATCTGTCCCCTTGCGGGCCCGACCAAACCGGCGCAGGAGCATGGCAGCATGACCACGGCAACCGATCAGATCGTCCCTGACAGCGAACATCGCGGGCTGGTGGCCCGCCTGCCGCAGCCCTTGCGCGATTATGCGCTGCTGGCCCGGCTGGACCGGCCGATCGGCTGGTGGCTGCTGTTCTGGCCCTGCGCCTGGGGCGTGTTCCTGGCCGGCGGCGCGCGGCAGTGGCACTTGGTGGCGTGGATGCTGCTCGGCTCCATCGCCATGCGCGGGGCGGGGTGCGTCTATAACGATATCGTCGACGCTGATCTCGATGCGCGGGTCGCCCGCACGGCGCAGCGCCCGGTGGCCAGTGGTCGCGTGCGCAAGAAGGCGGCCTGGGCCTGGCTCGTGGTGCTCGCTGCGGTGGGGCTGGTCGTGCTGCTCCAGTTGCGCTGGCAGGCGCAGATCGTCGCGCTGGGCAGTCTGGCGCTGGTCGCCGCCTACCCGTTCATGAAGCGCATCACCTGGTGGCCACAAGCCTGGCTCGGCCTCGTCTTCACTTGGGGCGCGCCGACCGGCTGGGTGGCGGTGCACGATGGCGACCTCGGCGCACTCGCCGCGCTCTATGCCGGGGCGATGTGCTGGTGCATCGGCTATGACACGATCTATGCCCTGCAAGACCGCGAGGATGACGCCATGGTCGGCATCCGTTCCAGCGCCCGCGCGCTGGGCAGCAAGGTGCGGCCCGGCGTGACTGCATTCTACGCCGCTGCCGTGGCGCTATGGGCGCTGGCGTTCTGGCTGATCCATCCCGATCCCCTCGCGCTGCTCGCGCTGCTGCCGGTGGCGCTGCACCTGGCGTGGCAGGCGCTGAGCCTTGACGTGGACGATGGCGACAATGCCCTGGCACGGTTCCGTTCAAACCGCACGGCGGGTTTCCTGATGGCGCTGGCGTGCCTGGTGGTGGGGAGCGCGGGGTAGGCGGACTGAGAGGCTTGGCGAACATGCCCTCCCCCAGCCCCTCCCGCAGGCGGGAGGGGAGCTTGGCGCCAAAAAGCCCCTCCCGCGTGCGGGAGGGGTTGGGGAGGGCGTGTTACAGCGCGCGCCCAATCAGTTCGGCCGTGGTTCCACCGGATAGACGATGAAGTCCGGCCGCACGGCCTTCACCGGCGTGTTGCCCATGGCATCCACGGTCTGAACCAGGTCGGCAATCGCGGCGGGCGGCAGCGCCAGACCGTGTTCGGCCGGGTGCGTGGGCGCTTCCATCGGATAGTCCTCGCCGGGCGTGGTGGTCATCTCGATATGGGCGCCAAGCAGGGCGCGGATGGGGTGGGTTTGCGCGAAGGCGGCCAGGCGATGGGCGCTGGCGCGGAATTCGGCGAAGTGGTTGCTCGGCACGTAGAGACGGCCGGGATAGAGCATGTCGCCCGACAAGAGTAGGCGGGTTTGCGGGTCATAGATCATGACATGCGCGCTTTGATGCCCTGGCGTGGGGATGGCGCGCAGCACGCGTCCGCCCAGGTCCAGCGCGCCCAGGCCGTTGGGCCAGTCGGCCACATGAAACGCGCTGGCGACATCGGCTGGGGCAAGGCCTACCACGGTGGTATCCGGCCGATCGGCAAATTCGCTGTCGCCTGCATGGTGGTCGCCATGGCTGTGCGAATGGGCGACGGTCAGGTGCAGCGGGTGGTTGCCGTGGGCCTGGCGCCATTGCGCGATCACGCGCTCCACCGTGGGCCGCACCATCAGGCCGCCAGCCCCGGTATCGACCAGCAACGCGCCGCTTTGCCCGAACAGCAGATAGAGAAACGGCGCCTCGAAATTGGTTTTCACCGATTGGCGGATCACGAAGGTGTCGGCATCAACCTGTTGCACCTGCATCTCTGGTTCGCTGGCCGTGGTGCCATCGATCCAGTGTGCGAAGGGCGGCGGATCGAACGCCGGGGCCGCGCCGATCAGCAGCGGCGATCCCGCCATGAGGGCAAGGGGAAGGGCGAGGCGAAAGCGGTGTCGACCAGTCATCCTGCACTAATCGCACGCGCGGGCGCGCGCGACCATTACGGTGCGCGCCCGCGCTTTTGATCCTGCGCGCCTAAACTGCCGACGCCAGCAGTTCTTCGGCGCCGCCCAGGTCCACGCTGACCAGGCGCGAGACGCCGCGCTCCACCATGGTCACGCCGAACAGGCGGTGCATGCGGCTCATCGTCACGGCGTTGTGCGTGACGATGAGATAGCGGGTCTGCGTTTCGGCCACCATGGCGTCGAGCAGGTCGCAGAAGCGTTCGATATTGGCATCGTCGAGCGGGGCATCCACTTCGTCGAGCACGCAGATCGGCGCGGGATTGGTGAGGAACAGGCCAAAGATCAGCGCCACTGCCGTCAAGGCCTGTTCGCCACCCGACAGCAGCGTCAGCGATTGCAGCCGCTTGCCTGGCGGCTGGGCCATGATTTCCAGGCCTGCTTCCAGAGGGTCGTCGCTGTCGACCAGCGCGAGATGGGCTTCGCCGCCGCCGAACAGGCGGGTGAACAGGCGGCGGAAATGCCCGTCCACCGCCTCGAACGCGGCGCGCAGGCGCTCGCGCCCCTCACGGTTGAGGTTGCCGATCGAGCCGCGCAGGCGGTTGACCGCTTCGGCCAGTTCGGCCTGTTCGGCCAGGCTTTCGGCCTGGCGCGCCTCGGCTTGGGCGAGTTCGTCTGCCGCCACCAGGTTGACCGGGCCGATCCGCTCCCGCTCGGCCAGCAGCCGCTCGTGCGTGGTGCTTTCGCTGGCGGCATCGCCCACCTCGGCCCCGGCAAAGGCAAAGCGTTCGGGCAGCAGGGGCGGCGGGCATTGAAAGCGCTCGCCGGAAATGCTGGCCATTTCCTGGCGGCGCTGGTCTTCGTGGCTGGCCTGGGCGCTGGCCGTGGCGCGCGCCTCACGCGCGGTGGCCAGGGCTTCGGTGGCCTGGGCGAGGGCCGTATCGGCGGCCTTGCCGGCGGTCTCGGCCTGGGCCAGCGCGGCTTCGGCCTGGGCGAGATCGGTGGAGAGGCGGTTGCGGATCGCTTCGCCCTGTTCGATTTCGGCGATGAGGCCGGCCGGCTTGGCGGCACTGATCGCGCGTTCGGCGGCCAGGTCCTGGGCGCGTGTCGCCATTTGCGCCAGGCGCTTGGCCGCGTCGCCGGCGCGGGCCTGCCAGTTGCGCATGTCGGCCTTCATGCCGCCCAACCGCTCGCGGCCGACGGCCAAGGCCTGCTCCAGGGCGGCATGGGCTGCCATGGCCTGTTGCAGGGCGGTGCGTGCTGTCTGGTGCTGGGCCTGCGCCGTGGCGACTGCGGCGCGGCCTTCTGCCGGATCGGGCAGCGCGGCGTGGCGGGTGCCTGCCGCCTCTGCCTCGGCCTGGGCTGCCGTGATCTGTTCGGCGAGGGTCGCCTCTTGCTGTGCGAGGTCAGCGGCGCGGGCATCCTGCTGGGCGCGTGCCGCTTCGGCCTGATCCACCGCGCGCAGGGCGCTGCGTTCGGCCTCGGCCGCCTGGCCGATCAAGCGTTCCACCCCGCTCCATTCCGCCTGGGCCTGGGCCAGGCCATCGCGCGCCGCATCATGGGCGGCCTGCGCGGCCGTTACCGCTGCGTCGAGCATGGGACGGCGCGCTTCCAGGTCGGCCAGGCGGTTGTCGGCTTCCAGGGCGGCGGCCTCGGCCGCGCCTTCGCCGCGCGCAACAAAGCCGTCCCAGCGGCGCAAGTGGCCGGCGCGGGTGACCAGCCATTCCCCTGGGTTGAGCGCCTCGCCGCTGTCGATTTCGACGGCACGGACCAAGGCAAGCCGCGCCGCCAGTTCCGCAGGGCAGGCGGGCAGGTGGTGCAGCAAGGCATCGGCCAGAGGCGGCGGCGGCGGCCCCCCGGTCCAGAACCGCCCCTCGCCAGCCTCTGGCGCCGGGCCGAGCGGTGCGGTGGCATCGCGGCCCAGCACGGCAGCGAGCGCGCGTTCCCAGCCGGGCGCCACGCGGCAGCCCGACAGCGCCGATGGCCCGCGCCCGCGCGCCGCGGCGGCCTTGGCCCGCGCCGCCTTGTCGCGCGCCAGGGCTTCTGCCTCGCGCGCGACACCGGCGAGTTCGGCGCGCGCGGTGGCGAGGGCATTGGCAGCGCCGTCGCGGTCCTGAGTCAAAGCCTCGCGCGTGGTGGCCAATTCCTCGCGCCGGGCACGCTGCGCCGCCAGGGTTGCCGCAGCCTCTCCCCGTCGGCGTTCCGCCTCGGCCAGGGCGAGTGCGGGATCGGGTTCGGCAGCCAGGGCCGCGCGGCGCCCGGCGAGGCGCTGGGCCTCGCTGTCCAGCCGCGCCAGCGCGGTTTGCGTGGCCGCCAGCGCGGCCTGGGCCACGCGCCACTCGGCCTCGACGCCGGCTTGCTGCGCCTGGGCCTGGGCCTGGGCCAGTTCGGCGGCGCGCGCGGCGCGTTCCGCCTCGTCCAGCGCGCCGGCCAACAGCGGGCGGCGTGCCTCGTCGGCCAGCAGGGCGGCTTCGGCGCTGGCCAGGTCGCTTTCCAGCTGGGCCAGCGCTTGTGCGGCCTGGGCGGTCAACTGGTCGGCCTGGGCGCGGTCTTCCTCGATCGCGCGCAATTGCCGATCGATATCCGCCACGCGCTGCTCAGCTGCCTCGAGCTGCGCGGAAAGGGCGGCCATGCGCTGCCCATGGGCAGAGGCATCCTGGCGGCGATCGAACAGCTCTTCGCGCGCTTGGGCGAGGGCCGTGGCGGCGCTGTGCTGCGCGCCTTGCGCGGTGACGGTGGCGGCCTGGGCGCCGGCGACGGCCGCCTCGGCGCGGGCGGCAGCCTCACGCGCGGCCTGGGCAGCGGCGGCGGCATCGCGCCAGCGGGCAAAGACCAGCCGCGCCTCGGCCACGCGGATCTTGTCGGACACCGCGCGATAGCGCTCGGCCGCGCGGGCCTGGCGGCGCAGCGCGGCGATCTGGCCATCCAGCCCGGCCATGAGGTCTTCCAGTCGTGCCAGATTGGCCTCGGTTGCGCGCAGCTTCTGTTCGGCATCGCGCCGGCGCACGTGCAGGCCGGCAATGCCCGCTGCTTCTTCCAGCATCATGCGCCGCTCGGCCGGCTTGGCGGCGATGACTGCGGCAATGCGCCCCTGGCTGACCAGTGCCGGGCTATGCGCGCCAGTGGCGGCATCGGCAAAGATCAGCCCCACATCCTTGGCGCGCACATCGCGGCCGTTGACGCGATAGGCGGAACCGGCACCGCGTTCGATCCGCCGCACCACTTCCAGTTCGCCGCCCCACTGGTCGTCAGGGTCAGTCTGGGCGGTCAGGGCCACTTCGGCAAAGGCGCGGGCCGGGCGGCTGGTGCTGCCGGCAAAGATCACGTCGTCCATGCCCGCGCCGCGCATGGCCTTGGCCGAAGCCTCCCCCATGACCCAGCGCAGCGCTTCAAGCAGGTTGGACTTGCCGCAGCCGTTGGGGCCGACCACGCCGGTCAGCCCCGGTTCGATGCGCAGCTCGGCCGGTTCGACAAAGCTCTTGAAGCCCGAAAGCTTCAACCGCTGGAAATGCATCGCCCCGGCCCCCCTGGCCCCATCCCCGGAACGGGGATCAGCGCGCGCCGGCGCGCTGCAGGATCGGCTCGAGCTGTTCCCAGGTGGCCACGTCCACGTTCTTGCCGTTGACGATGAAAGTCGGCGTGCCGCTGATGGTGTACTTGTCACCGGCGGTCTGGGTGTCGCTGGCCAGGGCTTCGGCGGTCTTGGAATTGGCGAGGCAGGCCATCGCCTGATCGCGCGCAATACCACGCGCGCCGAAGAAATCGATCAGGCCGCCCTTGTCGGCCATCACGCCGAACATCTGCGCTGGCGGCAGGTTCATCGCCTGGATTTCCTTGGCGGCGGGCTGCAGCTTGGCAAAGATGTCCTTCTGGTTGGCATAGACCTGCTGGGTCAGCGCAAAGAAGCTGTCCGGCGAGCCGCAGTGAGTCAGCATGGCCATCGTCGTGTCGAACGGATCGCGCACGAAATTGCGGAATTCCAGGCTGACGCGGCCGCTGTTGACATAAGTGTCACGCAGCTTGGGGAAGCCCTTTTCCTCGAACTCGGCGCAGTGCGGGCAGGTGAGCGAGCCGAACTCGATGAGCTTGATCGGCGCGTCGGGATTGCCCATCACATAGCCGCCATCGGCATTCTTGCTGACCACGTCGCTCCAGGCCTTGCCGGCGGGCGGGGCCACCGTGGGCAGGGCTGCGGCAGACTGGGCGGCAGGGCCGCCGGCATCGTCCTTCTTGCCGCAGGCAGCAAGACCCAGGGTGAGCGGCAGGGCCAGAAGCGCAAGGCGTGTGGTGGCAAATTTCATCACAGGTTTTCCCGTTGCATGGGGCGGTAAAGGGGTGGCGTGCCGATCAGTTGATGCGGGCTTCAAGCTGCGGCTTGAGCGCGGCCCAGCTGGCCGTGCCGGCCAGCGGCAAGCCATTGATCATGAAAGCCGGCGTGCCTTCGACATAGTCCTTTTCGGCGGCGTCCTTGGTGCCGGCGGCCAGGCGGTTGGCCAGGCCTTCGTCAGCGAGGCAGCGATCGGCCGCGGTGCGGCTGACCCCGCGCGAGGCCATCATGTCGTAGAACTTGAAATCGCTGGCGATGGCGCGGGTGCGGCTGGCCAGCGGGCCGGTGATCCAGCGCTGGCGCTGGGCCTGGCTGGCGGTCATTTCCAGGCCGATCCAGTCTTCCTGGCGCGTCAGGAACATCAGGTGCGTCTGCCAGAACTGCGCGGGCGGCACGCAGTGGGTGAGCAGGGCCACGGTCAGGTCGATCGGGTCGCGCACGAAATTGCGCACCTCGATCGAACCCTTGCCGGGCGCGATGAAGCCCAGGCGCAACTGGGCATCGGCTTCCTGGGTGAAATGGGCGCAGTGCGGGCAGGTATAGCTGATGTATTCCACCAGCTTGACCGGGGCATTGGGATTGCCGAGCAGGAAACTGTCGCGCGCAGTGCGCACCACGGTCTGGTTCCAGTTGCGGCCGGCGGGCGCGGCGGGCGCCTTTTTCGGCGGCGCGGCCTGGGCCGGATTGGCCACCAGCGTGGCAAGCGCGGCGGCAAGCGAAAGGGCCATGGCCCTGGCAGTGGAACGAAGTGTCGTGGTCACGTTCGGAATGGTCACTTGCGGATATCCCTGTTGTCCCGGTTTGGCTTTGATTCTGGTTTGGCGCTGGCTTCGCCCAGCGAGCGGGCGAGCGATTCCAGCACGGCCCGCAGTTCCGGGTCACCCACGGCGCGCAGGCTGTCGCCCAGGTCCATCGGCACCGGTTTCAAGGCCGGCGGCGCCAATGGCGCAGGGCCTGTCGGGCGTGGGGCCTGAACCACGCCTTGACGCAGCTTGACCTTGGCCACGGCGCGATAGCCGAAGAAGCGGTTCACCCGCTCGATGATCTCGGGCACCACGTGCTGGATCAGCGGGGCATGGGCGGGGGTTACCACCAGTTGCAGGATGCCGTCGGCCTTTTCGCCCGGGGCAAAGCGGATCGATTCGGGCATGCAATGGCGGGCATGGGCCGTGCCGACGATTTCGGGCCAGCGGGTCACGACCGAGCTTTGCACAAAGCCGAAGCGGCGAAACGCGGTGCGGCCGATCGCCGGCATCAGATCGGCAATCTGCCGTGCCTCTCCGCCGCGCTTGCGCTCAAAGCCCTTGGGCGCGGCCTTGCTCGCTGCCGCGCTGGCTGGCTTGGCGGCCGGCTTGGCGGCACCCTTTCGGGCAGGGCGGGGTTTGGCCTGATCGCTTTCCATGATGGCGCCTGCCATGCCATAGCGGCGCCATGCAAGCCAGTGGCCATCCTGACGATTTCCCCGCCCAACGTGATGAAACCGCAAGCGTGCCGGCCGGCCATGGCGTGGCCGCAGCGCTGCTGGCCTGGTACGATGCCCATGCGCGGGTGCTGCCCTGGCGCAGCCGGCCGGGAACGCCAGCCCCCGATCCCTACCGCGTGTGGTTGTCGGAAGTGATGCTGCAGCAGACCACCGTGGCAGCGGTCGGCCCCTATTTCGAGAAATTCACCCGCACCTGGCCCACCGTGCATGATCTGGCCGCCGCCGACGACGCGGCGGTCATGGCGGCCTGGGCTGGGCTGGGCTATTATGCCCGCGCGCGCAATCTGCTGGCCTGCGCGCGCGCGGTTTCCGCGCTGGGCGCTTTTCCCGATACCGAGGAGGGCCTGCGCGCGCTGCCGGGCCTTGGCGCCTATACCGCAGCGGCAGTGGCGGCGATCGCGTTTGGCCGGCATGCCGTAGTGGTCGATGCCAATGTCGAACGGGTGGTGGCGCGGCTGTTTGCCATCGATGTGCCGTTGCCTGCGGCGCGGCCTGCCATTCGCGCGGCCACCGCCACAATCACGCCCACGGCGCGCGCGGGTGATTTCGCCCAGGCGATGATGGACCTGGGCGCCACCATCTGCACGGTCAAGGCGCCGCGCTGCCTGCTTTGCCCACTGCGCGGCGCCTGCCGGGCAGAGGCGGAAGGCCGGGCCGAGGCGCTGCCGGTCAAGGCGCCCAAGAAAGCCAAGCCGCAGCGCCAGGGGCATGCCTATTGGATCGAACGGGTCGATGCCGATGGCCAGGCGCAGGTGCTGGTGGTGACGCGGCCGGGCAAGGGCATGCTGGGCGGCATGCGGGCGCTACCCGACGATGGCTGGAGCGCGCGGGCCGATGGTGATAGCCAGCCGCCGGTGGCCGGAACCTGGCGATTCGCCGGGGTGGTGCGCCATGCCTTTACCCATTTCGATCTCGATCTGCATTTGCTGGTAGGCGCAGGATTTTCTCCCGCTAATATCCCCGGCGCCCACATTCCCGGTGCGCTGTGGTGGCCCCGCAGCGATATGGAAAATGCCGGGTTGCCAACGGTTTTTGCCAAGGCGGCACGCCTGGCATTGGCCGGTGCGCACGAAGGGTGAAAGCGCCGTCGGCGCAACGATGAACAGGCGTCTTGGAAAGGTTTGGCTGCAATGCACGATCGCATGACACTTCCGCAAACCCCGGCGCTCAGCCGTCGTGGCCTGCTGGGCGGGGCAGGGCTGCTCGGCGGGGGCCTGCTGTTGCAGCGCTGGGCCCATGCCGCGCCGACAGACCCGCGCCTGCCGGCCATTACCGGCCTGCTCGATGACTATGTCCGCAGCGGCAAGCTGGCCGGCGCGGTTGCCACGCTGGGCTGGGGCGATGCCCCGCCCGAGGTGGTGGCGCGCGGCACTGGCACGCGCGGCGATGCCCGGCCGCTGGATGAAAACGCCTTGTTCCGCATCTATTCGATGACCAAGCCGATCACCGGCATGGCCGCGATGATCCTGATCGACGAAGGCAAGCTCGGCCTTGATCAGCCGATCGCCGATTTCCTGCCGGCCTATGCCCGCATGAACGTGCTGGTCGATCCGGCCGGCCCGGTGGACAAGGTCGTGCCGGCAACCGCGCCGATCACCGTGCGCCAGCTGCTCACGCACACGGCCGGGCTTGGCTATACCATTATCCAGACCGGCCCGATCCGCGATGCCTATGCCGCGGCCGGCATCATGCCCTATCGCGCCACCCGCGTGCCGCTGCCGGGCTTTGGCGAAGTGCATACCGCGCCCAGCCTGGCTGCCTTTGCCGACAATCTCGCCCGCCTTCCCCTGGTCTATCAGCCGGGCACGCGCTGGTCCTATTCGGTGGCGCTCGATCTGATGGGCCGGATCATCGAACTGGCTTCCGGGCAAGAGTTCAGCGCCTTCCTGAAAGCGCGTTTCTTCGATCCGCTGGGCATGGACAGCACCACGTTCCAGCTGGCCCCGGCCGATGTGCCGCGCTTCACCACCAACTATGTCGTGGCCGATGGCCGCCTGCTGCCGATCGATGGCGCGACCAATTCGGTCTATCTCGATCCGCCGGCCTTTCCGTTTGGCGGCGCAGGCCTGATCAGTTCGCCGCGCGATTATGACCGGTTCCTGGCCATGCTGCTGGGCGGCGGGGTGTTTGCCGGCAAGCGGGTAATGAGCCAGCGGGCGGTCGACATGGGCACCAGCAACCTGTTGCCGCCCGGCGCCAGTACTGCAGGTACGTGGATTGCCGGCCATGGCTTTGGCGCGGGCGGCCGCGTTGGCCTTGGCGATTCGGCGGGCACCTATGGCTGGTCGGGCGCGGCTGGCACGATCGGCTTCATCAGCAAGGTGGGCGGCGTGCGCGGCGGGTTCTTTGCCCAGTTCATGCCCAGCACAGCCTATCCGTTCGATACTGCATTCCCCCAGGCCGTGCGCAGCGATGTGCGCGCGCGGCTGCTGGCCCAGCACAAGGTTGCCGCATGACCACTACCGACACGCTGGCCCGCACCTTGGCCCGCGCGCTGCCGCCGATTGCCTATGCCGGCAATCCGCTGGACCGGGCCGATGCGGTGCGCACCGATCCGGTGCGGCTGGCGGCGGTGCAGGCCGCGCCCGACGCGCAGTTGCTGGTGCTCGATGGTCTGGCGCCGGAATTTGGGGCCGATGGCGGGCTGACCTGGGCGCCGCTGCAATCCGCGCCGGATGGAGCGGACCTGGTGTTCCTGGGACTGGATGAAGCGGGGCGGGGCTGCTTTGCCGCCGCCGCGCCTGGCCTTGGCGGCAGCACGGCGCCGGCCGCGCCCAATCTGCGCGCCCTGCTCGATGCCATGCCGGCGCGCGATCTGGCAATCTATGGCGGCGCGCGCAGCCTGGTCGATTGGCACGCGCGCCACCGCTTTTGCGCGCGCTGTGGCCATGCCACGCAGGCGGCCAAGGGCGGCTGGCAGCGCTCATGCAGCAATGCGGACTGCGGCGCCGATCACTTTCCGCGCGTCGATCCGGTCACGATCATGCTGGTCGAACATGACGGGCGCCTCTTGCTGGGGCGCCAGCCGCGCTTTCCCGCCGGGCGCTATTCCGCGCTGGCCGGCTTTGTCGAGCCGGGCGAAACGGTGGAAGAAGCCGTGGCACGCGAAGTGCTGGAGGAAGCCGGCGTGCGCGTGCGCGACGTGCGCTATGTCGCCAGCCAGCCCTGGCCCTATCCCTCGTCGCTGATGATCGCCTGCCATGCCCTGGCCGATGATCCCACCATCACAATCGATCAGAACGAGTTGGAAGACGCGCGCTGGTTCACCCGCGAAGAAGTCAGCGCCGCGCTGGAGGGCCGGCCCGATGCGCCGTTCGGGGCGCCGACCCATACGGCGGTGGCGCGGCACCTGCTGGAATGGTGGATGGCGCACAGGGGCTGAACCGGCGTTGGCTGTACCGGCGTTGCGCATGCCCGCGCCGCTCGGGTTTCCAACGCCCCACAAATTCGCTATCGGCCCGTGCCATGACGACCGATAGCCCCGTTGCCGCCCAGACGCTGTTCGCTGCCTATGCCGGCGTGATCGATGCCGCGCTCGATGCCCTTGTCGCCAAGGGCGCGCTGCCCGCCGGCCTGCCGCGCGGCGCCGTCACGTGCGAGCCGCCGCGCGATGCCGCGCATGGCGATCTGGCCACCAATGCGGCGATGGTCCTGGCCAAGCCCGCCGGCACCAACCCGCGCGCGCTGGCCGCGCTCCTGGTAGACGAACTGGCCGCCCATCCGCGTGTCGTCAGCGCCGAGATCGCCGGTCCGGGCTTCATCAACCTGCGCCTGTCCGATGCCGCGTGGACCGACGAGCTGGCCCTGATCGGCCAGGCCGCAAACAGCTATGGCCGCTCTACGCTGGGCGGTGGCAGCACGGTGAACGTCGAATATGTCTCGGCCAATCCCACCGGGCCGATGCACATGGGCCATTGCCGCGGCGCGGTGGTGGGCGATGCCCTCGCGGCCCTGCTCGAATTTGCCGGGCATAAGGTGATCAAGGAATATTACGTCAACGATGCCGGCGCACAGGTCGATGTGCTCGCCCGCTCGGCGCACGTGCGCTATCGCGAGGCGCTGGGCGAAGATGTTGGCGGCATTCCCGAAGGCCTCTATCCGGGTGAATACCTGATCCCGCTGGGCCAGGCGCTCGCGGCCGAATTCGGCGATCGCTATGTCGCCGCGCCCGAAAGCGAATGGCTGGTGCTGTTCCGCCAAAAGGCGGTGGCCGCGATGCTGGTGATGATCAAGGAAGACCTCGCCAAGCTGGGCATCGTCCACGATCTCTTCTCGTCCGAGGCGGAACTGCAGGCCGCTGGCAAGCCCGAGGCGGCCGAAGCCTGGCTGCGCGCGCACGATCTGGTCTATGACGGCCATCTCGAAGCGCCCAAGGGCAAGACACCCGAAGACTGGGAACCGGTCGAACTGCCGCTGTTCCGCTCCACGCGGTTTGGCGATGACCAGGATCGGCCGATCAAGAAGTCTGACGGCAGTTGGACCTATTTCGGCGCAGACCTCGCCTATCACTTCCAGAAGGCGGAAACCGCCGACGCGCTGGTGGATATCTGGGGCGCCGACCATGCCGGCACGGTCAAGCGGATCAAGGCCGCCGTCGCCGCGCTGACCGGGGCAGAAGGCGCGAGCCCCAAGCCGTTCGAAGTCAAGCTGGTGCAGATGGTGCAGCTGCTGCGCGATGGCCAGCCGGTCAAGATGTCGAAGCGCGCGGGCAATTTCGTGACGCTGGCCGACGTGGTCGAGGAAGTGGGCAAGGACGTGGTGCGTTTCACCATGCTGACCCGCAAGCCCGACGCGCAGATGGACTTTGACTTTGCCAAGGTGGTGGAAGCCTCCAAGGACAACCCGGTGTTCTATGTGCAATATGCCCATGCCCGGATTTCCTCCACCCTTCGCAAGGGCGCCGAACTGGGCTGGGCGCCCAGCGCTGCCCATCTCGCGCTGCTGGGCCAGGAAGAACTCGCCGTGATCAAGCAGGCCGCGCAGTTCCCGCGCATGGTGGAAGGCGCCGCAGTTGCGCGCGAGCCGCATCGCATCGCGTTTTTCCTCTATGATCTGGCTGCCGCGTTCCACGCCTATTGGAACGTAGGCAACGACAAGCCTGAAAAGCGCTTCATTGTGGCACAGGATCAAGCCCTGACCGAGGCGCGGCTTTTCCTGGCCGCGCAAATCGGGCAGGTATTGAAGAACGGGCTGGCCATCTTGGGGGTTGAGGCCGCGCAGGAGCTTTGAAGGCAATGGTGAACGGGGATCAGCACGACAACGCCGCGATCGGCGAAAATGGCCAGGGCGTCGGCGCGCAGGCGCTGGACCTGGGCAGCGAAGAACGCCTGCCCTGGCTGGAAAGCGCCGACGATGTCGATCTGGAAGAAGAAGGCCCGGACAATGGGCGCCTGATCGGCTTTGGCGTGCTGGCGCTGATCCTGCTCGCCGCGATCGTCGGGGCGATCTTTTGGGCCACGCACCGCAACGCCGCCCCGGCCGCCGCCGATGGCAGCCTGATCGAGGCGAGCAAGGAACCCTACAAGGTTGCGCCCAAGGATCCGGGCGGCAAGACGTTCCAGGGCACTGGCGATTCCAGCTTCAAGGT
The DNA here is from genome assembly GCF_040544855.1 of Novosphingobium sp. 1529. Classification (NCBI taxonomy): domain Bacteria; kingdom Pseudomonadati; phylum Pseudomonadota; class Alphaproteobacteria; order Sphingomonadales; family Sphingomonadaceae; genus Novosphingobium; species Novosphingobium sp. 1529. The sequence continues at coordinate 51,133 of NZ_JBEPKW010000010.1, forward strand.
CAGCGAAGGCGAACGCCCGACTGCGGCCCTTGCTGCCAAGGACGCGCCGGCGCCCGCGGTCAGCCCATCCGCCACGGCCAAGCCGGCAGACAAGCCCGCTGAAAAGGCCGCGCCTGCCCCGGCACCGGTCAGCGGCGTTGGCGTGCAGGTTGGGGCGTTTTCGAGTCAGGCCCTGGCCGAAGCCGGGTGGAACAAGCTGGTTGTCGCGCACGAAAGCCTCAAGGGCGTCAACCATCGCATCATCGCCGGCAAGGCCGATATCGGCACGGTCTATCGCCTCCAGGCGGTGCCCGGCGACGCGAGCGCTGCCAATTCGTTGTGCAACACGCTGCAGGGCGAAGGAGTGAAGTGCCAGGTCAAGCACTGATCGGCCTGCCAGCCTGACCCCGGATGGCTTCATTCGGGGGTGCGAAAAAGCGGATGGGGCGGCAAGGCCTGCGTGGCTTGTCAAAGGCGCCGAATTGCGGGAAAGCTTCCCCGATGCTTCCAGCCATTTTCGGCCTTTCCGGCCCCGTTCTCACCGCCGACGAGCGCGCCTTTTTCCAGGACGCCGATCCTGCCGGCTACATCCTGTTCGGCCGCAACGTGGAATCACGCGAACAGCTGCGCGCCTTGACCGATTCGCTGCGTGACCTGCACGGGCGCGACCGGCTGCTGATCTCGATCGACCAGGAAGGCGGCCGCGTCGCGCGGATGAAGCCGCCGGTCTGGGCTCCCTATCCCGCTGGCGAGGCGTTCGACCGGCTCTATGACGTGGCGCCCGCGAGCGCGATCGAGGCGGCGCGCGCCAATGCGCAAGCCTTGGGCATCGATCTGGCCGAAGCTGGCATCAGCGTGGATTGCCTGCCGCTGCTCGATGTGCGCCAGCCCGGCGCGCATGACGTGATCGGCGATCGCGCCCTGGGCAAGGAACCGCAGCGCGTGGCCGCGCTGGGCCGTGCCACGCTCGATGGCCTGGCGCGCGCCGGGGTGATGGGCGTGATCAAGCATATGCCCGGCCACGGCCGCGCCATGGCCGACAGTCACAAGGAACTGCCCACAGTCACGGCCGGGGAAGACGAACTGGCCGCGGATCTCGCCCCGTTCCAGGCCCTGTCTGGCGCCGCCATCGGCATGACCGGGCACATCCGCTTCACCGCGTGGGACGCCGATCTGCCGGCCACGCTTTCTCCCTTCGTGATCGAAGAGGTGATCCGCCGCCGCATCGGCTTTGACGGGCTGCTGCTGACCGACGATCTCGACATGGCGGCGCTTGAAGGCACTGTGCCGGAACGCGCGGCGCGCGCGCAGGCCGCCGGGTGTGACATTGCGCTCAATTGCTGGGCCAGGATGCCCGACATGATCGGCATCGCGCAATCCCTGGCGCCGATGAGCGCCCAGACTGCCGCGCGGCTGGACCGCGCCCTGGCGCCTACCGCTGCCGCCGCCGTCCCGCGCGACGCGGCCTTGCAGGCAGAGCTTTTCGCTCGGCGCGACACGCTGCTGGCCCTGGCCTGATCCGGCATGGCCGAGGGGGCAGAGCCGCAGGACGACGCGCTGTGGGACGGGCTGCCCCCGGCTGTGGCGACCGGCGATGCGCTCTATCTCGATCTCGATGGCTGGGAAGGGCCGCTCGACCTGCTGCTCGATCTGGCGCGGCGGCAAAAAGTTGATCTGCGGCGGATTTCGATCCTCGAACTGGTCGATCAATACCTTGGCTATATTGACCGGGCCGAGGCGCTGAAGCTGGAACTGGCGGCCGATTACCTGGTGATGGCCGCTTGGCTCGCCTATCTCAAATCGCTGCTGCTGTTGCCGCGCGATCCCGATATGCAGCCCAGCCCGGAAGAAATGGCGCTGCGCCTGCAACTGCGCCTGCAGCGGCTGGGCGCCATGCGCGAGGCGGGCGCCCGGCTGATGGCGCGCGATCGGCTGGGGCGCGACGTGTTCACGCGCGGCGCGCCGGAAGGGATTACCCTGGCCCGCCGGTCGCTGTGGCAGGCCGATCTGTTTGGCCTGATCCAGGCCTATGGCCAGATCCAGCACCGCAACCGGCCGGTGGTGCACATGGTGCGCGAGCGTCCGGTCATGACGCTGGACGCCGCGCTCGCCCGCATCTCCGCGCTGCTCGGCACCAGCCTGGAATGGCGCGATCTGCGCGCCTTCCTGCCGCCAATGGCGATCAACGGCGCGGCCGATCGGCAATTGGCGCGATCGGCCCTGGCGTCGAGTTTTCTGGCGGCGCTGGAACTGGCCAAGCAAGGGCGGGTGGAACTGGTCCAGGACGAATGCTTTGGCCCGCTGTTGATCCGGCCGCTGCAGGGCGCCAGGCCATGAGCGCGCCCGACGATCTGGTACGCGCGGTGGAAGGCACGCTGTTTGCCGCGCAGGAACCCCTGCGTGCTGATGAGATTTCGCGCCATCTGGGCGGGGCAGACGTGCGCGCGGCGCTGGCCCTGCTGGCAGAGCACTATGCCCCGCGCGGGGTGCATCTGGTGGAGCGCGGCGGGCGCTGGCATTTCCAGACCGCGCCCGATCTGGCGCATCTGCTGCGGCGGGAAAAGGAAGAAGTGCGCCGCCTGTCGCGCGCGGCGACCGAGGCCCTGGCGATCATCGCCTATCACGAGCCGGTCAGCCGGGCCGAGATCGAGGCGATCCGCGGCGTGCAGACCGCCAAGGGCACGCTCGATGTGTTGATGGAAGCGGGCTGGGTGCGCATGGCCGGTCGGCGCGAGGTGCCGGGCCGCCCCACCATCTATGCCACCACGCCGCAGTTCCTCAGCCATTTCGGTCTTGCCAGCCGGGCAGATCTGCCTGGCATTGGCGAGTTGCGCGCTGCCGGCTTGCTCGATCCGGTGGACGAAGCCTATGCCGTGCTCACCGGCAACCGGGAGGAGGCCGGGCCAGAGGATGCCGACGCGCCAGACGAACCCGGCGAGGCGGACTAAACGACAAGAATCGGCTTTGCCCGCTGGCGAAGTGCGGGAACATCCCCTATCTGGGCAGGCAAAGGAGAATTTGAAATGGGTGGCCTTTCTCTACCGCACCTGATCATTCTGGCGCTGGTCGTGCTGATTTTGTTCGGGCGTGGCCGCATTTCCGAAATGATGGGTGATTTCGGCAAGGGTATCAAAAGCTTCAAGCAGGGCATGAACGAGGAAGCCAATCCTCCGGTCACGCCGCCGCCGGCCCAGATCCAGCAGACCCCGCCGGTTCCTCCCGTTGCGCCGCAAGCGCCGGTTCACCCCGCGCCGGTCCAGCAGCCGGGCGATCACCCGCAGGGGCCGCAGGCCTGATCGGCCCGATAACGCAGGGCTGACCATCGATGTTCGATATTGCGCCGTCCGAATTGCTGCTGGTCGTCATCGTGGCGATCGTGGTGATCGGGCCCAAGGATCTGCCGCTCGCACTGCGCACCGCCGGCCGTTGGATCGGCAAGATGCGCCGTGTTTCCAACCACTTTCGCGCCGGCATCGAAACCATGATCCGCGAGGCGGAACTGGCTGACATGGAAAAGAAGTGGCAGGAGCAGAACGCGCAGATCATGGCGCAAAGCGCGGCGGCGAGCGCGGCGGAAACGCCCCATGCCGCCACCGCCGAAGCGCCGGCTCATCCGGTCGATCCGGTGCTGGCGCCCCACGCGCCGACCGATCCCGCGCCGCTTCCGCCGCCGCCTGAAAAGTTGCTGCCGGTGGAAAGCAGGGGCGAGCGTCCGCGCGGTCCGCAGCCGGCCGATGAAGGCCATGCGGCAGTGGCGCCTGCCGTTCACCCCCATACCGAGCCGGGCCAACCGTGATCCAGATACGCGATATCGATGACACCCAGGCCCCGCTGCTCGATCACCTGATCGAGCTGCGCACCCGCCTGTTGCGCTGTGTCTATGCCTTGGCGCTGACCTCGGCGATCAGCTATTATTTTGTCGACGCCATCCTGGCGATCCTGGTCCATCCGCTCAGCCTGGCATTTCCGGCCGGGCATGGCCGGCTGATCTATACCAAGCTCTATTCGGCGTTCTTCGTGAACCTGAAAGTGGCGCTGTTTTCCGGTTTCCTGCTCAGCTTCCCGGTGGTGGCGAACCAGCTGTGGGCGTTTGTCGCGCCTGGGCTCTATGCCCGGGAAAAGCGCGCGTTCCTGCCGTTCCTGATCGCCACGCCGATCCTGTTCGGCATGGGTGCCAGTTTGGCCTATTTCGTGGTCATGCCCACGGCGTTCAAATGGTTCGTCGGGTTCCAGGGCAACAAAGGCGGTCTGCAACTCGAAGCATTGCCGGGGATCGAGGAGTATCTCGCGCTGGTGATGCAGTTCATCCTGGCGTTCGGCGTGTCGTTCCTGCTGCCGGTGCTGCTCATGCTGCTCAACCGCGCGGGCATCGTCAGCCGTGATGCGCTGGTCAAGGCGCGGCGCTATGTGATCGTCGGCATCGTGGCGCTAGCTGCGCTGATCACCCCGCCTGATGTGGTGTCGCAGCTGATGCTGGCGATCCCCTTGCTGATCCTGTTCGAAGGCACGCTGATCGTCATGCGTTTCGTTGAAAAGGCCGATGCCGAGGAAAAGGCCCGCCTGGCCGCCGAAGAAGCTGCGGCAGAAGCGGCCCAGGCGGCGGCTGATGCGGCCGCTGCGGCCCGGCAGGCCAGCGGCAACCCCACGCAGTTGCTGCCCTGATCGGCTATGCGGTGGGGGCCATCACTGGCCCCCACCGCCTGCGCAGTCTTGAGGGAAATTGCATGCGCGGCGGGATTTTTCCGCTGCCCGCATGGCCGTGCCTGGGTGCGAGGGGAGAACACCGTCAGGGCTTGGCAACGCAGCGCCGGGATGAGGGGGGAACCCGGCGCCTTCCGCGTCGGGCCATCTAACGGCTCTCAGCCTTTTTGGTTTCCATCCTTTTTGGCGGCGCCGTTTTCGGTATCGTCCGGCCACACCTTGCCGCCACCCACCCAGGTTTCGCGCACGCGGGTGTGGCGGATGGCATCGGGCGTGGCGGTCAGCGGATCGGTATCGACCAGGACGAAATCGGCGCGCAGGCCCGGTGCCAGGCGGCCAAAGCGGCCTTCGGCAAAGCCGGCATAGGCGCCGCCGGTGGTATACGCGGCCAGCGCCTGGGCCGGGGTCACCTTTTCCTGCGGCTGCCAGCCACCCGCCGGTTGCCCATCGGGGCCTTCGCGGCTGATCGCGGCGGCCATTCCGGCAAAGGGATCGGGCGCTTCCACCGGCGCATCCGAACCGAACGCGAGCCGCGCGCCTGCCTTGGCGATCGATTGCCAGGCATAGGCCCCGGCCAGCCGCTGCGGGCCAAGGCGTGCTTCGGCCATCACACGATCGGATGTTTCATGCACCGGCTGCATCGACGCGATCACGCCATTGCGGCCAAAGCGGGCGATATCGGCCGGATCGACGATCTGGGCATGTTCCACTCGCCAGCGGCGATCACCCTTGTAGGTGGCGGAAAGATCCTCGATGCTGGACAGCACGGCGGCATTGGCCGCGTCGCCGATGGCATGGACGGCCACCTGGAACCCGTCCATCGCCGCGCGGCTCATCAGGTTGCCAAGCTGGGTATCGGTCATGCGCGGCAATCCGCGCGTGTTGGGCGCATCGGCATAGGGCGCCTTCAGCCAGGCCCCGCGCGAGCCCAGCGCGCCATCCATGAACAGCTTGACCCCACCCAGGCGCAGCCGGTCGGCGTAGAGCCACGGCGTCGGCTCACCCCCGGCGATCAGGGCCATCTGATCGGTGCCCATGGCATAGGCCATGATCCGCACATAGAGCTGGTTCTTGTCACCGGCGCGGCGGAAAGCCTGCCAGTCTTCGATGCTGGTGCCCATGTCGGCCACGGCCGTCACGCCGCGCTGGAACAGGATCGCTTGCGCCTTGGCCAGCGCGGCATCGCGATCGGCCGCGCGCGGGGCAGGCAGGCGCGGCGTCAACAGGCCCATCGCCGCATCGACCAGCACGCCGGCGGGCGTGCCATCGGGGCGGCGATCGATCGCGCCGCCATCGGGCGCCTTGGCGGCGGCGGTGATTCCGGCGGCCTTGAGCGCGGCACTGTTGGCCCAGCCGGCGTGGCCATCGACCCGCTCCAGCCAGACCGGTCGATCACCCACCACCGAATCGAGCTCGGCCGCCGTGGGATAGCGGCTGTGCCCGCTGCCATCCTTCAGGCCCCATTGCTCTTGGTTCCAGCCCCGCCCGGTGATCCAGGTGCGATCGGGATGCTGCGCGGCATAGGCGCGGATCGCGTCGAGCGCCTCGGCCAGCGTGCGGGTTGACGACAGGTCGAGCGTAAGGGCAGCCAGGCCCAGTTCCATCACGTGGACGTGCGCGTCGATCAGGCCGGGCAGAATCACCTGGCCCTTGCCATCGATGTGATAGCCAAAGCCCTTCTTGGGCAGCTTGTCGCCAGGGTGAAAGACCTGGCGGATCACGCCGGAGCGATCGAACAGCAGGCCGATGACCTGTTCGGGCTGGCCATCGGCGCCGATCGTTTCGCCATGGACATTGTCCACCAGCGTATCGGTGGATGGAGCCTGCGCGGCATGCCCGGCAACCGGCAGGGCTGCGCCGGCAAGCAGGGCAGCGATGAGGGCGGGGCGGGCCGCCGGACGCAGGCTGATCATGCCGGCTTCTGGCCACGCAGCGGCAGGCGGCGAATCAGCGCGCTGGTATCCTGGCGGCCGGCGCCCAGGGCCTGCACTTCGGCATAGAACTGGTCGATCAGGGCGGTGGTGGGCACGCTGGCGCCCAGGCCGCGCGCTTCCTCGATCGCCAGGCCCAGGTCCTTGCGCATCCAGTCGACGGCAAAGCCGAAATCAAAGGAATCGGCGGCCATGGTGTCCCAGCGGTTGTCCATCTGCCACGATTGCGCGGCGCCGCCGGAAATCGCCTCGAACACCTTGGCAAGATCGAGATGCGCGGCCTGGGCAAAGCGCATGGCTTCGGAAAGGCCGGCGATCGTGGCGGCCAGGCACATCTGGTTGACCATCTTGGTGGTTTGCCCCGCGCCCGATTTGCCCACGTGGACCACGCGCTTGGCATAGGCCGACAGGATCGGCCGCGCTGCTGCGATCGCCTTGTCGCTGCCGCCGCACATGATCGACAGGGTGCCGCTTTCCGCGCCGGATTGGCCGCCGGTAACCGGCGCATCCACACACAGGATTTCCTTGTCGCGGCCTTCCACGGCAATCTGCCGGGCGATGCGCGCCGAAACCGTGGTGTGGTCGATCAGCACGGCGCCGGGGCGCAGCGTGGCAAAGGCGCCCTGCGGGCTGAGCACCACATCGGCGAGGTCATCATCGTTGCCCACGCAGGTGATCACCGCATCGGCGCCGTCGGCCGCTTCGGCCGGGCTGGCGGCAACGCGCGTGGCCAGGCCCGGATTGGCGGCCATCCAGACCTCGCGCCGGGCATCGCTGCGGTTGAAGATGGTCAGGCGGTGGCCGGCCTGGCCCAGATGGCGGGCGATCGGCCCGCCCATGGTGCCAAGGCCGATGCATGCGATGGTGAGTGGTTCGGTCATGCCCGCTGTTTAGCCGCTTTGCGCCGGTGTGCCAGCCCTCCCTTGGGGCGCATCGCGGGATGCGGAAACGGTTTCTTTGCTGCCCCCTTTGCATTAGGGGGTGGCTCACTATGGAAAACCTTGTCCACAAGCTCGCCCAACAGCCGGCGCATGCCCTGCTGTCCCTTGCCGACGTTCACGCGGCGGCCGGGCGAATTATGGGCAAGGTGGTGCGCACCCCCACGCTGCATAGCCAGACGCTGAGCCGGATCACCGGCGCAGAAATCTATCTCAAGTTCGAAAACCTGCAATTCACCGCCGCCTACAAGGAGCGCGGCGCGCTCAATGCCCTTCTCCTGCTGACCGAAGAACAGCGTTCGCGCGGGGTGATCGCGGCCTCTGCCGGCAACCATGCCCAGGGCCTGTCGTATCACGGCACGCGGCTTGGCGTGCCGGTCACGATCGTGATGCCGCGCACCACGCCGGCGGTTAAGATCATGCAGACCGAAAGCGTCGGCGGCAACGTCGTGCTCGAAGGCGAAACCTTCGACGAAGCCTATGCCCATGCTCGCCTGCTGGAGGCGGAGCGCGGGCTGACGTTCGTGCATCCGTTCGATGATCCCGCCGTCGCGGCCGGGCAGGGCACCGTGGCGCTCGAAATGCTCACCGACGTTCCCGAGATCGACATGCTGGCCGTGCCGATCGGTGGGGGCGGGCTGCTTACCGGCATGGGCACCGCCGCGCGCGCGATGAAGCCGGGCATCGGCTTGGTCGGTGTGCAGGCAAAGCTGTTTCCCTCGATGTACGACAAGCTCAAGCATCAGAGCCTGCCGTGTGGCGGGGATACCCTGGCCGAAGGCATCGCCGTCAAGGAGCCAGGGGCGTTCACCTCGGCCGTGCTGGCGACGCTGGTGGACGATATCGTGCTGGTCGATGAAGCCGCGCTCGAATCCGCCGTCGCGCTGCTGCTGCAGATCGAAAAGACCGTGGTCGAAGGGGCGGGCGCTGCTGGCCTTGCCGCCGTGATCGCCAACCGCGCCATGTTCGAAGGGCGCAAGGTGGGCATCGTGCTGACCGGGGGCAACATCGACACCCGCCTGCTCGCCAACGTGCTGCTGCGCGATCTGGCGCGTTCGGGCCGGCTCGGGCGGCTGCGCATCGTGTTGCAGGATCGTCCTGGCGCACTCTACAGCGTGGTGGAAGAGTTCAACCGCCACCAGGTCAACATCCTGGAGGTGTGGCACCAGCGCATCTTCACCTCGCTGCCGGCCAAGGGCCTGACCGCCGAGATCGAGTGCGAAGCGCGCAACCGCGAGCAGATCGATCTCCTGGTGCGCGCGCTGCGCAACCGTGGCTATGACGTGACCCAGGTGGAACTGGCGTGACGAGCTGATCCGTTAACCCGTGCCGGGCAGGGTGTCCTGCCATGGCACGGGATCGCGCGGCGGCATGGAAATACACTCCGAAATGACCGGGCAGGCTTGTCGGCGGAGCGGATTTCGTGGTTAACATGCTTTAACCCAGGGCCATGCCGGGGCACGGTGATGGGCACGACGCGCGCCGGATGGGCCGGCCAGCGACAAGGAACTGCTCTGGCTGTGACTGCGCCTGTCCGTTTTCCCCGCTTTTTCGTCACCAGCCCGGCGCCTTGCCCCTATCTGCCCGATCGGCAGGAGCGGAAGGTGTTTACCGAGCTGAAGGGGCCGGGCGCCGAAGAACTCAACGACGCGTTGAGCCGGATCGGTTTTCGTCGCAGCCAGACCGTGGCCTATCGTCCTTCATGCATTGAATGCACCGCGTGCGTTTCGGTGCGGGTGGTGGCGGGCGCGTTCCGCCCTTCGGCCACGCAACGCCGCGATCTGCGTCGCAACGGCGATCTGGTTGTCACCGCATGCAAACCGTGGTCCACTGCGGAACAATTCGACCTCTTGCGGCGTTACCTCGCTGCCCGTCATCCGGGTGGCGGCATGGCGACCATGGACGAAATCGATTTCGCGGACATGGTGGAACATACGTCGGTGAAAAGTTATGTGATTGAATACAGGGAGCCCACTGCCGATGGCAGCCCGGGCAAACTGGTGGGGGCCTGCCTGACCGATCAGCAGGGTGATGGGCTCTCGATGGTCTACAGTTTTTACGATCCACATCACGAAACGCGCGGCGGGCTTGGAAACTTCATCATTCTCGATCACATCCTCCACGCACAGAGGATCGGCCTGCCCTACGTCTACCTCGGCTATTGGGTCGAGGGATCGGCCCGGATGCAGTACAAGGTTCGCTATCGCCCGATGGAGCGATTGGGCCGGGATGGCTGGCACGCCTTTGAGCCCGATGCCCAGGCAGATGCGATTGACCGTCTTGGCCGCAGCGATGGGGGCAATGCCATGCCGGCCAAGCCTGAACTGGCGTCCCAGCCGGTGGGCCACGGCGCGGCAAGGGTGGTCGGCACTGGCCTGGCCGAAGGTTTCCCTCCGCTCTGACATCTTCTGCCTGTCAGGCCTGGCGCGGGCTCTGGCCACGCTTGGGCTGGGCCTGGGTGCAACGCTCGGTCCGCTGCCGGCGCTGGGCCAGTCGCGCAATGCCGATCCCGCGCTCGAGGCGCTGATCCCGGATTCGGCGATCGACAACCCGCAGGCATGGGCGCGCGATACCGATGCGGCGCACACCACCGTGCCGGATGTTTCCACGCTGATCAGCCCCGATCCGCTGCCGGCCCTGCCGCCCATGCCGGGCATCACCCTGGAATGGCCGGACAAGGCCGATCTCCCCGCGATCGAGCCGCTTAGCCCCGATCCCGACATTGCCGATGCCCAGGAACAGGCCAAGGCCGCCGGCGTGGCGCTGGAAACCGATGATTCGGCACAAGGGCTGCGCATCGCCAACGCAACGCTGGTGCATGTGGCCAACCAGGTAGAGCTGGCGTTCCCGCCTGATGTCACGCTGCCCGATCGCGATGCCATCGTTGCCCGCTTCAAGGGGCTGTCCGCGCTCGCCACGCTCAAGGACGATGAAGACAACCTGGCGCAGTTGACCCGGCGCGCCAAGAGTGACGCTGATCTGCTGCAACAGATACTGCGCGTCTATGGCTATTACGATCCCGACGTGATCCAGACGATCGAGCGCCCGACGACCACGCCCGTAGCGGCTGGAACGGCCGGCGCTGCAACCGGTGCGGGTGCTGCCCCGGCCAAGGCGGAAACCGCTGAAGAGGCGCGGGCGCGGCGCCAGGCGAGCCTGGCCAAGGCCGTGGTACGGTTCGATATCCAGCCCGGCCCGCAATACCGTTTTGCCCATATCGCGCTGGGCGATATCCAGGCCGCCAGCGATGCCCAGGATCTGCGCGCCGCGTTCCACCTCAATGTTGGCGATCCGATCAATTCCGACAAGATCCTGACAGAAAAGGACAGCCTCAACAAGGAAATGGGCGAGCGCGGCTATGCCTTTGCCACCGTGGGCGAACCCGATCTGGTAATCGACCACGAACCGCGCACCGGCGATCTCAACCTGCCGGTCACCACTGGCGGCAAGTATCGCTTTGGCCACGTCAACAGCAACCTGCCGGCCTATCTCAGCTCCCGCCACCTGGAACGCATCGCCCGCTTCCGCCCCGGCGACATGTACCAGCGCAGCGACATGGACGACCTGCGCGAGGGCATCCTTGCCACCAGCCTGGTGTCCACCGCCACGGTCAAGGCCCGCGAAGTGACCCCGCCCACCAACGGCCAGCCGGGCGTGGTCGACGTGGATGTTGATCTGACCAAGGCGCCGCAGCGCACGCTGGCGGGCCTGATCGGTTATTCCAGCGGGGAAGGCGCGCGGCTGGAAGGCAGCTGGGAACACCGCAACTTCTTCCCGCCCGAAGGGATGATCCGTTTCCGCGGCGTGCTCGGCACGCAGGAGCAACTCGCCGGCTTCACGTTCCGCCGCAACAATTTCCACGAGCGCGACCAGGTCCTCACGGCCGATCTCTATGCCCAGACGATCCAGGTTCGCGCCTATGACGCCAATACGCTGTCGGCAACGGCCAGCCTGGAAAAGCAATCCACGCTGATCTTCCAGAAGCCGTGGACCTATTCGTTCGGCATCCAGCTGATCGGCACGCAGGAAACGACCAGCACCACGCCGCGCACCACCTATTTCATCGCCGCACTGCCGTTGCGCGGCGCCTATGATGCCAGCGACAACTTGCTCGATCCCACCAAGGGCTGGCGCCTGTCGCTGCGCGTTTCGCCGGAACTTTCCACCACCGATGGCACCAAGTCGAGCTATGTCAAAACTCAGATCGACGCGAGCGTGTACCAGCACATCAGCAGCCGGGTGATCCTGGCGGCGCGGACGCGGCTGGGGGCCATCGTCGGCACGCAGGTTGACAACATCGCGCCGTCGCGGCGGTTCTACGCCGGTGGCGGCGCGTCGGTGCGTGGGTATTCCTATCAGCGGGTGGGGCCGCTCGATGCCACCGGAGAGCCGACTGGCGGCCGCTCGCTGACTGAATTCTCGCTGGAAGCGCGGGTCAAGACCGGGCTGTTCGGTGGGGCCGTGGGCCTGGTGCCGTTCGTTGACGCGGGCACCGTGGGTACCAACGCCACGCCCACTCTCACCGGCCTGCGCCTGGGCGCCGGGTTGGGCCTGCGTTATCAGACCAACTTCGGCCCGATCCGTATCGACGTGGGCACGCCCATCAATCCGCGCCCGGGCGATAGCCGCCTGGGTGTCTATATCGCGCTGGGGCAAGCTTTCTGATGGTGCAGGAAACGGAAGATACCGGCCCGGCCGGCGCGCCCGCGCCTGCCCCTGTTCCGCCCCGCGCCACGCCGCGCCAGCCCGGCTTTGCCGCGCGCTGGGCCAGGCGCCTGGCCACTGGCCTGCTGCTCTTGGCAGCGGGTCTTGGCGTGCTGTTTCTGATCCTCGATTCGGCGATCGGGCATCGCTTCGTCATCGATCGCATTGCCCAGGTCACGCCGGGCTCGGGCCTGCGCGTCAAGATCGGGCGGATCGATGGCTCGCTGTTCGGCGCCTCCACCCTGCGCGATGTGGTGATCAGCGATCCGCACGGCCGCTTCATGACCGTGCCCGAGGTAGAGCTGGACTGGCGCCCGCTGTCGTGGCTGCACAGTGGCCTCGATATCCGCACGCTGGTGTTCCACCACGGCACTTTGTGGCGCACGCCCAAGATGAACCCGGGCGATCCCAACGCGCCGATCCTGCCCGATTTCAACATCCGCATCGATCGCTTTGCGCTGGATGACCTGACGATCGCCAAGGGCATCGTCGGCGATCGCCGCCATATCGACGTGCAGGCGCGTACCGATATCCGCAATGGCCGTGCGCTGGTCGATGTGACCGGCAAGCTCGGCGGGCGCGATCGCCTGGTGCTGCATCTCGATAGCCAGCCCGATCGCGACCGCTTCGAGCTGGGTGGCATCTACGATGCGCCGCGCGATGGCCTGCTGGCCGGGCTTTCCGGCCTGCGCCGCGATGTGCACCTGCGCGTGGCCGGGCGTGGCAGCTTTGCCGATTGGCATGGATTTGGCTGGGCGCAGCAGAATGGCAAGACCATGGCGGCCTTCCTGCTCGACAATCGCAGTGGCACCTATCGCCTGGCTGGCCAGCTGTTTCCGGCTGACCTGCTCAAGGGCAGCGCGGCGGCCGCAGCCGGTGGCAAGGTTTCGCTGCTTTATCAGGGCACCTTTGCGCAAAGCCACGCGCAGGGCACGGCTTTTGCCGTCACGCCCACGCTGCGTGCGATGGCCCAGGGCGGCCTTGATCTGGCCAATAATCGGGCCGAGGCGATCGCCGTCAAGGCGCAGGTGCTGCGTCCGGAAAAGCTGCTGGTCAATCCTCAAGCCGATGGCGTGGCGCTGACCGGCACGCTCGATGGCGCATTCACCGATCTGTCGTTCCAGCACGTCCTGACGATCCGCAATCTGCGCTCGGGCCAGATCACTGCACAGGGCCTGCGCACCGCTGGCACCGCGCGCTGGGATGGCAAGGCACTGGTCCTGCCGCTCGATGTAACGGCGCAGGTTCTGCGCAGCGGCCAGGCGATGGTCGATCAGCATCTGTCGGGCGCGCGGCTGCAAGGCAGCCTGGTCTTGCGCGGCAATGCGCTCTCGGCCGATCCGCTGGCGCTGCATCTCAAGGGCCTCGATGCGCGGCTGACGCTGCGTGGCGATATCGCGCGCGGCGGCTATGCTCTGGCCGGGCCGATTGTGGCGCGCGGCTTTGCCGTGCCCGATGTCGGCATGCTCGATGGCACGGCCAAGGTCTTGATCAAGGTGGGTGACAACCTGCCATGGTCGATCCAGGCCAATGCTGCGGGGCGCCTCTCGCGCCTCAGCAACGCCACCCTGGCCAATCTCGCCGGCGGTGACGTGCGCTTTACCGGCAGCGCGCGCATGGGCGGCAATATCCCGCTCACGCTGCGCAAGGTGGCGGTCAACGCGCCCAAGCTGACGCTGACCATGGATGGCCAGGTCGGCCAGGACGGCACTGCCAGCGTGGTCGGCCAGGGCCGCTCCACCGATTACGGCCCATTCACCGTCGACGCGCGCATGGCCAAGGATGGCCCGCATGCGGAACTGGTCTTTGCCAGCCCGCTGCCGGCCGCTGGCCTCAAAGACGTACGCGTGGGCATCAGCCCGATCGCCGATGGGCTGGGCATTACCGCGCAAGGCCAGTCGCGCCTGGGGCCGTTCAACGGTTCGATGGGGTTGTTCTCGCCAAAGGACGGGCCAACCCGGTTGCAGATCCAGTTCCTGCGCGTGTGGCAAACCGACGTGAGCGGCGGTGTCACGCTGGGCAGCGGTGGGGTAACTGGCGATCTCGCGCTCAAGGGCGGGGGGCTTGACGGCACGATCCACCTCGCGCCGCAAGATGGCGGGCAAATGGTCAAAGCGCTGATCCTGGCGCGCAACGCCAAGTTTGGGGGCGACACGCCGCTGGCCATCGGCAATGCCAAGATCGACGTGGACGGCCTGTTCGCCAAGGGCAACAGCACGCTGACCGCCAACGTCACGGCGCAGGGGCTTGCGGCTGGCAAGGTGTTCATCGGCCGCATGGCGGCCAGCGCGGCGCTGGTCAACGGCTCGGGCAGCGTCACCGCGTCCATCGCCGGGCGCCGCGGCACGCAATTTGCGCTGCAGGGCACTGCCGCTTTCGAGCCGGACAAGATCGTCGCCTATGTCGCGGGCAACTATGCCGGCCGCACGGTCGACATGCCGCGCCGCATGGTGATGGAGCGCGAGGGCGAGGGCTGGAAGCTCAATCCCACCCAAGTTACTTTTGGTCGCGGTATCGTCATCGCCGAAGGCCATGTGCTGGGCGGACCCACCAAGATCGACCTCAAGGTCGCGCGGATGCCGCTGTCCGTGCTGGATATCGCCGTGGCCGACCTTGGCCTGGGCGGCCTGGCATCGGGCCTGATCGATTACAGCGACGATGGCACCGGCGCGCCGCAAGGGCACGTGGCGATCCAGGTGCGCAACTTCTCGCGCTCGGGCCTGGTGCTTACCTCGCAACCGGTCGATCTCTATCTGATTGGTCAACTCGATGCTGCGTCGTTGCAGACGCGCGCGGTGGTCAAGGATCAGGGCGCGGTGCGCGGACGCTTGCAGGCGGCGATCGCCGATCTGCCGCGTGGCGGCACCCTGGCCGAACGCCTGCGCGGCGGGAAGCTCAACGCCCAGGTGCGCTACAGCGGGCCGGCCGAATCGCTCTGGCGATTGGCGGGGGTGGAAGCGTTCGACTTTACCGGCCCCCTGGGCGCAGTGGCCAATATTACAGGCACGATCGATGCCCCGCTGCTGTCCGGCGCCTTGGCGGCCAAAGGCCTGCGCGTGCGCTCTTCGCTGATCGGAGCCGATATCCAGAATGTCGAGGCTGCGGGCAGCTTCGATGCCTCGCACCTGGCGTTGCAGCACTTTGCCGGCACCACCAGCAATGGCGGCAAGGTGGAAGGCAGCGGCACGATCGACCTCTCGGCCATCGCCACCAAGGGCGTGGGCATCGACCTGCGCCTGGCGGCCAACAACGCCCAGTTGATCCGGCGCGACGATATGTCGGCAACGGTCACTGGGCCGTTGCGGGTGATCAGCACCGGCAATGGCGGTACCATTGCCGGGCGCGTGCGGATCGACCAGGCCAGCTGGGCGCTGGGCAAGGCCAGTGCCGCGGCCGATCTGCCGACGATCAAGACGCGTGAAATCAACGCCCCGGCCGATGCCGCCCCGGCCAAGGTGCCTTCGGCGCCATGGCAGTTCATGATCGATGCCGTCGCCGCCAATCGCGTGGCCGTGCGCGGCATGGGCCTCGACAGCGAATGGGGCGCCGACATTCACTTGCGCGGCACCACTGCCGCGCCCGAGATCACCGGCACCGCCGAAGTGATCCGGGGGGCCTATGAATTTGCCGGCAAGCGCTTTGACCTGACGCGCGGCAAGATCCGCTTTACCGGCTCCACGCCGATCGATCCGCAGCTCGATATCGTCGCCACGGGCGATGCCAACGGGGTGACGGCCACGATCAGCATCACCGGCACGGCGGCGCATACCTCCATCGCGTTCAGCTCAACCCCGGCGCTGCCCGAGGAAGAATTGCTCAGCCGCTTGCTGTTCGGCACGTCGATCACCCAGATTTCCGCGCCAGAAGCGGTGCAGCTGGCCTCGGCGCTGGCCAGCCTGCGCGGCGGCGGGGGCGGCGATCCGATCAACAAGGTGCGCAGCGCCATCGGGCTCGATCGCCTGCGCATCGTTGGCGCTGATGCCACCACCGGTCGCGGCACGTCGATCGCAGTGGGCAAGTACCTGGGCCGCCGGTTCTACCTGGAACTGGTGACCGACGGGCGCGGCTACAACGCCACCTCGATCGAATTCCGCATTACCCGCTGGCTGGCCCTGCTCGCCACGATCTCCACGATCGGGGACGAACAGATCAGCGTCAAAGCGAGCAAGGACTATTGAGGCGAAGGTCCGGCGCCCGCGCATGTGGGCGCCGGACCACCGGCTTCACGGTAAAGGAGATGGTGCCGAGTGCTCAGCGCGTGATGGCGGCGGGGCGCAGGCGGCGGGTGGCGATGCCCTGGACCCAGGCCAGCAAGGCCACGCGCTTGCGCACCAGCACATAGGCCGCCCCAGCCACGGCGGCGCCCACCACCATGTCGACCAGGTAATGCGATCCCTCGATCGGGGTGGCGGCCAACAGCACGAGGTTGAGCGGCACGATCAGCGGGCGCAGGTGCGCGATCCGCCAGGAAAAGGTGATGAACAGCAGGCCGCACACGGTGTGGAAGCTGGGCGCGGAAACCAGGCCAGTGACCGAAGACAGCTCGATTCCGGCCAGGCGATGGGCGCGCAGAGCGGCGATCACCGTGCCCTGGTCCAGCCCGTTGCTGGGCGCATAGGGCACCGCGCCGTGCCACAGGTGCGATAGCGCGCCGCGTGCCGGGAACAGCGGAAACAGCACCAGCGTGATGACCGCAGCCAGCCAGAAGGTGAGCAGGAACTCGCGCGCCTTGTCGCGCTCTCTCTTCCAGCTGTGCCAGATCAGAATGGCCCAGGGGTACAGGAACACGGCGTTATAGGCCGCCGATCCGGTATATTGCAGCACCGGATGGCGCACCACCAGGGCATAGAGGCCGAGCCAGTCGAAATGCAGTGCCTCGTCCCACCGTTGCAGGGCATCGTCACAGAACCCGCGCGAAATCGCTGCCACCTGATAGCTGGCCACCGCGCCAAGCACGCCGATCGCGATCAGGATCAGGCCATATTCGCTGAGGTTGCGCAGCCGGGCCTGCAACGGCGTGGTGGCGCGGGCACAGTGGCGCCAGGTGGCCAAGAACAGGGCGACAATCAGGGCCAGCACCGCGAAGGACGGGCTCGCCACCACGACTGGAAGGCGATTGCCCACCATCATGGCCATGACGACCAGCGCCGAACCGCCGACCAGTGCCCACAGGCAGCGATCGACCGGCGGCGCGGCGCGTACGGGCGCCAACGATGTTTCAGGCGTCATCGGCTGGAAAGGGTGGGCCGTGCCGCTGGGTGGTGGAACGGGCATCGGGCGCGGCCGCGAAGGACCAGGGTGTGGCGGCGGCGCAAGAGACCGGGGCTGGACAGCATCATCACAAGGTTCTCGTTCGATCTGCGGGCGCATCAGGCCTGGTCCCTTGTGGTCTGTCGCGCCGCAGGTGAGAGAAACGCGATGGGCGCTGTCGCCAAGCTGAACCGGGCGGGCGTTTGCCCCAGAATGTCGCCATCGGCCTGGATCGGCACGGCGCCTTGCCCCGTCACCGTGACGGTCTGCGCCGAAAATCGCTGCCAGGCCGGATCGGCAAAGCGCGGGCTGACCATGGCCGCCAGGGCCAGCCGGGCAATGTCGCGCCGGCGGGCGCGCGGCAGCAGCAGCACGCGAAATTCGCGGCAACGCAAGTCTGCCTGGGGATCGAGAGTCCACGGCCCGGCATAGAAGCGGCCCTTGAGCACGAAAACGGCTTCGGCGCAGTGGGCTGCGCCGTCGATCGTCACCGCCAGGGCCTGGCGAGGCCAGCGCCAGAGCTGGGCAATCAGCGCCAGGCCATAGGCGGCGCGGCCCCACCGCCGCTTGGCCTCAGGCGTCACCCGCGCCACCACGGCGCTGTCTGGCCCGACCGAGGCGCAGCAAAGGAAGGCCGCGCCATCGAGCAGCCCATGATATTGCAGGGCAGGGGCATCATGCTGCGCCAGTGCCGCCACCAGCCCTGCCGGATCGGTGCCGCAGCCGGTTTCACGGGCGATAAGGTTTACCGTCCCGGCCGGTAGCAAGGCGTGGCGCACGGCTGGCGCGGGCGTGATGCGTGGCGCGTGCAGTTCGGCTTCCACCACCAGCCGCGCGGTGCCATCGCCGCCGACGATGCACACGACATCGGCGCGGTGGCGCTGCGGCGCGCCGGCATAGTCAAGGCTGTCGACCAGGCGCGTGGAGTGGCCGGCGGCGGTCAACGCGGCGCGCCAACGTTCCAGCGTGCGCGCGCAAAAATTCCCGGCATGGGGATTGTAGACCAGCGCGACAGACGGCACTGGAGCAGGAGAGGGGGCAACAGGCAGGGCGGAAAGCAAAGGCGCCAGGGCTTGTCTTGCCAGGGCGCGATCAGCCATCGGCCGTCCCGCCGTCCCGGCCAAGCCATCGATATACGCGCAACAACCCCAACCTCCAATCGTCCCCGGCGCGGGGCAATAGCTGTTTGACGCTGGTATAACAACGCCGATTGCGCCCGCATTGGGCCAGGTAGGTCCCGCTTCCGCACGAAACTGGGTGCTCGCGTGCTCATGGGCAGGCTGCTGGAGACAAACAGCGCGCTGTGCGCAAAAGCAAGTTCTGGCGGATATGGAGGGTGCTCTGCCCGCGCCGGTTGGCTTCATGGACAGCAAATCTGGCTGGGGCGGCAGGATTCGAACCTGCGAATGCCGGTACCAAAAACCGGTGCCTTACCACTTGGCGACGCCCCAGCAGAGCGCGCGCTTATAGCGGGCCAATCGTGAATGGGAAGGGGGTAGCTGGGGATAACTTGGCGATGCCTGCGCCCCTCCCAAAGGGGAGGGGGCAGGTGCCGCGGACCAGTGTCAGGGCGGTCAGAAACCCTTGACGATGCCCATGAGCTTTTCGGGCGGCAGGCTGTCGAAATCGGCAGGGCTGTGGCGCTCGGCGATCCCCTTGGCGCTGTTCACCAGGCGCCCGCGCAGCACGGCGGGGCGCTGGTCGATCTCGCCCACCCAGCGGCCGACGTGCTCGTATTCGTGCATCGAAAGGAACGTGGCCGCATCGCCATAGGCTTCGCCGCGATAGAGATTGCCCATCCAGGTATAGGCGGCAATGTCGGCAATCGTGTAGTCCGCGCCGCCCAGGTAGCGGCTTTCCGCCAGGCGGCGGTTGGCCACGTCGAACAGGCGCTTGGTTTCCATGGCATAGCGATCGATCGCATATTCGATCTTGATCGGGGCATAGTTGTAGAAGTGGCCAAAGCCGCCGCCCATGAACGGGGCAGAGCCGATCTGCCAGAACAGCCACGACAGGCATTCCGCCCGCGCCGGGTTTTGCGTGGGCAGGAACTTGCCGAACTTTTCGGCCAGATGCATCAGGATCGCGCCGGATTCGAACACGCGGAACGGGGTGGCGCCGCTGTGATCGACCAGCGCGGGAATCTTGGAATTGGGGTTGATATCGACAAAGCCCGATGAAAACTGGTCACCTTCAAAGATCTTGATCAGCCAGGCATCGTATTCGGCTTCGGCGATGCCGGCTTCCAGCAGCTCTTCCAGCATGATCGTGGCCTTCTGGCCATTGGGCGTGCCCAGCGAATAGAGTTGGAACGGGTGCTCGCCCACCGGCAAATCCTTGTCGTGGGTGGGGCCGGCCGTGGGGCGGTTGACGCTGGCAAAAGCACCACCGTTGGCCTTGTCCCAGGTCCAGACCTTGGGCGGCGTATATTCTTCGGACATGGTCGTTCCTCTGCAACGGAAGTTTGTTAGGTTGCCTATCATTCTGACGAGGCGCCGGGGGAACTGCAAGACATGTTGTGGCGTTGGCCTGTCGGAGAGGCAAGCGTTGAACAGGAAAGCCGTTTTGCAGGAATCGGGCAAGAGCCGACTGGTCTATGTGGACGATAGTGCACCGGGCATCACGCGGCGGCGCGCGGGGCGCGGATGGTGCTATCGCGATCATGCCGGGCAGCGTATCGCCGACCGGACAGAGATCGACCGCCTCAATGCGGTGGCGCTGCCACCGGCCTATCGCGACGCGTGGTTTTGCCCGATGCCGCATGGCCATATCCTGGCGACCGGCGTCGATGCGCGCGGCCGCAAGCAATACCGCTATCACCCCGATTTCCGCGCCGCGCGCGAGGCGGAAAAGTTTGATGGCTGCGCGGCATTCGGCGCGCTGCTGCCCAAGATCCGCGCCCGCGTCGAAGCAGCGCTATCGGGCCGGGGGCTCAGCCAGGAACGCTGCATCGCCTCGGTGGTCCGCCTGCTCGACACCGGTGCGATTCGCATCGGTAACGAGGCCTATGCCCGCGCCAATGCCAGCTTTGGCGCCACGACACTGCGGATGAAGCATGTCGAGCTGCGCGGGCAAAGCCTGCGGCTGCGCTTTCGTGCCAAGTCAGGCGTGGAGCGGGACATGCGCCTGACCGATCGCGCCCTCGTGCGTTTCGTGCGGCGGATGCAGGACCTGCCCGGCCAGCACTTGTTCCAGTACCTGGGCGAGGATGGCGCGCCATGTCCGGTCGGCTCGGCCGATATCAACGCCTGGCTGCGCAGCGTGACCGGGGCGGAATTCACCGCCAAGCATTTCCGCACCTGGCATGCCAGCGTTCTGGCATTTGGCGCGCTGGCCCATGCAGAACAGAACGTGCCGCTCAAGGAACTGCTGGCGCAGGTGTCCGATCGACTGGGCAATACACCCACGATTGCCCGCAAGAGCTACATCCATCCCGCCGTGCTGGCCCTCGTGCCCGATCAGGCGGAGTGGCGCGCCGGGCTGCGATTGCCCCGCGCCACGCAATGGCTCTCGCGCGACGAGCGTGGGCTGCTGGCGCTGCTCGATGTTCAGCCCAACGCTGTCAGCGTTGGCACCAGCGCATCGAAGTGATCGATCACCGCGTCGGCGCCCAGGAGCGGCGGCGGCAGGTCATGGAACCCAAAGCTGACTGCCACGACCGGCAGGCCGGCCGCGCGCGCCGCGCCAATGTCGAACGTGGTATCGCCCACGAACGCGGCACGCCCGCCACCGCAGCGCGCGATCATTTCCTCAAGCATGTCGGGCGCCGGCTTGGCCTTGCCCGGGCCCAGCGTATCGCCGCCGATTATCGTGGCAAAGCGGGGTGAAAGGCCCAGTTCGTCCAGCAACTGTCGCGCGAATTCCTCGCGCTTGTTGGTCGCCACCGCGACGGTCACGCCGCGCGCGGCCAGTGCGTCGAGCATTTCTGCCCCGCCAGGATAGAGCCGGGAATGCACCGCGATCGCCTCGCCGTAATAGGCGAACAGGCGATCCTGCAGCGGCTTGAACTCTGCCTCGTCATAGCCGCCGCTTTCGGCCAGGGCATTGCGCAGCATCTGCCCCGATCCCCCGCCGATGAAGCGGCGCACCACATCGAGCGGGAAGGTCTGCCGCCCGGCATATTCCAGCGTGCGGTTGAGCGCGTTGCCCAGGTCAGCGGCGGTATCGCACAGGGTACCGTCCAGATCGAACCCAACGATGGAAAATGGAAAATCGGTCATGTTGCAAGCCAGTGCCCACCCGTTCTGGAAACTGCAAGCATAAGCTGGCAAGGATGCAGCCATGACCACGCAAACCCAGTCGCCCTCGGCCACCGCTCCTCTCGCTCTTGTCATCCTTGCTGCCGGCAAGGGCACCCGCATGAGAAGCGATCTGCACAAGGTGCTGCATCCGGTCGCCGGGCGGCCGATGCTGCTGCATCTCATGGCCAGCGCGGCGCAGCTTGCGCCAGCGCGGCAGGTGGTGGTGGCCGGCCATGGTCGCGACCAGTTGGAAAAGGCGCTGGGCGGCAGTGCCACGATTGCGGTGCAGGAACCGCAGCTTGGCACCGGCCACGCCGTGCAGCAGGCGCAAGGCGCGCTCGATGGTTTCGCTGGTGATGTGCTGATCCTCTATGGTGACGTGCCGTTCGTGCGCGCACAGACGATGCAGGCCATGCTCGATCGGCTGCATGCGGCCGATGCCCCGGCGGTGGTCGTGCTCGGCTTCCGCCCGGACGATGCCCTGCAATATGGCCGGGTCATCGCCGAGGGTGACCGCGTGGTGAAGATGGTCGAACACAAGGACGCGAGCGAGGCCGAGCGCGCCTGCACGCTGTGCAATTCCGGGCTGATGGCGGTGAAGGGCAGCGACCTCTTCGCGCTGCTGGCGCAAGTGGGCAACGACAATGCCCAGGGCGAATATTACCTCACCGATATCGTCAACGTGGCCAATGCGGCGGGCAAGACCTGCGCCGTGGTGGTGACCGACGATCCCGACGAAGTGGCCGGAATCAACAGCCGGGCAGAACTGGCCCAGGCCGAAGGCCGCTGGCAGCAGCGCCGCCGCCTGGCGGCAATGGCCGATGGCGCCAGCCTGGTCGCGCCCGAAACCGTGTGGTTCTCGCATGATACCGTGCTCGGCCGCGATGTGACGGTGGAACAGAACGTGGTGTTTGGCCCGGGCGTGACCGTGGCGGACAACGTGGTGATCCACGCGTTCTGCCATCTCGAAGGCTGCACCGTGGCCAGCGGCGTGTCGTTGGGGCCATTCGCCCGCCTGCGGCCCGGCGCCGCGCTGGAGCAGAACAGCCGCGTGGGCAATTTCGTCGAAGTGAAGAACGCGCGCCTGGGTGCCGGTGCCAAGGCCAACCACCTGACCTATCTGGGCGATGCCGATGTGGGCGCCGGCGCCAACATCGGCGCGGGTACGATCACCTGCAACTATGATGGGTACTTCAAGTATCGCACGGTGATTGGCGAGCGCGCTTTCATCGGCTCCAACTCGGCCCTGATCGCCCCCGTGCGCATTGGCGCCGATGCCATCGTGGCGGCGGGCAGCGCGGTGTCGCGCGATGTCTCTGATGGAGAGCTGCGCCTGGTGCGGGCCGAGCAACTGGTCAAGCCGGGCTGGGCCGATCGCTTTCACGATGCGATGAAGAAGAAGAAGGCTGAAAGCAAGAAGTAGGCCGCTGTCCGGGCCTTGCTTCAATCATGTCCGCGAATTCATCTGCCGGTTCACCCGGTCGAAAGCAGGCGGGTAGCAAGAGGCCGGACAGACACGAAATACCAAGAATTATCCGGCCATGATGCCGGCCATTCGCGTTATCTCCCAATCCTGAAGAAAGTGTGGGCCCCAATCCATGTGCGGAATTATCGGAATCGTCGGCAAGGAAGAAGTCGCGGACCGGCTGGTCGATGGCCTGCGCCGCATGGAATATCGCGGCTATGACAGCGCCGGGGTCTGCACCGTGTTCGACGGGCAACTCGTGCGCCGCCGCGCCGAGGGCAAGCTCAACAACCTGGTCAAGGAACTGGCGGTCAATCCGGCGCCGGGCCTGATCGGCATTGCCCACACCCGCTGGGCCACGCACGGCGCCCCCACCACCAGCAACGCGCACCCGCATGCGACCGGCGAAGTGGCGCTGGTCCACAACGGCATCATCGAGAATTTCCGCCCCTTGCGCGAGGCGCTGATCGCGCGCGGCCGCACGTTTGAAAGCGAGACCGACACCGAAGTGGTGGCGCACATGGTTTCGGAGCTGGTGGAGGCCGGCAAGAGCCCGGCCGAGGCGGTCAAGGCCGTGCTGCCGCAACTGCGCGGCGCCTTTGCCCTGGCCATTGCGTTCCGCCAGCATCCCGATCTGCTGATCGGCGCGCGCCTGGGTTCGCCGCTGGTGGTTGGCTATGGCGATGGTGAAACCTTCCTGGGCTCCGATGCCCTGGCGCTCGCGCCGCTGACGCAGCGGGTGTCGTACCTCGAAGAAGGCGATTGGGTGATCGTGCGCCGCGACGGCGTGGAGGTGTTCGATGTGAACAACCAGCCCGTCACCCGGCCGATCGTCGCTTCGGGCGCAACCGCTGCGGCCATTGAGAAGGGCAACTATCGCCACTTCATGCAGAAGGAGATCTTCGAGCAGCCGATCGTGGTGGCGCAGACCCTGCGCTCCTATCTGCGCCGCGTGGAGCAGACCGTGTCGCTGCCCCAGATCGATTTCGACCTGGCCAGCATCAACCGCGTGACGATCGTCGCTTGCGGCACCAGCTATTACGCCGGGATGGTGGCGAAGTACTGGTTCGAACAGTTCGCCCGCCTGCCGGTCGACATCGATGTGGCGAGCGAGTTCCGCTATCGCGATCCCGTGCTGGAGCCCGGTGGCCTGGCGCTGTTCATCTCGCAATCGGGCGAAACCGCCGATACCCTGGCGGCGCTGCGCCATTGCAAGGCGGCCGGGCAAACCATCGCCGTGGTCGTCAACGTGCCGACCAGCTCGATGGCGCGCGAGGCAGACCTGCTGCTGCCCACCCATGCCGGGCCGGAAATCGGCGTCGCCTCGACCAAGGCGTTCTCGTGCCAGCTTGCTGTGCTTGCCGCGCTTGCCGCGCACCTGGCGGTCAAGCGCGGGCGCCTGTCGCGCGACGAGGAAGCGCTGATCGTCAACCAGCTGGCCGAAACGCCCGCCGCGCTCAACGCGGCGCTCTCGCATGACGAGGAAATCGCGGCGATGGCCCCGCTGATCGCGCCGGCGCGCGACGTGCTCTATCTCGGCCGTGGCCCGGACTATCCGCTGGCCCTGGAAGGCGCGCTCAAGCTCAAGGAAATCAGCTATATCCACGCCGAGGGCTATGCCTCGGGCGAAATGAAGCACGGGCCGATCGCGCTGATCGACGAATCCGTGCCGGTGATCGTGCTCGCCCCGTCGGGGCCGCTGTTCGAAAAGACCGTGTCGAACATGCAGGAAGTGCGCGCGCGTGGTGGCAAGATCGTGCTGATCTCTGACGCGGAAGGCCTGGCGGAAGCGGGCGAGGGCTGCCTTGCCACGATCGAGATGCCCAAGGTGCACCCGCTGATCGCCCCGTTGGTCTATGCTGTGCCGGTGCAGCTGCTGGCCTATCACGTCGCCGTGGCCAAGGGCACCGACGTGGACCAGCCGCGCAACCTGGCCAAGAGCGTGACGGTGGAGTGAGCCACTAACACGCCCTCCCCCAGCCCCTCCCGCAAGCGGGAGGGGAGTTTAGAGGGAAACCCCTCCCGCACGCGGGAAGGGGGCAACAAAAAAGGCCCCGCAATCGGGGGCCTTCTTAAATCCCCCTCCCGCTTGCGGGAGGGGTTAGGGGAGGGGATGTTACCCCCCGATCAAGCCGAAACGTTCAACCCAGCCAGCACGCCTTCGAACAGCTTGCGCCCGTCGGTGCCGCCCTGGGCGGCTTCGATCATGCGCTCGGGGTGGGGCATCATGCCCAGCACGTTGCCCGCGGCATTGAGCACGCCGGCAATATCGCGCTGCGAGCCGTTGACCGGCTCGGCATAGCGGAACGCGACGCGGCCTTCGCCTTCCAGCCGATCGAGCGTTTCGGCGTCGGCGAAATAGTTGCCGTCATGGTGGGCCACCGGAATGGTGATGACCTGGTCCTTGAAATAGCGCTGGGTGAACAGCGACTGGCTGTTCTCCACCTTGAGCGGCACTTCGCGGCAGACGAAGCGGATGCCGGCATTGCGCATCAGCGCGCCGGGCAGCAGGCCCGCTTCGGTCAGGATCTGGAAACCGTTGCACACGCCCAGCACCGGCACGCCACGCCCAGCGGCCTCGACCACGGCCTGCATGATCGGCGAACGGGCAGCCATGGCGCCCGAGCGCAGATAGTCGCCATACGAAAACCCGCCGGGAACGGCGATGAAATCAAGGCCTTCGGGCAGGGTGGCATCACCGTGCCACACACGGTGTACCGTGCCGCCGCAGACCTCTTCCACCGCCACCGCCATGTCGCGGTCGCAGTTCGATCCGGGGAAGGTGATGACGGCAGAGGTGAACGGCATCAGGCGGCAACCTTCTCGATGCGATAATTTTCGATGACCATGTTGGCCAAGAGCTTGCGGCACATATCGTCCAGCGCATCGTCGCTGGTGTCATCGGCCACGTCCAGTTCGAACAGGCGCCCGGCGCGCACGTCCTTGACGCCGGCAAAGCCCAGCCCTTCCAGCGCATGGTGGATGGCGCGACCCTGGGGATCGAGCACACCGTTCTTGAGGCTGACGTGGACACGGACCTTCATCGGCGTTTGGCCTTTCACTTAAACAGGCGGATCGTGGGATATGGGACTCGGCGCCGCCTATGCCCCCGTCTGGCGCCAAGGGCAAGTCTTGCGCGCATGGCGCTCCTTGATCGCCGGGTCATGATTGCGGTGCGGGCACGCCATCGGGCAGGACCAGCACGGTCACGGCCTTGGCCGGGGCAAGCCAGGCCTTGGCGGCGGCCTGCACATCGGCGGCGGTGAGGGCCGTGAGCCGGGCACGCGCCGCCTGGAACCGGGCGATGCGATCGGGCCGCGATTGCGCGCGCGCGGCCAGCGCCACCCATCCGCCATTGCCTTTGAGCGCGTTGTCGAGCCGCTCCAGCATCGGCGCCCGCGCGCGCTCCAGCACATCGGCATCCACCGGATGGGCAGCCAGATCGCTAATCGTCTGGACCAGCGCGGCCCGTGTCGCCGCCACATCGGCCACGTTGACCGAGGCCTGCACCGTAAACGTGCCCCAGCCGGTCCACACATCGGACATGTCGCTCGAAACCCCGGGGGAATAGGCCTTGCCCAGCTTTTCGCGCACCGTGTCGAGCACCTCGATCCCGGTTACCTGCTCCAGCAGTTCCATCGTCATGGTCTGCACCGGATCGTGATCGTCGGTTGTGGGCCAGATCATGCGCACGATCGCCTGGTTGGCCGGCCCATGGTGGCGCACCACCTGCACCCCAGGAACGGCGGCAAAGCGGCGCTCGCGCGCCTGGGTCCAGGCGCCGAACGCTGGTTCGCGCGGGGGCAGGGCGCCAAACGTGCGCGCCACATCGGCAATCGCGGCCGCTTCGTCCACATCGCCCACCAGCGCGATTTCCAGCGCGCCGTGCGCCAGCCGATCGCCCAGCACCGGCTTCAACTGGGCAAAGCCCAGCTTCTGGTAGGCCTGCGGCGATTGCAGGGTAAAGCGCGGATCGTTGCCCGACAGGATACCGCCCAGCGCGGCCGTCAGGGCAGAGCCCGGCGTGGCGTTGAGTTGCGCAAAATAGTTGGCCATGCCCTGGTGAAACAGCTGCTCGGCCTCGGGGCGATAGCCGGGATCGGTGAGGTAGGCGGCCATGACCTGCAATTGCAGCAGCAGGTCGCGCGGCGTCGTGGTGCTGCCCGTGCCAAAGGTATCGCCACTGGCGGCAAAGCTGGTGCCCACGGCGTGGCCGGCCAGCATGGTCTGCAACTGGTCCAGGCTATAGCGGCCCAGGCCGCCGGCCGGCACGCTCGATGCCATGTCCACCGCCAGGGGATTGTCGCGGGTTTCCAGCATTTCGCCTCCGTCCAGCGCCAGGCGCACGTGGATGCGATCGGTTTCCAGCGGGGTGCGCTTGATGTTGAGCATCACGCCATTGGCAAAGCGGATGCGGCGAATGCCCAGCGTGGCATCGGTGCTGTCGGCCACCACCGTGCCGGGCGTGCCGAAATCGGTGTAGCCGAATGGCGCTGCGGTCGCCGCTTTGGCCGCGTCCAGCGGCGCGGCCATTGCGGCCTGCCAGGCGCGGCGCAGTGCCTGGGCGCCGCCGGCCGGGGCCTTGCGCCCCTGGAACCGGATCAGCGGCTTGTCCAGCGGCACGGCTTCGCGCCGCAGCGCCGCCATCACGCTGGCGGGCGTGATCGTGGGGGCAAAGGCGTTGAAGCGTTCGAGGCCGCTTGATGGCGTGGTCGGCACCATATCGTCATGCAGCAGCGACAGCGCCAGGTTGACCAGCGTGGCGTTGTTGCGCGTCTGCTCGCCGGCGGCAGCGTTCTCGATCGCAATGCGCAGGTTCGCCACCTGCTCGTCGATCTCGGCCTGGGTAAAGCCCTGGGCCATCGCCTCGCGCCAGACCCTGGCTGCTGCCGTCAGGCCCTTGGCCCAGCCGCCATCGACGGTATCGATGATGAGGTTGGTGGTGCGGCCGATCTTGAACACGTCGCCCGTGCCAAAGCCGGCGCCGCGAAACGGCGCATCGACCTGGCGCGACAGGGTCTGGAAGCGGCGGTTGATGATGCCATAGCCGATCTGGCGCAGCAGGTTCTCGCGCCGGCTGGCGATGGTGTCGGGCTCGTCCAGCCACGGCCCATGGCGCGCCACGGTCACGCGTTCGGCCAGGGCCGGGTTGGTCCACAGGTCGGTCTTGCCATGCTGGCCGGGCAAGACCTTGCCCTGGCCTGGCCGGGGTGGTGCCGGGGCAGCCTGCCAATCGGCAAAGCGCGCGGTAATCGCCTGTTCCACCTTGGCCGGATCGACATCGCCGATCACCACCAGCGTGGTCTTGGCCGGCACATAGTGGCGGTGCCAGAAATCCTTGAGCGCCTGCGCCGTCGCGGCATCGATGGTGGGGACAGTGCCGATCGGCAGCCGCTGGGGATAGGTGGCCTTGGGATAGAAGAACGCCAGCTGGTCGTGGAAATTGTCCAGCGCATAGCCTTGCCCGTCGCGCAATTCAGACAGCACCACGCCGCGTTCGCGGCTCACCGCGCCGGGCGAAAAGGTCAATTCGCTGGCGGTCTCGCGCATCAGCATCAGCGCGGTATCGATCAGGTCGGGATCGTTGCGCGGCAGGTCGAGCATGTAGGTGGTCTGCTCGAAGCTGGTCTGGGCATTGGTATCGGCGCCAAATGCCAGCCCCTTGCGTTCGAGCAGGCGGACCATCTCCCCCTCGGGCACATGGGTGCTGCCGTTGAACGCCATGTGTTCCACAAAATGGGCAAACCCTCGTTCCGCCGCGGTTTCATCGAGCGATCCGGTCGCCACGTCCAGGCGCACCTGCACCGTGCCCTTGGGCATGCCATTGGGCACGATGATCGTGCGCATGCAATTGGCCAGCTGGCCAAAGCGAAAGCGCGGATCGGGCGGCAGGTCAGACTTCTGGAAAACCCAGGTGGGCGCTGGTGCGGCCTGGGGCAGGCCGGCAACCGGCCCATGGCCCAGGTCAGTACAAGCACCCAGCAACAGCGCGACGGCAAGCGGCAGGGCACGATACGGGCGAAACGAGACAGGCAGCATCATTGCCGCCGGTGTGCCGCTCCTGCCGTGCCGCCGCAAGGACTTATCTGGTAACGAATAGCGCCCACGCGAAAGGGCCGGGAAACCAGGTTCCCGGCCCTTGCTATCGTCTGTGCTCAGGCGGACGCCGGCGCAGCGCTTACTTCTTGGAGCGCAGTTTGCGGTGCGCGCCCAGGTCGAGCACTTCGCTCGGCCCGTCGTTGTCCAGCAGGCCAAGGCGGCGCGCTACTTCCTGATAGGCTTCTTCCTCGCCACCCAGGTCGCGGCGGAAACGGTCCTTGTCCAGCTTTTCGCCGGTGACCATGTCCCACAGGCGGCAGCCATCGGGGCTGATTTCGTCGGCCAGGATCACGCGGCTATAGTCGCCATCCCAGATGCGGCCGAATTCCAGCTTGAAGTCCACCAGGCGGATGTTGATCGCCGCGAACATGCCGACCAGGAAGTCGTTCACGCGGATCGCCATCGAGGAAATGTCCTGCATTTCCTCGTTGCTGGCCCAGCCGAAGCAGGCGATGTGCTCTTCGGCGATCATCGGATCGCCCAGCGCATCGTCCTTGTAATAGTATTCGATCAGGGTGTGGGGCAGCGGCTCGCCTTCGGGAATGCCCAGGCGCTTGGAAATGGAACCGGCCGCCACATTGCGCACCACCACTTCGATCGGCACGATTTCCACCTGGCGCACCAGCTGCTCGCGCATGTTGAGGCGGCGGATGAAATGCGTGGGAATGCCGATGTGGGCCAGGCGCGTGAACACATACTCGCTGATGCGGTTGTTGATCACGCCCTTGCCGTTGATCGTCCCGCGCTTCTGCGCGTTGAACGCGGTGGCATCATCCTTGAAATACTGGATGAGAGTGCCCGGCTCGGGGCCTTCATAAAGGATCTTGGCCTTGCCTTCGTAGATCTGGCGGCGACGCGACATGCGGCTTCTTCCTGCGCGGCGGGGGCGATTCGGCCCGCCCCCATGGAAAAACAAGAAACCCCGGCAAACGAGGGAGCCGCGTGGCGACTGCATCGTGTGGGCCGGGGCATTCCCATTCGCCCATATGCGAAAAAGCACGGAAACGCAAACGCTGCCCGGGCGTTCGGCATTTCAGAACATTTGATCCGATCTTATCGCCCTATCTTGAATGTCGCTGGTGCGGCACAAGACTGGGCAAGACGGCGCGGCGCGGTGGCTTGATCCCTCGATGATCCACCCGCCGCGTCACCCAAGTTTACCCTCTCTGCCCAAGGATGATGTGTGATGAGCAAGGTTCTGGTTCTCTATTACTCCAGCTATGGCCACATCGAAACCATGGCCAACGCCATTGCCGAAGGTGCCCGCGAAACCGGCGCCACGGTCGACGTGAAGCGCGTGCCCGAAACCGCCCCGCTCGAAGTGGCGCAGGCTGCCCACTTCAAGCTTGATCAGGCGGCCCCTGTCGCCACCGTGGCCGAACTGGCCGAATACGATGCCATCATCGTCGGCACCGGCACCCGCTTTGGCCGCATCAGCTCGCAGATGGCCGCGTTCCTCGACCAGGCCGGTGGCCTGTGGGCCAAGGGCGCGCTCAATGGCAAGGTTGGCGCGGCGTTTACCTCCACCGCCAGCCAGCACGGCGGCCAGGAAGTCACGCTGTTCTCGATCCTGACCAACTTGCTGCACTTCGGCATGACGATCGTTGGCCTCGACTATGGCTTCCAGGGCCAGCTGACGCTTGATGCCGTGCACGGCGGCACCCCCTATGGCGCCAGCACGATCGCCGGTGGCGACGGCAGCCGCCAGCCCAGCGAGATCGAACTGGACGGCGCGCGCTATCTCGGCCGCCGCGTGGCCAACACGGCCAACAAGCTGTTCGACTGATCGCCCTCTCGGCCTGCCCCCCCCTCAGGCTGATTGATGCAAGCGGCGCGGGCCTGTTCCCGCGCCGCTTCATTGCATATGGGCAATACAGCATGCCAAAACGGGTTGTGGCAGCCGGCGGATTGATCGGCTAGCGCTGTGGCGACACTGCCTTTTCCACGGAGACCCGCCCATGTCGCGCGCCGCCACGCTGGCCCTGCTTGAAACCTATTACGCCGCCTTCAACTCCGGGGATTGGAACGGCATGCTGGCGTGCCTGGCCGATGACGTGGCACACGATATCAACCAGGGCAGCCGCCAGTTGGGCAAGGACACCTTTGCCACGTTCCTTGGCCATATGGAGCGCTGCTACAAGGAACGCCTCGAAGACATCGTGCTGATGGCCAGCGAAGACGGCAGCCGCGCCGCGGCCGAATTCGTTGTCCACGGCAGCTATCTCGCCACCGACGAAGGTCTGCCCGAGGCCGCCGGGCAAACCTATGTGCTGCCGGCCGGCGCCTTTCTCGCGATCGAAGGCGGCAAGATCACCCGCTTGACGATGTATTACAACCTGGCTGACTGGACCGCGCAGGTCGTCGGCGCATGAGCGTCAGCGTCCGCCCGCTGAGCGGTGCGGAAGTGGGCGCCGCGCTGGATGACCTGGCGGCCTTGCGCATCGCCGTGTTTGCCGCCTGGCCCTATCTCTATGACGGGGATCGTGCTTACGAGGCGCGCTATCTCGCCGAATATGCCGCCGCGCCCGGCGCCGTGCTGGTCGCTGCGTTCGATGGCGTGCGCATTGTCGGGGCGGCCACCGCCGCGCCGATGCGGCATCAGAAGGCGGCCTTTCGCGCCCCGTTCGAACAGCGCGGCATCGCCACGCAAGACCTGTTCTATTTCGGCGAAAGCGTGCTGCTGCCCGAGTATCGCGGGCAGGGCATTGGCCACGCGTTCTTCGACCATCGCGAGGATGCGGCCCGCGCCGCCGGGGCACAGGCTGCCTGCTTTGCCGCGGTGATTCGCCCGGCCGATCATCCCGCTTGCCCGGCCGGCTATCGCCCGCTCGATGCCTTCTGGCAGGCGCGCGGCTATGCCCTGGTGCCGGGCCTCGTGACCGAGCTGCCGTGGAAAGACCATGGCGAGGCGCAAGAGACTGCCAAGCCGATGCAATACTGGCTCAAATCCCTGTCGTAAAAAGGCACGCCATGCCCCGTTTCACCGTTGCCGCTGCGCAATATCCGATCGACCGCCTGGCCGATTGGGCCGCCTATGAAACCAAGCTGACCGCCTGGGTGGAGCAGGCCGTGGCCGGCGGCGCGGCGCTTTTGGTGTTTCCCGAATATGGCGCGATGGAACTGGCCAGCCTGAACCCGGCAACGATGGGCGACCTCGCCGGTTCGATCGACACGATTTCGGCCCTGCTGCCCCAGGTCGATGCGCTGCACGCGCGGCTGGCGCAGGCCCATGGCGTGCACATCCTCGCCGCCAGCGCCCCGCGTCGCACCGCCGATGGCCAGGTGCGCAACACGGCGCGGCTGTTTGCGCCCAGCGGCGCCATGGCCAGCCAGGACAAGCTGATCATGACCCGCTTCGAGCGCGAGGAATGGTTCATCACCGGTGGCAATGGCCTGCGCCTGTTCGATACCGCGCTGGGCCGGCTGGCGGTGGTGATCTGCTATGACAGCGAATTTCCGCTGCTGGCGCGCGCAGCGGTAGAAGCAGGCGCACAGGTTCTGCTCGTGCCCAGCTGCACCGATACGCTCCACGGCTATTGGCGGGTGCGCCTGGGCAGCCAGGCCCGTGCGCTGGAGGGGCAATGCTATGCCATCCAGTCACCCACTGTGGGCGATGCCGCCTGGTCTCCGGCAGTCGACGTGAACCGCGGTGCGGCCGGCGTCTATGGCCCGCCCGATGCCGCGCCAGCCGGTGGCGGCATGCCGGCCGATGGCGTGCTGGCGCTGGGCGAGGAAGGCGTGGGCCAGTGGGTCTTTGCCACGATCGACACGGCCCATGTCGATGCCCTGCGCGCCTACGGTGGCGTATTGCTGGTGCGCCACTGGGCCGAACAGCCCGGCGCCGCGCCCTTGCCGCAGGTAGAAGTGGTTTCGCTGCGCTGAGTGGTGTGGAGAAGCTCCGCGGCTGATATGCCTACTTGCAGGCATTGCGGAGTCGCTGCATCGTGTGTGCGTGCCGAACTATGCCGACCTTGATCCCACCATTGCTAAATGGGTTAAAGCTACGGCCTCTACCCTCTTTACCGAGTGGGCAGGTAAGCCGAGCAGGTATTTTCATATTTCGGGCGAGCAACCGTTTGAGTGCTTTCAAATAGTGGTCTTCCCCCCTGCTAAGAACGACATCACCGTCCAAGCTGCCTCCATCGACACCAATGACGGTGCCGAGATGATGGAAATTTGGAATGGATCAGTTGCTTCTCTGGACGACTTGCTGGCTGTCGCCGTAAGCACAGTGGAGAAGTGGAAGGTGAGGCATTGTGAGCAGAGCGATGGTTCGTGATGCTACGACCGATTTCCGCCAATATCGGACCTTTCAGTCGGCTTCGCTAGGCGTCACGCCATTGGAACTTGATGCGCTCCATCGCCGGGGCCGCGCTTTTTCTAAAATCCCACACGAAGCCACGAAGGCACGAAGACGGCGCTTTTCTTCGTGCCTTCGTGGCTTCGTGTGAAATCATTATGAAAATCGCGCGCGGTCCGCTCTGGCATGGCACTGAGGGATAACGCGGGCCCCCGGATCAAGTCCGGGGTCCACCAACCTCTGCCCCATCAGCGGCCTCTGGACCTGTCCGCGCGGCTTCGTCATGATCCTGTCGCAAAGCCTGTCCAGGGCGCCCATGGCATTGGCAAAAGGATGAACCCCATGACTGTTTCGCGCCGTTCGATCCTGGCCATGGGGGCCGGCGCGGCCATGCTACCCGGCGCCCGCGCTCTGGCCAGCACCTTGGCCCAGCGCCATGGCCGCCACCCCCGTCCGGCCCATCCCCTGGTGCTGGGGCATCGCGGCGCCTGCGCGCACCGGCCCGAACATACGCTGGCCTCGTATCAGCGCGCGGTGGCCGATGGCGCCGATTTCATCGAGCCCGATCTGGTCCCCACCCGCGATGGCGCGCTGGTGTCGCGCCATGAACCCAATATCGTGGACACCACCGACGTGGCCGCCCACCCGGAATTTGCCGAGCGCAAGACCACCAAGGTCATCGATGGCGAGCGGCAGGAAGGCTGGTTCGTCGAGGATTTCACCCTGGCCGAACTCAAGACTCTGCGCGCCAAGGAGCGGCTGGGCACGCTGCGTCCTGAGAGCATGGCGTTCGACGGGCAGTTCCCGGTGCTGACGTTTGATGAGATCGTGGCCTTTGCCGCCAAGGCCGCGCGCGGGCGCAAGCGGCCGCTGGGGATCATTCCCGAAATCAAGCATTCCAGCTACTTCCACAGCCTGGGCCACGATATGGAGGCCAAGCTGCTGGCGGCCATTCGCGCCCATGCCTGGCTGCAGCAGGCGCCGGTGATCGTGCAGTCGTTCGAAGTGGCCAATCTCAAGCGGCTGCGCGGCATGCTGGCGCCTTGGCGCAATATCGCGCTGATGCAACTGGCTGATGAGCCCGACAAGCGCACGGGTGACGCCATCGCCAGCGGCGGCACGCTCAACTACGGCGCTATGCTGTCGGCCAGTGGCCTGGCTGACGTGGCCGGCTATGCCGATTGGATCGCGCCCTGGAGCCGCACCCTGATGCCTGAAACGGCAGACGGGCATCTGGCGTCGCCGCAGCCGATCATCGCCGATGCGCACCGCGCCGGTCTGCTGGTGGGTGCCTATACCTTCCGGCCAGAGCCGCAGTTCCTGCCCGCCAGCCTGCGCCAATGCGGCGCCGCGCTGCGCTGCGAAAGCGGCAGTGTGGCGGAAATCCGGGCCTATCTTGCTGCCGGGCTGGACGGGTTCTTCACCGACGATCCCGCGCTGGGCCGTCGCGCGGTCGACGGGGCCTGATCATCCAGGGCAAATCCGCCCGTCTGCAATTTCCTGCGGCTTGGTGCTGGACTTTTTGCATTGCAGCGTATTTTATTGCGCTGCGACGGGCATCGCCAGGCCGTGCGCCGGATGCGGTGCGTGCGCCCGGTTCACCACATGCCTGCGCAGGGTTCATGTGGAAGGGAATGCGGTGAGCCAGCCAGCCGTGCTGTTTGTTTGCCTGGGCAATATCTGCCGCTCGCCGTTGGCCGAGGCTGCGTTCCGGGCCGAAGCCGTCAAGGCAGGCCTTGCCGTGACCATCGATTCGGCCGGCACCGGCGGCTGGCATGCCGGCAATCCGCCCGATCCGCGCGCGCAGGCGGTGGCCTTGCAGCATGGCATCGACATTTCCCGCTATCGCGCCCGCCAGGTGACCGAGGCCGATTTCACCCGCTTTGGCCAGATCTATGCGCTCGATTCGCAGAATCTGCAGGATCTGCGGCGCATGGCCCCGCGCCGCACCCTGGCGCGGATGGGCCTGTTGATGGATCTCGTTCCGGGCCGGGAAGGGCAGGCGGTGATCGATCCCTATTACGGCGACGAGCAGGATTTTCTCGAAGCCTGGGATGACGTGAGCGAAGCGGCCCGCCGCCTGGTGGCGCGCATGTTGCGCTAGGTTCTGGTAGTTCCCTTATCCCTCTTGATTTGCGCCGCGAAACGCACGAAAGCACCGCCCATGCCTGCACGCATCTATCAGCGCCCGAAAAATGCCATGCAGTCCGGCAAGGCCCGGACTGCCGACTGGCTCCTGGAATTCGCCCCGGCCGAGGCCAAGCGCCCCGATCCCCTGATGGGTTGGGCCGGTTCCGGTGATACCCAGCAGCAAGTCATCCTCACGTTCGAGACCGAGGCGGACGCCCGCGCCTATGCCGACAAGTATGGCATTGCCGTGCATGTCACGCCCACGCCGCCGCGCCGGCTCAAGCTGCAAAGCTACGCTGACAATTTCCGCTGATTGATCAAGCCGGCGCTTGCAATCGGCGCGCGCCGGCGCCATAGGGCGGGCCGGGAGTCGGGCGGACGTTTGCGTTCGCCAACCTGGTCAGGTCCGGAAGGAAGCAGCCACAACGGATTGCGGCGGGTCGCCCGGCTCCTTCTTAGCCCCACATTGTAACGCGCCGTCGCCTGGTCGATCGGATCAGGCCTGCTGCCCGGATGCCTTCATCCGCTCGCGCGCCGCCTCGCGCCCTTCCGTCGCCGGCACCAGGCCCATCGCCTTGCCCAGCCCGAAGGCGGGCATATCCACATAGATGGTTTCGCTGCCGCCGGCCGGCACGGCATAGGTTTCGTGAAAAATGCCCACGCCACCGCGTTGCTGGCGCGCTGCCTTGTTGAATGCGACCCAGGCTGGCCAATGCGTGCGGTCGCGGCTGCGGGCATAGGCTTCCAGGCTGTCGAAATCGCGCCAGTATTGCACTAGCATGATCGTGCGCAGCCCGCGCAGCATGGGTTCGTACCCCAGGAAGCCGCTGTCGGGCGCGGCGGAAAGCTCGGCCAGCATCGGGCCCATCGCGCGCGACACGGGCAGCCATTCGCGCACGGCGCGGAAGCGGTTGATGCGCATGCCGATCAGGAACACGACCAGCGGCGTGGTGGTCTGGGCGGTGCGGCGGCCGGGCAGGATCGTGGGCATCACAAATTGGTATCAAATCAGAATCGCGGCGCAAGCTTGCGGGAAACCGCCTTGCCCCCGTTCGACATTTGCAGCCTTTGCGCCTACCTAGGGGCGCGATGGCCGATTCAACCGACATGTTTGGGCACGAACCCGAAACCCCCGATGCCCCGCCGCAAGAGGCTGCGCCCAGCGCGGCCGAACTCGAAGCGGCTGGACAGGGCGCGATGTTCGGCGATCCCGCGCTCGTGGCCAAGCCTGCGCCCGTTGCGCCCCAGCCTGTGCAAGCGCCTGCCGCTAAGCCGGCACCGGCCGCTGCGCCAGCACAGCCCTATCGCGTGCTGGCGCGCAAGTATCGCCCGCAAACCTTTTCCGCGCTGATCGGCCAGGAAGCCATGGTGCAAACCCTGGCCAACGCGATCCGGCGTGACCGGCTGGCCCATGCCTTCTTGATGACCGGCGTGCGCGGGGTGGGCAAGACCAGCACCGCGCGCCTTATCGCCAAGGCGCTCAACTGCATCGGCCCGGACGGGCAGGGCGGCCCGACGATCGACCCGTGCGGCCAGTGCGAACCGTGCCAGGCCATTGCCGAAGGCCGCCATATCGACGTGATCGAGATGGACGCGGCCAGCCACACCGGCGTGGATGACGTGCGTGAGATCATCGAGGCGGTGCGCTATGCCGCTGTCTCGGCCCGCTACAAGATCTACATCATCGACGAAGTGCACATGCTCTCGCGCAACGCGTTCAACGCGCTGCTCAAGACGCTGGAAGAACCGCCGGCGCATGTGAAGTTCCTGTTCGCCACGACAGAGGTGGACAAGCTGCCGGTCACGGTGCTCTCGCGCTGCCAGCGGTTCGATCTGCGGCGCATCCCGACCGCGCTGCTGGCCGATCATTTCGGCCACGTCTGCAAGGCCGAAGGGGTCGAGGCCGAGGCCGAGGCTCTGGCCATGGTGGCCGCCGCCGCCGAAGGCTCGGCACGTGACGGGCTTTCGATTCTCGATCAGGCGATCAGCCATGCCGATCTGGCGGGCACTGGCGATGGCTCGGTGATCACGGTTTCGGCCGCGCAAGTGCAGGACATGCTCGGCCTGGCCGACAAGACGCTGCAA
Organism: Novosphingobium sp. 1529; assembly: GCF_040544855.1. Taxonomy (NCBI): domain Bacteria; kingdom Pseudomonadati; phylum Pseudomonadota; class Alphaproteobacteria; order Sphingomonadales; family Sphingomonadaceae; genus Novosphingobium; species Novosphingobium sp. 1529. The sequence goes on from NZ_JBEPKW010000010.1 coordinate 88,956, forward strand.
CGCCGGCTGTTTGCCGCCATGCTCAAGGGCGATGGCGCCGCGCTGCTCGCTGAAGTGGCGCATCAATATGCCCTGGGGATCGAGCCGGTCGCCATGCTGCGCGCGCAGCTCGATCTGGTGCACAAGGTCACTGTCACCCAAATCAGCGGGCCAGAGGGCGAGGCCCGCTCGGCCGAAGAGGCCGCGGCGCTGCAGGGCTGGGCCGGCGATCTGGCGCCCGGGCAGTTGCACCGCCTGTGGCAACTGCTGCTCAAGGGCCATGACGAGGTGAAGACCGCGCCCGACCCGCTGGTGGCGGCGCAGATGGCCCTGCTGCGCGTGCTCCACACGGCTGACATGCCCGATCCCGGCGGCCTGGTGCGCAAGCTGGAAGAAATGCTGGCGCAAGGGCCCGCCTTGGCCGCGAGCATGGTTGCGCAGCCCACGTCCGATGGCGCCCCGGCTGCAGCGATGCCGTCGGCGCCCGCCACGGGCATCGCCATGGATTGGCAAGCCCTGGTGGAGCAGGTGGAAGAGGTCTCGCCGCTCACCGGCGCCACCATGCGCCTGTCGGTCCGCCTGATCGAGCTGCGCATGGGCACGCTGCGCTATCAGCTGGCGCCGGGCCTGCCGGGCGATCCCACGCCCGATATCAAGAAAGCGCTACAGAATATCACCGGCCAGGCTTGGCTGGTGGAACGGCTCGATGGCGAAGCGGCCCAGGGCGCGCAGCCCAGCCTGGTGGAAGCCAAGGCCGCCTTGGAGGCCGAGGCCGAGGCCGCGATGCGCGCCGACCCCCTGGTGCGCGCTGCGCTTGAAGCCTTTCCCGGCGCTGAAATTCTCGACGAATCCAACCCCGCCACGGCTGAACGCCGGCCGTGGTCGCCTGCGCGGAGCAGACAAGCATGAAGTCCATGGAAGAAATGATCCAGGCGGCACAGAAGGCCGCCGAAACCATCCAGAAGCAGATGGAGGATGCTCAAGGCCGCCTCGACGCGATCGAGGTGGAGGGCGCTGCCGGCGGTGGCCTGGTCACCATCAAGGCTTCGGCCAAGGGCCGCGTGATCGGCGTGGCGATCGACGACAGCCTGCTGGTTCCGGCCGACAAGGGCATTCTCGAAGACCTGGTGGCCGCCGCGTTCAACGATGCGCGGGCCAAGGCCGATGCCGCCGCTGCCGAAGAAATGCAGAAGGTGCAGATGGCGGCGGGCATCCCGCCGGGCTTCAAGCTGCCGTTCTGAGCGGCGGCGCAACCTTTCAAGATTACCGTTGTTTTCCCATGGCTGCGCGCCTGATCGGTCTTTCGTTCAGCGCCCAGTCATGGTGAGACCGACTACGGGGACATGATGATCGTATTGCTTGCCGCTGCGTTGGCCGGGACCACGCCGATAGATGATGGCGCGCCGCCGCAGCCGGTTGCGGGCAGCCCTGCCGCATCTGCCCCTGCCGTGACCGCGCCTGCCGCTCCTGCCACCGCGCCGGCCGTACCTTCTGCCCCCGAACAAGCGCCCGCCCGCGCACCCGATGGCCAGATTCTCCCCGTCATCGTGCTGCCCACGGTCACGCCGGTTGCCGCCAACGATACCGCTGCCGAGACGCAGCCCGCCGACGAAGGCGCCATTGTCGTCAACGCGCGGCGCGGCCCGCCGCCTGGCGACCCGGTCATTGCCCTCAACAAGGTGACTTTTGCCGCCACCCAGGCGGTTGACCGTGCGGTGATCGGGCCGGCTGCCAAGGCCTATGGCTCGATCGTGCCGGCGCCCATTCGCACGGGTTTCCGGCATTTCTTCACCAACCTGACCGAGCCGGTCATCGCGCTTAACTTCCTGCTGCAGTTGAAGCCGGGCAAGGCCGCCGAAACGCTGGGCCGGTTCGCCATCAATTCCACCATTGGGGTGGGCGGCCTGCTCGATGTGGCCGTGGCCAAGCCGTTCAAGCTGCCTTATCGCCGCAACGGCTTTGGCTATACCCTCGCCTATTATGGCGTGGGGCCAGGGCCGTTCCTGTTCGTTCCGCTGGTTGGGCCCACCACCCTGCGCGACGTGATCGGCCTGGGCCTCGATCGTGCGTTCCTGCCGGCGATTGTGGGCGGCCCGCTGCGCAGCCCTGCCTATGTCACCGGCAGCTTCGTGGTGCGTTCGCTCAACGATCGTCTTGACGATGACCGCCGCATCCAGGCGATGCGCAAGGCTGGCGATCCCTATCTCGCCGCCAAGGAAGGCTATCTCGCCGCCCGCCAGGAGCAGATCGACGAGCTCAAGGGGCACAAGCACAAGGAAAAGGCCGCCCCGCCCCCCGATGCGCAGACGCCACCCGCTGCGGTGAATCCCGCAGCACCGGCGCCAGCGCCCACCGGGCCAGCGACCACCGGGCCGGCGCACGCCCCGGATGGCCAGGTGCTGCCCCCGATCGTGCTGCCCGCGCCCGCGCCAGCCGCTACCCCGGCAGCGGCACCAGCCACCACCACCCCCTGATCGGCGCACCGCCGCCCCATAGGCCAAGTCCCGCGCAAAAAGGCTGAAAACCGGCAATCCCCAACCGTCTTGGCGCTTGGGCATTGCGGGGCGGCGCCTTGCACCCCATATCTGCCTCAAGCCCTGCCGGTTTGGGTTCATGTGCGGCAGGTGGGACGGACATTTGCACTTATGACTTTGTATCCCCTGCTGCCCTTGCGCGATATCGTGGTGTTCCCCGGTATGGTCGTGCCGCTGTTTGTCGGCCGCGAAAAGTCGGTTGCCGCCCTGGAAACGGCCATGGCCGGGTCCAAGGACATCTTCCTGCTGGCCCAGCTCGACCCCGGCTGCGACGATCCCGATCGCGATGATCTCTATGAAACCGGCGTGATCGCCACGGTGCTCCAGCTGCTCAAGCTGCCCGATGGCACCGTGCGCGTGCTGGTGGAAGGCAACCAGCGTGCCGAGCTCAAGACGCTCAACGCGGAAAGCTCCAGCCACGGCGACATGCTGATGGCCGAGGTCGAGCCGATCGAGCCGGGCAGTGTCTCGGGCACCGAAGTGTCGGCGATGATGCGCTCGGTGGTCGATCAGTTCGCCGAATATGCCAAGCTTTCCAAGAAGCTGCCGCAGGATGCCGGGCAGCAGCTGGGCGATATCGAAGACGCTGGCAAGCTGGCCGATGCCGTGGCTGCCAACCTGGCGGCAAAGGTGGCCGACAAGCAGGCCGTGCTTTCGGAAAGCGACGCTCTCAAGCGTCTGGAAATGGTGCTTTCCTTCATGGAAGGCGAGCTGGGCGTGCTCCAGGTGGAGCGCAAGATCCGTGGCCGCGTCAAGCGCCAGATGGAAAAGACCCAGCGCGAATACTACCTCAACGAGCAGCTCAAGGCGATCCAGTCGGAACTGGGCGGCGGCGACGGTGAGGAAGCCAACGAGATCCAGGAACTGCAGGACAAGATCGACAGTCTCAAGCTGTCGAAGGAAGCCCGCGCCAAGGCCAATGCCGAGCTGAAAAAGCTCAAGACCATGCAGCCGATGAGCGCGGAAGCCACCGTGATCCGCAACTATCTCGATGTGCTGCTGGGCCTGCCGTGGGGCAAGCGGTCCAAGCTCAAGAAGGATATCCCGGGCGCCCAGGCGGTGCTCGATGCCGATCACTACGCGCTGGACAAGGTCAAGGATCGCATCGTCGAATACCTGGCCGTGCAGGCGCGCACCAACAAGCTCAAGGGTCCGATCCTGTGCCTCGTTGGCCCGCCGGGCGTGGGCAAGACCTCGCTGGGCAAGTCGATCGCCAAGGCCACCGGCCGGCAGTTCATCCGCCAGTCGCTGGGCGGCGTGCGCGACGAGGCCGAAATCCGTGGCCACCGCCGCACCTACATCGGCTCGCTGCCGGGCAAGATCGTCACCAACCTGCGCAAGGCTGGGGCATCCAACCCGCTGTTCTTGCTCGACGAGATCGACAAGCTGGGCCAGGATTTCCGTGGCGATCCCGCCTCGGCCCTGCTCGAAGTGCTCGATCCCGAACAGAACGCCAAGTTCCAGGATCACTACCTGGAACTGGACATCGACCTGTCCGACGTGATGTTCGTGTGCACGGCCAACAGCCTCAACCTGCCGCAGCCGCTGCTCGATCGCATGGAGATCATCCGCCTCGAAGGTTATACCGAGGATGAGAAGGTCGAAATCGCCGAGCGCCATCTGGTGAGCAAGCAGGTGGAAGCACACGGCCTGCGCAAGGGCGAGTTCACGCTGACGCAGGACGCGCTGCGCGATCTGATCCGCTATTACACCCGTGAAGCTGGCGTGCGCACGCTGGAGCGCGAAGTGGCCCGGCTCGCGCGCAAATCGTTGCGCAAGATTCTGGAAGGCAAGGAAAAGAGCGTGACCATCACGCCCGAAAACCTGGCCGAGTTCGCCGGCGTGCGCAAATTCCGCCATGGCGTGTCGGACGAGGAAAACCAGGTTGGCGCGGTAACGGGCCTCGCCTGGACCGAAGTGGGCGGCGAATTGCTGACGATCGAAAGCGTGACGGTGCCGGGCAAGGGCGCGGTGCGCACCACGGGCAAGCTGGGCGAAGTGATGAGCGAAAGCGTCCAGATGGCGTTCAGCTTCGTCAAGGCGCGCAGCCCGGCCTATGGCATCAAGCCGTCGATCTTCCAGCGCAAGGATCTGCACATCCACCTGCCCGAAGGCGCCGTGCCCAAGGACGGGCCGAGCGCGGGCATCGGCATGGTCACCGCGATGGTCTCGACGCTGACCGGTGTTCCGGTGCGTGCCGATGTGGCGATGACTGGGGAAGTGACGCTACGCGGCCGTGTGCTGGCGATCGGCGGATTGAAGGAAAAGCTGCTCGCCGCGCTGCGCGGTGGCATCAAGACCGTGCTGATCCCCGAGGAAAACCGCAAGGATCTGGCGGAAATCCCCGCCAATATCCGCGAAGGGCTGGAGATCGTGCCGGTGTCGCATGTCGACGAGGTTCTGGCGCGGGCGCTGGTTGCCCCGGTGGAAGCGATCGAATGGACCGAAGCCGACGACCTTGCCACGCAGCCGGCGGCGGCCCCCCTGGGCGGCAGCCCGGCAGCGGCACGCACCGCGCACTGAGCGCAGTTTCTACCGTAGTTTGACGGGAGCCGCGCGCAACATCGTTGCGCGCGGCTTTTGCTTGCCCGCAAGGTCGGCCGCTATCGGGGATAAATTGCGGGTTTTGCGTGCTTTTGCCTTTGACAGCGCTTTTTTTCTCGGCTCTTTTCCGCCGCACCCGAAATCACGATTTTCCAACATTTGCTGTCCAGTAGATTGGTAGGGGGTTTCCGCACATGAACAAGAACGATCTGATCAGCGCCGTCGCCGATGTCAGCGGCCTGTCCAAGGGCGATGCCATCAAGGCTGTCGAAGCCGTGTTCGAATCGATTTCCGGCGCGCTGGCCAAGGGCGAGGAAGTGCGCCTGGTCGGCTTCGGCACGTTCTCGGTTGCCAAGCGCAAGGCGTCGACCGGCCGCAACCCCCGCACCGGCGAACCGATGGCAATCAAGGCTTCGGCCCAGCCCAAGTTCAAGGCCGGCAAGGGCCTTAAGGACGCGGTGAACTGACCCCATCGCGCCGCAAGGCAAAAAAAGAGGCCGCGTCGCATGCCGACGCGGCCTCTTTTTCATGTGGAAAAAGAAATTCCCGTGTTCCGCACAACGGCGGTTCAGTCCTCCACGCTCGGGCGTGTGGCGGCGGCATAGAGGGCAATGGCGGCCGCATTGGAGACATTGAGGCTTTCGATCGCACCGCTGATCGGCAGGCGGGCAATGGCATCGCAATGCTGCATCACGTTGTGCCGCATGCCTTCGCCCTCCGCGCCCAGCACCAGGGCCACCGGGCCGGCGGGCAGGGCATGGGGGAATTCCGCTTCGCCTTCGCCGTCCAGGCCGATTCGCCAATAGCCGGCCTCGGAAATCGATTCGAGCGCGCGCGCCAGGTTGACCACCCGCACCCACGGCACCGATTCCAGCGCGCCCGATGCCGATTTGGCCAGCGTGCCCGATTCGGGCGGGGCATGGCGATCCTGGGTGATCAGCGCGGCCACGTCGAACGCGGCACAGCTGCGCAGGATGGCGCCCACGTTGTGCGGGTCGGTCACCTGGTCGAGCAGGACCAGCGTGCGGCCCTCGGCCTCGTCCAGCACATCGTCCAGCGCCACGTCGTCCAGCGGCAGGCATTCCAGCACCAGGCCCTGGTGCGGCGCGTCGCGCGCCACCAGGCGGCCCAGATCCACCGCCTGGGCATATTCTACCGGCAGATCGCGCGGCAGTTCGGCGTCATGATCGTCCAGCATTTCCTGGATCGCCTCGCGCGTGCCCCACAGCTTCTTGGCGGTGCGGTTGGGGTTGGTCAGCGCCGCTTCCACGGCATGGCGGCCCCACAGCCGCACCGTGCCGGTGCTGCCACGGCCCGATCCGCGCCCACCCTGGTTGCGCCCGGCCCGGCCGCGCAATGAGCGGCTCTTCTTGCCACTGTCGTGGCGCTTGTCTTGGTCATCATCGTGGCGGGGCATTGCGAACACCTGTGCATAAAAATCGAAAACTGCATCGCCCTTAGCCAGCCCCCCCATTGACAGGCAAGCGATGGTTCGCCAAAGGGCCTCTCACTCGGCCGGACGGACCGGATCGCTTGCAGCGAAACGGCCCATTCAAATGCAGGAAAGCCTTGAAAAGGGCGCTCCTCGCACCGGCAAATCTGGTGTGGACAGGTGGCCGAGTGGTTAAAGGCAGCAGACTGTAAATCTGCCCGCGCAAGCGTACGCTAGTTCGAATCTAGCCCTGTCCACCACCAGTACTCGATTTCCTTAGTCTTCACGGGATATACCTCGTTTTTGAGGCGGGCCTCACGGCCGCCCCGGTCGTTGCGGCAGCGTCACCTGCGGGTTTGGCGTGGCGCTAGGCACCAGGCCATAGTCGTAGGTCTCGCTGGCTTTCCAGGTGTGGCCGCAAACCACATTGGTGCACTGGTAATAGATCTCGCGGTGGGTGTCGGTAACCGGCCGGCTCGATCGCCGTTGACCCGGTTGGTGGCAATGGGGGCAATGCAGGCGCCCGGTGCGCGGCTGCCCCGTGGTGGGGGATGGCATGGTGGATCTCCGTCTGTATCGATAAATCTATAATGCACCAATCTATCGTCTAAGCAATAGATAAATGAATTGCGGATTTATAGCTTAATCTATAAATCTCTATCCATGACACTGGGTGATCGCATTGCCGCGCGAATCAGCGCGTTGGGCCTGTCGCAGGCGGAACTGGCGCGCCGCGTCGGCATTTCACAGCCGAGCGTGAACCACCTCATCCGCAAGGGGGCGCAAGGGTCGCGTCATATCCACGCCATAGCCCGCGCTCTCGAAACGAGCGTCGAATATCTCACCGGTGAAACCGATGACCCCGCCAACGATGGTCGCCGTGCGCCGTCGGTTTCGGTAGTTGCTGGAGCCATGGGCCTGGTTGCCGTGCGCGAGGTCGATCTGGCGATCGGCCTGGGCGCCGCCTATATCGACCAGCCTATCGCCGATGTGCAGCGCATGTTTCCGCGCGAATGGCTCGATCTCTATACCCGTGCCCCGGCGGAAAGTCTGATCATTGCGCGCGGTTCCGGGGACAGCATGATCCCCACCATCCTCGATAACGATCTGCTGCTGATCGATACCAGCCAGGCCGTGCCGCGCCTGGCCGATCAGGTCTGGGCGGTCAGCTATTGCGGGCTGGGTTGCGTCAAGCGGCTGCGGCCCAGCAAGGATGGCGGCTGGCTGCTGATGGCCGACAATCCTGCCATTTCCCCGATCACTGCTTATGACGGGGAACTGCACGTGCTGGGCCGCGTCGTGGCCTATTTCCGCAAGATGTAGCGCGCCATGGCCCGTGCCAGTCGGGGATAGCCGGGCAGGGCAAGCGCCATCGCCAGCAGCGCTGCTGCGGCTGGTGGCCATTGGTGCAGGCCGGCATAGCAGGCTGCCACCGTGGGAAATACCGGCAGGGCGAGGCATTCGCGCCATACCAGCCCATGCCGGCCGGCGGGCGAAAGGCGCAGCCCCAGCCGGGCAATCGTGATGGTGCAGGTCGCTGCCAAGCTGATCAGCCAGCAGGGCCAGAACGGGGTGTGAAGGGGGATCATGGCGTGGTTCCTTTTGCCGTTGCCCCACCACAAAAGCCCAATTTGCCGCCCCGGACGATGCCACCCTGTTGTGCAGATTCCTTATACAACAAGGCTTTGCATGTAGTCGGTACGGCGCTGGTCGATCCCTGACAGCGGTTGGTGGCACTGGTGTGCGCCATACGCTTGCCGCGCGGCGCGCCAGCGCCTAGACCGGCGGCATGCCTGGTGACATTTTTGACAATCGCGGACGCGGCAATGCCGGTTGGTCCTGGCCCTCCATCCATCCCGAAGGACGCAAGTTCGGCGCCATTGCCGGTGGCATCGCGCTGATCGCGGCCATTTTCGGCGGCAGCATCGTGGCCTGGCCGTTCGTGTTCCTGACCCTTGGCGTGCTCGCGTTCTTCCGCGATCCGGTGCGCGTGACCCCGCGTGACGATCGCTTTGTCGTGGCGCCGGCCGACGGCCTGATCACGCTGATCCAGAAGGTGGCCCCGCCGCGCGAGCTTTCGGCCGACGATGGCAGCGGCCTTGCCGCCATGGACCCGACGCCGGTTACCCGCGTGTCGATCTTCATGTCGGTGTTCGACGTGCACGTGAATCGCACCCCGATCGGCGGCACGATCCGCCGCGTGGTCTATATTCCGGGCAAGTTCCTCAATGCCGATCTCGACAAGGCGAGCGAGGAAAACGAGCGCCAGCATTTTCTGGTGGAACGCAGCGACGGCGTGAAGATCGGCTTTACGCAGATCGCTGGCTTGGTTGCGCGGCGCATCGTGCCGTTCGTCAAGAGCGGGGACATCGTCGCCGTTGGCCAGCGGGTTGGCCTCATTCGCTTTGGCAGCCGCGTTGATGTCTATCTGCCCGTCGGCACGGAGCCCAAGGTGCTGATCGGCCAGCGCGTGGTGGCCGGCGAAACCATCCTGGCCGAAATCGGCGATGCACCGCTGATCGAGGGCATCAGCCAGTGACCTTGCCGGCAGAGGACGAAGAGGCATTTTCGGGTGAAGACTTTGGCCGCCACCGGCTGCCGCGCGGGCTTACCCTGCGCGCGCTGGTGCCCAATGCCATTACCTCTGCTGCGTTATGCTGCGGGCTGACCGGTATTCGCTTTGCCATTGGTGGTGATTTCCGCGGCGCGGTGCTGGCGGTCATTCTCGCCGGCATGCTCGATGGCATCGATGGCCGTGTGGCGCGTCTGATGAAGGCGCAGTCGCGCTTTGGCGCAGAGCTGGACAGCCTGTCCGATGCCATCTCGTTTGGTGTGGCCCCGGCGCTGATCCTCTACCTCTGGTCGTTGCAGCAGATGCCGCGCTTTGGCTGGTTTGCGGCGCTGGCGCTGGCGGTATGCTGCGCCTTGCGCCTCGCCCGCTTCAACGCCCGCATCGACATGGAAGAGCAGCCGCACAAGTCCGCCGGCTTTCTTACTGGCGTTCCCGCCCCGGCCGGCGCCGGCCTGTCGTTTCTGCCGCTTTACCTGTGGGTGGCGAGCGGCCGCGACGAGTTTCGTCAGCCGATCTTCGTGGCGATCTGGGCGGCGCTTATGGCGTTCATGATGATTTCCAACATGGCGACGCCGGGCTGGTCATCGTTCCGTCCGCGCAAGACCATCCGGTTGGAACTGATCGCGCTGACCGGGCTGGTCTTTGCGGCGCTGCTAACAGAACCTTGGCTGACCCTGGTGGGAATTTGTGCGCTCTATCTTGCGCTGATTCCAGTGGGTGTGGTGCGCTATGCCCGGCTCAAGCGGCAGCGCGCCGCGCCGCTTTCGTAACCACGCCAGCAGCCGGGCGCGGCGAGGGGCGGCGCACCGTGCTGCGCACCAGCGGCGGCAGCGCCGGGGTCGCCGGCGCGGCGGTGGCCAGCGGGCTGTCGATCAGCCGCGCCAGGAAAGCGCGATCGAGGTCCAGCGCATCGGCCTGCTCCAGCGCGCGGGCATCGGCCAGCAACTGGCGAATGGCGCCAAGCTGGCCGCGCCAGGTGGCCGCAACGGCAACCAGGGCTGCAACGCCGGCGCCGGCAATGACGAGCGAAGCGAGAATGGCGAGCATGGCGATGCCTTTCCGAAGACAAGAGGGCAGGTGCCAAGCAGGGCGTCCTGTGCCCAAGGCTTGACAGCAAGCGCTTGTGTTGTGGATAACTCGATCGTTCCTGAACGGTTCCTGTTTGGCCCGTCGACGCCCCAAATGTTCCACTTTTGTTCCGGTGCGTCAACTGGAATTTCAAACACATCTGCGCTCGTGCTAAGTGTTTGTGCTTATGTCGAAAATCGATGAAACAGTGTTCGCGGCGCGGTGATTCGGGCGTGGAACAGCTGCGCCAGGGCGTGTTTTGCCTGCGCCGGGCAGGTTATCCCCGCGAATCACTGCTAAGGGCATTTCCGGTGGCATTGCCGCTTTGCGCGCGCTATGGGCGCCGCAGCCCAGCGGTGATTCGCGGCATTTCCGCCGCCATCATGACAGCAGGGCCAGTCCACATGGGGCGCGCACATACCGGTGCCAGCTGCGGGTTCTCCGCGCGGTTCCAGCGCTCCAGAGGTGAAACCGGAAGGAAATGATTATGGCGGCTCCCGTCGTCACCATGCAGCAACTGATCGAGGCCGGTGCCCACTTCGGCCACCAGACCCACCGCTGGAACCCGCGGATGAAGCCGTACATCTTCGGCGCCCGCAACGGCATCCACATCCTCGACCTGTCGCAGACCGTTCCGCTGATGTCGCGCGCGCTCGAGTTCATCTCGGCCACCGTGCAGGCCGGCGGCAAGGTGCTGTTCGTCGGCACCAAGCGCCAGGCGCAGGAACCGATCGCCCAGGCCGCCCGCGCTTCGGGTCAGCACTATGTCAACCACCGCTGGCTGGGCGGCATGCTCACCAACTGGAAGACCATCTCGGGCTCGATCAAGCGCTTCAAGGCGCTGGAAGAACAGCTTTCGGGTGACACCGCCGGTCTCACCAAGAAGGAAGTGCTCCAGCTCACCCGCGAGCGTGACAAGTTCGAACTGTCGCTCGGCGGTATCCGCGACATGGGCGGCATCCCCGACGTGATGTTCGTGATCGACGCCAACAAGGAAGAACTGGCGATCAAGGAAGCCAACGTGCTGGGTATCCCAGTCGTGGCGATCCTCGACTCCAACGTTTCGCCCGAAGGCATCGCGTTCCCGATCCCGGCGAACGACGACGCCAGCCGCGCCATCCGCCTCTATTGCGAAGCCGTGGCCGCCGCTGCCACCAAGGGCGGCCGTGACGCTGCCTATGCTTCGGGCGTGGACCTGGGCGCGCTGGACGAGCCGGTTGCCGAAGAAGCCGTCGAAGGCTGATTGCAGGCTGACATGACGGGGGCGGCGCCGCGATCGGCGCCGTCACCGAATTGTCCCGTTTCATGAAGTAGGGCCGCGGCGCGTGCAGCCGCGGCCGCACCGTTTCAGACAAAGGACAAACGCGATGGCTTACACCGCCGCTGACGTGAAGAACCTGCGCGAGCGCACTGGCGCCGGCATGATGGACTGCAAGAAGGCGCTCGACGAAGCCGCCGGCGATTTCGAAGCCGCGGTTGACGCGCTGCGCGCCAAGGGCCTTGCCGCCGCCGCCAAGAAGTCGAGCCGCACCGCCGCCGAAGGCCTCGTGGGCGTGGCGGTTTCGGGCACCAAGGGCGTCGCCGTCGAAGTGAACTCGGAAACCGACTTCGTCGCCAAGAACGAGCAGTTCCAGGACTTCGTGCGCAAGTCGACCGAAGTGGCGCTGGAAACCGGCGCGGCCGACGTGGAAGCTCTCAAGGCTGCTGCCTATCCGGACGGCGGCACCGTGGCCGACAAGCTGACCAACAACGTTGCCACCATCGGTGAAAACCAGCAGCTGCGCCGCATCAAGCACGTCGCTGTGTCGAACGGCATCGTCGTGCCCTACATGCACAACGCCGCTGCCACCAACCTCGGCAAGATCGGCGTGCTCGTCGCGCTCGAATCCGAAGCTGGCGCCGACGTGCTCGAGCCGCTCGGCAAGCAGATCGCGATGCACATCGCCGCTGCTTTCCCGCTGGCGCTCAATGCCGAAGACCTCGACGCCGAGCTGATCGCCCGCGAACGCAAGATCGCGGCTGAAAAGGCAGCTGAAAGCGGCAAGCCCGCCGAAGTGCAGGCCAAGATGGTCGATGGCGCCGTGGCCAAGTATGCCAAGGAAAACGCCCTGCTGTCGCAGCTGTTCGTGATGGACAACAAGACCCCGATCGCCCAGGTCGTCGAAGCGGCTGGCAAGGCTGCTGGCACCAAGATCGCCCTCGTTGACTACGTCCGCTTCCAGCTGGGCGAAGGCATCGAAAAGGAAGAGACCGACTTCGCCGCCGAAGTGGCGGCCGCTGCCGGCATCAAGTAAGCATTGCTTTTCGCGTCCCCGCGCAACCGGGGCCTGGCCTTGCCCGTGCGGCAATGCGCCGGGTTCCTGTTGCAGCGGGGACGTTTGCGTTTGCGAAAACCGCAGCGGCGCCCTTGGCAGGGCCTGTGCGCTGCGTATAAGGGCGCGACCAGGGGTGGAGGGGCCGCCGGTTGCGCGCCAACCCGCCTTCATCCCGACCCTTTTTTGCGAGACCCGGACGCCCCATGACCACCCCTGCAAAGTTCAAGCGCATCCTGCTCAAGCTTTCTGGCGAAGTGCTCATGGGCAACCAGCAGTTCGGCATCGATACCGATTTCGTCGCCGCGCTCGCCGCCGAAGTGAAGGCTGCCAAGGAAACCGGCCTCGAAATCTGCCTGGTTATTGGCGGCGGCAACATCTTTCGCGGGATGGCTGGCGCTGCCAAGGGCATGGACCGCGCCCAGGCCGATTACATGGGCATGCTGGCCACGGTGATGAACGCACTGGCGATGCAGTCCGCCCTCGAAAAGCTGGGCGTCGACACCCGCGTGCAATCGGCCGTGCAGATGGACCAGGTGTGCGAACCCGTCATCCGCCGCCGCGCCGAACGCCATCTGGCCAAGGGCCGCGTGGTGATCTTTGCCGCCGGCGTTGGGGCGCCCTATTTCACCACCGATTCCGGCGCAGCGCTGCGTGCGGCCGAAATGCAGTGTGATGCGCTGTTCAAGGGCACCAGCGTCGATGGCGTCTATAATGCCGATCCCAAGAAGGACGCGGCGGCCAAGCGCTTTGACACCATCGACTATGACACCGTGCTGGCGCACAACCTGCAGGTGATGGATGCCTCGGCCGTGGCGCTGTGCCGCGACAACAATATTCCCATCGTCGTGTTCTCGATCCGCGAGCAGGGCAACCTTGCCCGCGTGCTGGCCGGAGAGGGCACGCAGACCATCGTTCGGAAGGAAGCCTGATCCATGGCAAAGTATGACAAAGGCGATCTTGAGCGCCGCATGAAGGGCGCTGTCGAATCGCTCAAGGGCGATCTCGCCGGCCTGCGCACGGGCCGTGCCAACACCGCGCTGCTCGATCCGATCACGGTCGAAGTCTATGGCAGCCACATGCCCTTGAACCAGCTGGCCACCGTGTCTGCACCCGAACCGCGCCTGCTTTCGGTGCAGGTGTGGGACAAGTCGAACGTCGGCCCGGTGGAAAAGGCGATCCGTTCGGCCGGCCTTGGCCTCAACCCGATCAACGATGGCAACAACCTGCGCCTGCCGATCCCGGACCTGACCGAGGAACGCCGCAAGGAACTGGCCAAGCTGGCCAGCAAGTATGCCGAAGGCGCCCGCATTGCCGTGCGCAACGTGCGCCGCGATGGCATGGAAGCCTTGAAGGCGGACGAGGCCAAGAAGGAAATCTCGGAAGACGAGCGCAAGCGCCTGGAAACCGAAGTCCAGAAGCTGACCGACGAGACGATCAAGGCCGTGGACGACGCTGCCGCCCATAAGGAAAAGGAAATCCTGGGCAAGTGAGCGCCGCGCCGGTTCCCGTGCCGCAGGTTCGCGACGGGGGCGATGGCGCCCCCTTGGCCCGCCACGTTGCCATCATCATGGATGGCAACGGGCGCTGGGCCAAGAAGCGGTTCATGCCCCGTGCGTTTGGCCACAAGCGCGGCGTGGAAGCCGTGCGCGCGGCCGTGCGCGCCGCGGGCGACCTGGGGCTCGAGGCGCTGACGCTCTATGCCTTCAGCTCAGAGAACTGGAAGCGCCCGGCCGACGAGATTTCCGATCTCATGGGCCTGCTGCGCGCGTTCATCCGCAGCGATATCGACGAGATCGACCGCAATGGCGTGCGGCTCAAGATCATCGGCGAATACCGCGCGCTGGCACCCGATCTGGTGCAACTGATCGATGATGCCGTGGCGCGCACCGCCGGCAATACTCGGCTCACGCTGGCAATCGCGCTCAACTATGGCTCGCAGCAGGAAATTGCCCGCGCCGCTGCCCGCGCCGCTGCCAAGGGCGAGATCACGCCCGAAACCATCGCGGCCGAGCTTGATACGGCAGACCTGCCGCCGCTCGACCTGCTGATCCGCACTTCGGGCGAGGTGCGCCTGTCGAATTTCCTGCTGTGGCAGGCCGCCTATGCCGAAATGGTGTTTACCCCGGTGTTGTGGCCCGATTTCACCCCCGATCACTTGCGCGCCGCGCTTGATCAGTTTGCCGAGCGGGAGCGGCGCTTTGGCGGACGCTGATCCTGCCGTGGCCGCACAACCGCAACCGGCCAAGCGTTCCGACCTGCCCCTGCGCCTCGCGTCGGCTGTGGTCATGCTGGCCGTGGCTGGCCTGGCCGTGTGGCGCGGTGGGGTGGCGCTCGATGCCTTCATCGCGGCTGTCGGCCTGGTCGTATTTGGCGAATATGTTCGCCTGGTGGCACGCATCGCTCCCGATCCGGCGCGCATGGTCGCCGGGGTCATTACCGGCGCGGTCTATATCGGCTGGGGCGCCCTGGCGCTGATCGTGATGCCCACGCCCTTGCTGGTGGCGGTCATCGGCCTGGTAATCTGCACCGATACGGGCGCCTACTTCACCGGCCGCGCCCTGGGCGGCCCCAAGATCGCGCCGCGCATCAGCCCGTCGAAAACCTGGTCGGGCCTGGCCGGTGGCATGGCCGCCGCTGGGCTGTGGACTGGGCTGTTCACGCTGGGCGGCGCCTGGCTGATCAGCGGCCTTGGCCCCACCGGGCCGAGCCTGGCAGAGGCGTTGCATATCGCGAACCTGGGGGTGGCAGCCCTGGCCGGCGCCGTGTTGGCCGTGGCGGCGCAGGCGGGCGATTTCTACGAATCGTGGCTCAAGCGGCGGGCGGGGGTCAAGGATTCCTCGCGCCTCATCCCGGGGCACGGCGGCTTTTTCGATCGCGTTGACGGGCTGTTGCCGGTGGCCATCATCGTTGGCACGGCCTGGGCGCTGGGGGCACCGGCATGACCGCGCAACGTTCCATCACCATCCTGGGGGCCACCGGTTCGATCGGCACGTCGACGCTCGATCTGGTGCGCCGCAATCCCGCTGCCTTCCGCGTCGAGGCGCTTACCGCCCACGCCCAGGTGGCCGAACTGGCCGCGCTCGCCCGCGAATTTTCCGCGCGCCTGGCCGTGGTCGGTGATCCTGCCCGCCTGGCAGACCTGCGTGCGGCGCTTGCCGGCACCGATATCGCGGTGGCCGCTGGCCCTGACGCGTTGGTCGAGGCGGCCGCGCGCGGCGCCGATATCACCGTGGCCGCCATCGTCGGCTGTGCCGGCCTGGCGCCTACCATGGCGGCGATCGAATGTGGCCGCACCGTGGCCTTGGCCAACAAGGAAGCGCTGGTTTCCGCGGGCGAGGTGATGACCGCGGCCGTGGCGCGCAGCGGCGCCACGCTGCTGCCGGTCGATTCTGAACACAACGCGATCTTCCAGTGCCTTGCGGGCAATGCGCCCGAGCACGTGCGGATGATCACGCTGACTGCCAGTGGTGGCCCGTTCCGCGATTGGGCGGCCGATCGCCTGCCCCATGCGACACCCGCCCAGGCGGTGAAGCATCCCAATTGGTCGATGGGCGCCAAGATCAGCGTCGATTCGGCCACGATGATGAACAAGGGGCTCGAGTTCATCGAGGCGTTTCACCTGTTCCCCGTGGGGGTGGAGCGGCTGCGCATCCTGGTCCATCCGCAATCGATCGTGCATTCGATGGTCGAATATCGCGATGGCTCTACCCTGGCGCAGCTTGGTCCTTCAGATATGCGCGTGCCGATCGCCTCGTGCCTGGCTTGGCCGGCGCGGATGGACACGCCCTGTGCGCCGCTCGATCTTGCCGAGATCGGCGAACTCACGTTTCGCCAGCCCGACGAATCGCGCTTTCCTGCCACGCGCTTGGCGCGCGAGGCGGTGATCGCCGGGGGCGCAGCGCCGGCCGTGCTCAATGCCGCGAATGAAATCGCGGTGGCTGCGTTCCTGGCTGGTAAGATCGGGTTCACGCAAATCGTGGCATGTGTGCAGGCTGTGCTGGATCGTGGCCTGCCGCCGCCGCCTGCCTGCCTGGCAGATGTGATTGCGGTTGACCACGAAGCCCGCTTGCGCACACATGCGCATATGGAGCCCGTTCGTTGATGCAGACCCCCGGCCTATTGATCAGTTTTCTGGGCTTCGTGCTCGTGCTGGGGCCACTCGTCTTCCTTCACGAACTGGGTCACTATCTGGTTGGTCGCTGGTGCGGGGTAAAGGCCGATGTCTTTTCGATCGGGTTTGGCCGTGAACTGATCGGCTGGACCGACAAGCGCGGCACGCGCTGGAAGCTCTCGCTGCTGCCGCTGGGTGGTTATGTCCAGTTCGCTGGAGACATGAGCCCGACGAGCAAGCCGACGTCGGAATGGCTGGCATTGCCGGCGGCAGAGCGCAACCGCACGTTCCAGGCCAAGGCGCTGTGGCAGCGCGCGCTGATCGTGCTGGCGGGCCCGGTTACCAACCTGCTGGTTGCGCTGGTGATCCTGTCGGGCTTTACCATGGCCTATGGCAAGCTGGTCGTGCCGCCCGTGATCGGCGTGGTGCAGCCCGGCTCGGTGGCGGAAAAGGCTGGCGTGCGGGTGGGCGATCGCGTCGTGGCGATGCGCGGAAGCGCGATCGATACTTTCCTCGACGTCAAGATGACCGTGGCGCAGCACCCTGGCGAGCCGCTTGACTTGGTGGTGGAGCGCGGCGGCAAGCGCCAGACGCTGCCCGTGGTTGCCGGCACCCGCGCGGATTCCGATCGCTTTGGCAACGTTCAGAAAATCGGCTTCATCGGGGTGGGCCCGGCCAGTGTTGAACTGGTCCGTGTCGGCCCTCTGGCGGCAGTGGCCGATGGCGCACGACAGATGCGCGGCATTGTCGATACCATGGTCACCGGCATCGTGCAGATCGCAACCGGCCGGCGCGAGGTGAAGGAACTGGGCGGCCCGATCAAGATCGCCAAGTTCTCTGGCGAGCAGCTGGTCTCGGGCTGGCAGCCGTTCGTGTTCTTCGTCGCGCTGATTTCGATTAATCTGGGATTCATCAATCTCTTGCCAATTCCCGTGCTCGACGGGGGGCATCTGGCCTTCTACCTGGCAGAGGCGGTGCGCCGCCGGCCGGTCAGTGCGCGCGGCCAGGAATGGGCGTTTCGCACCGGCCTGGCGCTGGTGGTGGCCCTGATGCTGATCGTCACGGTCAACGATGTTGCCTCGCTCGACCTGTTCGGTGCGCATGGCCTGTTTGGAGCAAAGGTTTTCGGCGGCTGACCGGTTTGGTTGGCGCCGCATGGGCGCAGGATGATCGGCCAGCGGCCGGGCAGGGGGCTCGGCAGGCCGAAGGCGCATTATTTTCCACAATATGCGGGGTGAATGCGGTGCCTTGCACCATGCTTGCTTGATTGGCACAGCGGCATCGGGCACAGGGCTGCGGTGCCGAAAATCCGGCAACCGCCATCGTGGCGGAACATTACGAATTCAGACGGGATGGCGCTTGGTGATGAATGAACGGTACGCGAGCCTGACCGCCCCCGCCGCAGCGCGGGCATCGAACCCGGCAACGGCGCGGGTTTCGACTCTCGCGGTGGCGCTGCTTGCCTCGACCACGCTGGGCAATCCGGCCCTGGCGCAGAGCGCGCCCAAGGCAAAGGCCGCGTCTGCTCCGGCATCTGCCACTGCCCCGGCCAACGCTCCGGCCGCGCCCGCCGTGGCAGCGCCGGCCGAGCCGGTGCAACTGGTGCGTTCGATCACCATCGACGGTGCCCAGCGCCTCGAACCCGATACGATTCGCTCCTACATCCGCCTGCGCGAAGGCGATCGCTATACCCAGGCCGCGGCCGACCAGGTGCTCAAGGACCTGTTCGCCACTGAACTGTTTGCCGACGTGCAGGTGCGCAACAACGCGGGCGCGGTGACCATCCAGGTCAAGGAAAACCCGGTCGTCAACCGCATCATCCTGGAAGGCAACAAGCGCCTCAAGGAAGACAAGATCCTGCCCGAGATCAAGCTCTCGGCGCGCCAGATCTTCACGCGGTCCAAGGTGCGCGCCGACGTGTCGCGCATCATCGAGCTGTACAAGCGGCAGGGCCGATTCGCCGCCTCGGTCGAGCCCAAGATGGTCATGCTCGACCAGAACCGCGTCGATATCGTGTTCGAGATCACCGAAGGGCCCAAGTCCAAGGTTCGCCAGATCAACATCATCGGCAACCAGCAGTTTTCCGATACCGAACTGCGCACCGAGATGGTGACCAAGCAGGCCCGCGCGTTCCGCCTGTTCTCGTCGGGCACCAGCTACGATCCCGATCGCCTCGCGTTCGACCAGCAGAAGCTGCGCCAGTTCTACCTGACCAAGGGCTATGCCGATTTCCGCGTGGTTTCGGCCGTGGCCGAACTGACGCCAGACAAGAAGGACTTCATCATCACGTACGTGGTGGAGGAAGGGAAGCGCTACAAGTTCGGCGACGTGAAGGTGGACAGCCAGCTGCGCGAGATCGACGGCGACAGCCTGGTCAAGAAGCTGCCGATGAAGGCGGGTGACTGGTACAACGCCAAGCTGGTCGAAGACACCGTCGACAGTCTGAGCGAGACGGCGGGCAGCCTGGGCTATGCCTTTGCCAACGTGCAGCCCGATTTCGCGCGGAACAAGGATGACCTCACCATGGGCATCACGTTCCGCATCGCTGACGCGCCGCGCGTCTATGTCGAACGTGTCGATGTCAACGGCAACACGCTGACCCAGGACAAGGTGATCCGTCGCGAATTCCGCCTCGCGGAAGGTGACGCGTTCAATTCCTACCAGATCAAGCGCTCGTCCAACCGCATCAAGTCGCTCGGCTATTTCCAGGAAAAGTTCGAGGTTGAGCAGAAGCCGGGCACCACGCCCGATCGCATCGCGCTCGAAGCCAACGTGGAAGAAAAGCCCACCGGCGAACTGCAGCTCTCGGCCGGTTTCTCCAGCCTGGAAAGCTTCATCTTCCAGGCCTCGATCCGCCAGAACAACTTCCGTGGTCGCGGGCAAACGCTGGGCCTCTCGGTCGATTATTCCTACTATTCGCGCAGCGTCCAGCTGAGCTTTACCGAGCCCTATCTGTTCGATCGCAACATCTCGATGGGCGTTGACGTCTATCGCCGCGATTACAACAGCTTCAACTACCTCAATTCCAACCGCAACACGACGTACAAGCAGACCACGACCGGCTTCCAGATCCGCGCCGGCGTGCCGCTGACCGAGTACATGTCGCTGATCGGCCGCTACACGTTCAACATCGATGACGTGACGCTGGACGAGGCCACCTATTACCTCAACGGCACCTGCAGCCCGCTGCTGGCCGGTCGTTACCTGTGCGATGCCATTGGCCACCGCACCAGCTCGATCTTCGGCACCTCGGTGGTCTACGATACGCTCGATAACCGCCTGCGTCCGACCAAGGGCACCTCGTGGCTGCTGAGCGGCGACATCGCCGGGCTCGGCGGTTCAGTCAAGTATGCCCGCATCACCGCCAATGCCGCGCATTACTGGCCGGTGGGCAAGGGCTTCGTGTTCAGCCTGCGCGGCGAAGGTGGCGCGATCGAGCCGCTCGCCAGCCGTTCGTCGGATCCCACCGTGGACGATGTGCGCCTGACCGACCGCTTCTTCCTGGGCCAGCCGCAGATGCGCGGCTTCGACATTCGCGGCGTGGGCCCGCGCGTGCTGCGCAAGTACTACTCGCGCAATTCCGATGGCACGTTCGGCGCGATCACCACCGACCGCAATTCGTGGGCGGACGACGCCCTGGGCGGCCGTTACTATTACATCGGCCATGCCGAGCTTGAAATTCCGCTTGGTGCCGGTGCCCGCGAAATGGGCTTGCGTCCGTCGATCTTCATGGACGCCGGTGCGGTGTGGGGCGTGCGTCGCCCGGCCACCAGCACGGGCGTGGTGCTCTATACCGATGCGCTTACCGGCAAGATCACCACGGCCGCCAATGCCTCTGACGGCACGGCCAACAGCACATACCAGAAGTACGACGAAGTCTTCGTTGGCAACTCGCCGCAGCCGCGCATTTCGATCGGCATCGGCGTTAACTGGAACTCGCCCTTCGGCCCGTTCCGCATCGACTTCGCCAAGGTCTTGAAGAAGGTCGACGGCGACGACACCCAGCCCATCACTTTCAACGTGGGAACCCAGTTCTGATGAAACTCCGCATTGCCTCGGCCCTGATCGCGGGCCTGATGATCTCGGCTGCCCCCGCAGCCATGGCCGCAGCCCCCGCCGCCGCGTCGACCGCTCCGGTTGCCAACGGCATCGCCTATGCCAACCCGCAGGCGATCGTCGGTTCGTCGTCGGCCTATCAGACCGCGATGCAGCAGCGCCCGGTCACCTACAAGGCCCAAATCGACCAGGCCAAGACCCGCAGCGACCAGATCAACGCCCAGCTCAAGCCGCTGGCCGACAAGTTCCAGGCTGATCAGAAGAACCCCAAGGCCGATCGCGCTGCGCTCGAAGCCGAAGTGGGCCAGATTCAGCAGATCCAGGAAGACGGCAAGCGCGAGATCCAGCAGATCCTCGCTCCGCTGAACCTGGCTGAACAGTATGTGATCGAGCAGATCTCCGACAAGCTGGACGAAGCCACCCAGCGCGCGATGGCCAAGCGCCGCGCCACCATCGTGCTTGATGTGCAGGCCGTGGTGAAGGGCGATCCGGCCTCGAACATCAGCCAGGACATCCTGACCGAACTCAACGCCCTGATCCCCACCGCGCAGCTCGTGCCGCCGGCTGGCTGGATGCCGCGCGCCCAGCGTGAAGCGATGGCGCAGCAGCAGGCCCAGCAGGGCGCCGCGCCCGCCGCTTCGGGCGCCAAGGCGCCGGAAGGCCGCTAAGGCAAGGCATACGGGGATCCAATGACGCAGGAAGTCCAGGCCGAAACGGCCGCGCCGCTCTCGTTCGACGTGACCAAGGTGATGGCGGCGCTGCCGCATCGCTATCCCTTGCTGCTGGTCGATCGCGTGGCCTCGCTCGTGGTGGGTGAACGCATCCACGCGATCAAGGCCGTGACCATGAACGAGCAGTTCTTCCAGGGTCATTTCCCCGGCCGGCCGATCATGCCCGGCGTGCTCCAGATCGAGGCGCTGGCCCAGGCGGCCGGCGTCCTCGCGGTGGAAACGCTCGGCCTGGCCGGCTCTGGCAAACTTGTCTATTTCATGGCGATCGAAAACGCGAAGTTCCGCACGCCGGTAGAGCCGGGTTGCCTGCTCGACCTGCACGTGGAATTCACGCAGATGCGTTCGCGTGTGTGCAAGTTTGCCGGCAAGGCCATGCTGGGTGACAAGATCGCCACCGAGTGCAGCTTTACCGCAATGATCGCCGATAGCTGAGTTCAGTCAGCGCTTACGGTACATGACTCGACAAGCGGCGCCCTTTCGATTAGGGGCGCCGCTTTCGAGTTTACATCTCTCGTTTCCCAGCCGCCGGTCGGAACCGGCGGCACATCGGAGCAGTCCCATGAAGGCCAACATCCACCCCGACTACCACTTCATCAAGGTGCAGATGACCGACGGCACCGTGTTCGAAACCCGCTCCACCTGGGGCAAGGAAGGCGACACGCTGGCTCTCGACATCGACCCCACCTCGCACCCGGCCTGGACCGGTGGCAACCAGCGTCTGCTGGACCAGGGTGGCCGCGTGGCCCAGTTCAACAAGCGCTTCGGTGGTCTCACTCTCAAGAAGTGAGCGGCCGCGATCGGGCAGGGCCACGTGCCTTGCCCGCGCGAGCGCGGACCAGGGGCGGCTTCGGCCGCCCTTTTTCGTATCTGCCGCGCCCGCCGCGTCTGCGGCTGGTGAAATCCATGGCCAAGGGTGCTTGCCATGGCCGGGGGGAGCCATAAGGTAACACCATGCAACCAACGCCCTCTGCCTCCGGTTTGCCGGCCACGTCACTCGATCGCCTGCTCGGTTACCAGTTGCGCCGTGCCTCGGCTGTGATGATGGCTGATCTGGCACGCGAGCTGGCCGATCTTGAAATGCGCCCGGCCGAAGTGACCGCGCTGCTGGTGATCGGCGAAAACCCCGGCTGCTCGCAAACCGAAGTGGGGCAGGTGCTGGGGATCAAGCGCGCCAACATGGTGCCGATCATCTCGCGGCTGATGGATCGTGACCTGATCGATCGCGAACGCGCCGATGGGCGCAGCCATGCGCTGCGCGTCACGGACACCGGGGCGGCGGTAGTGGCCGATGCCCTGGCCCGGATCGAGCGGCACGAGACGCGCTTTTCCGAGCTGTTCGACACGGCCACACTCGATGCGCTCCATGCCGCGTTGCCGCTGATTCGCGGGCAGCGGGACGAGGCCGAGGGCTGACCTTGGCTGCCTGACGCTCCCGGCGTTCAGGCCGGGTTGCCTCGAAAGCGGATTGGCTTGGCTCCAAAGCGGCGCCGGCCTTGCTTGCTTGGGCCGCGCCCTGGGCGCAATTCCACCGCATGAACCGGGCGCTGCTGCCTGCGGCGGAGGCAGGCTTTTCTCTGGTGGAACTGATGGTGGCCCTGGCAATCGCCGGATTGGCCGCCACGGCCGTGATTCTCAATCTGCCGTCCACTACGGCCACGCCCGCGATCGCTGTACAGCGCCTGGCCGTGCGGCTGGCCGCCGCGCGCGACATGGCGGTGATCGCGGGCCGGCCGGTGGCGGTCACGCTAGATGCGACCGGCTATGCCTTTGCCCAGCGCCGTGATGGCGCCTGGGTCGATCCGGCTGATCGCCGCCTGCGCCGCCAGGCCTGGCCGGCCGGGGTCGCCCTGGCACCATCGGCGGGGCAGGGCAGCGCGCGGCATCTGGTGTTCGATGCGATGGGCATGGCCAATGCGCCGCTGGCCATCACGCTTTCGGCCGGCACTGGCACGGCCGTTGTGCGCGTAGCCCGCGATGGCGTCGTGGCGATTGGTGGGGCCAGGCCGTGATGACGGCGCCACATGGCCAGGCCGCGCCGCCCAGCGAGGCCGGCTTTTCGCTGCTCGAGGTCATGGTCGCGCTGGCGGTCTTCGCGATCGCGGCACTGGCACTGCTGCGGCTGGAGGCGGCAGGCCTCGCTGGCAGCGCCACGCTCGACCGGCGCTTCCTGCGCGAGGTGGAGGCAGGCAACCAGGCGACGCAATGGCGTGCAGACCCGGGCGGTGGCGCGCCTGGCATCGCGGGCGGCATCGTCGTCAACGGCGGTCGGCGCCTGGCCTGGCAGCGGGTGGTGCGCCGCGATGGTGCGGTGCTGGTGGCGCAAATCTCGGTGCGCGCGCTCGATGCTCCGCAAGAGGTTGCCGTGGCGCGCGCCGTGCGCGCTGCGCCATGACCGTTCTGCCGCCCGGCGAGCGGGGCTTCAGCCTGGTCGAGATGCTGGTTGCCCTGGCGGTCTTTGCCCTGATCGCCACGGCGGCGTTGGCCTTGTTGCGCGGCACTGCAAGCAGCGAACGCACGCTGCGCCATCACGATGCTGCGGCTGGGCAACTGCGCCGCATGGTTGCGCTGTGGCAGGCCGATCTGAGCCAGGCCGAGCCACGCCTTGGCCTGGCCACCGGGGGCGATGGCGTGCTGCTGGCCCTGGTGCGCGATGGCTGGGCCAACCCCGACGGATTGCCCCGGCCGCCGCTGGAGCGCCTGGAATACCGCTGGACCGGCCAGGCGCTGGTGCGGCGTAGCTATCCCCAACTGGGGGGCGCTGCTGCAGATATCGATCTGGCCGTGCTGCCGCTGACCACGCCGCCGCGCCTGCGGCTGCGCGACGCGGCGGGGCAATGGCATCAGGGCCAATGGACAAGGCCCGATTTCCCCGTGGCCGCCGAACTGGTCATCGCGCCTTCGGGCCTGGCGGGCCCTTTGCGCCTCGTCTCGCCGTTGGGGCAGCCGTGAGCGTGGCACAGCCCCCGCCGCACGAACGCGGCGCGGCGCTGCTGGGTGTGCTGCTGCTGGTGGCGATCATGGCCGTGCTGGCCGGCCTGATGCTCGATCGGCTGGGTCTGGCCACGCGGCTGGCGGGCAATGCGCAGGCGCAGGCAGCTGCCCGCCGCGCCCTGGCCGAAGGGGAAGTGCGGTTGCTTGCCAGGCTTGCCCAGCCCGGCGGCGCGCTTCACCGGGCGGAGCGTGGCGGTTGGGCGGTGCCGCGCGGGCAGATTGCCTGGCAACTGGCGCCGGGTGGCAACTGCTTCAACATCAACGCGCTGGTTGATGCGGCGCCCGATGGCACGCTGCGCGTGCGCCCGGCGGGCCTGCTCGAACTGCGCGCGCTGATGGCCTCGCTCGGTATCGGCAGCAGCCAGGCCGCGTCATTGGCTGCGGCCATGGCCGATTGGATCGATAGCGACGCGCTATCCTTGCCTGATGGCGCAGAAGATGCCGACTATGCCCGCCTGGCTGCGCCCTATCGCACCGCAGGCCGCCCGCTCGTGGCCGTGGGCGAACTGCGCGCGGTGCGTGGCATGACTGGGGCCCTCTATACGCGGCTTGCCCCCTGGCTCTGTGCCTTGCCCGAGGTGGGCAGCTCGCCTATCGCGCTGGGCAGCCTGGTGCCGGGGCAGGGGCGCCTTCTGGCAATGTTCGCGCCCGATGCGCTGAGCGTGGCGCGGGCCGAGCAGATCATCGCCCAGGCGCCACCCGGCGGCTATCGCGATCTGGCCTCTGCGCTGGGCGCGGGGCAGGGGCTGGCGACCGGGGAAATCGTGCTGGTCGATCGCTGGCTGCGGGCGCGGCTGGTCGCCACGATCGATTCGCAAGCCTTGGAGGAAGAGCTGCTGATCGATGCCGGCACCACCCCGCCACGGATCGCCGGGCGCAACTGGGGCGAGGCGGCTGATCGCTGAAAAAGTTATCCCCCGATGCAAGTTTTCCCTTTTCAAGGCGGCAGGATTGTTGCAAGGGCGGCCACCCGAACGGAGCACGCATTTGCAGCTTCGCTCGGAACGCGGAACAACGCCCCAGGGCGCCGCCGTGGCGATCGTAGCTCAGTTGGTTAGAGCGCCGGTTTGTGGTACCGGAGGTCGGGGGTTCGAACCCCCTCGATCGCCCCATTTCTCCCGACATGACAAGACATTCCCTGCGGGGGGCCCGGCGCGGCATTGGCGCGCCCGTTTCATCCCAAGGTTCAAGGCCTTCGCGCCGCTGTTTTGCTTGCCCTTGATCTGGCGCAATGGCACAGCATGCGGGCCGGGCCATGCCCGGTGGAGAAGGATCCCAAGTTCAAAAACATGCACGGTTTTGCGAACCCCGCCCGATTCCTGCGGCTTGCCCGCTGGCTCATGCCGCTGTTGCTGGGGGTTGGCCTGGTCCTGGCCTTTGGCGCGCTGGCCTGGGGCCTGCTGATGGTGCCGCCTGACCGGCTGATGGGGCAGACCGTGCGCATCCTGTTCATCCACGTGCCCTGCGCCTGGCTGGGCATGGCGGGGTGGACCACGATCGCGGTGTCGAGCCTGGTTGAACTGGTCTGGCGCCACCCGTTGGCGGCCATCGCGGCGCGCGCGGCGGCGGTGCCGGGCGCAGCATTCACGGCTATGTGCCTGATCACCGG
This sequence comes from Novosphingobium sp. 1529, assembly GCF_040544855.1. Lineage (NCBI taxonomy): Bacteria > Pseudomonadati > Pseudomonadota > Alphaproteobacteria > Sphingomonadales > Sphingomonadaceae > Novosphingobium > Novosphingobium sp. 1529. The sequence continues at coordinate 114,898 of NZ_JBEPKW010000010.1, forward strand.
ATCGATCTGGGCACGGCCCACCTGGGGCACATGGTGGGTGTGGGATGGCCGCTTGACCAGCTATCTCATTCTGCTGTTCCTCTATTTCGGCTATATCGCGCTGGCTGGCGCGGCGCAGCGCGATGCCGCCGCCGGCAGCGGGGCCAGCCGCATCACCGCCATCTTCGGCATGGTTGGCGCGATCAATATCCCGATCATCAACCGTTCGGTGGTGTGGTGGAACAGCCTGCACCAGCCCGCCTCGATCACGATGGGCAAATCGGCCATCGATGCCACGTTCCTGTGGCCGCTGCTGATCGGCGCGCTGGGCTTTTCCTGCATTTTTGGCGGTGTCGTGCTGGCGCGCATGCGCACGCTTCTGGCCGATATCCAGGCCGAGGCGCGCCTGCGCCGCAAGGCCATGGCCTGATGTTGCACCGCGCGCTGCTGTTCCACGGAAACCCGCATCATGCATGAACGACTTGATCAATGGCACTATGTGGTGGCGGCCCTCACCATCGGGGTGGTGGGCACGCTGCTGCTGGTTGGCATCACGCTGTGGTCGATGCGGCGGGCAGAGGCCCGGCGCGACGCGGTGCGCGGCGGAACCCGCGCCCAGGCACGAAAGAACGAGGCATGAGCGCGATCAAGGCCAAGCATCAACGGTTGGTCCTGCTGGTGATCGCGCTGGCGGCGCTGATCGGGGCCGGGCTGCTCGCCGCCTGGGCGCTGTCCAAGCAGGCCAGCTATTTCTATGTGCCGAGCGACCTGATGGCCCATCCGCCCGAACAGGGCCGCGCCGTGCGGCTGGGCGGCATGGTGCAGCGCGGCTCGATCAAGACGATGCCCGATGGCGTGACGATCACGTTCGTGGTCGGCGATGGCAAGGCCACCGTGCCGGTGCGCTATGCCGGGATCACGCCGGATCTGTTCGTCGAAGGATCGGGCGTGGTCGCCGAAGGCCGCATGGAGGGAAAAACCTTCGTGGCCGACAATCTGCTGGCCAAGCATGACGAGAAATATGTCCCGCGCGAGATGAAGGACATGACAGAAGGGCAGGCCAAGGCCGTGGTGGCGGAAACGAAATGATCGCGGAACTCGGTCTTGCCATCCTGTGGATGGCGGCGGCGCTGGCCGTGCTGCAACTCGTGGCGGGCGCCCTGGCGCTGCGGCCGCAAGGCGCGGCGATGCTGGGCGTGGTGCGTCCGGTGGCGGTGATGCAGGGCATTCTGGTGGCGCTGGCCTTTGCCGCGCTGATCACCCTGTTCGTCACCACCGATCTCTCGGTCAAGCTGGTGGCGGAAAACAGCCACTCGGCCAAGCCACTGATCTTCAAGATTGCCGGCACCTGGGGCAACCACGAAGGCTCGATGCTGCTGTGGGTCACGATCATGAGCCTGGCGGGTGGCTTCGTGGCGCTGGTGGAACGGCGCCTGCCGGAAAAGACGCTGATGGCGACGCTTGCGGCGCAGGCTTTCGTCAGCCTCGGCTTCTACGCGTTCCTGCTGCTCGCCTCCAATCCGTTTGCCCGCCTGCCGCAGCCCGCGCCAGAAGGCGCCGGGCTCAACCCGTTGCTGCAGGATATCGGCCTCGCGTTCCATCCGCCCACGCTCTATGTCGGCTATGTCGGGCTTTCGATCGCGTTCAGTTTCGCCGTGGGCGCGCTGATCACCCGCGATGTCGGCCCGGCGTTTGCCCGCGCGATGCGGCCTTGGGTGCTGGGCGCGTGGATTTTCCTGACCATCGGCATCACCGCGGGTTCCTACTGGGCCTATTACACGCTGGGCTGGGGCGGCTGGTGGTTCTGGGATCCGGTCGAAAACGCCTCGCTCATGCCCTGGCTCGCAGCCACGGCCTTGCTCCATTCGGTCTCGGTGCTGGCGGCGCGCAATGCGCTGCGCGCGTGGACTGTGATGCTGGGCGTGATCGCGTTCTCCATGTCGATGGTTGGCACATTCCTGGTCCGCTCGGGCATTCTCACGTCGGTCCATGCCTTTGCCGTCGATCCGGCGCGGGGCAGCTTCATCCTGGCGCTGCTGGCGATCTACATCGGCGGCGCGCTGCTGTTGTTTGCCCTGCGCGCCAGCACGGTGACCGAAGGCGCGCGCTTTGCTTTCGTCAGCCGCGAGGCGGCCTTGGTGTTCAACAACGTGATGCTGTGCGGCATCCTCGGCATCGTGCTGCTCGGCACGCTCTATCCGCTGCTGACCGAGGCGTTCGGCGTCAAGGTTTCGGTGGGCCCGCCCTATTTCAATCCGGTGTCGGCGATCTTTGCCTTTCCGATGATCGTGGTCATGGCCGTGGGGCCGCTGCTGCGCTGGAAGGATGATCGGGGCGGGCGCATCGCGCCGGTCCTCGCCGTGCCTGCGTTGGTGGCCATCGCCGCCGGTGGCGCGGCGTTTGTCGCCGGGGTAAGGGTGCTGCCGGCGTTGGGCCTGGCGCTGGGCGCGGGGCTGGCCATCGCCAGCCTGCTGCCGCTGCGGGGACGCAACCTGCGCCGCACGCCGCTGCCCATCTGGGGCATGGTCATTGCTCACCTCGGCATTGCCGTGGCGGCCCTGGGCATGGCCAGCGAAAGCGCGTTTTCCACCGAAACCCTCGCCGCGCTCAATCCGGGCGAAACCCGCCAGGTCGGGCCCTATGCCCTCACGCTCGATCGCATCGATCCGGTAGCAGGGCCCAATTGGACCGCGCTGCAGGCCACGGTTTCGGCCCGCTATGATGGCGGCGATGCCACGGTGCTGCTGCCCCAGGCGCGGGTCTTTGCCAATCCGCCGGGCACGCGCACCGAATCCGCTCTGAAAACCCGCTGGAACGGCCAGCTTTATGTGGTTTTGGGTGAAGAGGGCCAGGATGGCCGCTGGCAGATGCGCTTCTGGTGGAAGCCGTTCGTGCCGCTGATCTGGCTGGGCGGCCTGCTGGTGGGCTTGGGTGGCTTCCTGGCGCTGATCGGCCGGGTGGCGCGCGATATGAAGCGCCTGGTCGCGATCGACAAAATCGCGTTCCGCCGGGAAAGGCAGGGACGATGAGCACGCAACCCGCTTCCCCCGCGCGCCGGCCAGGCCTGGCGCTGTGGTTGCCGCTGGTGCTGTTCGGCGGTTTCCTGGCGCTGGTGGTCTATGGCCTGGTGCGGCCAGACAACCGCGAGGTGGCCAGCACGTTCATCGGCAAGCCGATCCCGGCGTTTGCGCTGCCGCCGGCCAGCGATGACCGGCCGGGCCTGAGCAGTGCCCAGTTCGTGGGTGGCAAGCCGCGCCTGCTCAACATCTTTGCCTCGTGGTGCGGCCCTTGCGCGGTCGAATCGCCGCAACTAGCGCAACTGGCCAAGGCCGGGGCGGAGATCGACGGCGTGGCGATCCGCGATCGCAAGGATGATTTGGCGCGGTTCCTGGCCGCCAATGGCAATCCCTTTGCCCGCATCGGCCAGGATGATCTCAGCAAGGTGCAGATCGGCATCGGTTCGTCAGGTGTGCCGGAAACCTTTGTCGTCGATGCCCATGGCGTGATCCGCCACCAGCATATCGGCGCGATCATGCCCGAAGACGTGCCGGTGATCCTGGCCAAGCTCAAGGAAGCCGAACAATGAAACGGGCTCGTTTCATTTCTGCGGCGACGCTGGCGCTGCTGCTGCCGCTGGCGCCGCTGGCCGCGCAAGACAGCCTGCCGCCCGCGCCCTATGCCTATCGCCAGCTGCCCGATCCGGCGCAGGAGGCCAAGGCGCAGGCGCTGATGGAAACGCTGCGCTGCCTCAAGTGCCAGAGCCAGTCGATCGCCGATTCCGATGCCTCGATGGCTGGCGACATGCGCAACGAGGTGCGCACCCGCATTGCCGCCGGCGAAGATCCCGAGGCGATCCGGCAGTGGCTGATCGATCGCTATGGCGATTATGTCAGCTATACGCCGCAGGTGAAGCCGTTGACCTGGCCGCTGTTTGCCGCGCCGGTGCTGTTTCTGGGCTTTGCCGCCCTGCTGCTGCGGGGCCGTTTCCGCCGTGGAAAACGGGCCGATGCGGCCCTGCGCAAGGACAAGCCATGACCTGGGTGATCGTTCTGGGCGTTGCGGCCATCGTGTTTGCCGCGCTCGTGCTGGTGGGGCGGCTGCCGCGCGCCGGATGGGAAGTGACCGGCGCTGCGCTGCTGTTCGGCCTGGCGGGCTATGCCCTGCAGGGGCACCCGGCGGAGGCTGGCGCACCCACCCCGGCTGTGGAAAACGCCGCCGTGGCGGACGCGGCCCTGCTCAAGGAGCGCCAGGCCATGGGCAGTGCCTTTGGCAAGGGGCGCAGCTGGCTGATCCTGGCCGATGGCCTGACCCGGCAAGGGCAATATCGCGCCGCGGCCGATGTCTTGGCCAAGGCCGCGCAGGAAAACCCCGACGATGCCGATATCGAGGTGGCGCTCGGCAATGCTCTGGTCGGCCATAGCGAGGGCCTGATCACCCCGGCCGCGCAATATGCGTTCCGCCGCGCGGCGATGATCGATCCCAATCACCCCGGTCCGCCATTCTTCATGGGCCTGGCCATGGCGCAATCGGGGCGCCTTGCCGATGCCCGGGCGCTGTGGGCCGATCTGCTCGCTCGCTCGCCCGCCGATGCGCCCTATCGCCAGGATCTGGCGATGCGGCTGACGCGGCTGGACCAGATGATGGCGGCCAGCGGCATGCCTATCCCGCCGGCACAGCCTGAGGCATCGGGACAGGCGCAAGCCGCCAAGGCCCCGTCTGGCGCAGCAACCCCCACGCCCAAGCCCGCCGCACGGTGAAATATCGGGAACCGCTTGCCACAGATGGCGGTTTGGTCACCATTGCTTCAGGTTGGGCGCCGGTGCTAAGCGCCGCCCCGATTCGGCTCTATCGCGGGCCGGACAGTGCAATGGGGCCGAAGCGGCCGGGGGCAGTCTCGCCATGAACAATGCCGTGGGTGATGCCGTGGGTAACGCCGGAACCGCAGGGAATCCGTCCACGGCCAATGCTGCCTCGCCCGTTGCGGGCCATGGGCATGCGCATGGCCAGGGCCGTGGGCAGGCCAGCCTGATCAAGATGGCGGTCGGCGCTGTCGGCGTGGTCTTTGGCGATATCGGCACCAGCCCGCTTTACGCCTTGCGTGATACATTTGCCGGGCATCATCGCCTGCCGCTCGACCAGACGCATATCTATGGCATCGTCAGCCTGATGTTCTGGTCGATGATGATCATCGTGACGCTGAAATACGTCTCGGTGATCATGCGCGCCGACAACAAGGGCGAGGGCGGCAGCCTGGCGCTTTTGGCGCTGATCAACCAGCACACCGCCGGCAAGCGCTGGGGCCGTGGCATCGTTCTGCTGGGCGTCTTTGCCACCGCGCTGTTCTATGGCGATTCGATGATCACCCCGGCGGTGTCGGTGATGGGCGCGATCGAGGGGCTTTCGGTCTATCAGCCCAGCATGCAAAGCTGGGTGGTGCCGATGGTGGTGGCCATCCTGATTGCCCTGTTCCTGATCCAGAGCCGGGGCACCGAGCGCGTCGCCACGTTCTTTGGCCCGATCATGCTGGTCTATTTCGCCACGATCGCGGTGCTGGGCGCCATGAGCATTGCCCTGCTGCCCGAGGTGATCGGCGCGCTGTCTCCGCATCACGCCGTGGCCATGTTTGCCGCCGATCCGTTTCGCGGTTTCCTGGCCATGGGCGCTGCCGTCCTGGCGGTGACCGGGGCCGAAGCGCTCTATGCCGACATGGGCCATTTCGGACGCAACCCGATCCGCGTGTCCTGGCTGGCGCTGGTGCTGCCGGCGCTGGTGCTCAACTATCTGGGCCAGGCCTCGTTGCTGATGCGTGAAGGCTCTGCCGCGCTGGTGAGCCCGTTCTATTTCCTGGCGCCCGACTGGTTCCAGTGGCCGCTGCTGATCATTGCCAGCCTGGCGGCGGTCATCGCCAGCCAGGCGGTGATCTCCGGCGCGTTCTCGGTCACCCAGCAGGCGATCCAGCTGGGGTTCATCCCGCGCATGACGATCCGCCATACCAGCACGTCGGCCGGGCAGATCTATATCCCGGTGATCAATTCCGCGCTGATGGTGGCAGTCATCCTGCTGGTGCTGATGTTCCGCCATTCGTCGAACCTCACGGCCGCCTATGGCATCGCCGTGACCGGCGCGATGATGATCGACAACGTGCTGCTGGGCGTGGTGCTGATCAAGCTGTGGCACTGGCGGCCGGTGCTGGCCACGGGCCTGCTGGCGCTGTTCATGGCGATCGACCTTGGCTACCTGGGCGCCAACCTGACCAAGATCCCCGATGGCGGCTGGGTGCCGCTGGCCATGGGCATCACCATCTTTACGCTGCTGACCACCTGGTCGCGTGGGCGCGCCCTGATGCGCGCCGGGATGGCCGAAGGGTCCATTCCGCTCGAAGTGTTCACCAAGTCTGCCCATTCCAGCGCGGCGCGGGTGGCCGGTACGGCGATCTTCATGGCCTCGGCCTCCAACGGCGTGCCCTCGGCGCTGTTGCACAACATCAAGCACAACAAGGTGCTGCACAACCGGGTGGTGATCCTGACGGTGCAGATCCAGGACGAACCCTATGTCGATCTGGCGCAGCGGTCAGCGGTCAAGGATTTCGGCAACGGCTTCTATCGCCTGACGCTGCGCTTCGGCTTCCTGGAAGAGACCGACGTGCCCGCCGCGCTCAAGACCATCACCACCTGCGGCGAACCGTTCGACATGATGAAGACCAGCTTCTTCCTCTCGCGCCAGACGCTGATTCCGTCGGACAAGCCGGGCATGGCGCTGTGGCGGGAAAAGCTGTTTGCCTGGATGCTGCGCAATGCGGCGAGCGCCATGGAATTCTTCCGCTTGCCGACGAACCGTGTGGTCGAACTTGGCAGCCAGCTGCGGATTTGATCGAAAGCGGCGCCGTGCAGGGCTTGCCGCTGCGGCGTGGCATGCCATGCTCTGTAAGCTGCGCAATCTTGGGGCGCCCTGCGCGTGACTGAAGCTGATATCCTCCGCGATATTCTCGATACCCAGCTGGATATGCTGTGCCGGTTCACCGCCGATGGCACGATCCTGTTTGCCAACACCGCCTATGCCCGCATGATGGAAAGCCCGCGCGCCGCGCTGACCGGGCGCAACGTGTGGAAGTTCATCCCCACGAGCGAGCACGCCACGATCCAGCGCGAGATGGCGCTGCTGACCCCGGAAAACCCGTCACGCACCATCGAAAACCGCCTGGAGGCGGCCGATGGCAGCGTGCGGTGGACGCTGTGGCGCAACCATGCGCTGGAATTCGATGCCCACGGCCGCTGGCAGGTGATGCAATCGACCGGGATCGACATTACCGAGCGCAAGATCCTGGAAGACCGGCTGCGCCTGCTGATCGAAGAGCTTAACCACCGCGTCAAGAACTCGCTGATGGTGGTTCAGGCCATGGCCTGGCAATCGTTTCGCGGGATCGAGCAGCCCGCCGCGGCGGCCGTGGAGAATTTTACCGCCCGCCTGCATGCCCTGGCGGCAGCACATACCATCCTCAGCCGTGGTCAGTGGGCTGGCGCGCCGCTGGCCGATGTGGTGCGGCAGGGGCTGACGATCTGCGCAGGCAGTGTGCAGGGCGATGGTGGCGCCCAACGCTTGAGCCTTGGCGGGCCTGATGTGACGGTGGGCGCGGCGGCCACGGTGTCGCTGGTCATGGTGCTGCACGAGCTGGCCACCAACGCTATCAAGTATGGCGCGCTGTCTAACGCCGAAGGCACGGTGACAATTACCTGGGAGGTGGGCGATGATGGCGCGGTGGCGCTGGAATGGCGGGAGCAGGGCGGACCGCCGGTGGCGCCGCCCGCGCGCAGTGGCTTTGGTTCACGCCTGATCCGCGATGCCATCACCCGGCAGCTTTCGGGAGAGGCGCAGATCGATCACGCGCCTGATGGCGTTGTTGTGCGCCTGGTGTTGCCGGCCCAGCATTTTGAAGCGCCTGCCATTGCCCCGATCTGGTCAGACGCGACGAAGGACCCTGCATGACCGACCGCGCCCAATCGCTGTCTGGTCGCCGCATATTGGTGGTGGAGGACGAGTTCATCGTCGCTGCCATGCTGGCCGATGTGCTGGAGGACGAGGGCGCGCAGGTGATCGGTCCGGTGGGGACGCAGGCAGAGGGCATCGCGGCGGCTGCGACAGAATTCCTCGATGCAGCGGTGCTGGACTGGAACCTCAATGGGCAACCCGGGGCACCAGTGGCGCGCGCCTTGCGCGAGCGGGGCATCCCCTTCGTCATCGCCACCGGTTATGGCGCGGTGGAGGCAGAGTTCGCCGATGTACAGATCATGCACAAACCCTATGCCCCCGCTCAGTTGACCGCTTGCCTGGGAGGCTTGCTGGCCGGCTGAGCCGGGGGCACGGAGCCTGCGTTCAAGATCAGTGCTTGAGCGTGTCGGACGCTTCGTCGGCGCCCTGCTTCACGCGATTGCCAAACTTGTCGGCGGCGGTGCCGGCCTTGTCGGCCGCCTTGTCGATCTTGCGGCCAGCGTCGTCGGCGGCCTTGTCAGCGGCCCGGCTGGCATTGTCGAGCGCCTTGTCGGCGGCGGCACCCACGCTATCGGCAGCCTTGTCAGCGGCGCGGCCGGCATCCTTTGCGGCGTTCTGCGCATCGTTGGCGGCCGAGTCGGCAGCGGCGGCCGTCTTGTCCTGGGTCTTTTCCGAGCAGGCGGCAAGGCTGGCGCCGGCCAGCATCAGGGCGGGAAGGGCAAGGAAAATACGGCGCATGTGACGGTCACTCCCGTTCGTGGTGGTTTGCCAAGGCCAACGCCGAACGCGGCTTGGCGTTCCCCCACGCGGTGCGATCAATCGTGTGGCGTGTTGGTCTCGGCCTCTTCCACGCCCTGTTCGCTGCCCAGGCCATGGCGCAGCAGCATCGGGATCTGGGCAAAGGTGAACAGGAACGACAGCGCGCTCACGCCCCACAGCTTGGCCGTCAGCCAGCCATCAAAGGTCAAGGTATGGCGCAGCACTTCGTTGAGCACGGCCAGGAACAGGAAGAACCACGCCCAGTTGCGCGACAGCTTGCGCCAGCCGGTTTCATCCAGCCCGTCGAACGCGCTTTGCAGCAGCATGCGCAGCACCGCCTTGCCGCGCGCCAGGCCGATGAACAGGCCGGCGGCAAACAGCAGGTAGATCACCGTGGGCTTAATCTGGATCCAGAACGGATCGCCCAGGAACACGGTAAGGGTGCCAAAGCCCAGGATCAGCGTGGTGGACAGCCACAGCATCGGCGAAACCTTGCCCAGGCGCCATTTCGACGCGATCAGCGCGGCTACTGTGGCGATCATGAACACCACGGTGCTCTTGGTGATCGCCACCACTGCGCCCACGCCAGCATCGCTGCTCTTGTCCGGGCTGAAATGGCGATAGGCCAGGAAGAACACCAGCAGCGGCCCATAATCGACCGCCAGGTTCACCCAGGATGATTTGGGCTGCGATTTGGGCTGGGCCTGGTCCGCGCTCATTGAAACACCCCTGCAATCACCTTGGCCACCAGATCGGGATCGAACGGCCGAAGGTCGTCGATGGTTTCGCCAACGCCGATGGCGTGGATCGGCAGGCCATACTGTTCGGCGGCCGCCACCAGCACGCCGCCGCGCGCCGTGCCATCCAGCTTGGTCATGATCAGGCCCGATACGCCGGCCACATCCTTGAAAATCTCGATCTGCGACAGCGCGTTCTGGCCGTTGGTGGCATCGAGCACCAGCACCACGTCGTGCGGCGCCTCAGGGTTGAGGCGGCCGAGCACGCGGCGCACCTTGGCCAGTTCGTCCATCAACTCGCGCTTGTTCTGCAGGCGGCCGGCGGTGTCGACGATCAGCACGTCGGTGCCAACATCGGTGGCTGCCTTGACCGCGTCGAACACGATCGAGGCGGGATCGCCGCCTTCGGGCCCGGTGATGATGGGCACGCCCAGCCGATCGGCCCAAACCTTGAGCTGGCCGATCGCGGCGGCGCGGAACGTGTCGCCTGCCGCCAGCATTACCGAATAGTCCAGTTCCTGGAACAGGTGCGCCAGCTTGGCGATCGTCGTGGTCTTGCCCGAACCATTGACGCCAATCACCAGGATCACCTGCGGGCGGGGAAAGGCGACGATATCGAGCGGCTTGGCCACGCCGCGCAGGATCGCGGCGATTTCATCGGCCACGGCGCCGCGCAGGGTGGCATCATCGAGCCCCTGCTCGAACCGGGCACTGGCCAGCTTGGCGCGGATGCGCGCCGCCGCGCGCGGGCCCAGGTCCGACATGATCAGCGCGTCCTCGATCTCGTCGAGCTGGGCCTCGCTCAGGCGCGTGGCGCCGCCAAAGCCCGCCAGGTTGCCGGCCAGCCGCTCCGAGGTCTTGCGCAGCCCGCCTACCAGGCGATCCGACCAGCTGTCGCTACTCATGCCAGCATTCCTTCTTCGATTCTTTCAGGTGTCAGCGTCACCAGGCTGCCCGGCGCGGTGCCGGCAGGCAGGCGATAGGGCGCGAAATCCGGGCCATGGCCGGTGCCGTCGCGTTCGGCAAGCACTTGTGCAGGGCGGCCGACCAGACCTTGCAGCCAGGCCGCACGGGTTTGCGCCACGGCGGCACGCAGTTGCGCGGCGCGTTCGCGCACCACCGGCGGCGGCACTTGCGGCATGCGCGCGGCGGGCGTGCCGGGGCGGGGGGAATAGGGAAAGACATGGCCGTGGACGATGCCGGCCTGCGCCACGATGCTCAGGTTCTCGGCATGCATGGCGGCGTCCTCGGTGGGAAAGCCGGCGATCAGGTCGGCGCCGATCGCCATGTCAGGGCGATGCCGCCGCAGGGTTTCAACCAGGACCAGCGCCTGGGCACGGCTGTGGCGGCGCTTCATCCGCTTGAGCACCATGTCTGCGCCCGATTGCAGCGAGAGATGCACGTGCGGCATCACGCGCGGCTCGTGGCACAAGAGGTCGAGCAGCAGCGGATCGATCTCCACCCCGTCGACCGACGACAGGCGCAGCCGGGGCAGGGCAGGGAACGCGCGCAGGATCGCCGCCACCAGATCGCCCAGGCGCGCGGGTTCTGGCAAGTCTGCGCCCCAGCTGGTCAGGTCAACGCCGGTCAGCACCACTTCGGCCACGCCGTGGGCCAGATGGCCGGCCAGGGTATGCAGCACCTGCGCCACAGGCACCGACCGGCTGGCCCCACGCCCGGCCGGAATGATGCAGAACGTGCAGGCGTGGTCGCAGCCATTCTGCACCGCCACGAACGCGCGGGTATGCCGCTCGGATGCGGCGACCGGCACGGCCGGGGCAGGCACCTGCCAGCGGGCGGGATCGAGCTTGGCTGCGTTGGGCACCACGCCATCCACCTCTGCCATGGCGGCAAAGCCGGCGGGATCGATCGTGGCGGCGCAGCCGGTGACAAGCAGGCGTGCCCCGGGATGATCGCGGCGCAGGCGGCGCACGGCGCGGCGCGACTGGCGCACCGCCTCTGCCGTGACGGCGCAGGAATTGACCACCACCGTGGGCGTGGGCGCGGCGGCCAGCAGATGGCGGATCGTCTCGCTTTCCGACAGGTTCATGCGGCAGCCCAGCGTCACCACGCCAGCCGGATCGGGCAGCGCAGGATCGGCCAGCACAGGATCGGTTGCCACGTCAGGCGCAGAGGCTGCTTGGGCCAAGGCCGGCCTCAGAGCGGGTAGAGCGCGTCGTCGAATGCGCCTTCGAAGCTGGTGGTGGCAGGGCCGGTCATGACGATATGGCCGCCTTCGGGCCAATCGATCCGCAACGCGCCGCCGGGCAGATCGACCGTCACGCTCCGTCCCACCAGCTTGCGGCGCATCGCCGCCACTGCCGTGGCGCAGGCGCCGGTGCCGCAGGCGCGGGTCAGCCCGGCGCCACGCTCCCACACCCGCAGCGAGAGGTGATCGGGGCCGACCAGGCTGGCCACGTTGACGTTGACGCGTTCGGGAAAGACCGGGTCATGCTCGATGATCGGGCCGAGCCGGGCCAGGTCCACTGCGGCGGCATCGGGCACGAAGAACACGGCGTGGGGGTTGCCCACGTTGACGGCCACGGGGTTTTCCAGGTCTTCCCAGGCCAGCGGCATGGCCATGGTATCCATGGCATAGGCCAATGGAATGGCATTCCAGTCGAACCGGGGGGCGCCCATGTCCACCGCGATGCCGGCCTCGCTTGCCTGCGCCTCGATCAGGCCGCCGCCGGTTTCGATGCGGGTGCGGCCCGCTCGTTCGCCGCCCAGCAGCAGGCCCACGGCGCGGCTGGCGTTGCCGCAGGCGCCCACTTCGCTGCCATCGGGATTGAAGATGCGCATCTTCACGTCGGCCTGGTTCGACGGTTCCAGCACGATGAACTGGTCGCAGCCGATGCCGGTGTGGCGATCGGCCAGCGCGGCCGCGCGCGCGGGCGAGACCGGCAGCGCGGTTTCGCGCGCATCGATCACGACGAAATCGTTGCCCAGGCCATGCATCTTGATGAACGGAATACGCATGGGCGCGATCTAGGCGGCAAAGGGTGGCGGCGCAATGGCTGCGCTGCTTGTCACACCGGGTTCAGCCGAGCGCGGCGCGGTTCTGGCCTGGCGTTGCCGGCTCTTGCGCGGCTGCGTCGGCCGGGGTGGCGTTGCCGATCAGCAGATCGTCGGCGGCCAGTGCGGCGCGCACCGTCTGGGCATCCTGCGGATGGCCATAGAGGAAGCCCTGGCCCTTGAACGAGCCCAGCTTGCGCAGCTCTTCGAGCACGCCCTCGGTTTCGATCCCTTCGGCTGTCAGCGGCAGATCCAGCCCCTGGCCGAGCGAGGTGATCGCGGCCACGATCGTGGCGCTGTCCTTGCAGCTGTCGAGCGTGGAGACAAAGCTGCGGTCGATCTTGATGCGGTCAAACGGCAGCGAGCGCAGCTGCGCGATCGAGCTGTAGCCGGTGCCGAAATCATCGAGGCTCAGGCGGATGCCCTGGTTCTTGAGGCTGGCGACCAACGAGCGGACCAGCGGCAGGTTTTCGTGCAGGCAGGTTTCGGTGATTTCCACGTCCAGCCGGTGCGGGGGGAAATTGGCCTCGACCAACAGCTTGAGCAGGCGCTGTGCAAACCAGGGATCACGCAGTTGCAAGGGCGAGACATTGACCGACAGCGTGAGCGAGGGATCCCATTCGCGGGCATCGACCAGCGCCTGGCGGATCAGCGATTCCGAAAGTTCGGCGATCACGCCGATTTCCTCGGCCACGGGAATGAACACGTCGGGTGCGATCAGGCCATGGCGTGGCGATTGCCAGCGGGCCAGCATCTCGAAACCGGAAAGCCGGCCGGTGTCGATGTCGATCTGCTTTTCGTAATAGGGCACGAATTCGCCGCGCGCGATGCCTTCGCGGATGCCGGTTTCCAGCTCGGCGCGGAACCGCAGTTCCTTTTCCATCGTCGGGTCGAACCAGCAGAAGCGATTGCGGCCGCCGCTCTTGGCCTGGTACATGGCGAGATCGGCGTGGTGTTGCAGGCGGGCAGCGATCGTCGCGTCGTCAGCCTGGGGTGGCATGGTGGCGCCATCGCTGCGCGCCAGGCCGATCGACCCGGAAATATCCACCTCGCAATCAGGCAGGCGCACCGGCTCGCCCAGCGTGGCATTGAGCTTTTCGGCCAGTTGCTCGACCATCGCCGCGCGCGCCGGGTCAAACCGCATGGCGCAGGTGAATTCGTCGCCTCCGATGCGGGCGATAATCGCGCCTGCCGGCAATGTTGCGCGCAGGCGATCGGCCGTTGCCACGAGCACCGCGTCGCCGGTCTGGTGGCCATGCAGGTCGTTGGCGCGCTTGAACTTGTCGAGATCGAGCATGAACAGCGCCACGGCGTCGCCATGGGCGCGGGCCTCAGCCACCAGGGCTTCGATCGCGCCATCCAGGCTGCGGCGGTTGAGGCAGCCGGTCAGCGGATCGGTAAAGGCCAGGGTGCGGGCGGTCTCTTCCGCCCGGCGCCGCTCGCGCACTTCGCCGGTCAGTTCTACATACCGGCGCCAGCCAAAGATGATCAGCGCGATATTGAGCAAGAGCGCATTGGCCAGCACCGAATCGACACTCGCCCCGCCGAACAGCACATGGCGCAAGGCGCGGGTGAGCACTGCCGAACCGGACCCCACGAACAGGATGATCGCTGCGGTGATGATGCCCAGGGCGACGACATCGCGCTCGGCACGGGCGATGCCGGTTGGTGCCGCTGATGCGGGTTGGCCGCTTTCCATTGCCGCACTTGCCATACCGTTACCTGCTCGTTTCCCCCGGGGGGGCAGCTTGCATGCATGCCCTGTTACCCACCTGCGGGAAACTACGTGCAGGCTGTTGAAAGATTGGTTAAGGGGCCCAAAGCCCCCGCTTGGCCGGCATTTTTGCCGCAGGAGGGCGCGGCGCAGGGTTGCAATCGGGCAAGGGCGCGGGTAAGGGCACCGCTCTGCCAGAGCCGGGATTCGCCGGCGCTTGCGCAGAGTCGTTTTGTACGCCCCCTGTTGGATGGCGCACGCTGGTCGGCGAGGTTTCGCCCACCGGCGTTTTTCGCGTTATCGGCTGGCGGCGCCCGTTTTGGCAATGGAGCAGCGCGTGTTCGACAGTCTTTCCGACCGGCTTGGCGGTGTATTCGACCGCCTGCGCGGGCGCGGCGCGCTTTCCGAGGACGATGTTCGCGCCGCCATGCGCGAAGTGCGCATCGCCCTGCTGGAGGCCGACGTGGCCTTGCCGGTGGTGCGCCGCTTCATCGATCGCGTTACCGAAGAAGCCGTTGGCCAGTCGGTCCTGAAGTCGGTCACGCCGGGCCAGCAGGTCGTCAAGATCGTAAACGACGCGCTGGTTGAAATGCTGGGCAGCGAGGCCGCCGATCTCGATCTGGCAGCCGCCCCGCCGGTGGTGATCATGATGGTCGGCCTGCAGGGTTCGGGCAAGACCACCAGCACGGCCAAGATCGGCAAGCTGCTCAAGGAAAAGCGCGGCAAGAAGGTGATGATGGCGTCGCTCGACGTCAATCGCCCCGCCGCGCAGGAACAGCTGCGCGTGCTGGGCGAGCAGGCCGGCGTTGCCACGCTGCCGATCGTGCCGGGCCAGTCGCCGGTGGAAATCGCCACGCGCGCACTGCATTCCGCGAAGCTTCAGGCCGTGGACGTGCTGCTGCTCGATACCGCTGGCCGTCTCCACGTCGACCAGGCGCTGATGGACGAGATGAAGGCAGTCGCTGCCATCTCCGTGCCCAAGGAAACCCTGCTCGTCGTCGACTCGCTGACCGGCCAGGACGCGGTCAACGTGGCGCAGGCGTTCGCTGGCGAGGTTGACCTGACCGGCGTGGTGCTGACCCGCATGGATGGCGATGCCCGCGGCGGTGCGGCGCTGTCGATGCGCGCGGTTACCGGCAAGCCGATCAAGTTTGCCGCCACCGGCGAAAAGCTCGACGCGATCGAACCGTTCCAGCCCGAACGTGTTGCCGGCCGCATCCTGGGCATGGGCGATATCGTCTCGATCGTCGAAAAGGCGGCGGCGACGATCAAGCAGGACGAAGCTGAAAAGCTCGCCGCGCGCATGGCCAAGGGCCAGTTCGACATGAACGATCTGCGCATGCAGTTGCAGCAGATGCAGCGCATGGGCGGCCTGGGCGCGCTCGCGGGCCTGATGCCGGGCATGAAGAAGGCCAAGGCGGCGATGGCGCAGTCGGGCATGGACGACAAGGTGCTGCTGCACATGGATGCGATCATCGGTTCGATGACGGCCAAGGAGCGCACCAAGCCCGAACTCTTGAACGCCAAGCGCAAGATCCGCGTCGCCAAGGGGTCCGGCACCACGGTGCAGGACGTCAACAAGCTTCTGAAGATGCACATGGAAATGGCCAAGGCCATGAAGCAGATCAAGAAGATGGGCGGCCTCAAGGGCCTGGGCGCGCTGTTCGGCAAGGGTGGCCTTGGCGCCGCGATGCCGGGCCTTGATCAGCAGGCCGGCCCCGGTGGGCTCGGCGGCGGCATGGGCGGCGGCCTTGGCGGTATGGGCGGCGGTGGCGGCCTTCCCGGCCTGCCCGGCATGGGCAGTGGCGGCTTGCCGTCAAACCTGGCTGACCTGCTCAAGAAGAAATGATTTTATCCTGATTTTTCAGTTTGTTTGAAAGGTAGTCGAATGTCTGTTTCTCTGCGTCTGTCGCGTGGCGGTTCCAAGAAGCGCCCCTATTACAAGATCGTTGCTTCGAACAGCCGCGCCCCGCGCGATGGCAAGTATCTGGAGCAGGTGGGCACCTACAACCCGCTGCTCGCCAAGGACGCCGAAGACCGCGTGCGCCTGGTCGAAGACCGCGTGCGCTACTGGCTCGGCGTTGGCGCCCAGCCGACCGACCGCGTTGCCCGTCTGCTCGACAAGGCCGGCATCAAGGAACGCGCCCCCACCAACAACCCGCAGGC
This sequence comes from Novosphingobium sp. 1529, assembly GCF_040544855.1. Taxonomy (NCBI): domain Bacteria; kingdom Pseudomonadati; phylum Pseudomonadota; class Alphaproteobacteria; order Sphingomonadales; family Sphingomonadaceae; genus Novosphingobium; species Novosphingobium sp. 1529. The sequence goes on from NZ_JBEPKW010000010.1 coordinate 131,254, forward strand.
TGGCGAACCCGGCAAGAAGGCCAAGGAACGCGCTGAAGATCGCGCTGAAAAGGCCGCTGCTGCTGCTGAAGCGGCCGCTGCTGCCAGCGCCGAACCGGCTGCCGAAGCCACCGAAGCCTGAGCTTAGGCAAGCGGCATGACGCACGATCGTCCGGTCACGCTTGCGGCCATCGCCGGCGCGCATGGCGTGGCCGGCGAGGTGCGCCTCAAGCTGTTTGGTGAAGGCGTGGCGGCGTTGAAAGCCTACAAGGCGTTCAACGGCGGCACGCTGACGCTGCAAAAGCTGCGCGACGACGGCAAGGGCGGGGCAATCGCCCGCTTTGCCGAAGTCACCACGCGCAACGCGGCAGAAGGCCTGCGCAGCACGGCATTGACCGTCCCGCGCTCGGCCCTGCCGCCGCTCGCCGATGGCGAATATTACCATGCCGACCTGATCGGCCTGCCCGCCCATTCCACCGACGGCACCATGCTGGGCACCTGCGTGGGCGTGGACAATTACGGCGCGGGTGACGTGCTCGATATCGAACGGCCCGATGGCAAGCGCTTCATGGTGCCGATGCGCGCCGAAGCGGTGCCCGAATGGAACGCGGACCGCCTGTTGATTGACGCTCTCTACGCGGAATAGTATATACCTCCCGGATATACGGAGGTTGCCGTGACCGAGCAATTCACTGTCCGAAGTTTCAAGTCCGGCAATTCGGTGGCCCTGCGCCTGCCGAAAGGGCTTGGCATCGAGGCGGGCGAGGAACTGATCGTGGTTCCCCATGCCGATGGCAGCATGACCGCCTGGCGGAAAGCGCAATCGCGCGAGGCCTTTCTGCGGCTGTTTGGCAGCGTGTCTGAAGCCTTCATGGCGCAGGGGCGCGGCGACACCGACCAGGGCGACTATGACTGGCCCGACACGCCGCACCATCCGGCAGCGGCCTGATGTACCTGCTCGATACCAATGCATGCATTGATTTTCTCGCCGGGCGCAGCGAGTCACTTGCCGCGCGCATGGGCGAGAATTTCGGCAAGCTGTTCGTTTCCACGATATCGGTCGCCGAACTGATGGCCGGTATACGCACGTCTGCCGATCCTGGGCGGGACGCAAAGAAGATCGATATTTTCGTGGCCAGCCTGGAAACGCTCGATTTCGACCGTGCCTGTGCCCGTCGTTATGGCGACATGGTGCGCGCCATTGGTGTGTGCAGGAAGAGCTTCGATCGGTTGATCGGCGTGCAGGCGCTGGAACGTGGGTTGACGCTGGTGACGCGCAACGCGCGCGATTTTGCCGATGTGCCAGGATTGAAGATCGAGAATTGGGCGGATTGAAGCACGGTTGCCAAGGCCGCTCCCGCACGCCAAGGCCCCTCCACCAGCCTGCGGCTGGTCCCCCTCCCCGTGTCGGGGAGGATTGAGCAGGACTTTTTTGTAGATGACCTTCCACGCTGCCGTTCTCACGCTTTACCCCGAGATGTTTCCCGGGCCGCTGGGCGTGAGCCTGGCCGGGCGCGCGCTGGGGGAGGGGAAGTGGACGCTCGATCCCGTGCAGATCAGGGACTTTGCCGCCGACAAGCACCGCACGGTGGACGATACGCCGGCCGGTGGCGGGGTAGGGATGGTGCTGCGCGTGGATGTGCTGGCCAAGGCAATCGATCATGCGCGGGGGGTGATGCTGCAGAAGATCCTCCCCGATACGGGGAGGGGGACCGCCGGCGCAGCCGGTGGTGGAGGGGACTCTAAGCCTGAAACGCCGCTTGAGGACGCCAATCCCCTCCACCAGCCTGCGGCTGGTCCCCCTCCCCGGGCCGGGGAGGACATTCCCGTCATCGCGATGACGCCGCGCGGCAAGCCGTTGACCCAGGCCCGCGTGCGCGAGCTGGCGGCTGGGCCCGGCGTCATTGTCGTCTGCGGCCGGTTCGAGGGTTTTGACGAGCGCATATTCGAGGGCCGCCAGGTGGAGGAAGTCTCGGTGGGAGACATCATCCTGTCGGGCGGCGAATGTGCCGCGCTGATGCTGCTCGATGCTTGCATTCGCCTGCTTCCCGGCGTAATGGGCGCGGCTTCTAGTGGGCATGAAGAGTCGTTCGAAAACGGGCTGCTCGAATATCCCCACTATACCCGCCCCCAGGAATGGGAAGGGCGCACGATCCCGCAAGTGCTGCGATCGGGGGATCATGCGAAGATCGCGGAATGGCGGCAACGCCAATCCGAGGATGACACACGGTTACGCAGGCCGGATCTTTGGGAGCGCCACGTCGGCGTTCGGGTCCAGTCTGCCTCTGGCGCGCGGCAAAAAAGTGCAGGACGTTTGAAAAATGAACCTGATTCAGCAGATTGAAGCTGAAGCGATCGCCGAATTCAAGGCGTCGAAGACCATTCCCGAATTCCGCGCTGGTGATACCGTGCGCGTCGGCGTGCGCGTCGTTGAAGGCGAGCGCACCCGCGTTCAGGCCTATGAAGGCGTCGTGATCGCGCGTTCGAACCGCGGCATGGGCTCCAACTTCACCGTTCGCAAGATCTCGTTCGGCGAAGGCGTGGAACGCGTGTTCCCGCTCTACTCGCCCAACATCGATTCGATTACCGTCGTCCGTCGGGGCGTGGTGCGTCGTGCGAAGCTGTACTACCTTCGCGGCCGCACCGGCAAAAGCGCCCGTATTGCCGAGCGCCGTGACACGCGCCCCGGCCAGGAAGGCTGAGAAGCCGCCGCCGCGACACGGAAATGACCGTGAAAAAGGCGTCCTGGCATATCCGCCAGGGCGCCTTTTTTGCTTATCGGGAACATCCCCTTGCCATGCAATTCCGCCTTCACCTGCTTGCCACGGCGCTGGTCTGCGCCCCTGTTCTTGCCCATGCCGCCCCTGCTGGAACAGCCCCGGTGACCGCGCCCAGCGCCGCTCCCGTGCTGACGCTCGAACGGGTGTTCGCCAGCCCCTCGCTCAACGGACCCACCCCGCGCGGCGTGCAGCTGTCGCCCGATGGGCGCTATCTCACCCTGCTCAAGAACCGTGCCGACGATCGCGAGCGGTTCGACCTGTGGGGCTTTGATCGCAAGACCGGCAAGTGGTCGATGCTGGTCGATTCGCTCAAGCTGTCGTCGGGCCGGGTGTTGAGCGAAGCGGAAAAGATGCAGCGCGAGCGCCAGCGTATCGGCGATCTCAAGGGCATCGTCAGCTATGACTGGGCGAGTGACAGCAAGACCGTGCTGGTGCCGCTCGATGGCGATCTGCTGCTCGCCGGGCTGGATGGCAAGGTGCGCAAGATTGCCGGCACCACCGGGGGCGAGTTGAATCCGCGCCTTGGGCCGCAGGGCGATACCCTGGCCTTCGTGCGCGATCGCCGGCTGTGGATCGCGCCGGCCGATGGCAAGGCGCCGCCGCGCGCGATCACGCCAGAGGAAAGCGCCGAAACCGTCCACTGGGGCGAGGCGGAGTTCGTTGCCCAGGAAGAACTCAACCGCATGAGCGGGTTCTGGTGGGCGCCCGATGAAAAGCGCCTGGCCGTGGAACGCTTTGACGAGGCGGCCGTGGGCGTGGTGACGCGTGCGGCGATCGGCGCCGATGGCACGCGCACTTATGACCAGCGCTATCCCGCGGCGGGCGGCGCCAATGCCGATGTCTCGCTGTGGCTGATGGATGCCGATGGCGGCCATCGCGTTCAGGTGGACCTGGGGGCGGACAAGGACATCTATCTCGGCCGCGTCGATTGGGCGAGCGATGGCAAGACGCTCTATGTCCAGCGGCTGGACCGCGCGCAGACCCGGCTCGATATGCTGGCGGTGGACCCGGCGACCGGTGCTTCGCACGTGTTGTTCACCGAGCAGGCGCACGAGAAGAGCTGGATCAACCTGTCGAGCAACTATCGCTTCCTCGATGATGGTAGCCTGATCTGGTGGTCGGAACGCGATGGCTTTGGCCATCTCTATCGCCGCTTCAAGGATGGCCGCTGGCAGCAGCTGACCAAGGGGGACTGGGTCGTCACCGACCTGGTTGGCGTGGACCAGAAGACCGGCCGCGTCTATTTCGCTGGCACGCGCGACGATGTGCTGGCCGGGCAGGTCTATGCCCTGTCGCTCACCGCGCCCGACAAGATCGCGCGGCTGACCGACCTGGCCTTTGACAACAAAGCGAGCATGGACGGCAAGGGCCAGGCCCTGATCGTCACGCGCAGCGCCGATGCGCAGCCGCCGCAATCCTATCTGGCCGATGCCCATGGCAAGCGGCTGGCGTGGATCGAGGAAAACAAAGTGGACGCGGCCCACGCCTATGCCCCCTATCTGGCGGCGCATCGTCCCGCCACGTTCGGCACGATCGCGGCGGCAGACGGCACGCCGCTGCACTACATGATGATCACCCCGCCGATGGTGCCGGGCAAGCGCTATCCGGTGTTCACCTATCACTATGGCGGCCCCACCGCGAACGTGGTGCACAAGGGCTGGCAGGGCGCGCTGGCCCAGGCGATTGTGGCCAAGGGCTATATCTATTTCGCGCTGGACAACCGCGGCTCGGAAAACCGTGGCGTCGATTTCGGCAGCAAGATCTGGCACGCGATGGGCACGGTCGAGGTGGAAGACCAACTGGCGGGTGCGCAGTGGCTCAAGACCCAGCCCTATGTCGATCCCGCGCGCGTCAGCACGTTTGGCTGGTCCTATGGCGGCTACATGACGGTCAAGATGCTCGAAGCGCATCCTGGCGTCTGGGCTGCGGGCATCGCCGTGGCGCCGGTCACCAAGTGGGAGCTTTACGATACCGCCTATACCGAGCGTTATCTCGGCAATCCCAAGCAGGTGCCCGAGGTTTACAAGGCCGCCGGCGCGCTGGAGCAAACCGGGCAGATTCGCGATCCGCTGCTGCTGGTCCACGGCATGGCCGACGACAACGTGGTGTTCGAGAACAGCACCGCGCTGATCGCCAAGATGCAGGGCGAGGCCATTCCGTTCGAGATGATGCTCTATCCCGGCTACACCCACCGCATCAGCGGGCCCAAGGTGAGCCAGCATCTCTACGAGACGATGTTCCGCTTTCTCGACCGCAACGGCGCGGGCAGCGGCAAATAAGACGTTTGGGGGGCAAAAGCCCCTTTCGCTTGGCTGGTTGGAACCAGCCGCTAAGGAACGGGCGCGCGCAAGGCGCCCGCAAGGGAGTGACAGGTATCATGGGTTATCGGGTTGTAGTGGTGGGTGCGACGGGCAATGTTGGCCGTGAGATGCTCAACATCCTGGCCGAGCGCGAATTCCCGATCGACGAGATCGCCGTGCTGGCCTCTTCGCGCTCGCAGGGCAGCGAGATCGATTTCGGTGAAACCGGCAAGAAGCTCAAGGTGCAGAACGTCGAGCATTTCGACTTCACTGGCTGGGATATCGCGCTGTTCGCCGCAGGCTCGGCGCCGACCAAGATCTATGCGCCCAAGGCCGCATCGCAGGGCTGCGTGGTGATCGACAACTCGTCGCTCTATCGCATGGACCCGGACGTGCCGCTGATCGTGCCCGAAGTGAACCCCGATGCGATCGACGGGTACAAGGCGCGCAACATCATCGCCAACCCCAACTGCTCCACCGCGCAGATGGTCGTGGCGCTCAAGCCGCTGCACGACAAGGCCAAGATCAAGCGCGTGGTTGTGGCCACCTATCAGTCGGTGTCGGGCGCCGGCAAGGAAGGCATGGACGAACTGTTCGAGCAGAGCCGCGCGATCTTCGTGGGCGATCAGGTCGAACCCAAGAAGTTCACCAAGCAGATCGCCTTCAACGTGATCCCGCACATCGACAGCTTCCTGGATGATGGTTCGACCAAGGAAGAGTGGAAGATGGTGGCCGAAACCAAGAAGATCCTTGATCCCAAGGTCAAGGTCACGGCAACCTGCGTGCGCGTGCCGGTGTTCATCGGCCACTCCGAAGCGATCAACCTGGAATTCGAGGACGAAATCTCGGCCGTCGAAGCCCAGGACCTGCTGCGCGAAGCGCCGGGCGTGATGCTGGTCGATAAGCGCGAGGACGGCGGCTATGTCACGCCGGTGGAATGCGTGGGCGATTATGCCACCTACGTTTCGCGCGTGCGCGAAGACTCCACCGTCGACAACGGCCTGTCGCTGTGGTGCGTGTCTGACAACCTGCGCAAGGGCGCGGCGCTCAACGCCGTGCAGATTGCCGAACTGCTGGGCCGTCGCCACCTCAAGAAGGGGTGAGCTCGCACACCTTTTGGGTATAGAAAAGGCCCCGGTATCCGCGCTGGATACCGGGGCCTTTTTGTTTGTGGCTACGCAGATTACTGCGTGACGCGGGTGGTGGTGGTTACCGTGCTGGCGGCGGAAGCCGTGCGCACCGGGGTATGCGTGGTGCGGCGGGCCACCTTGCGAACCGTGACCTTCTTCACCGGCGCGCGGGCTGCGCCCTGGGTGGTGACAGTGGTTTCCACCGTGGCCGGCGCGGGCTGCGGCGTGGTCAGCGCCACGGCAGCGGCCTGACGGGCAGCGGCGGCGTCAGCGGCTGAGGACTGCGCGGCAGCGGTGGCGACATCGGCGCGGGCGTTGGCGGCATCGGCCTGCTGCTGCGCGGCATCGGCCTGGGCCTGCGCGTTGGCGACGGCTGCAGCCGACTGGCGCGCGGCCATCTCGGCCTTGTGCTTCTGCATCATGCCAATCGCCGTATCGGCAAGGGCCGAGGCGTGGATGGCGTCATCGATCGCTTCCGGCTTGTGGCCGGCCGACAGATTTTCCTGGGCGTGGGCCAGCGCTGCCTTGGCCTGCGCGGTTTCGCCCGGGCGGAATTCGGCGGTGCCGAGCTGTTCGGCGGTATCGATCTTGGCCTGCGCGGCGGCAATCGCCTGGCGGGCGCGTTCGGCCTTGCCGGTGGCATGGGCGGGGGCCGAGAAACCGGCGATCATGGCAGTGGCCGCCAGCAGCGGCGCGACGAGCTTGGTCTTGGTCATCGAACGATCTCCACTATGGGATGGCCGTGTGCGGCCGTGTTGGCAGGGGGAACCGCAAGCGGCGCGTTTGCGTTCCGCCGCGCTTTCGGTTCATCGTCAACGCGATGCGGTTTGGCGCAGAGGTGTGCCTGCTGTGCGGCAAAGCGAGTGATGCGGGGTTGCGCTGGGCCTGCGCAAAAGAAAGAATGCCAACCCCGAAACTAGAGATTGGCGCTATAGGCATTGCCGAAGCGCACCCCACGCCAGTATGGCCGCCGTCAAGGGCCAGGTTGGTCTTTGCACGTCGCCGGAGGGACAATGTTCGCACACTTCGATGCCCTTCACGCGGTTGCCGGCCTGCTGGTTGGCATTCTCGTGGGCCTGACGGGTGTTGGCGGCGGGTCGCTGATGACCCCGATCCTGGTGCTGATCTTCGGGATCAACCCCGGCACGGCGGTGGGCACCGATCTGCTGTTTGCCTCGCTGACCAAGGTGGTCGGCTCCACCGTGCACGGCAAGCGCAACACGATCGATTGGCCAATCATGGCGCGCCTGGCCGCAGGCAGCGTGCCCGCAGCGATTGCCGCGCTGGTCGTGCTGTCGTGGGCGGGCAAGGTGGGCGGGCACACCAGCCACACCATCCTGCTGGTTCTCGGGGTAATGTTGATCCTCACCTCGATCGCCACGCTGTTTCAAAAGCGGATCGTGGCGATGGTCCGCCATGTCGACGCAACGCAGGTGGGCCTGGGCACCGCTGACGAGGCCAAGCCAGTCTGGGCGACCGTGCTGCTGGGCGTCGTGCTGGGCGTGCTGGTCTCGATCTCGTCGGTGGGGGCAGGGGCGATCGGCGTGACTGCGCTGCTCATGCTCTATCCCACCTTGCGGATTTCGCGCATCGTCGGCACCGATATCGCCCATGCCGTGCCGCTGACCATGGTGGCCGGCTTTGGCCACTGGATCATCGGCGACGTCAATCTGGCGCTGCTCGTGGCGCTGCTGCTTGGCTCTATCCCCGGGGTGATCATCGGCAGCCTGTTGTCGACCCGCGCGCCCGACCGTATCCTGCGGCCGGCGCTGGCCGCCGTTCTGTTCATATCCGGGATCAAGTTGCTGACCTGATGGAAAAGACCACCACGTTTTTCGACGGTTTCGATGGCGCCCGCCTGGCGCTGCATGAAATGGGGACCGGGCGCCCGGTCATCCTGCTGCACGGGCTGTTTTCCTCGGCCGAGATCAACTGGATCAAGTTCGGCACGGCGGCGCAGCTGGCCGCAGCCGGTTTTCGCTGCCTGATGCCCGATCTGCGCGCCCATGGGCAAAGCGCGGCGCCGCATGCGGCAAAAGCCTATCCGTCTGATGTCTTGGCCCGCGATGCCCAGGCGCTGGTGACCCACCTGGGCCTGGTCGATTTCGATCTGGTCGGATTTTCGCTTGGCGCCCGCACTGCGACACGCAGCGTGATCGCCGCGCCGCCGTTGCAACGGCTGACACCGCGCCGGCTGGTGCTGGCCGGGATGGGGCTGGAAGGACTAGCCGGCTGGAACCAGCGCCTGGCCTTCTTTCGCGACGTGATCGATCGCTTCGGCACGATCCGCCATGGCGATCCGGCCTATCTTTCGCAGCAGTTCCTCAAGAGCAGCGGAATCGATCGCGCCGCCGTGCGCCAGTTGCTGGGCGCGATGGAGGATACCGATCCCCAGGCGCTGGCCGCGATCACCATGCCCACGCTGGTCTTGTGCGGCGATCAGGACAACGACAACGGCTCGGCCGACAATCTGGCGGCCGCCTTGCCCAACGCACGGCGCGCCACCATTCCCGGCACGCACATGGGCTGTGTCACGCGGCCCGAACTGGGCGCGGAACTGGTTTCATTTTTGACCGCCTCGGCTTGACCTGAGCCCGTTTGGGCGGCACCCCACCGGCAATGGCCACGCCGCGCGCGTGGCGGACCGGTTCAGGGAGTGCCCCCAAGATGAAGTCCCTTGTTTCCACCCTCGCGCTGGTGGCGGCCACGCTGACCGCGCCTGCGGCGCTTGCCGCCGCACCCACCACAGCGGCGCCGTCTGCTGCCACCCCGGCCACGGTCGATGCCTGGCTGGCCCAGGCTGACAAGGCCTATGCCGATCAGACGGTCACCTCGGGCCGCGCCGAATGGGTCTATGAGACCTATATCACCGACGATACTGCCCAGATCACCGCCGATGCCGGCGCGACGATGAGCAAGCTGCAGGTGGCGCAGGCCAAGCAGGCCGCCGAATTTGCCAAGGTGCCGGGCCTGTCGCCCGAAACCCTGCGCAAGCTGACGATGATCCGCACCCAGATCACCAGCCCGGCGCCATCCACCCCCGGCGCGGCCGAGGAATTCGCCGCGCTGCAGGCGCGCATCCAGGGCCTTTACGGCAAGGGCCACGGCACCCTGCGCGGTCAGCCGATCAACGGCAGCGATATCGAAGAGGCCATGGCCACCGATCGCAACCCGGATGAACTCAAGGAAATGTGGCTGTCGTGGCACGACAGCGTCGGCACGCCGATGAAGGCTGACTATGCCAAGATGGTCGAGATCGCCAACGCCGGCGCGCGCGAGCTGGGCTATCCTGACACCGGTGCGCTGTGGCGCGCCAATTATGACATGACGCCCGACCAGTTCGCCGCGATGACCGAAAAGGTCTGGGGCGAAGTGCGCCCGCTCTACCAGCAGCTGCACTGCTATGTGCGCGGCAAGCTCAATGCCAAGTATGGTGACGCGGTGCAGCCCAACAAGGGCCCGATCCGCGCCGATCTGCTGGGCAATATGTGGGCGCAGGAATGGGGCGGCATTTACGATGTGGTCGCCCCGCAGGGTGCAGGCGACATCGGCTATGACCTGACCGGCCTGCTCAAGGACAAGGGCTATGACCCGCTCAAGATGGTCAAGACCGGGGAGGGCTTCTACACCTCGCTCGGTTTCCAGCCGCTGCCCGCCACGTTCTGGCAGCGCTCGCAGTTCACCAAGCCGCGTGACCGCGATGTGGTTTGCCATGCCTCGGCCTGGGATCTCGACAATGTCGATGACCTGCGCATCAAGATGTGCATCAAGGTCGATGCCTCGGATTTCGTGACCATCCACCACGAACTCGGCCACAATTTCTATCAGCGCGCCTACAACCAGCAGCCTTCACGCTGGTACATGGAAGGCGCCAACGACGGCTTCCACGAGGCGATCGGCGATACCATGGCGCTGTCGATCACGCCCGATTACCTGGTGAAGCTTGGCCTGCTCGATCCGTCCAAGGTGCCCGGCCCTGACAAGGATATCGGCCTGCTGCTGCGCCAGGCGATGGACAAGGTGGCGTTCCTGCCGTTCGGCCTGCTGATCGATCGCTGGCGCTGGGGCGTGTTCTCGGGCCAGATCGCGCCGGCCGATTATGAAAAGGCGTGGAACGAGATGCGCCTGTCCTACCAGGGCGTGGTGCCACCGGGGCCGCGCGGGGCTGATGCCTTTGATCCGGGGGCGAAGTACCACGTGCCGGCGGGCGTGCCCTATACCCGCTATTTCCTGGCGCGCATCCTGCAGTTCCAGTTCTATGAAGCGGCCTGCAAGGAAGCCGGCTGGAAGGGCCCGCTGCACCGTTGCAGCTTCTATGGCAATCCCAAGGTCGGGGCCAAGCTCGATGCCATGCTCAAGATGGGCGCGTCCAAGCCCTGGCCCGATGCGCTGCAGGTGTTCACCGGCACGCGCGAGATGAGCGGCGGGGCGATGCTGCGCTATTTCGCGCCGCTCACCGCGTGGCTGAAGAAGCAGAACGCGGGCGCGGACTGCGGCTGGTAAATCCCGCGTCGCAGCAGGGCGCATAAAGCCAGGCAAGAGGCCGGATTCCTGGGTGAATCCGGCCTCTTTTTGCGTGCGGTGCAGCGCAAGCCATGGATTTCACAGGGTGAATTTACGCGCTTGCCACGCCCCGGCAGGTATGAGACGCTTTGCTCAACAAAACAGAACACACATGTTGAGGATGCTGGGGATGGAAATCAAACTTCCCGCCATTGCTTGCGCTGTTGTTGGCGGCATCCTGCTCGCCACGGCGCCCAGCGCCCAGGCGGAAACCGTTTCGGCCATGACGCCCGCCAGCGTGGTCACCGCGCTCAAGGCGCAGGGCTATGTCGCCACGCTAGGGCAGGATTCCTCGGGCGATCCGCTGGTCACGGCCGAAATCGGCGGCTGGCGTTCGCAAGTGGTGTTCTATGACTGCAACGAGGTGACGCACGGCGCCTGCCAGTCGCTGCAGTTTTCCAGCAGCTTTCACCCCGAACGCCCGTTTGACGCGGAAAAGGCCGTGGCTTTCGTCAACGCCAACCGCTTTGGCGCGGTCTCGGTGGCGGCAGACAAGTCTGTCACCGTGTCATGGGACGTGATCACCGGCAGCGGGATTGATACCTCGGTGTTTGCCATGGTGGTCAAATCCTATCGCATGGCGCTCGATTCGATCGGCAGCGAGGTGTTCCCCGCATCCGGCCATCCGCAGCTGGCCAGCGCGGCGCGCTGACGGCTACAGTCCTCCGTCATCCCGGACTTGATCCGGGATCCCGCTTCTTCACATCAAGCTCAGCGTGGAAGGAAAGCTGGACCCCGGATCAAGTCCGGGGTGACGTCGGGAGTGTGCAGGGGCGTAATATCACCGGAACGGCGGCTCGTTGAACGCGCGCAGCTTGCGGCTGTGCAGGCGGTCGCCCTCGGCGCGGAGCAGGGCGCAGGCGGTGGTGCCGATTTCCAGGTGGGCGGCAATCGCTTCTTCGTAAAAGCGGTTGGCCTGGCCGGGCAGCTTGATCTCGCCGTGCAGCGGCTTGTCCGACACGCACAGCAGCGTGCCATAGGGCACGCGGAAGCGATAGCCTTGCGCGGCGATCGTGGCGCTTTCCATGTCGATCCCGACAGCGCGGCTCAGGCTGAGGCGGCGGGCGGAATGGGCATAGCGCAGTTCCCAGTTGCGATCGTCGGTGGTCACGATCGTGCCGGTGCGCATGCGCGTCTTGAGGTCTGCCCCGCCGCTGCCGCTGACCACTTCGGCGGCCTGGGCCAGCGCCACCTGCACTTCGGCGATGGCCGGCACTGGGATTTCGGGCGGCAACACGTCATCCAGCACGTGATCATCGCGCAGATAGGCATGGGCCAGCACATAGTCGCCGATCTTCTGTGTGGGGCGCAGGCCGCCGCAGTGGCCGATCATCAGCCAGGCTTCGGGGCGCAGCACGGCCAGGTGATCGCAGATCGTCTTGGCGTTGGAGGGGCCGACGCCGATGTTGACCAGGGTGATGCCCGAGCGATCCGGGCGGATCAGGTGATAGGCCGGCATCTGGTGGCGACGCCAGGCGGTATCAGACAGCCGCTCGCGCGCGTGGGGCGTGGCCGCATCGAGCGCCAGGCCACCCGCGCCGGTCAGTGCGACGAATTCATCCTGGCCCAGCTGGCGCCCGGCCCAATCGACGAATTCATCGACATAGCGGTGATAGTTGGTGAACAGGATATAGCGCTGAAAATCGGCCGGGTTGGTGCCGGTGTAGTGCGCCAGGCGGGCTAGGCTGAAATCGGTGCGCAGGCCGTCGAACAGCGCCAGCGGCGCCGCGCCCGCCCCGCCATCGAGACTGGCATCCAGCGCATCGGCGATCTCGTCGCCGATATGGGCGAGGTCGGTGGTGGGGAAATGCTTGGCCAAGTCGTTGGGCGAGACCGAGCCAAAACCCAGGCTGCCATCGACCACATAGGGAAAGGGGATTTCCTGGGCCGAGGTCGCCACTTCCAGCGTCACCTCATAGTCCACCATCAGCAGGCCCAGCTGCTCTTCCAGGTAATCGGCAAACAGCGCGGGCCGGGTGATCGTGGTGGCATAGCTGCCCGGCCGTGTCAGGCGGCCAAAGGCGCGGCCGGCGGCGGTGCCATGGCTGACCCCGGCAAAGTGCAAGCGCAGCTCGGGATAGCAATAGGCGCCGTTCTGGCGCACGGCCGGATCGGGCAGGGTGCCATCGGCGATATAGCGGGTGATATCGCCGCGCAGCCGGGCGCAGGCCGCTTCATGGCGGGCGGCGAGTTCGGCAATGATGGCAGCAGGAGAGGTGGCGGTGAAAATGTCGCTTGCGTTCATGCCTTCGATGTAGCGCAGCACGATGACAGCGCAAGGGCAGCAGCAGCTGGCCGTGGCAGGTCGGCCTGTCGCCCAGCAAAAAAGGCGCCCCGGTGAGGGAGCGCCTTTTCTGTTTGCTGCCAATGCCGGCAACGACGGGATCAGGCTTGCGCCTCGCCCTCGTCGAGCAGGTCGGCCGGGATTTCGCCCGGTTCGGCATTGGGATCGTAGTCTTCGGTGAAACCGCCGGTGTCGCCTTCGAACATGGCGTCGATCACGTCGACACCCTTCGACTGCAGTTCGGCTTCGTCAGGCGAACGGGCGACGTTCACCTTGACGTTGACCGACACTTCGGGGTGCAGCGAAACGCGCACGTCGAACAGGCCGATGGTCTTGATCGGGCGTTCGAGCACGATCATCGACTTGGAAACCTTGGCGCCATCGGCAACCAGGGCGTCGACGATGTCGCGCACCGAGACCGAACCATAGAGCTGGCCAGAGTTGGACGAAGCGCGGATGAGCACCACTTCCTTGCCTTCGACCGAGCCGGCTTCGCCCTTGGCTTCTTCGCGGCGCGCCGCGTTTTCAGCTTCGATGCGGGCGCGGTTGGCTTCGAAGACCTTGCGGTTGGCTTCGTTGGCGCGCAGGGCCTTCTTGTTGGGAAGAAGGAAATTGCGGGCGTAACCGTCCTTGACGGAAACTTCATCGCCGATGTGGCCGAGCTTTTCGATGCGCTCGAGCAGGATGATCTGCATGGCTGGCGCTCCTTACTTCACGATGTAGGGCAGGAGGCCGATGTGCCGGGCGCGCTTGATCGCCTGGCTCAGCTCACGCTGCTTCTTCGCCGAAACGGCGGTGATGCGCGACGGGACGATCTTGCCACGTTCGGACATGAAGCCCTGGAGCAGGCGCACATCCTTGTAGTCGATCTTCGGAGCGTTCTTGCCCGAGAACGGGCAGCTCTTGCGACGGCGGAAAAACGGACGAGCCATGGCTTATTCCCCTTCGCGTTCGCGACGACGGCTGCGTTCGCGGTCGTTCTTGCGCATCATCACCGACGGGCCGGCTTCGTGTTCTTCCACGCGCACGGTCATGTAGCGGATGACGTCTTCGTTGATCGCGGTCTGGCGTTCCAGCTCGGCCACGACGCCCGCGGGGGCTTCGATGTTGAGCATCACGAAGTGCGCCTTGCGGTTCTTCTGGATCTTGTAGGCCAGCGAGCGCAGGCCCCAGGTTTCGGTCTTGGTGACCTTGCCCTGGTTCGATTCCACGATTTCGGTGGCGGTAGCGGCAAGCGCATCGACCTGAGCCTGGCTCAGATCCTGGCGCGCCAGAAACACATGCTCGTAAAGCGGCATGCTTCGCGTCCTTTATCTAGTCTAACCGATCGCTGGCTTGTCCGCGGGATTGCGGGGCCCCTCCGGCTTTCTTCGTGCTTCCTGCGGCGATTCGCGCGCAAGAGAGGTGGCCCTTAGCCCTTCTGGGCCGGAATGCAAGCCATTCAGCCTGTTTTGGCGGAGGCATCGCCGCGCGTGCGTGGGGCCAGGCGCTGCCCGCCAAAGACCACGGCGAGCAGCGGAATGCGCCGCACCACCAGGAACATCAGGATCGACAGGCCCAGCACCAGCGCCGAAAGCGCGGCCCACTGCATGGTGGGAAAGGGCCAGTCCGCCGCGCCCAGCTTTGCCAGCCCCAGGATCACCAGCATCGCCACGATCATGTGAAACAGATAGATCGCCATGGCGCCGTCCACCAGGAACGAGACGGTGCGGCTGGGCCGATCGAACAGGTGCGCCAAAAGGCGGAACACGATCAGCGACATGGCATAAGTGAGCGCGCAGGCCAGGGCGCCATCCACGATGCGCAGGGCGGGTGCGGGATCACCGTCCCAGCCCAGATGCGGGCGCACCAGCGGATCGAGCAGGAAATGCCCCAGCATCAATGGCGGCGCCGCGAACCAGGGCCAACGCCCCTCGAATGCGAACAGCTGGCTGCCCAGCTTGAGCCGCCAGCCTAGCGCGCCGATCACGAATGCGGGCAGATACTGGCCATAGCGCAGCAGCAGTTCCTGCTCGAACACCGCCTCGTTGTCTTGCAGGCCCAGCACCTGCGCGCCCCAGGCAAGGCCAGCGCCCCAGGCGGCGAGCGCTAGCAGCGGGATCGGCCAGGTGCCGCGATCCAGGCCCAGCAGCGGCCGCCACACGCCATCGGGCACGACGGCGCGGCGTGGGCGGAGCGCATAGGTAAATATGAAGGCCAGCAGCACGATCAGGAACCACAGGTGTTCGAACGCCAGTGGCCAGCCATAGAGCCCCGGCGCCCAGGCGGCCGAGAGCATGACTTTGAGGTGATACTGGATCACCGCCAGGCTGGCGATGCTGGCCACCAGCGGCAGCGCCACGCGCATCATCCGATCGCCCAGCCATGACCGCCGCCCGCGCCGGGCGCTGGCCATGCCGGAGAAATAGCCGGCCAGGATGAAGAAGGCTGACATGCGGAAGGAATGGATGAACGACAGGCCCACCCCCAGCACCGGATTGGCCATCCAGGCGGGAAAGCCCGGCGACAGGATCATCGTGGCGGTGGTGCCGACGTGAAAGGGAATGCCCAGCAGGAGCAGGACCGCGCGCGCCGCATCGAGATGATGGAGGCGTTGCTGCATCAAGACGGGGCGTTCAGGTCAGCAGGCGGCAGGGCAGGGCGCATGGCCAGCCCCGTAACCCCGCCGCGCGCCCGCGTCCATGGCCAAGCCGCGTGCTGCGGCCAATTGCCAGTCTTGCGCGGCAATCAGGGCAGGCACCAGGGCTGTGCGTGCCAAAGGTCAGGCGGCGTCGCGGATGCTGGGCTTGGTCGGGCGGCCCAGCGCCATGCGGCGGTGATGGCCCACGGCAAAATCGCTGATCAGCGTGGCAAACACGTCTTCATGCAGCGGGTGGTCGAATTCCAGGCCCGAGGTCATCGGTTCGGACCACGCGATGAACGCCAGCTTGGGCTTGAGGCCGGGCAGCATCAGCATGATCGGCTCACCGATGCGCTGCTTTTCGAGTCCCTCGATCCGCGCGCCATAGGGCGTCAGATCTTTGAGCATGACGGTGGCCCGCACCAGCCCATGCTTGACGCGCACGGGCAGTTCCACGCCGATGCGGGGGAAGCGGCGCGCCTCTGCGCTGTTCGCGCCGGGCGTGGGCGGCATGCCGGGGCCGCCTTCGCGCGGGCCGGTTGCATCCAATTCCTGCTTGCGAAACATGGTGTTCTCCACTGGCCAAATGCCTTTGACCGGGAAGAACGGCGGATGCCGGGCAGGTTTCAGCCGCCCGCGCAGATTACCTCGCGAACCGCGCAAGGATCAGCGCGCGGCGAGCTGCTTTTCCACCAGCGCAATGGCGGCCGCCACGGCGGTTTCGCGCCCCAGGGCCGAGGTGTCGAGCAAGGCGGCGCCCGGCGCCTGGCGCAGCGGCGCAGTGGCGCGGCCGGCGTCCCGTGCGTCGCGCGCGGCCAGGTCTGCCTCGATCTCTTCGCGGGAGACGGTGCGGCCCTGGCCGGTCATTTCCGCCCAGCGGCGCAGCGCGCGCGAGGCCACGCTGGCGGTCACGTAAAGCTTGGCATCGGCGTGCGGGGCAATCACCGTGGCGATGTCGCGCCCATCGAGCACCGCGCCGCCCGGCTGGTTGGCAAAGGCCTGCTGCCGCTCAAGCAAGGCGGCGCGCACCGCCGGGTGGATCGAGACGCGGCTGGCCAGGCCCCCGGTCGCTTCCGAGCGCAGATCGGGATCGGCCAGCAGGCTTTCGGGAAAGGCCGTGGCGGCCAGGGCATCGGCCGGATCATCGGGGTTGCCGCCCTGCAGCGCCACCTGGCGGCCGACCGCGCGATAGAGCAGCCCGGTATCGAGGTGCGGCAGCCCGAAATGGGCGGCCAGCGCGCGGGCGATCGTGCCCTTGCCCGATGCAGTGGGGCCATCGATGGCGATGATCATCGCGCCTTGTTCCTTCTGTCGTGCAGTGCCTTGCCCAGGCCCCACAGCGCGATGGCCGACCAGAACCCTTCCAGCACCAGCGAGGCGGGGTTGAGGTTGACCATCAGCGACACGGTCAGCAGTGCGGCACCGGCCAGATTGGTGCCGTGCTGCACGAACGGATTGGGCCGTCGGCCATGCGCGCCCTCGCGGGTGGTGTAGCCATAGGCCAGGATGATGCAGGCCATGCCGATGAAGCCGCAGATATTGGCGAAAAGCGGCGATAGCGTCATGCGGCGGTGGCCGTGGCGATCAACTGTTCGAACACCGGGAAGCTCGTGGCGATCGGGCGGGTATCGTCGATGCCCACGCCATTGGCGCTGGCCAGGCCCGCCACCGCCATCGACATGGCGATGCGGTGATCCAGATGCGTGGCCACGCTGGCATCAGCCGGCGTGCCGGGCAGCGGGGCGCCGCCGGTGCCATCGATGATCATGCCGTCTTCGGTTTCGGTGACGCGTGCGCCGGCCAGTTCCAGCGCCACGCGCATGACGGTGATGCGGTCGGACTCCTTCACACGCAGCTCTTCCAGCCCGCGCGTGATCGTGCGGCCCTGGGCATGGGCGGCGGCCACGAACAGTACGGGGAATTCATCGACCATGCTGGGCACCACGGCGGGATCGACATCGATGCCGGTGAGGGCAGAGGCGCGCACGCGCAGATCGGCCACCGGCTCTCCGCCCACGTCGCGGCGATCGATTTCCTCGATGCTGCCGCCCATCAGGCGCAGCACGTCGAACAGCGCGGCGCGGGTGGGATTGAGGCCGACATTCTCGATCACCAGGTCGGAACCCGGCACGATTAGTGCGGCCACGACAAAGAACGCGGCCGACGAGGGATCGCCCGGCACGGTGATCGCCTGCGGCTTGAGCTCGGCCTCACCCACCAGGCGGATGACCCGCGCGCCGTCGCTGGCGATCTCGACCGACAGATCGGCGCCAAAGCCCTTTAGCATGCGCTCGGAATGATCGCGCGTCGGGATCGGCTCGATCACCGTGGTAATGCCTGGCGTGTTGAGTCCGGCGAGCAGCACCGCGCTTTTCACCTGGGCCGAGGCGACCGGCAGGCGATAGCTAAGCGGCACCGGCGTGGCCGCACCTTCCACGATCAGCGGCAGGCGCCCGCCGGGATAGGCGGTGAAGCGCGCGCCCACCTGGCTGAGCGGATCGATCACCCGGCCCATCGGCCGCTTGGACAGGCTGCCATCGCCCACGAAGCAGGCGGTGATCGGATGGCTGGCGACCAGCCCCATCAGCAGGCGGGTGGAGGTGCCCGAGTTGCCCATGTCGAGCGCGCCGGCCGGTTGCAGCAGCCCACCCACGCCCACGCCCGCGACCAGCCAATCGCCATTGGCCTGGCGTTCGATCGTGGCGCCCATGGCGCGCATGGCCGCGGCCGTCGAAAGCACGTCTTCGCCTTCGAGCAGGCCGGTCACGCGGGTTTCCCCCACGGCCAGCGCGCCCAGCATGATCGAGCGATGGCTGATCGACTTGTCACCGGGCACGCGAATCCGGCCCTTGAGAGGCCCCTGGGCAGAAAAGCGGCGGGGGCGCATCAGGGCGGGATCGGAATGGCTGCTCACGGGCTCGGTCTTTCCAGAATGGCAAAAGGGCGGCAAAAACGCGCGGCTTTTGACAGCGCGCGGCCACTATGGCAAGGCGCGCGCCGCAGTCTGTCGTGCGCACGCTTGATTTCCGGGTAACGCGCCCCCAAGACGTTTTTTTGGTTCCGGTCCGCGCCGCATCGGCAGCGGGCGAGCTTTTCGAGGATTATTCATGGTCAAGCCTGAATGGGGCGCCAAGCATAGCTGTCCGAAGTGCGGCACCCGCTTTTACGACCTCGGCAATGCCGACCCGGTCACGTGCGTGGAATGCAAGTATTCCTGGCATCCTGAGCCGGTGCTCAAGTCCAAGCAGCCGATCCCCTATGAAGAGATCCAGAAGGAGAAGGTCGAGGCCGATGCCGACGTCGATCTGGCCGAAGAGGATCTGGACATCGACGAGGACGGCGATTCGCCCGACAACGACGTCGACCTGGGTGGCGACGACGATCTCGGCGTAGGCGCCCACGAAGGCGAGGACGACGATAACTAAGGGTTTCCGGCCGGGCCGGGGGATGTCCACAGGACATTTTCCGGCAGGCCGGTAAAATTGGCGAGAGGCGCAAAAAAGCCTCTTGCCAGCCGCCACCCTCTCCCTTAGAGGCGCGGCTCCCGGCGATGATCACCTTCTGGTGTGACCGCAGGGCAGGGTGCCTCCCAGGGCATTCTGGCAGACTTTCGGGGCCGTAGCTCAGCTGGGAGAGCGCTACAATGGCATTGTAGAGGTCAGGGGTTCGATCCCCCTCGGCTCCACCAGTCTGCGAAAAACCCTGGTTTTCCAGGGTGCTTCGTTCCTTGTGGACGATATATGCCTGGAACGTGTGGGGCCGTAGCTCAGCTGGGAGAGCGCTACAATGGCATTGTAGAGGTCAGGGGTTCGATCCCCCTCGGCTCCACCAGTTCCCTTCCAAAAAGCCCCGCAAGCCGCGGGGCTTTTTGCGTTTCGGGGCTCAAGTCATTCGCGTTCGGGCACCGGCACGTTGAAGCCATTGAGTGTGACCGACACCAGGGCATAGAGGCCGACCAGGAAGATCAGTTCCTCCACGCCAGCCTGGCCGAACGTCTGCTTGGCCAGGGCATAGACCGGCTCGGGCAGCACACCCCCGCGCGAGAGGGCATAGGCAAGGTCGAAAGCCACGCTTTCGTCCTCGGCCAGGTCTGCCGGCTTGAGATCGGCGGTGAGGGTGGCGAGGCGCTGCGCGCTCATCCCTTCCTTTTCCGCCACGGCGACGTGGGCATAGATTTCATAGGCGGCGTCATAGCGCGCGCCCACGGTCAGGATCACGATCTGGCGCACGCGATCGGGCACGGTGGCCTTGGCCGTCAGCGCCAGGGTCAGATCCCAGATTGCCTTGCCGATTTGCGGCGAATGCAGCCACGGGTTCCACGGCCCCATCAGGGCGCCGGATTCGTCGATCACCTTGAAGGCGTTGAAGTTGCTGGCAATGCCTTCACGCATCGCCTCGTAAAGCGGCTTCTGTTCGTCGGTCAGCTGTGACGGCGGAATGAGCGGCAGGCGCATGGGCGCTCCTTTTTGTGCGGTGCAACAGGTCCCGTGCCTGCAATCCGCCCATGGCCTGCCGGTTCCGCCCGCGCTTACATTTTCAGGCCGATCTCGCGCAGGCGTTCCTGCAGGTAATCGTCAGCCGTGATCGACACGGGATAGCGATCGGGATTTTCCGCCGTGATGCACTGCGGCAGGGTGTGGAACGGGAAATCGCTGCGCAGGTGCAGGAAGAACGGCATCGAATAGCGGCTGTAGCTGGCCCGCGCGCCATCGGGATTGCGCACGCGGTGGGTGGTTGATGGCAGGACGTGGTTGGTCAGGCGCTGCAGCATGTCGCCGATGTTGACCACCAGTGCGCCGGGCGGGGGTGAAACCTCGATCCAGCGGCCATCGCGGGCCAGCAGTTCCAGGCCCGCTTCCTCGGCGCCGAGCAGCAGGGTGATGAGATTGATATCCTCGTGCGCGCCGGCGCGGATCGCGCCGTCCGGGGCGCCGGGCACCGGCGGATAATGCAGCAGGCGCAGCACCGAATTGCCATCGGCAATGGCCGGATCGAACCAGTGCTCGTCCAGCCCCAGCCACACCGCGATGCGCGAGAGGATGCGCGCGCCGACCTGATCGAAAGCGGCGTAAAGCGTGGTGAAGGTTTCGTGGAAACCCGCGATCTCGGCCGGCCAGACATTGGGCGGCATCGCCCCGGCGAGGGGGTGACCAACCGGCAGGTCGCGGCCGACGTGCCAGAATTCCTTCAGGTCGCTGACCTTGGCGCCCTTGGCGATCTCGGTGCGGAACGGCGTATAGCCGCGCGCGCCGCCGATGCCGGGAACCGCATAGGCGCGCTTTTGCGCATCGGGCAGGGCAAAGAAGGCCTGGGTCTGCGCCCAGGCGCGCGCCACCAGATCGGCGTCAAGGCCGTGGTCCTTGACCATGGCAAAGCCGAATTGCTGGAAACTGGCACCGATATCGTGGGAAAGTTCTGCCGGATCGGCAGCCAGGGACAGGACGGGTAGAGTATCGAGGTTCATTTGGCTCCCCGGGGGAAAATGCGGTATGGGCGCGCCTCTATCCCCATAGTCCGCAAGGTTTCCATGATTCAGATCAGTGCCGATACCCAGCTTTGGCTGATGAAGTCCGAACCCGACGTATATAGCTGGGACGACCTGGTCAGCGAAGGCGAGGGCACCTGGGATGGCGTGCGCAACCACTTGGCGGCGCGTAACCTGCGGACGATGAAGGAAGGCGACCTTACGTTCTTCTATCACTCCAACATCGGCAAGGAAATAGTTGGCATTGCAACGATCAGCGTGCCCGGCCTGACCGACCCCACCGATCCCGACGGCAAGTGGGCAGCGGTGAAGGTCAAGCCCGTGGCCAAGCTGGTGCGCCCGGTCAGCCTCAAGACGATCAAGGCCACGCCTGATCTGGCTGACATGGAATTGCTGCGCCTGTCGCGTCTGTCGGTCTCGGCAGTGCGCCCCGCCGAATGGGATCATATCCTGGCGATGGCCGGCGGCACGGTCTGACCACGGCCGCCCGCCGCTCATTGTTGGCCATGCTGCCCTTTGGGCCCGTCGCTCAACCGTTCGTCTCACAGGTTGGAACCAAAGCCGCGCCCAAGGCGTAGTTGCTTTCGAAGGATGCGGCCGGCTTCCCCCTCTCACGGCCGCATCCACCCCACCTTTTCAAGGAGATACGCCATGGGTGAGCTCAAGGATCGCGCCAAGGGTCTGACCAACGAAGCGGTTGGCAACATCAAGGAAGCCGCCGGCAAGATGACCGACAACGGCAAGCTTCAGGCCGAAGGCCTGGCCCAGCAGGCCAAGGGCAAGACCCAGCAGGCCGCTGGCAAGGTCAAGGGTGCGCTGGGCGACGATATCTAATCGACGTTGCTGACAGTCCCTGAATGGTCTGACCTGTAATGGTCTGGCGGGCCGCCCTTTTCCCAGGGCGGCCCGCTTTGTTTTGGGCGGGTGATTGTGCGGCCTGTCCCATGACGGAACGCCGCCGAATTGGCGGCGACTGCGCCGGTGCCATCATGGTTAAAATCGCGTTAAAGCGGATAGCCATGCTCGAATCCACGCCCCAACCCGCCGGCCCTGGTGCCCAGGCACCCGGCCACCCGTTCCGCGCCACCCTGCCGCGCCGCGTGCTGCTGCCGATGCCGGTGTTCGAGCCAGAAGTGCAGGCGGCCATGGCGCGCGCCGCGCTGCGCTCCCAGCCGATGAACTGGAAGCGCATCACCGTGCAGGACGTGAAGGAATTCCTGATGGCCTACTGCGCCTGCTTCATGGCGATCATGGCCTTCATGAGCTGATCGCCGGGGCGAGCAGCGGGGGCTGTCTAACCCGCCATCTCGTCAAACGTGTGGGTTTCCTGCGCGCCCAGGTGGGCCACTTCGGCGCGATAGAGCAGCCAGCCGAGCCATGCCGAAAACAGGCAGAGAATGCCCGTCAGCAGCAACTGGTCGACAATGCGCATGCCCGCTGCCGTCAGGCCCATGGCCAGCAGCGAGCCGGCAAGCATGGCGCCGGAATTGACGATGTTGTTGGCCGCAATCGTGCGCGCTGCCTCGCACTTTTCCACCACCGTGGTGAGAAAGGCATAGAGCGGCACGATGAACATGCCCCCGGTGATGGCGATGCCCAGCAGCGTGCCGATCAGCGGCACGGCCAGCGGCGCGGTGATGAAAGCCGTGAGGTTGAGCAGGCCGCGCTGTGCTGGCACCGGCCAGGCCGCGCAGACGAAGTGGAAGCCGACGACGAACAGCGCGGTCCCGACCACGCAGATCGGGGCATAGCGGGCCGAAACCGTGCCCTTGAGCAGGCGGTTGATCGAGACCGAGCCGATCGCGATCCCCACCGAGAAGATCACCAGGAACAGGCTGGCCACTTCCTTGCTGCAACCCAGCACGTTCTTGGCCAGCGGTGGGAACTGCACGAACAGGATCGCGCCCACGGCCCAGAAGAAGCTGATCGCCGCAATGGCCAGGAACACCCGTGGATGGCGCGTGGTGGAATGGACCAGGCGATAGAGCGAGACCACCTGATCGGCCACCACCACCGGCACCAGGCCCAGCGCGCGCAGCACATTGCGCGGGCGCGCCAGGAACGGGCGCAGCAGGGGCAGGGCGAGCGGTTCGTTCGGCTGTTCGGGCGGGGCGGGGGGCACGCTGCGGCCGGCAAAGAAGCCGATCAGCGCGGTGACGATCACTGTAACCGCCGCTGCCGGCGCAGAGATATAGCCGGCCACGATCGTGCCGGCCAGGATCGCCATGTAGGTACCCGCTTCGACCAGGCCAGTGCCGGCCAGCACTTCATCGGCATGAAGATGCTGGGGCAGGATGGCGTACTTGATCGGGCCGAAAAACGTGGAATGCACGCCCATGGCGAAGAGCGCCAGCAGCATCAGCGGGATGGCCAGCCCTTCGACATGGAAGCCCTTCCACGCCAGCAGCAGACCGGTGGCGCCGACGGTCATGATCCCGATCTCGCAGGTTTTGACGATGCGGATGATGCGGGCCTTGTCGCGCATGTCGGCCAATTGGCCCGACAGGGCGGACAGCGCCACGAACGGGATGATGAACAGCGCGGTGGCCATGCCGGAAAAATGCGCTTCGGCTTTTTCCGAATTGTACACGTTGAACACCACGAACAGCACCATGGCATTCTTGAACAGATTGTCGTTGAACGCGCCCAGTAACTGGGTGACGAACAATGGCAGGAAGCGACGGGCGCGAAGGAGATGCGTTGTAGTTGTCATTCTAAGCGGTGCCGGGCATCCCTGGTCTCTGTTCCGCCTGCCTTAGCGCGCCACGCCGGGTGGGCAAGGGGCAAGCGGTGGGCGCCACAAGATTTAACCCGCAGCCCGTCTTACATGGGTGGCACCAGGGCGCACGGCAAGATGGGCTGGGGCAAAGGCGCCACGCAAGCATGATGGCAGGCCCTTCGTGCACAAACCGTTTCCATGTTGGCCCCGGCCGTCTTATTGCGGAAAAGACATGCTCACGCTGCCCAACATCCTCACCCTTTCGCGCATCGTTGCCGTGCCCTTGCTGGTTGCCCTGCTGTGGTGGCCGGGCTGGCCCACTGGCTATGCCCTGGGTTTTGCCATGTATTGCCTGATGGGCGTGACCGATTATTTCGACGGCTATCTGGCACGCGCGCAAGGCACGGTGTCCAAGCTGGGCGTGTTCCTCGATCCGATTGCCGACAAGATCATGGTGGCCGCCGTGATCCTGGTGCTGACCGCGCAGGGCGTGCTGACCGGGCCCTATGTGGGAGACATGCACGTAATCGCTGGCCTGGTGATTCTGCTGCGCGAAATCGCGGTGTCGGGCCTGCGCGAGTTTCTGGGCGGCATCCAGGTTTCGGTGCCGGTGTCCAAGCTCGCCAAGTGGAAGACCACGTTCCAGATGGTCTCACTCGGCGCGCTGATCCTGGGCTGCGCCACGCCATGGTGGACTCTCACGCTCCAAGGGATCGTCATCAACGTGCCGCATACGGTGGGCCTCGCCACGCTATGGGGCGCGGCCGGGCTGACGGTGATCACTGGCTGGGATTACCTGCGGGTGGGCTTGAAGCATATGGATTGACGGGGGGAGTGCATGAAGCAAAGCTGGACCCCGGATCAAGTCCGGGGTGACGGTAAATTTATACGTTACCTCTATTCTTCGTCACCCCGGACTTGATCCGGGGTCCAGCTTGATACCTTAGACAGCGGTCGCCGTCCTTAGCCGCAAGGCGGCAGAGCCCCGCTTACAAACTCTCTGCCAGATAGCGATCGGGCCGGTGCCAGGTCATGATCATCAGGTTCGCGCAGACCGCGCTGGCCAGCGACCAGATCGCGCGTTCGGGGCCGAGCACCAGGGCCGAGGTGGCGATGATCGTGGCGTCGGTGATCATCAGCAGGCGGCCAAAGCTCCACCCCTTTTTGCGGCTGAGCCAGCGGGCGATCACGCTCGATCCGCCCACGGCGGTGCCGTGGCGCGTTACCGCGAGCAGCCCCATGCCCATCACCGTGCCACCGATCACCGCGGCGGCGGCCGGGCTGGCCGATGTCAGCACCAGGCCCTTGGCCACCAGCGTGACCAGGCCGGTGATGGCCAGCGTCGCGACCAGGCTGCGCAGCGTGTAGCGCGTGCCCTGGCTGCGCCAGAAGATCAGGAAGATCGGCAGGTTGAGCACGGCAAACAGCGTACCGGGCGAATACGGCACAAGGTAGGACAGCAGCAGGGCAAGGCCGGCCATGCCCCCGGTGATCAGCCGCGCCTGGTGCAACAGGTGCACGCCGAGTGCCAGCAGCAGGCACCCGGTCGCAACCCCATAGAGATCTTCCAGCGCGTTGTGGCGCTGCACCTTCATGGTGCGCGCAGTTCCTCTGCCAGCAGGCGGAACTCGTCGGCGCGGGGCGAATTCTTGCGCCACACCAGGGCGATCTCGCGATAGGCATGATCGGATTGCAGCGGGCGGGCAACGATATGGGTGTCGTTGAGGATGCCGGCGTCCACCGCCATTTCGGGCAGCATGGTCAGCCCCAGGCCATTGTCCACCATCTGCACCAGAGTGTGCAGGCTGGTGCCGATCATCGTGGCGCTGGCGCGCAGCTCCGGCCGGTTGCAGGCGGCCAGGGCATGCTCTTTCAAGCAGTGCCCGTCTTCCAGCAGCAGCAGGCGGGTTTCATCGATCAGCGCGGGTGGCACCGATTC
The DNA here is from genome assembly GCF_040544855.1 of Novosphingobium sp. 1529. Lineage (NCBI taxonomy): Bacteria > Pseudomonadati > Pseudomonadota > Alphaproteobacteria > Sphingomonadales > Sphingomonadaceae > Novosphingobium > Novosphingobium sp. 1529. The sequence continues at coordinate 157,053 of NZ_JBEPKW010000010.1, forward strand.
GGGCGGGTTGCGCGGATCGTCCTGCGGGAACGCCACATAGAGCCGGTCCTTGAACAGCGGCGCCACGTCCACCTCGCCGGTGGCAAAGGGCAGGGCCAGCAGCACGCAATCGGCGCGGCCATGGTGCAGCGATTCGATCGCGGCGGCGCTGGGCTCCTCGCGCAGGAACAGCTTCAATTGCGGGCGTTCCTGGCGCAGGCGCGGCAAGATGCGCGGCAGCAGGAACGGCGCGATCGTGGGGATCACGCTCATGCGCAGCTCGCCGGCCAGCGGCACGCCATGCGATTGCACCAGTTCGGACAGTTCCTCCGCTTCGCGCAGCAGGCGGTGCGCCTTGGCCACCACCTGGTTGCCCAGCGGGGTGAACCGCACGACGCGGCGCGTGCGCTCCACCAGCGTCACGCCGAGCAGCGATTCGAGTTCGCGCAGCCCGGCCGACAGCGTGGACTGCGAGACGAAGCACGAATCGGCGGCTTTGCCGAAGTGGCCATGTTCATGCAGCGCGACGAGGTATTGCAGCTGCTTGAGCGTGGGCAGGTAGGTGCTCATTCCCCGAGTGGCTCGTCAGCTTCGGGTTCGGCTGGCGTTGCCTTGGCCGGGCCGTTGTTGCCGATCTGGTCGATGTGCGCCATCTTGAGCTTGCCGTTGACCACGGCAAAGGCCAGGCGCCCTTCCACCAGTTCCAGCGCATCGCGGCCGAACTGTTCGTAGCGCCAGGTTTCCAGCAGGGCCAAGCCCTTGCGCTGCCCGGCGGCCAGTGCCTCCAGATCATCGCTGCGCGCCAGAAGACGCGAGGCCACGTCGATCTCGCGGCTGCGGATCTTGAGCAGCAGCTTGAGCAGATCGGCCACCAGGGCGCCTTCCTTGCCCAGCGGGGCGCCGCGCGGCGCGCGCGGGGGCATTTCCGCCTCGGTCAACGGCTTGGCATCGGCCAGCGTCTGCATCAGGCGGCGTCCGATATCGTTATCCTTCCATCCGGTAGAAAGGCCGCGCACCTTGGCCAGGTCGTGCTGTTCGCGCGGCGGGTGGCTGGCAATGTCGGCCAGCGTTTCATCGCGCATGATGCGCCCGCGCGGGATATTCTTGTCCATCGCTTCGGCCTCGCGCCAGGCGGCGATCGCGCGCAACCGGCCAAGCACGGCGGGGTTGCGGCTGGGCGGGCGAATCTTTTCCCACACCTTGCCCGGATCGTTGCGATAGTTTTCCGGGTCGGCCAGCTTTTCCATCTCGATATCCAGCCACTCGCCGCGCCCGGTCTTGATCAGGCGCTTGAGCATGCGCGGAAAAATCTTGGAAAGGTGGGTCACGTCGCCGATCGCATATTCGATCTGGCGTTCGGTCAGCGGGCGGCGCGACCAGTCGGTAAAGCGCGCGCCCTTGTCGATCGACAGGCCCAGCCACGCTTCCACCAGGTTGGAATAGCCGATCTGCTCGCTTTGCGAGAGGGCCATCATGGCGATCTGCGTGTCGAAGATCGGGTGCGGCGTGCGGCCCGAAAGATTGTAAATGATTTCAACATCCTGGCCGCCGGCGTGGAAGACCTTGAGCACGTCTTCGTTGTCGACCAGCAGATCGAGCATGGGCGAAAGGTCGATCCCCGGCGCCAGCGGATCGATCGCCGCAGCTTCCTCTTCATTGGCGATCTGCACCAGGCACAATTCCGGCCAATAGGTGTTCTCGCGCATGAATTCGGTGTCTACCGTGACGAAGTCTGACTTGGCCAGCCGCTCGCACAGATCGGCAAGCGCGGCGGTCGTGGTAATCAGCGGATGTATCTTCATCGTTCTTTTCTGTATGGCCCGAACCGCACCCGGGTGCCAAACACCCGTGGCGGCATGGGGCCGGTGGTGCCCCCGTCCGGGAGCGGCGGCTTGACAAAAGCGTGGCCATCGCCTCTTGGCCGCGCCTGACATTTAAGCCTGTCTCACCTGCCTTATTGCAGACCGATTGGAAAGAGTTTCGATGCATCCTTATCGTTCCCACACCTGCGGCGCCCTCTCGCGCGAGCATGTCGGCGAAAATGTTCGCCTTTCGGGCTGGGTGCATCGCAAGCGCGACCATGGCGGCGTGCTGTTCGTCGATTTGCGCGATCACTACGGGATCACCCAGATCGTGGCGGACAGCGACAGCCCGGCGCTGCCGCTGCTCGAATCCGTGCGCGTGGAAAGCGTTGTGACGATCGAAGGCGTGGTCAAGGCCCGCAACGAAGCGACCGTCAACGCCAACCTGGCGACGGGCGCGATCGAAGTGTTCGCCAAGGTGGCCACGGTGCTTTCGGCGGCAGAAGAGCTGCCCATGCCGGTGGCCGGCGAGCAGGAATATCCCGAGGATATCCGCCTGCGCTATCGCTTCCTCGATCTGCGCCGCGAAACCCTGCACGCCAACATCGTGACGCGTACGCGAATCATCTCCGACATGCGCCGCCGCATGGAAGGCGCGGGCTTCACTGAATATTCCACGCCGATCCTGACGGCATCGAGCCCGGAAGGCGCGCGCGACTTCCTGGTGCCGAGCCGCATCCACGCCGGCAAGTTCTATGCGCTGCCGCAGGCGCCGCAGCAGTACAAGCAGCTGCTGATGGTGGCGGGCTTTGACCGCTATTTCCAGATCGCGCCGTGCTTCCGCGACGAAGATCCGCGCGCCGACCGCCTGCCGGGCGAATTCTACCAGCTCGACCTGGAAATGAGCTTTGTGACCCAGGAAGAAGTCTGGGAAACGATGGAGCCGGTGATCGGCGGCGTGTTCGAGGCCTTTGCCGAAGGCAAGCCGGTGACGCCGATTGGCCAGTTTCCGCGCATTCCCTATGACGAGGCGATCCTCAAGTACGGGTCTGACAAGCCGGACCTGCGCAACCCGCTGCTGATCACCGATGTTTCGCACCACTTCACCCAGTCCGGCTTTGGCCTGTTTGAAAAGATCGTCGGCACCGGCGGCGTCGTCCGCGCCATTCCGGCGCCGAACACGGCAGACAAGAGCCGCAAGTTCTTTGACGAAATGAACGACTGGGCCCGCGCCGAAGGCCATGCTGGCCTGGGCTATGTCACCCGCAAGGGCGGCGAGTTTGGCGGGCCGATCGCCAAGAATCACGGCGCCGAAGGCATGGCCGCGCTCTATGCCGAGCTGGGCCTGGGCGAAAACGACGGGCTGTTCTTTGCCGCTGGCAAGGCAGATCAGGCCGCCAAGCTGGCGGGCCTGGCGCGCAACCGCGTTGCTGCACAGCTCGGCCTGGTCGAAGAAGGCACCTACAAGCTGTGCTGGATCGTCGATTTCCCGTTCTATGAATGGGATGAAGACAACAAGAAGGTGGAATTCAGCCACAACCCGTTCTCCATGCCGCAGGGCGGGATGGACGCGCTGACCAACCAGGACCCGCTGACGATCAAGGCCTTCCAGTACGATCTGGTCTGCAACGGCTATGAAATCGCCTCGGGCTCGATCCGCAACCAGTCGCCCGAAACCATGGTCAAGGCCTTCGAAATCGTTGGCCTGACCAAGGCTGACGTGGAAGAGCGCTTTGGCGGCCTCTATCGCGCGTTCCAGTATGGCGCGCCGCCCCACGGCGGCATGGCCGCTGGCGTCGACCGCATTGTCATGCTGCTGTGCGGGGCGCAGAACCTGCGCGAGATCACGCTGTTCCCGATGAACCAGCGGGCCGAAGACCTGCTGATGGGGGCGCCCTCGCCAGCCGAGCACAAGCAGTTGCGCGAGCTCAACATTCGCGTTGTCGAACAGCCCAAGGGCTGAGCGGCAGCGCATTCCGACCGGCGCTTGTGTCCCACGGCTGACAGGCCAGGATGCGGGCGCCTCTTGCCAGCGGTTCAACAGCCTATTAGGGCGATGCCTGACCCGCGACCACCAACCTGTTTCCTGCGAAGGGGCATATAATGAGCGATACCGCCGACCGCGTTAAGAAGATCGTTGTCGAGCACCTCGGCGTCGAGGCCGACAAGGTCACCGAAGACGCCAGCTTCATCGACGATCTCGGCGCTGACTCGCTCGACATCGTCGAGCTGGTCATGGCCTTTGAAGAAGAATTCGGTGTGGAAATCCCCGACGATGCGGCCGAGAAGATCTCGACCGTGTCTGACGCGATCAAGTACATCGACGAAAACAAGGGCTGATCGCCCCGCTTCCCCAACCGTTCCGGCCAGCAAGTGCGGGCCGGGCAGGGGAGGAATTCGGCAGGCTCAGTCCCCATATCTGCGGGGCTGGGCCTGTTCGTTTTTGATTTTGCGGAGAAAAGAATGCGTCGTGTCGTCGTAACCGGCCTCGGCCTTGTCACCCCGCTGGGCGCGGACGTGGAAACCGTTTGGGCGAATCTGCTCGCCGGCAAGTCTGGCGCCGGGCCGATCACGCGGTTCGATGCCAGCAACCAGAAGTGCCAGATCGCTTGCGAAGTGAAGCCGGCCGACCATCCCTATGGCTTTGATGCGTCACGCCGAGTCGATCACAAGATTCAGCGCCAGGTCGATCCGTTCATCGTCTATGGCATCGATGCTGCCGGCCAGGCGCTGGAAGATGCCGGCCTGGTGGACATGGACGATGATCTCAAGACGCGCACCGGCTGCTCGATCGGCTCGGGCATCGGCGGTTTGCCGGGCATCGAGAGCGAATCGATCGTCCTGCACGAAAAGGGCCCTGGCCGCGTCTCTCCGCACTTCGTGCATGGCCGCCTGATCAACCTGATCTCGGGCCAGGTTTCGATCAAGTATGGCCTGATGGGCCCCAACCACGCGGTTGTCACCGCCTGTTCCACCGGCGCCCATTCGATTGGCGATGCCGCTCGGATGATCAAGGATGGCGACGCTGACGTGATGCTGGCGGGCGGCGCGGAAAGCACGATCAACCCGCTGGGCGTGGCCGGCTTTGCCCAGGCCCGCGCACTCAACTGCAGCTACAACGACCGGCCGGAACAGGCCAGCCGCCCCTATGACAAAGACCGCGATGGTTTCGTCATGGGCGAAGGCGCCGGCGTCGTCGTGCTGGAAGAATACGAACACGCCAAGGCGCGTGGCGCGAAGATCTATGCCGAAGTGGTCGGCTATGGCCTGTCGGGCGATGCCTATCACGTGACGGCGCCGCACCCGGAAGGCAAGGGCGCCGAACTTGCGATGCGCATGGCGCTGCGCAAGGCCGGTCTGGAGCCGGGCGACATCGACTATGTCAATGCCCACGGCACCTCGACCATGGCCGACACGATCGAACTGGGCGCGGTCAAGCGCGTGCTGGGCGATGATCTGTCGGGCGCCTCGATGAGCAGCACCAAGTCGGCCATCGGCCACCTGCTCGGTGGGGCCGGCGCGGTCGAAGCGATCTTCTGCATCCTCGCCATCCGCGACCAGATCGTGCCGCCCACGCTCAACCTCGACAATCCCGATGAGGGTACCGAGGGCGTGGACCTGGTGCCGCACGTGGCCAAGAAGCGCCAGGTGCGCGCCGTGCTCAACAACTCGTTCGGGTTTGGCGGCACCAACGCCAGCCTGATCATGAAGGCGGTTTGAGCCGCAAGGCCAACCCGCGTGGCAAGCCGAAAGGCCGCCGTAAACCAAGGAAACGCGCTCCCATGATTGCCCGCATCGGTAAAGTCCGGCTGGTCATCCTGGGGGCGCTGCTCCTGGCGGCAGCATGGGGCACCCACTTCCTGTGGGGCTGGTATGGCCCAGGCCCGCTGGCCAAGGATACGGCGTTCGTCGTTCCCGATGGCGCCAGCATCGGCTCCATCGCCAGCAAGCTGGAGGCCGAAGGGGGAGTCGCTTCGGCCAGCACGTTCCGCGCCCGCGCGCGCCTGCTGGGCACGACGGCGCCGATCAAGGCCGGCGAATTCAGCCTGCCGGCCCACGCCAGTGGCTCTACCATCCTCAAAATCCTGCAAGGGGCCGAAGGCGCGATGCGCCGCCTGGTCACCGTGCCCGAGGGCATGCCCGCGATCATGGTGCAGGAACGGCTGATGGCGCAGCCGCTGCTCACCGGCACCGTCGACGTTCCCGAAGAGGGCACCGTGCTGCCCGACAGCTATGAATTCCGCCGTGGCGAACCGCGCAAGGCAGTGCTGGCGCGCATGCAGGCGGCCATGACCAAGACCCTGGCCGAACTCTGGGCGCAGCGCAGCGCTGATACCGTGGCCAAGACCCCGCAAGAGGCGCTGATCCTGGCCTCGATCGTGGAAAAGGAAACCGGCAAGCCAGCCGAGCGCCGCATGGTGGCCGGGCTCTATTCCAATCGCCTGCGCAAGGGCATGCTGCTGCAGGCCGATCCCACGATCATTTATCCGATCACCCGCGGCAAGCCGCTTGGCCGTCGCATCCGCCAGTCGGAAATCCAGGCTGTAAACGATTACAATACCTATTCGATGACAGGCCTGCCCAAGGGGCCGATCACCAATCCCGGCCGCGCCTCGATCGAGGCAGTGCTGCATCCGGCGCATACCGAAGCATTGTATATGGTAGCCGATGGCACCGGTGGCCATGTCTTTGCCGATACTCTGGCCGAACATAATGCCAATGTGGCCAAATGGTTCGCCATTCGCCGGGCGCGCGGTGATCTCTAGGCTGGCATTTGCGCAACTACGGCTCTATTGGTCCGATACGGAGTTTTACGGATTTGCCGCCTGATGCGCGCGCGCATCGCTCCGGCTGTTCCGATTTCTCCCGCGCGGCGGGCCGCGCCGGGTGAGCGGGCCCCTGGTCCTGACAGCCCGGCTACCCGCCGCGCTCTTTGGCCAGATGGAAGGGTTGCGCCGCGCGCATTATCCGCCCGAACGCAATCATGTGCCTGCCCATGTCACGCTGTTTCACGCGCTGCCGCCCTCCGCCCATGGCGAAGTGCAGCGCTTGGCTGCCCGCGTTTGTGCGCAAACCGCGCCACCGACCGCGCATCTCGCCGGTCTGGCAGACCTGGGCACTGGTACGGCCGTTGCCGTGCACAGCCCTGCGCTGAACGCGGTGCATGCTGATTTGGCGGAAGCGCTCCAGGGGTTGCTCGGCCTGGCAGACCAAGGCCGGCCGCGCTTTCATGTAACTATCCAGAACAAGGTTGTCCGCAGCGATGCCCGCGCGCTCCAGGCGGCGCTGGCGGGCCGGTTCGAGGGGCAGACCTTTGCCTTTGCGGGGATTGACCTCCACGCCATTGAGCGCCTGCCCCAAGGCGGCGCCACCTGGCAGCCCGTAGGGCAGTGGACGTTTCGCGGCCGCTAAAATCCTCCCCGGCACGGGGAGGGGGACCGCGCGAAGCGTGGTGGAGGGGATCTTCGGCCTGAAACGCCGTTTGCAGCCGCCAGTCCCCTCCACCAGCCTGCGGCTGGTCCCCCTCCCCCGGTGGGGGAGGATCAGGGTGCAGGCACGACGTCGAAGGCAATGTTCAGCCGCTCCCCCGCATCGAACGGCACCGTGCCATGCCACAGCGTGGAGGGAAACAGCACCAGTTGCCCAACCATCGGCGCGATCGTGCCATAAGGTGCAAGATCCAGGCCCAGCTCCTGCGGCGGGGCGCCATAGTGAAAGTGTCCGGCGTCGGGCGCGGTGCTTTCGGCCGGAGCGGGCAGGGCGACATAGAAGGCGCTGCTGATCCACCCCAACGGATGCGAATGGGTGACGTTGAAGCCGTGCCCGTGAAGCCGGACCGACCAACTGCCGCTGATCCGCACCGCATCGCGCGGGCGTGAGAGCAGCGGGTGGGCAGGATCGGGCGGGGGCAGGGCGGCAATGTAATCGCGCGTTGCCGCCAGCAGCGCCGCGCGCGTGCGCACCAGCAAGGGTTCGTGGCGCAGCAGCACGCTGCGGTCGGTCTGGGTGCCGCCACGCACCGATTGTTCGGGATAGGGCAATTGCGCCCGGTGCAACCCGCGCAACAGATCGGCCAGTTGCGCCAGTTCCGTGCCGCTCAGTCCCACGGCCATGCTGCGCACGAATGCAGGATCGCCATCGAGCCATTCGGCCCGCGGATCGTCCAGCAGGCGCCAGCAGGTGGAAACATAGGGCCAGACCTGCCCGGCCAGCGGCGATCCTGGCGCCTGCTGCGCCAAGGGCAGGGCAAGGGCCAGCGCGGCATCGGGCGCGCCGTCGCGCAGTGCCTGGCGGATGCGGGCGATGGTGATCACCGGGCTGTTGGGGAGCGCGCCCTGGTGCAACAACCGGGTCATCTCTGCGCCATCGCCGCTTTCGCCGGCCAGGAACACCCGCGCTTGGATCAATGCAGGCAGCGTGCCCAGGTGTCGTTCCGCCTCGTCCAGGATGGCGGCGGCGCGGGGCCAGTCGCGCACTTGGGCCACGGCCGCAAACCACCCTAGCCACAGCGCGGGCTGCGCCGGATGGGCGCGCGCGGCGCGGGCAAAGCTGGCGTCAAAGCTCTGGGCGTCGCCGTTTACCCAGCGCAGCGAGCCCAGCACGCGGTGCCCGTCGGCCCAGGCGGGGTGGCGCGCCAGTGCTGCTTCCAGCGTGGCCAGCGCCTGCGTCACCTGGCCTTCGCTGGCCAGCGCCAGGGCGTGGTTGCGCTGTGCGTCGAGATGGTCGGGCCAGCGGCGGCACACTGCGGCAAACAGATGCGCGGCGGGATGGCCCAGTTCATAGCGCGATTGCGCATGGAGAAAGGCGATCGTCGCATCGTCGGGCGCCAGGGCATGGGCGCGCGCCATGGCGCCTTGCGCGCCGACCATGTCTTGCCGCGCGCGCAGGATGCGGGCGCGGTCGAGCCATTCGCCCGCGCTTTCGCTCATGCCGGCTGCGGGGCAAGCCCGGCCAGCACCGCGCCATGCAGGGGTTGCTGCGCGGCTTCGGCGGCCATGGCGCTGCGCAGCCGGCCCAGCCATTCGCGCCCGTCCACGCCGCGATAGTCGATCAGCGGGTCGTGCCCTTCGGGCAGGTTGTTCTGGCCGATATGCACGGCCAGCCACGATGGCGGGGCAAACAGGTCCAGCTCGCGCGCGATCAGGCGGCCGTGGCGGCGGAAATGGGCGATCTTCAAGGCCAGGCTGTCGGGGATGTCCATCGCCGCGACATGGCGCCACAGCTCGGCATCCTGCCGCTGCGTGAGCTTGTAGTGCAGGATGATGAAATCGCGGATGCGCTCCATTTCGCCGTGGGCGATGCGGTTGAATTCATCGCGCGTCGCGGGATCGAAATCGCGATCGGGAAACAGCGCCAGGATCTTGGAGATATTGGCCTGGATCAGGTGGATGGAGGTGGATTCGAGCGGTTCGAGAAAGCCCGAGGACAGCCCCACGGCAATCACGTTGCGGTTCCAGTGCAGCTTGCGCCGCCCCGCCTGGAACCGCACCGCGCGCGGATCGCCCAGCGCCGCTCCATCCAGGCTGCTGGCGAGATCCTCGGCCGCGCGGTCTTCGTCCAGGAACGCGCTGCAAAAGACATAGCCGTTGCCGACGCGGTGTTGCAGCGGGATGCGCCACTGCCACCCCGCCGCGCGCGCGGTCGATCGGGTATAGGGCGTAGGGTTGGGATCGGCGGCGGGATGCGCGCAGGGCATGGCCACGGCGCGGTCACACGGCAGCCAGTGCGACCAGTCGTCGTATCCGGTCTTGAGCGCGCCCTCGATCAGCAACCCGCGAAAGCCCGAGCAATCGATGAACAGTTCTGCCTCGATCCGGCGGCCATCGGCCATCGTTACCGCCTCGACAAAGCCGGTCTCGCCATGCAGTGCCACATCGGCAATGCGCCCTTCCACCCGCGTGACGCCGCGCCGTTCGGCAATCGTGCGCAGGAAGCGGGCATAGAACCCGGCATCGAAGTGATAGGCATAATCGAACGTGCTCATCACGCTGCGTGGATCGGGTGAGGGGTGGGCAAAGCGCCCGGCCCGCGCCAGGTGCCAGGCCATGGCATGCTCGTCGAGCGGGGCGGTCTCCCCCTGGCGCCGCGCCTGCAGCCAGTATTGGTGCATCGGCACCATGTCGAAATTGCGGCCATAAGGCCCGAAGGGATGGAAATAGCGCGAATTTTTCGCGCCCCAGCCGACGAATTCGATCCCCAGCTTGAAGCTGCCCTTGGTCCGCGCCAGAAACTCCCGCTCGTCTATGCCCAGGGTCTGGTTGAACACGCGGATCGGCGGAATGGTCGCCTCGCCCACGCCGATCGTGCCGATTTCCTCGCTTTCCACCAGGGTGATGGCGCAATCGCGCGCCAGGGCTTGCGAGAGCATCGCAGCCGTCATCCATCCGGCTGATCCGCCGCCAACAATCAGTACCTTGCGGATCTTGCGATCGTCCATGGTCTTGGTCCCCTCCCTGGGTGGCTGCATCCTACAATCAATTGCAGAGCGCGCAAAGCGGGCTTTTGGGCGGGTTGGAACCGCTCTTGTGAACCTGCGCGGACACGCATGAAATATTGGTAATAATCTCATTTGTCAGAAGAAATTGCCAGCGAAAGGTCTAGCTTGCGATCTAGCAGGGCCAGACCGGAGAGGCGCCGCGTGAGTCATCTGTTCATTCTGGCTTTCGTTGTCCTGCTGGTTTTGCTGCGCCGGCAGGCGTCGCGACAGGCCCGCCAGCCCTTGCCCGCTCCGCCACCGCGCCGGCCCGTTCCGGCGGTCGAGGCGGCCGCGTCCGCACTGCCGGGCCTGGCCGATCCTGATGCCAGGGCGCTGGATGAAGGCGATGCCCCGGCCGTGCTGCCCAGCGCGCCCCGGCGTTCTGCCACGCTGGACCGCTTCTACCGCACCGTGCGCGGCCCGGGGCTGTGTTCCCCGCGCTAGACCCTGCACGCCTTTCCCCGCTTCCGTTCAGGAGACATGCGATGGCCATTACCAGACAAGTGATCACCACGGTGCGCAACGATGGGTCCGATGCGCTCGGCACCCGTACCGTCGCTTACAAGATCGCTGATGAAAGCATTGTCTCGGGCTCGCTCTTGACGGTGGAAAGCAACCACTTCTGCGTGCTCAAGTCGCGCGGGGCGGTGCTCGATGTCTATGAAACCGGGCAATATGCCATCGAAACGCCTGACAAGCCGCTGATCGGCTCGATCGCCAAGGGCTTTTTCGGCGGCTCCTCGCCGTGGGTCTATGAAGTCATCTATATCAACCGCTCCAAGCTGCTGGTGCGCAACAGCGGCATCGCCACGTCGGCGGAAATGGCCGAAGTATCGTATGTCGTCGATTACTACATCCACATCGACAGCAAGCAGGAAGCGCTCGACCTGATCACCCACATGCCGTTTTCCGGCACCGTGATCGATACCAACGAAGTGGCCGACTACGCTGGCCCGGCGATCGAGCAGGCGATCAACCAGATCGTGCAGGTCACCAAGCTGGAAAACATCAACGAGCACATCAACGACGTGCGCGAGGCGGTGAAGGTTCACCTCGCTGATTTCCTCAAGGTCTACGGCATCATGCTCAACGACCTCAAGGTCTTGATCATGCCGCGCGACGAACGCATGCGCGAGTTGATCTCGCTCCAGGCGATCGGCCTCACCCCGATTGAATCGGTGCGCTATTACCTGGCGCTCAAGATGGCGGAAAAAGGCCTGGTCTCCGCCCCCAACGCGGCCGTGGGCATGCCGTTTGCGATCGGCGGCCAGCCCACCGGCTTCTACCCGCTCGGCCCGGAAGTGGGCGCGCCGACATGAGCGGGGCCGAGGACGACGGGCTGGCGGCGCGCGCCGGCCAGGTCGCGATCAATCTTTTCCGCGGCTATGGCTATACGTTCTATCGCGTGGAAAACGATCTGCGCGCCGATGACCAGCGCATCCGCCGCATGGTGAGCGAGCTGTTGCAACAGGCGCGCAAGGCGCTGAGCGAGGCCGAAGGGCGCTATCGCCGCGAGATGATCCCGCCGCCTTCGCGCGCGCAACCTTTCCCGCCGGCAGACCTGGTGGCCAACGCCAAGCGGTTGGAGGCCCTGGCCCAGACGATCAGCGCGCTCGACGCGCAGGTGGCGCATATGCCGGTGCCTGGCAACGACTTCATGACCGCGCGCTATCGCACCGAGGCTGATACGCTGTGCCGCCTGTCGGAAGTGGACGTGGACCTGGTGGCCGATGCCCATGCCCTGGCCCAGGCCGTGCCGGGCGATGATCCGGTGCTCATCCTGGAGCAGGCGCCCGCCATCGCCGCCACCATCGCCCGCATCAAGGACCGCATTGCGCAGCGCCAGGCCATGCTGCTGTAACCGCGCCGGGCCGCGCCGCGATGAACCTCCAGGGCCTTGATCCGCATCTGCTGCACGCCTGGCTCACCGCGCGCTCGCTGGCGCGCGGATTGCCCATGCCGGTGCCCGAGCACGGCGGCTTCCGCGTCGATACCGGATCAGACACGGAAACCGTGCGCTGGGTCTTTCCGCACCTGTGCGATGGCCTGAAAGACCTCGCCCGCGCGATCCACCAGCCCCGTCAGTTCATCAAGGTGTGCGCCACGACAGAGGCCCTGCGCGCCGCCCTACCGCCGCACTGGACGGTGCACCCCGCCAGCCACGTGATGCGCGCCCACGGCGCAATGCCGCGCCGAACGCTGGCGCACGGCTACAGCGTCACCACCGAGCAATCCGGCCCGGTGGTGGCCGCCCGCATCCTTGGTGAAACCGGCGAACTGGCCGCCAGCGGCTATGGCGCCGAAACGGATCACGTCTTCGTCTACGACCGCATCGTGACCGAGCCCGCCCATCGCCGCAAAGGCCTGGGCCATGTCCTCATGCAGACCTTGCATGCGGCGCGGCGTAATGCCGATAGCCGGGAACTGCTGGTCGCGACAGACGATGGCCGGGCGTTGTACGAAACCTTGGGGTGGTGCGTTGTTGCGGCCTATGCGAGTGGCTCGATTGTTGAGGGTTGATCGGGCCGTGATCGGAGGCCTCTTTCGACCAAATCCTGGCTTTCAGGTGCACTCCGACGAACGTCCGGTCTTCACGGAAGCTGCCCTCGGGTTGATTGGAGCGAACCGTCAGCAAGGCAAAATATGAGTGACTTTTGCCACGCGATTGGGCGTGATAAAACAAAATACTTATTCGGTGGCCTTCTGTATTAATTCGGTGTGAAAATTATCAATCTGTCATATATCTGACGTTGATATAATCAACATTAGCATTTTACCGATTGATTGCAGTATGGATGAACCAAATCTCCGTTAGATACATCTCCCGTTCCGCCATCTCGTACAGGCTTTACGTGGTCATAAGAAACGGATTTGGCGGGATCGAGAAGTCCATGACAGATATTACACTTCATCGCTGTGTCCAGAGCCCGCTTCACGAACAACGCTGACTTCGTTTCATCAGAAAAAGCCGTGCTTTGCGCTGCGGTCGTAATGTCAAGTATACGGCCACGTCCACCAAGATGTGTTATAGCTTGTTCTACACTGACCTCTTGCCCATCCGATAGATTATCAATTAGAAACATATATAGGTCTCGCATTTTACTAACGCGCGTTTGTTTGCTCATGTTCTGAAGTATAATTCCGATTAGTGATTTATTTTCGATCAAAAATGTTTCCATCTTTGCGCGAGATTTAGTGAATTTAGCGAAAAATCCACTGTCGTTGTCTTTCAGCTTGCGTGACACGAGCAGGACCATGCCTAGAAACAAAAAGCGACTGTGCTTTCCGCGCTCGTTATAAAAGTAAACTGCTGGATGGAGCCCTAAACTACCGCCAGAATTTCCAGTTATCCGCCTGGCAACACTCAAGCCATTTTTGAGGACGGAGATGGTAGAAGAGCCATTTGCGTCGTCATCATATCCGGCAATCCCCTTTGTTAGCGTTTGCGTCGAGTCCGATATGCTTAGAAACTCAATTAACAGTGACAGACCTTCGAGCGGTGAAACCGATCCACCCAGCGGAAGATCGAGCGTTTTTATAGGCTGTGATACTTCAGGGTCGAACAGAACTTCCTTGAGGTTTTTGGCTGCTGTTTCGATGGCTGACTGGAAATCTAGGGGAAAGGCAGACCAGTACTTATGACCGCTACCTGCGCGAAGAATCGCGCGAGCGCCGATAGCGATTGGCTTCTTTCGATTGCGAAGCAAAAGCTCTTCGGTGTCATCGAGGGGTGTGCCTTGAGAGTTGATCTTAAAAAATGAGGTCTCAGCAACCGAGGCCGTCCCCTGGACCCATTGCAAGTTTAGACCACGAGTAAAAAGAATATGTGCTCTGCGTCGATCTAATTCTGACCCCGAGTTAGAATTTCCAATCAGACTTTTGAGCGTCGAAAATCGTCCAATTTTCGATTCGACCATTGATCGCGTCCGCTTAGCGAGACGTATCTGGTCTTCCGAAATTTCCCCTGCGTAGAACGCCTGTGATGTTGTTCCGTCACCATAGTCGTCTTCGATCCAAGCGCGTAGGGCGCTTAGGCGATGGCCGCCATCGATTACGAAGATGTATGACGAAGACTTCCAGAGGATCAACGAGGGAATAAGCTCGTTATCGAGAAAACTAGCAATGAATGTCGTAACCTGCGACGGTGTCCAATGATTTGTCTCGCGCTGAAAATCCGGTTTTCGTAGGAGACCGCGAACAGGAGAGCCAGATTCAAGGTTCGATATGTTGAAATTTTGAAACAAATCCATCGTATATTCGCCATCTTCCGTGGCAAAATCGGCTCTTTGTATCATTGCGTCCAGATTTACTCGTGTTCCCATGCGACCAACTCCCTCTGCACGACTCTAGACGAGACGCTTGCTTTTGCAAAGATACTTCGTTCTTGGTTCAGGAAAACGGGGCAATCATTCAGACCTTGAGTTTTTTGAGCGATGCAGATGGTGAATACGCCTTGCTCGTTCAAATGCCGCTGGCCGAACGAGCGAATGGCGGCTCTTGGGCAAAGGCGACGCTTGGAGTGCCGGGCGGGCGCGGCAGAAAAGTCGAAGGGTTTCGGGCGCCGGCAGGCGTACGAAAGTCTTACAAGTACGACCCGCGGTGAGGCTCGCCTTGGTCTATGGGTAAAAGGGCTTTGGT
>NZ_JBEPKW010000011.1:0-158676 GCF_040544855.1 Novosphingobium sp. 1529
CAGCGACAACCTAAACAGGCACTGATCGACGCGCCGCGACAATCACATTCTCATCCTGATTGACGCGCAATCATCATCCAGTTTGTCGCGCTACAGCGAGATCCGCTACAGCCACAACGAGAAGGCCGGCCGCACCTACTACAACACCGAAATTGTCGCCGACGAGATCGCGTTTCTCTGACCAAGCCGGGGCGGCTTACCAGGCCGCCCCGGTCCCGATCGGCAAGGCTCAGCCACACAATTCTTTCTCGTACGTGACGACGTTGCCTGCTCGCGCACGGGCAAGACCGTGAACAATTCCGCGAAAGTATAATACGCGAGCGGCGCGGCCAGCGTCCTGCCGCCGATCTGTTGCTTCTGCCTCTCGCGGCGTAGCGCTGCGTGCGCTGCCTGCGACCTTGGTCAGGTCAAACATCGCCATGCGCCCAATGCTGCGGCTTGTCGCGCCGCTGACCCCGGCGGTGTGACAAAAGCAGCCGGGGCATTTTTGTCACTCCGCCAAGGCACCAAAACCACGCCAGACTTGGGCTCTCTCGACTGCGCTACGCCGCAGCACGTCGGAACATGACGGAGCCTGACAATGAACTCCATTCCTGCCCCGATCTATCCCCGCTATTTGCGCACGCCTGATGCGGCCGTCCATCTCGGGTTGTCGCCGCGCACGCTCGAAAAGCATCGCTGCTATGGCACCGGCCCGGTCTATCACAAGCTTGGCGGTCGGATTGTCTACGCGCTCGCCGACCTCGATGCCTGGGTCTACCCGGGGCAGCGACGCTCGACGCGTGACCCAGGGCGCGGCGTAGTCCATCCGGCTCGCCGCCAGCCCGGCACCGGGCCGGTGCGGCGGTGAGCGCCCTGTCCGCCGCGTCGGCGCGCACCAAGCCGTCAACGCGCGACGAGCCTGACCTGTTCGTGCCCCGGCGTGGCCCGATCGCGCCGCGCGACGCGCAGGATCTCATGGTCTGGCCGTTCTTCAGTCTCGCCAAGAACCACCGCACACGACCGATTGATTTCCGCATGGGTGACGTCGCGATCCGGGTGGAGGCTACCCACGAACACGGCATGGCCACGATCTGGGATGCCGACGTGCTGATCTGGGCAGCGAGCCAGATCGTCGAGGCCCGCGATGCGGGCCACCCGACATCGCGGATGATTGCAGCGCGCCCGCACGACATTCTCACCTTCACGCGGCGGGGCACCGGCAAGGCTAGTTATGCGCGCTTGAAAGCCGCACTCGACCGCCTGCAGTCGACCACGATCGCTACAACCCTGCGCCAGCCAGAGCGCGGCCGCTGCCAATGCTTTTCCTGGATCAACGCGTGGCGCGAATGCAGCGATGCGCGTGGCCGCGCTTGCGGCATCGAACTGATCGTGTCCGACTGGTTCTATCAGGCCATACTCCAGCCGCAGTGGGTGCTGACGATCGATCGCGCCTATTTCGGTCTCACCGGCGGACTCGAGCGCTGGCTCTACCGTCTCGTGCGCAAGCATGGTGGGCGCCAGGTGGGCGGCTGGACGTTCGATCTGCCCCATCTCCACATGCGCTCGGGTCTGCTCTGGCCGCTCAAGCGCTTCGCCTTTGCGCTGCGCGATAACGTCAGCCGCCAGGCCCTGCCGGGCTATACGCTCACGCTGTTTGCCGAACATGGGCGGCACTGGCTGCGCTTCGTGCGCTCACCCGAAGATTGTTACGCCGTGGCCCTGCGGCGGGTCGGGCTGGCGCCTGTGGATAAGTCGTCATGACACACGGACGATCAGGAACCCCGACATTCAGACCATCGGGAACCGCTTTCTCGGACGATCGGGAACCGATTGGCGCGGATCGCCCCGTTATTTCAGAGGCTTATTGGTCACCTAACCGACCTAACCAGGAATCCTCCGGATTCCTGCTAACGCCGTCATGCTGTGGACAATCCGCTGCTGAATGCGGCCGATTGGGTACAACGGCGTGCGCAGGGGCGGCGACCAGCAACCCCTCGGCTAGCGGTGCGACCGATGATCCGCTGACCCATGTCACGCTGTTCTGGCCGCACGGCCACTGCGAGCACTGGCTGCGTTTCGGCAAGCCGGTCGCCACCCGCCGCGGCGAGAGGGGGCGCCGCGTCGAGAGCTATGCGCCAGGCCAGATCTTCGCGCTGGTGCGCTGGGCCGGCCATGACCATGGCACTGCGCTCTCGCACCTTGCCATCGTCCGCGCTCTGCCACGCGGCACTGCCGTTTCGCGCCTCGCATCGGTCGATCCGGGCGGCGAAATCCTCCTTGCCGTCCAAGGCTGGCGCCGCGTAGCCCGCGTCTTTGCCGTAATCGCTGCGATCGAGGCGCTGGGCGTTGCGCCCGAGGAGGTCGCTGCGGATCACTGGCGGCTCATCCACCACCGCCTTGCCGCGCGCCGGACAGCGCGGATCAACGACCCCCGGTGCCAGGCCGCCTGGCTCGCACGGCGGGAGAGACAAGCATGAACCGGCGCACCCTGCTTGCGATGGAACTGGCCGTGGCCGCTCTGGTTGTGCCGACCCTGCTGCCTTCCCGGCCGCGCCTGGTATGGAACGCGTCGTCCAGCGTGCCAACCGGGCTTTACTGGATCGAGCCGGCCACGCAGCTGCTGCCAGGCGAGCGGCTCGCGGTGCGCCTGCCGGCGCCGTGGTCCACGCTGATGGCGCGGCGCGGCTACTTGCCGGCCGGCGTGCCGCTGATCAAGCCCTTGGCAGCGGCAGCAGGCACGCGCGTCTGCCGATTTGGGCCAGAGGTCACGATTGCCGGCCGCCCGGTGGCAGTGGCGCGCGCGCGCGATCGCATTGGCCGCCCGCTGCCGGTTTGGTCAGGTTGCGTCTCCCTCGCTCGTGATCAGTTGTTCCTGCTCGCGCCAGCGCGCGGGGACAGTGTCGACAGCCGCTATTTCGGGCCAGTGCCGCGCAGCGCGGTGTTTGGCGTTGCCCACCCCGTGTGGACCGACGAGCGTGGCACCGGCCAACGTGTGTGGTTCGCTGCTGGCGCATCCCCGCCTCCGCTTTCCCCTTTACCAAGGATGCGGCCATGAGCCCGAGCGATCCACTTCGCATGATGACTGTTGGCGCTTGCCGCCCGGGGCCGAGGTTGCTCTGGTCAGGCGCGCTGCTGTCGGGTTTGCGGGCGGGCGGAGATGGCAAGTGGGCTGGTGAATACCGGCTAGAGGCCATTGTGTCCGGGTTCGCGGCGCAGTGCAGACGGCTATTGCGCGCCAGCGACAGGCCTTATTGTCCGGCACGTTCTGGGCCGGCGTGGCCATTGCTGTGGCGCTGCGCCATGCGACATGTCGCGGCTGTCACGGCAGCAATCTGGGCCTGTGGTCTGGGACTGCCTGCCGTGCCGGCTTGCGCTAAGCCGGTGCCGCGTGTCGCAGCGCCAGACCCCGCCAGCCGATCGCCGTGGGCACCGTTCGTCGCCGAAGCGGCAGCGCGGTTCGCCTTGCCTGAAGCCTGGCTGATGGCGATCCTGGCCGCCGAAAGCGGCGGCAATGCCGCCGCTGTCTCGCCGGTCGGCGCGATGGGCTTGATGCAACTCATGCCGGCTACCTGGCGCGCGCTGTCCCGCGCGCATGGCTTGGGTGACGATCCCTTCGCCCCTCGCGCCAATATTCTTGCTGGCGCGGCCTATCTGCGCAGTTTGCATGATCGCTACGGCAGTCCAGGTTTTCTTGCCGCCTACAATGCCGGACCGGGGCGCTACGAAGCCTATCTCCGCAGCGGGCGCCCCTTGCCCGCCGAGACGATGCGTTATGTGGCACGCCTCGCCCCCAGGTTAGCGTTGCCGGGGAATGTCGCTGCCGCTGACCCCACGATGCCAGAGCCGCATCCGGCATTACCGGACTGGCGTGCTGCCCCGTTGTTTTCCTCACCGCACCAGCCTGCGGCAGCAGCCGCGGCGATGAGCCCGGTCACGGTGGACGCGGATGTCGGGCTGCCCAGCGCGGGGCTGTTTCCTCGGGAACGGGGGAGCCGCCAGCCATGACTGCGCAGCGTGCACCGTTGCGGCCTATTTGGCGGCCAGAGGCATTGCTGCCTGCGGATACCGGCCTGTCGGCATGGAGGCCAGGAGGCGGCGGAAAAGACGCGGCGCTCTCGCCGCGGAGCGCAGCGATTGCCCGTGTTGTGGCTGTGCCGCCGGCATGCGGTTCCTGTCATAGTCAGGCCTGGGACGGGATTAGCATGGTCAGCGGTAGCCGCGGCGCGGCCTCGCATGGGCCTGCCTTGGTCACTGCAGATCGGGCGGCAGGTTCGGGGCTGACCTGCTGCCTGCATCAGGCAGCGCAGCCCGATCCCCATTTGCTCCGCATTTGCCGGCAGGACGTGACCGCCATGGCGATGTTCTCTTGGCGCCTGGGCCACCTTCGCTTCGTCTGTCTTTGGCCAACGGCACACGGTGATCGCCAAGCTGCGCGCCATGGTCGCAAGGCGCTGATCCCGGTGTGGACCGCCGTACAGGAACCAGACTTGTCAACCAATGCGGGGGGAGCGTTTGCGGCCGCGTCGGGTCGCCACGCGGTATCCCGTCCACGCCGTTCATCCCTTACCACAAAGGATGCAAAGATGCCCGATCGTTCCGCGATGCTCGCCGGTGCGAGGGGCTGCGATGCTTCGCATCGAGCCCATGATATTTCGCCACACCTCACGCACGTGCGCATCCTGGTTAGGCGCCAGTTTTCCCGAGCGTTCAGCGGTTTTGCCGACTGGGCTGATGCTCCGAGCAGCGCATTGCGCGATGTTTGCAAGAGTGCTGCAGGCACTCTTGAGGAGGCGGTACGATGAGGCCGGTGCAGTACACCGTGCGCGTGCCAATCAAGGTCGACAAGGCCATTCGGGCTCTGGCCAAGCGCGAAGAGATCAGCGTCTACGCGCTCGTCCAACGCTGTGTGCAGGTTGGTGCGGAGACCCTTGCCGTGCCACCTGGATCTGACACGTCGGTGCAGGAGATCATCACGGAACTGGCATTGGCCAGTACGCGGTTGAGTGATGCCGAGCGGATGCTCGAGCGGGTGCTGTTCACGGCCTGCGCAGCGTATGGTTATGCGCGCGCCGCCGCCTTGGGGCTGGCAGAAAGCGATGAGACAATCACCGCAGAGATTAACGCGGCCCACCGTCGGCAAATGCTGCTGGCGCAGGAGCGCAAGCAATGATCGGCTCGTCGGATCGCCGCATCCATGCTGATGCGCTGTACAAGCAGCACCAGGGGCGAAGTCTGACATACTTCAAGCGGCAAGCGATCGCCTTGCTGGTTTGCGTTGCCCTGGGTGCGATGGCCTTGCCGAGCGTTTTCATAGAACGGAACGTGGTTGGCGCGGCCGAGACCTATCATTGGGCGCGTGTAAAACTCTGGGCCGTCTCGGCCTGGACCGAAGATACCGGGGTCGATGTCAGACGGGGTAACCAGATCGATAAAGACCGGTCGGCGCGCGCGATTATCGCGCATCCCTATTTTGCGCGCAGCGCCCGGCAGGTTCGGACCTACGCCGTGTGGGGGAGTGTGCTGGGCTGCTTAGCCTGGCTCGGTATCCTGCTGGCCAGGCGCGACATGGCGCTGCGCCGCTATGGCCGCTTGCTTGCTGACAGATGGATGGCCGGAACGGCGATTACCACAGAAACGCGTCTCGCGCGGCGGACGGCCAAGGAGGCGGTACGCTTGCCCTTGTCGATCGGCACCGTGCCGATCCCGACGGAGCTGGAAACCCGCCACATGGCAATGATCGGCACGACCGGTTCGGGCAAGACGACTGCCCTGCGCCAGTTGCTCGACGCCATCGAGGCGCGCGGCGAGGCTGCCTTGGTCTACGACACCAGCGGGGAATTCATCGCCCACTATTACTGCCCCGAGCGGGGCGATATCGTCCTCAATCCTTTCGACGCCCGCTGCGCGTTCTGGTCGCCCTTTGCCGAGATCGCCCATCCTGCCGACGCAGACCGCATCGCCCGCCAGCTCATCACCGAGACTGGTACGCATGACAGCGATGTGTGGCTCGAAACCAGCCGTATCCTGGTTGCCAACATGCTTCGCGCCCTCTGGCGCGAGAAGAAATGGACATTGGCCGACTTGCTGGATGCCCTCCAAAACAGGAGCAAAGCCGATCTAAAAGCATGGCTTGCCGCCACCTCGTCAGCGCGGACTTTCGCTGACGATGCCGACCGGGCGACTGGCAGCGTGCTCTTCATGCTCGCCAAAGCCGCCGACCTGATCCAGTTCCTGCGTGTCGAGGACAGCGGGGGCGTGCCCTTTGCTTTCCGCGATTTCATCCATGGGCTCGACAAGCGCGAGGGGGCCCGTCCCTGGATCTTCGTCCCGCGCAAGGAGGATTACTTCGAGGCCTCGAAGCCTTTGCTGGCCTGCTGGTTGGAGTGCGCAGCCAGCGCGGTGCTCGGCCTGGCGCCATCACCGGAGCGGCGCATCTGGTTTGTGTTAGATGAGCTTGCCGATCTGCCCCGGGTCGACAATCTGGCGCGACTGCTGCCCGAGGGCCGCAAGTTCGGCGCTGCCGTCATCCTCACCTTCCAGGCGCTCGGACAGATGCAGCATCGCTATGGGGCGCAGCTCGCCGAATCCATACTGGGGTGCTGCAACACCAAGCTGTTCCTGCAAACCATCGACGGAGAAACCCAGCAATGGGCGAGCCGCACCATAGGCGAGTGCGAGGTCGAGATCCGAACCATGACCGATGCCATGGCTAAGCGCGAGGCAGGTTCGCGTACCACGTTGGGCAGCGTGCGCAAGGTCAACCCTCGCGTCTTGCCGAGTGAACTGCGCCTTCCCAAGTCCGAGGGTTACCTGCTTTTCCCCAATGGCCTGCCGCTGGCCCGAATCAAGCTGACCGCCGATCATATCTCCCAGCGTGGACCTGCCCGCGTGCCGGGCTTCCTGCCCGGTGACCCCAGCCATACGCTATGGGAAAAAGCGACCGCCGCCACTCCACCGACATTGTCTGCACCTGCGCCTGCGCCTGAGTCGTTGCCTGCGCCGACAGCCGCGGCAGCTTCCAGTGCGCCACGACAGCCACCCAAGCGTCAGCAACCCAAAAGCCAGGGCCCTGTGTAATGGTCGCGTCCGTCTTTGCGCTAACCAATCCCGGGCAGGTCGCTAGCTATTACGAGGCTGATGATTTCCGCTCGGAGGGCGAAGTTTCGCCCTCGTATTGGCAAGGCCAGGGGGCTGCGGCACTGAGCCTTTCGGGTGAAGTGGACCGTGAGCAGTTCCGAGCAATGCTCGAAGGCAACGTCGCTGGGCAGCAATTGGGTACCATGCGGGATGGCAACCGCGAACATCGTGCTGGATGGGACATCACATTGAGCGCGCCCAAGTCAGTGTCGATCATGGCCGAGGTCGCAGGCGACCAACGGCTGATTGCCGCGCATCGGGAAGCTGTGCACATTGCCATGACCCACGTCGAGCAGCACATGGCCGCAACGCGTGTCCGGGAGGGCGGCCAAACCGTTCGCGAGACAACCGGCAATCTGGTAATCGCTAGCTTCCAGCATGGTACCAGCCGGGCCCAGGATCCGCAGCTTCATACCCACAATGTGGTGATGAACGCGACACACGACGAAGATGGCAGGTGGCGCAGCCTGGAGCCTCGCGCCATTTATCAACTGCAGAAGCAGATCGGCGCCATCTACGGGCAGGAGCTGGCGCTCAAAGTCCGCGAGCTCGGCTATGAGATCGAAGCAGGCAAGAATTCCCAGTTTGAGATCAAAGGTGTCTCCAGTGAGATCATTGCAACCTTCAGCACCCGCAGTGCTGCCATTGAGGCCAAGCTGGCGGAGCGCGGCACTTCCCGCATCGAGGCCAGCGCGGCCGAAAAGCAGATAGCCACATTGGCCACGCGTCCCGCCAAGGTGGCTGCTGACCCTGCTGCTCTGGTCGAGGAATGGCGCGAGAAGGCGAGCAGGGCCGGATTCGACTCGGCGGCGCGATTAGGCCTGATCGAGCAGGCGCAGAAGAGGGCTGCAAGTTCGGCTTACCAAGGGGAACTGGCGATAGATGCGACCGTGGCCAATCGCGCTGTCGCCCAGGCTGCCGAGAAGCTGGGTGAGCGGCAATCGGTGTTCGCCAGTGCCGCCTTGCATGAGGAAGCGGGACGGATCGGACTGGGCAAGATCGGGTATGCCGAAATCAGTGCAGCCGTGAAAGCGGCCACCAGCGCTGGCAACCTGATCGAGCGGACATTCGTAGATCGTCGCGGCGCGGCGTTTTCCGGTTTCACCACCCGCGAGAACGTTGAGATCGAGACCAGCATGCTCAAGATCGAAGCCAAGGGGCGCGGGGCATTGGCGCCGATCGCCTCTCCACTCTCCGCTGCCAAGGCGGTTGCCAACGCTGCCATGCGGGCCGAGCGGGCAGGAATGGCCTGGAATGCAGAGCAGCGTGCTGCGACGCAGCAGTTACTCACCAGCCGTTGCCGGATTACGGCTTTGCAAGGATATGCCGGCACCGCCAAGACGACTACTGTCTTGGCGACGTTTGCGCGTGAGGCCGAAGCGCAAGGCGCATCGGTCAAGGCACTGGCACCAACGGCAGCGGCGGCTATGGTGCTGGGCGAAGCACTTGGCGCCAGGGGCGAAACGGTCGCTCGCCATTTGCTAACTCCGCAACGCACCAACTCGGGCCAGCCGGCAGTGTGGATCGTTGATGAGGCATCCTTGCTCTCTGCCCGCGACACGGCACGTTTGTTCGCGCAAGCAGAAAAGGACAACGCGCGCGTCATCCTTGTCGGCGACGTCC
Organism: Novosphingobium sp. 1529; assembly: GCF_040544855.1. NCBI lineage: Bacteria > Pseudomonadati > Pseudomonadota > Alphaproteobacteria > Sphingomonadales > Sphingomonadaceae > Novosphingobium > Novosphingobium sp. 1529. The sequence goes on from NZ_JBEPKW010000011.1 coordinate 8,743, forward strand.
AGCAGTTGGGATCGGTTGAAGCAGGTGCAGCCTTCGCCCAGTTGCAAGGCGCCGGCATGAACACGGCAAGGCTGCATGACATCGTCCGGCAGACCAACTTGGCGACCAAGGAAGCGGTCCTGGCTTCCATCGAAGGCGATGCAAGACGGGCACTTGCCGCGCTGGACCGGGGTGGCGGGCGCATCGTTGAAAGCGCTGACCGGGCCGAACGCTTTGCCGCCATGGCCACGCACTATGCCGGGCTGGACAAGGCAGTACGCGCGCGCACGCTGGTGATCGAGCCATCACGCGAGGGCCGTGACGCGCTCACTGTCGAGATCCGTGATGCCTTGACCCGAGCAGGCGCATTGTCCGGCCCGGCGGTCAGGATGCGCAGCCTGGCGAACAAAGGACTAACCCGTGTCGATGCGCGTGACCCTTTGGCCTACGACAAGGGTGATATTGTGCGCTTCACGCGCGACTATGTCGACAAAGGCGTGGTCCGGGGTGAAGCCTATCGGGTCGAGTCGATCGACCCTGACAAGGCGGCCATCACGCTCAAATCCGAGGACGGGCGGGAGGTGGATTGGCGTCTGCGGCAATGGGGGGCAACCAACAGCCAGGCGTTCGTGCCGCAGAAGTTGGACTTGAAGGTTGGCGACCGTATCCAGTTCACCCGCAATGACCGTGAGGCAGGGCGCATCAACGGCGACCGCGGCGAGGTGATCGCCGTGGACGAGCAATCACGCAGCGCGACTATCCGAACGGCGCGGGGTAAGAAGGAGACGCTGCAGCTTGATTCAGCACGCGATCAGCACATCCGGCATGCCTATGTGGACACGGCCTTTGCAGCCCAGGGCCGCACCGCCGACCATGTCCTGATCCATGCCGATAGCAAGGCAACCAACCTGGTCGATCAAAAGAGCTTCTACGTCGGGTTATCCCGGGCCAGGGCAACTGCGACGGTCTTCACCAATGATCGTGACCGCCTGATTGCGGCAATCAGCGAGCGGGCTGGGCAGGTGCAGACGGCTGTGGCGCACGTTGCCAGCGCGATGCCGGCGCCCTCTGCGGCCAAGACGCTAGGCGCTGGGTTGGGCTGAAAGACAAAGAGGGTAGATACCTACCGTTGCCCGGAAATCTGCCATGAGATTTTGGTAGTCTTCCGAGTGTTCAGGTCGCGCCATCTGCGTAGACATCCGCTGAGCGGCGCCTTGCCGGTTGGATGATATGTCGGTTTTGAGGTTGCATTCATTTGCGAACTTACCGCCCGGGTCAACGACGCCAATCCGCTCACCTGGTTCACCAACGTCCTCGCCAGAATTGCGGACATCCGCCAGACCCGACTTCACGAACTCCTTCCATGGCACTGCAGGGTTGCTCAGCAGCGACACATACAAGGAAATTGCTGCCTGAATTCCGCCGGCTCCGCGCCAGCTAGCCGATGGGCATTCATCAAATCACGCCGGATCCCTACAAGGCCCTAGCCGATTAGCGCAAGCACTGCGCGGCACCGCGCTGCTTTCGCCCGCGCGGTGAGTGTGTCGCCGTCCGGATCCCGGAGATAGGCAGCGAAAGCACCGTTGGGACGTTCACACGGTGGAGTTTCGATGGAGGTGCCGCCATGCGCAGACATGGTCCGCGCTACGGGCGGCAATGCCGATAGTTCCGCCATTGGCCGCGGTCGCCGGGTGGCCGTCAATCGGTCGGGTGATCATCAATCTCCTCTTATCGTGATCGTAGATGAGCCGGCCGCTCGCGTCCGTCTCGCCCGGCTTGCCGCCACGCGCGTCAGACCATCGACCTGTTTTCCCAAGCAATGGCAGCAATCTCGGCGGGCACCTTAACCACAACATGGAAGTACCCAACAGCGGACCTTCGCCGCGTGCCGCCACCATATTCGCGGTGGAACCCGCGGCTTCTTCTAGATTTTGCGTTCTGTGGGATTGGGCAGGAAGACGGCCAATAACCCGATCGCGGGAAGGAATGCGCAAACCGCGTAGACCATGTCGATGCCCGATCGGTCAGCGACTTCGCCCAGGACTGCCGCACCTATGCCGCCCATTCCGAATGAGAAACCGAAGAACAATCCCGAAATCATCCCTATTTTCCCCGGCACCAGTTCCTGTGCGAAGACGACGATCGCGGGAAAGGCTGATGCCAGGATAAGGCCGATCATGACCGTCAGCGGCCCCGTCCAGAACAGGCTGGCATGTGGCAACAGCAGCGTGAACGGCAGCGCGCCCAGGATCGAGAACCAGATCACATGTTTCCGACCGAACCTGTCTCCCAGCGGTCCACCTGCGATGGTTCCGACCGCGACCGCTCCCAGAAAGACAAACAGGTGCAACTGGGCCACCTGCACGCTCACCGCGAAACGATGGATCAGGTAGAACGTGAAGTAGCTGGTGAGGCTGGCCAGATAGACATATTTCGAGAAGATCAGGGCAAGCAGGATCGCAATCCCGCCGAGAGCCTTTTTCCTAGGCAGAGGTGGCGCAGCCCGCTTGCCGGCGACACTGAGCGAGAGACGTGCCAGGCCTTGATGCCTGTACCATTGGCCGACGTTCCACAAGATTGCACAGGACAGTAGCGCAAGCATTGCGAAGAACGCGAGGCTCGACTGGCCCCAGTGCATCACCACGATCGCGGCAGCCAGCGGGCCCAGCGCAGAGCCAGCATTTCCGCCCACCTGGAACATGGACTGGGCCAGACCATGGCGGCCACCTGCGGCCATTCGCGCGACGCGAGACGACTCAGGATGAAATACCGAGGAGCCCATGCCCAGCAGGGCCGCGCCGACCAACAAGAGCCCGTAGCTGTGCGCAGCGGAAAGCAAGAGAAGCCCGGCCAATGAGAACAAGGTACCGCCGGGCAAAGCATTGGGGGTCGGGTGCTTGTCCGCGTAGAGTCCCACCAGGGGCTGCAGAATCGATGCCGTCATTTGGTAAACGAGGGTGACAAGGCCGATCTGGCTGAACGATAGGCCGAGCTCCGTCTTGAGATTGGGATAGATAGCCGGGAGCAGCGACTGCATCATGTCGTTGAGCAAATGACAGAAGCTGATCGCCACGATCACGCCATACACGGTAGTATCGGCTGATTGCGCGGCGGCTTTCGTAGCGTTCATGGCTGGCTCTCGTTGGTGGTGGTCGCGCCATTCCTTAGAGCGTTACAAGCTGTCCCGCATTCCGGTATGGGCCATTCACTTCTTCATGTGGGACATCCAAATGCCTTGGTCCGATCCAGCTTTGGTTGAGCATATCGACCGCCCCATTGTCGCTATCAGCAACGAATACCCTCCTGCATTCGAGCTCGATTGGCATCAGCATCGCCGCGGCCAGTTGCTTTATGCGGCTCGAGGTGTGGTAGTCGTCAGCACGCCACACGGCGCTTGGGTCGCTCCGCCCGAACGCGCCATCTGGACGCCTGGCGGTGTCAGCCATGCTGTGCGGATGGTCGGTGAAGTGAGCACGCGCAGCGTTCTAATCGAACCGGATGTGCCCGGCTCGCTGGGAAATGCCAACAAGGTCATCCCAGTCTCGCCGCTACTCCGCCACCTGCTGGAAGCCGCATGCGACATACCTCCCGAATATGATGTCGACGGGCGCGATGGTTTGGTCATGTCGCTTCTGCTCGCTGAACTTGCCCGAGCACCGACAATGCCGTTGGCCGTCCCCTTTCCCCAGCATGTCGAAATCGCGCGAAAATGCCGAACTTTCCTGGAAGCGCCCAGTGCCCACGATACGATCGACCAGTGGAGTTCCGATTTGGGGATGGGACGCCGCGCATTCACGCGTGCATTTCGACGTGAAACCGGGCTTAGCTTCGGTGCCTGGCGACAGCAAGCCTGCCTGCTCATCGCGCTGCCGCGCTTGGCTGCTGGAGATGCCGTGACAACCATTGCTTTTGACCTGGGCTATGAAAGCCCGGCTGCCTTTACGACAATGTTCAAACGCCTGATCGGGGTGGCGCCGAGTCATTACCGATCGAATAGCTAACGCCACCCCGGGCCGCGACTGGTCAGGCTTGCGGTGAACCAAGGACAGCTTTTGGCCGGTGGCAAAAGCAGCTGAACGGCAGAAATTTTGGATGGATTATGCTCCTCCTGTCATTCTGGCAAAGCGGGCCAGTGGGATGCGGAAGGCGTTTGCGGAAAGCGCTATCGAACGCGTCTGCTGTTTCATAACCGATATCGTCGGCGATCCGGTCCAGCGATTCGCCGCCGCGCTCAGCGCATCCTTGGCGATCGCCCTGCACCAACAGGTGAGACAGTTCATCGGCGCGCGGTCAACGGCTAGGCCGAACCGCGCCGAAAAGGCTGGCGTTCAAGCGTGATGCGCGGTTCCAGCAGCGCGCGCATTGGATGATCAGGCTGGCTGGCAGGCACCAGCCTGAATCTGGGCACATGGTCCGGGGCGTTCGCAAGGCCCCCGGACCATGGTGCATCTGCAGGCCTCTTCTGCCCGGCAGTTCGCCCGGGATGGCCATGGGCGGTGATGGCTATTGTACGCGGCCCCATCTCATTCAGAATCGACCTTCGAACGACAGGCCGATGATGCGGGGGTCGTTCACGACACCGCGGAGGTGACCGTCGAGATCAACGAAGCTCTGGGTCGGCTTCTGGACGTTGAAGATATTGCTGACAACGACGAACGCCCCGAAATGGTCGCCCTGCCAGCCCAGCTTGGTGTTTACCAGCGTGCGGCCGCGGATATCCTGCTCGGGCGGGATCGCAGGCTGATTGACGATGTCCTGGAAATAGCCGCTGCGATAGTTTGCGTTGACGTTGGCGAAGAGCCCCGTGGGATGCTGCCAGGTTGCGCTGCCTGATACCGTCCAGTGGGGTGCCCTGCTGAACTGGTTGCCAGGCACGAACTGGAAGAGTGTCCCGGTCGAGGATGCGGCATTCTCGAAGCGGGTATTGCTGTAACCCGCGCCCAGGAAGAGATTGAGTTCCGGTGTGGGCCGCCCGCTGATTTCGAGTTCGGCACCATAGAGACGTGACTTGCCGGCGTTGACGACCTGCGTATCGAACACCGACCCCGGCGTCAGTTGCACAGAGACCTGCTGGTCCTTCCAGTCGATATAATAGACGTTGGCGTTGACCGTCAGCTTGCGGTCGAACCATTGCGAGCGCACGGCGAACTCATAGTTCCATGTGTATTCCGGGTTGTATTCATAATACTGCCCGCGCTGCTGGTTGAGGCCGGACCCGCCCGCGCGATAGCCGCGCTGCGCCGTCAGGCTAAGCGACACGTCGCGGGTCAGGTCATAGGTGATGCCCGCTTTGGGGAGCCAGGCCTGGTAAGTGACTGTGCGCTGGGGAAGAATGCTGGTGGCGTTCGCGGCGGTCGCCTGCAACAGGGCGTTCAACTGGGTGACGATCGGCGCCAGTGCGGGAGATAATGCCGTCGGATCTGGCAATGCGCCGGTGATGGCAACGGTCTGGACAGAGCCGCGATTCTGGCTTTCGTGATCGTAGCGCAGCCCGGCGATCAGGCGCAGCTTGTTGGTGAGGGGGAACGTCAGGTCGGCAAAGGCGGCCCGGTTCTTGGTGAGGCGTGGCTGGGTAAGTGTGTTGGCGATCGGCACCGTGCCGCCATACAGATTGATGACCGTATCGACCGTTGCCTGCGGCATCCCCATCCCCAGCAATGTCCGGTCGATGCCAAGGCGGCGTAATCCCAGATTTTGCGTGGCGCGGAAGAGATAATCGCGATTGTCGTCGCGCAGGTAATAGGCACCGACCAGGCCCTGGACCCAGCTTTTCTGGACGTTCAGGCGCAGTTCCTGCTGAAACGTCTTGCTCGGATCACGGATCATGCCGACCTGGCCCGGTGTGGCGCTGCGATCCTGATCGTAGGTATTGAGGCTGCGAATATTGCTGTAATTGGTGACCGAAGTGAGCTTGAAGCCCCCGCCAAGGTCATAGTCGGCCTCAAGTGTCGCGATGTCGCTCTTGACGGTGAGGATGTCGGGCACGTCTTCGGTCGCAACGCGCTGCGTGAGCGTATAGGGTGCATCAAATTGCGTCCAATCTGTGCCGCGTTGGTGGCGGTCATGCAGATAGGTCGCGACAATGCGCAGTCCGGGCAATGCCGCGGGGGTGAGCAGCAGCTTGCCGCGGATGGTCTCGGATTCGCGTCGGTCGCCATCGGTGTGCAATGTGACGTTTTGGACGAGGCCATCGGCGCGGGCAATCTCGCCAGCAATCCGGAACGCGAGTTGCCCATCGATAAGCGGACCGCCGATCGCTGCGCCCGCACGGCGTTGGCCGTCCTTGTCGGTCATGAGCAGCCGCGCCTTGCCGCTCCATTCATAGGTCGGATCGGTCGTCCGAATGATGACGGCCCCGGCTAACGCGTTACGCCCCTGCACGGTCGATTGCGGCCCACGGAACACCTCGACCTGCGCGATATCATAAAGATCGAGTGGCCCGACACTGAGCGCGACCTGCGGGAGAACGGCGCCATCCAGATATACGCTTGCCAGTGCGCCGTCGCCGCTGCCCGATACGTTGGACGCGTCAATGCCGCGGATCGAAAAGGTGGTGCGATTGCCGCTGATCGACAGGTTGGGGGTGCGCTCGAGGACGTCATAGACGCTCAGCAAATTCTGGCTGGCGATCGCCTGATTGGTCGTCACCGCGACGCTCGCCGGTGTGTCCTGCAGCGTCCGGTTCGATTTCTGCCCGGTAACGATGATTTCTGCCGCGCCTTGCTGACCAGCAGACTGATCTGCCGGGCTATTCGCTGGAACCATCTCCGGTGTGGCACCATGGGCCGTTCCCGCGGCTGTCAGAAGCAATGCAAGCGCGCCGAAGCGCGTGCCGATATTGGACATGGCTATTCCCCCGAGTTGGCTGCGCATCGACTATTAACGTTGCTCTTGAGAGTCAATTGCATTAATTGACTCTCGAAAAGATCGAGATGGGGCGACAATGAGCTTGTTTGGAGATACATTCGCGCCGGTTGGCGGCACTGGCATCAACCAGGCATACGCTGGGTGGCGAGGGGCCTGGTGATTCCGTTTTTGACGTCCGCCCTGTTCGTGGGTGCAGGTATTGGCGGAAGCTGGTTCCTGCGATGCGCTTGGACAGACCGGGAGCGGGAGCGCCCTGACTTCAGGCTTACCGGCTGGGGCATATTGGTCGGTGCTCTGCTCGCATCAGCGGTCTGGATCGGGCCGATGCTCGGTCTCGCCTACGCCCTGACGCTGTTGCCTGTGGGCAGTCTGCTGGTTGTGGTGCACGGCGCAACCAGACGCGCGGCGCGCGAGTCCCGGCGAGCACGGCTTGCCCCTGCGCCGCTGGACGGCAAGTCGCGCGCATGGCGTGGCTGGCTCAAGGCCCTTCTGGCCGGGCCCCTCGGGATGCTCGCGGCGATGGCACTAGCATTCTGCTATGCTGCCTGGGCGCCCGGTGCGATTCAAACCCGCCTGTTAATCGCCGCCCTGCTAGTCCCGGCGCTCTGGGGGCTGGCCATGACTTGGACTCTCGCTGACCAGCGGATTATCCGGGCGACGGCCGTGCTGGGGGGCACAACCATCCTCGGTTTTGGCCTCGCCTTTCTGGGAGGCATCGCATGAGCCGTCCTGCCGAACGCCCACGTGGCGGCCTTTGGCGTAGCGAGATCGTGCGCGCCGTGCTGAACGGCCATTCTGTGCTGGGCATCGCCTTTGCCGCCGTGATCTACATCGTCTGCCTGAGTGGCACGCTCAGCGTCTTCGTGCGTGATTTTCAGCGGTGGGAGCAACCGGCCGCCCCGACCTTCCCGGTCGCCAGCGATGCGGCGATCGGACGCGCTGTCGTCGAGATGGGAAGCGGGGTAGGGACCGACAAGAATTTCTACGTTCTGCTGCCAAGTGACGACTTCCCGCGTCTTCTGCTCTCGTCGGGCAATGACGCGGATGACGAGGCTTGGTACGCCGATGCCAATGGCCATCTCGCCATGCGCGCGAAATCGCCCTGGACTGACTTTCTGGTCGATCTGCACACGCGGTTGCACCTGCCGCAGACCTTGGGTCGCTTTCTGGTCGGCCTGACGGGAGTTGCGCTCCTTTCGTCGCTGATTTCCGGTATTCTTGCCCATCCCCGTATCTTCCGGGACGCCTTTCACTTGCGGCTTGGCGGGTCGCTGCGGCTGGAGCAGGCGGATTTGCACAACCGTCTCGGTGTCTGGCCGCTGCCTTTTCATATCATCGTCTCACTCACCGGCGCACTCTTGGGACTGAGCACCGTGATCGTCGGCATTCTTGCGCTCCTGTTGTTTCGTGGCGACAGTCAGCAGATCTATGCGTTGCTGGCACCGCCGCAGGCGAAGGAAGACGCCCGGCCAGCACCCATGCCCGATGTAGCGACGCTGATTGCCGTAGCGCGCGACCGTGCGCCCGGTGCGCAACTGCGCCAGATCGAGGTCAGCCACTGGAGCCGCCGCGATATGCGGCTGGAACTGTCGGCATCGCGGCGCCGGTTGATCGCGCAGCAGGACAACATCACCTTTGATGCCACCGGCAGGATAGTTGCCGAAAAGCATCCCGCGGGCCTGACCGTCGGTGAACGGATACTTGGCGCGCTGGGCCCGCTGCATTTTGGCTGGTTCGGTGGGATGGCCGTTCGCATCGCCTATGGGTTGTTGGGTCTGGCGCTCTGCGTCGTCACTGCATCGGGGATCACCATTTGGCTGGCGCGGCGGCGTGACAAAGGGCGAGCGGCACCAGGATGGGAGCGGCAGTGGGCGGCGATCAGTTGGGGACAACCGGTCGCAATAGCCACGACGGTGCTGCTTGCGCTGCTGCTCCATGGCCGGATGCCGGACGGGACCTTGGTAGCGGTCTGGGCAACGGTCACGCTTCTCTCAGCGATCATCGCGTCGGCGCTAACGGCGAGCTCCGCAGCCGACCTGGCCAGTGCGGGACGCATTGCCACCGGTGTGCTGCTGCTGGCCTCAGCGGGAATACATGCGACGCAGTTCATGCACGGTGCGACAGACTTCGCGGGTTTTGTTGTAGATGGCGTCATCGTCATCACTGCAATTGGGCTGCTGCGATCAAGCTGGCCGCGTGGGCTGCCCTGAGGGTCAAATCATTGGAATGGGTCGCGGCAGCCTTTGCGCCCAATTGCAGGAAAGAATTCTGGTGCGCCGGAGGGTCAAGCATACACCTTCGGCGCAGTCCAACCGGTCATTCGCTGGACTACGGCGCCATAACAACCATCCTCCTGCATCAAATGAGCAGGGTCTTGCAGGTAAAAACCTACTCACTTCATGCTGTGGGCGGTACTATTATCGGCGGTTATACGCTGTTCCTGCTGTTGGCGGCTATCCTGTGCCCGAATGCGTGACCGGTGCTTTGGCTTCAGGCGATGGTGCAAAAAACATTGCGGAATTTGCAGCATCTGCCGCGTTCGTCACTTCGGAAACGTTGCCGCCAGATGGTCGATCAGCGCGCGCACCGCAGGGGTCACCGGTGGCACCTCGGGCATCGGCCTTGCCACCGCGCGGTCGTTCGCCGCAGCGGGAGCCTCGGTGTTCATCACCGGACGCCGCCAGGACGCACTGGATGCGGCGGTGAAAGTGATCGGCGGCCGGTTAACCGCCGTGCGTAGCGATATGTCGAAGCTTGCCGATATCGACTGCCTCTACGATGCGGTTCAGCAGCGCCATAGCCAGATCGATGTGATCTTCGCCAATGCGGGTGGTGGCGGCTTTGCCCCGTTGGGCGCCATCAGCGAGGAACACTATCAGCAGACGTTCGACACCAATGTGAAGGGCGTTCTGTTCACCGTGCAAAAGGCTTTGCCACTGCTGCGCGATGGCGCCTCGGTGGTGCTCACCAGCTCGGTCACCGCGATCACCGGCGCGGCGGCCTTCAGCGTCTATTCGGCCACCAAGGCGGCGGTGCGCAATTTCGCCCGCAGCTGAATCCTTGACCTCAAGGACCACAAAATCCGCGTCAACACGGTCAGCCCGGGGCCGATCGAGACGGCGGGCCTGGTTGAACTGGCGGGCCCTGACGCCGCAGCCCAGCAGGGCCTACTCGATTTCATGGCTGGGCAGGTGCCGCTCGGCCGCGTGGGCCAGCCCGAAGAAGTCGCCAAGGCAGTGCTGTTTCTGGCCTCCGACCAGTCGAGCTATGTCAATGGCATCGAACTGTTCGCTGATGGGGGCATGGCCCAGATCTGATCCGGACAGGACGGCGCCGCCCAGCTTAGCCGGAAGCGCCGCCCCTCCTTGTCGCTGGACCATCATGATACAGGCGCCCGGTTGCGTCGGGTGGGGCAGCGCAAGGTGCGCGCGCAAACTTGGGCAAGTCTTCGGCTATGGTGACGATACGCGCCTTCGCAGGGCCGTTGCCGGACCTTAAGCGAAATTAGCGTGCTTGAGACATCGCCCGGCATTGCCGGGCCAGCGCCGTAAGCACATTTGGTGCGGATCGCAGCCTGACCGATCAAAGCTAGGCGTGCTCCCCTGATTTGACCCCAATCGTCTCTCTGTGTGGCGAAATCGGCCAACTCAGCGTCATCTGCTCCGTTGCTGCAGCTTGGTCAGCGCCTCATCAAGCGCGGAGAGAAAGCGTGAGCGATCGGCCTTGCTGAACGGGGCGGGGCCGCCCAACTGCTCGCCACCGGCGCGCAGATCGGACATGATTGCCCGCATGGCGATGGCGCTACCGATTGAGGCGCTCGTGAAGGGTTTGCCAGTTGGTGCGATGACCGTGGCGCCCAATTTCAGGCAACGATCGGCCAGCAGAATGTCGGCGGTGACTACCAACGTGTCGGCGAGGGTGTTCTCGACGATCCAATCGTCGGCCGCGTCGAATGCGTCGCTCACGACCTTGCGCGATATGAGCGCGTCGTGCGGCACCCGAATCGGGCTGTTGCTGACGACAACCACAGGAACCTTGTAGCGGAGCGCTACCTTGTAGGTTTCCTCTTTCACCGGGCAGGCATCGGCGTCGATCAGTATCTGCATCATGACCTACCGTAGAGCATCGCACGAAAGAGGGGGAACCGGTTTTTTGCCAAAAATGCTGCGACACCATCATCCTGGGCCCTGCGGTATGGTTGCCAAGCGCGCTGCTAACGCTGCCGCGCAATGGCCGCCGGCGCTCGCCAGCAGTGGCGCAGCGATCGCAGGGCGGTGCCGCGGCAAGCCCCCGACATTGCCGCATCAGACCGCGCACCGCGCCGTTGAGGTCGGTCTCAAAGCGCCGGTTCGAACACCGCATTGAGATAGGCCGCGATCCGCACCCCGGCGCGCTTGAGGCGGTCCTCGATCTCGGGACGGTGCTGGTAGGCGTAGCTCCACGACAGTGCCGGGTCGGTGGGGTAGATGGTCTTGCGCAGGGCCACGCTCTCGCGGATCCAGACGTGCGGATCGCGCTGGTTCCAGGCCACCACCTGGGCCGGGGTGATCGCGCGGGCGAGCCAGCCGGCATATTCGGAATAGGACAGGCCCTGCTGCTCGATCAGGGCCGAGTCCCACACGCTGTGGAGGTTTGTCGGCTTGCCGAACCAGGTGACCTGGACGGTATTGCCGCCGCGATCGGTGCCGGCGCCGGCGTGCAGCGGCTGGTGCAGATCGCCGATAATATGGACGATGAAGCGCAGGGCCATGCGCCGCTGTTCGATCGGCGCTGACGGGTCGCGCAAGGTTGCGGTAAACCGGGCGAGGGCTGTCATCGCATCGCCTTCGGGCGGGGCGTCACTGGCGACATAGTCGTCTCCCTTGACCGTGACATAGTGCCACGGGCTGGCCTGCTTCTGCCAGAACGGGTCGGGATCGGATTTCATCTCGTCGGGCCAGGTTGCCGCCTGGGCCAGGTCTTCCGAGCCGAGCAGGAGGTGGACTTGCGCGCGCGCTAGGCCACTGAGGTTGGCATCGGCGATCGCGCCGGTGATGCGATGGCCTTCGGGACCCCAGGCGTGAGCGGGCGAAGCCAGCGCCAGCGAGAGAACAACCATCAAGGATCGGCGCATGCGTCTGTTCTCCAAGGAGATTGCGATCGGGCGTCGTTAGCGGGGCGCCGCGATGCGGACAACGGCGCTGCGACAGGACGCAGCGCAACGGGCTTGGTCGCTCGTCGCATGGACCGCAGTGAGGCGACTCATGCGACTGCTGCTGGGTAGGTCAACCTCGTCGTCACAGAAGAGCGTGCGGCAGAGAATCTGCGCTAGACTGGCCGATTGTACGCCAGCCTGCGAGAGCGGCAAGTAGCTGTTGCCTTTGGTGAATTTGCTGCCCTCTTAAGAGGCCTTGCCGCGCTGGCATCGGGCCGCGCGGATTGAGCAAGGCGCGTGATGTCCAGTCCCTCTTCCCTTTCCCGCAGCGCGTCGCCCGAGCATGCTCCTGGTGCATCGCGTGGTACGCGCATGCTGCGCACTGCATTCGGGCCGCGCATTTGCGCCTGGCTCGATGACCCCGCGGTGGTTGAAGTCATGCTTAACCCTGATGGCCGGCTGTGGCTCGACCAGCTTGGTGAGGGACTGGTGGCAACGACCGAAACCCTTTCAGGCGAGGATGCCGAGCGCATCGTCCGGCTTGTGGCGCACCATGTCGGTGCTGAAGTTCATGGCCGGGCTCCGCGTATCTCGGCGGAGTTGCCGGAAAGCGGAGCCCGTTTCGAAGGCCTGCTGCCGCCGGTGGTGGCCGCGCCGAGCTTTGCCATTCGCAAGCCCGCCAGCGCGGTCTTTACGCTGGGCGATTATGTCGCGGCCGGCATTTGTCGCCCCGACCAGGCCGAGGCGCTGCGCAACGCGGTGGCATCACGTGCCAACATTCTCGTGGCGGGTGGGACTTCGAGCGGCAAGACCACGCTGGTCAATGCCCTGCTCGCCGAAGTGGCGCGCTTGCCCGACCGGGTCGTGTTGATCGAGGACACCCGCGAGCTGCAATGCACCGCGCCCAATCTCGTCGCCCTGCGCACGGGCGATGGTATCGCCACGCTGTCCGAATTGGTCCGTTCGGCGCTACGGCTGCGGCCAGATCGCATTCCCATCGGCGAAGTCCGCGGCGGCGAAGCGCTCGATCTCGTCAAGGCCTGGGGCACCGGTCATCCCGGTGGCATCAGCACGATCCATGCCGGATCCGCGCTCGCGGCTTTGCGCCGCCTCGAACAGCTCATCCAGGAACGCGTCGTGACGGTGCCGCGCGCCCTGATTGCCGAAACCATCGATGTCATCGCGGTGCTGGTTCGCGACGGGCCGGCCCGCCGCCTTGCCGACCTCGTCGCAGTCACCGGCCTTGCTGCCAACGGCGATTACCAGTTCGCCCCGCTCGCTGCGTCCGCGGGGCATGCCCCTTCCATCCTACCTGAAGGAACCCTGCCATGAATGCGCGTTGCCATCTTTTCCGCCGGCGCTGCCTCGTTCCGCTGCTCCTCCCTGCCGTGTTGACGGTATCGGCGGGCACGGCTCATGCTTCAGGTGCCTCGATGCCTTGGGAGGCGCCGCTGCAGTCGATCCTGGAATCGATCCAAGGGCCGGTTGCCAAGATCATTGCCGTGATCATCATCATCGCTGCCGGGCTCTCGCTGGCGTTCGGCGATACCTCGGGCGGCTTCCGGCGCCTGATCCAGATCGTCTTCGGTCTCTCGATCGCCTTTGCCGCCTCGTCTTTCTTCCTCTCATTCTTCTCATTCGGCGGTGGGGCAGTGCTGTGAGCGAGGATGCTCCCGATCCCGCCATCGTTCCCGGCTTTGCCGTGCCGGTGCACCGCGCCCTGGTCGAGCCGATCCTGCTTGCCGGCGCGCCGCGCAGCTTGGCGATCATCAATGCCACGCTTGCTGGCGCGGTTGGGCTGGGCTTGCGGTTGTGGCTGGTCGGCTTGGCCCTGCTTGCCGTGGGCCATGGGCTTGGCGTCTGGGCCGGGCGCCGCGATCCCCAATTCGTAGAAGTCGCGCGGCGACATCTGCGCTTCCCGGCCTATTTTGCGGTGTGAGGGTGTCATGATGTCGCTGCGCGAATATCGCTCGGGTGCCAGCCGCCTTGCCGACTTCCTGCCTTGGGCAGCGCTGGTTGCGCCGGGTATCGTGCTCAACAAGGACGGCAGTTTCCAGCGCACAGCGCGCTTCCGCGGTCCCGATCTCGATTCTGCCACCCCGGCCGAACTTGTCGCTGTCACGGCCCGGCTCAATGCCGCGCTGCGCCGCCTCGGGTCGGGCTGGGCGATCTTTGTCGAGGCTGCCCGCGATCCGGCGCGTGGCTATCCCGACGATGCCTTTCCCGATCCCGTCTCCGCGCTGGTCGAGCGCGAGCGAGCGGCCCAGTTTGCCGAGCATGGCGCCCATTTTGAAAGCCGCTATTACCTGACGCTCACCTGGCTGCCGCCGGCCGAGGACGCCGCGCGCGCTGAAAGCTGGCTGTTCGAAGGCCGCGTAGGGCAAAGCGGCAATGCCGGTGACTGGCTGCAGGGTTTTGCTGATCGCACTGAGCGCCTGCTGCGTCTGGTCGAGGGGTTCCTCCCCGAAGTCGCCTGGCTCGATGACGCGGCAACGCTGCGCTACCTCCATGCCTGCGTTTCGACTCGTCGCCACGCCGTCCGCGTCCCCGAGATCCCGGTCTATCTCGACGCGCTGCTCGCCGACGAGCCGCTGGTCGGTGGCCTCGCGCCGCGCCTGGGCGCAGCGCACTTGCGTTCATTAAGCGTAATCGGATTTCCGTCGGCGACCTTTCCCGGCATTCTCGACGAGCTCAATCGCCTGGCGTTTGCCTACCGCTGGGTGACCCGCGCGATCATGCTCGACAAGACCGATGCGACGCGCCTGCTCACCCGCATTCGCCGCCAGTGGTTTGCCAAGCGCAAGTCGCTGGGCGCGATCATCAAGGAAGTCATGACCAACGAAGCGGCTGTCCTGGTCGATAACGATGCTGCCAACAAGGCGCTCGATGCCGACCTGGCGCTACAGGAACTCGGAGCCGATCATGCCGGCGCCGCCTATGTCACAGCGACGGTCACGGTGTGGGACGAGGATCCGACCCTAGCCACCGAGAAGCTGCGGCAGGTCGAGAAAGTGCTGCAGGGCCGCGATTTCACGGTGATCAGCGAGACAATGAATGCGCTAGAGGCGTGGCTCGGCACGCTGCCCGGCCAGGTCTATGCCAATGTCCGCCAGCCGCCGGTCTCGACGCTCAATCTCGCCCACATGATCCCGTTGTCGGCGGTCTGGGCCGGGCCCGACGAAGATCCGCACTGGCACGCTCCGCCACTGTTCCATGCCCGGACCGAGGGCACGACGCCATTTCGCTTCGCGCTCCATGTCGGCGATGTCGGCCATTGCCTGGTGATCGGCCCGACCGGTGCGGGCAAGTCGGTGCTGCTGGCGTTTATGGCCCTGCAGTTTCGCCGTTATCCCGAGGCGCGGATCTTTGCGTTCGATTTTGGCGGAGCGATCCGTGCAACCACCCTGGCGTGCGGCGGCACCTGGCAGGACCTGGGCCAGACCATCATGGGCCAAGCCCCAGCCAGCACCAAAAGCATGGAGCCTCCCGAGCGTCTTGGCCTCGCGCTGCAGCCGCTGGCGCGGATCGACGATGCAGCCGAACGGGCCTGGGCGCTCGATTGGCTGCTGGCCATCCTCGGCGGCGAAGGCATTGTCGTCGATCCTGCCATCAAGGCCCATGTCTGGAGCGCGCTGGTCTCGCTGGCCTCGGCCCCGCCGGTGGAACGCACGCTCACCGGGCTGACCATTCTGCTCCAGCGCCAGGACATCAAGCAGGCGCTCGCGCCCTGGTGCCTGGGCGGGGCGTTTGGCTCCCTGCTCGATGGAGAGCACGAAGACCTTGGCGAAGCGACGTTCCAGTCTTTCGAGACCGAGGGGCTCGCCGGTTCGCCGGCAGCACCGGTGGTTCTGGCCTATCTCTTCCACTGCATCGATCGCCGGCTCGACGGTGCGCCGACGCTGATCATCATCGACGAAGGCTGGCTGGCGCTCGACAGTCCGGCCTTTGCCGCCCAGCTGCGCGCCTGGCTCAAGACCTTGCGCAAGAAGAATGCCTGCGTGGTTTTTGCCACGCAGAGCCTTGCCGATATCGCCGGATCGACCATCGCGCCGGCTATTATCGAAAGCTGCCCGACGCGGCTGTTCCTGCCCAATGCCCGGGCCCGCGAGCCCCAGATCCTCGGGCTCTACCGCCGTTTCGGCCTCAACGATCGCCAGATCGCGATCCTCAGCGAAGCTACGCCCAAGCGCGACTACTACTGCCAGTCGCGGAGCGGCAACCGCCTGTTCGAACTCGGGCTGGGCGAGATTGCCCTGGCCTTTGCCGCAGCCGGCGGGCCGCGCGATCAGCAGGCGATCACCGCATTGGCCGAGGCCGGGGCAGGCACGCCTTTTGCGCTCGCCTGGCTGCGCGCCCGCGGCCTCGACTGGGCCGCGGAACTGCTCCCTGAAATTCTGCCACCTGCTGCGGAGAACCTGCTGCGATGAGTGTTCATCTGGGGCGCGCGCCGCGCGCTGTCACCGCATGGCTGGGAGCCAGCCTGCTGGCCGCCTTGCCTGGGCCAGCCCAGGCCCAGTTCAGCGGCATCGTCTATGACCCGTCCAACTACGCGCAGAACGTGCTCACGGCCGCGCGTGCCTTGCAGCAGGTTAACAACCAGTTGCGCCAGATCGAGAACCAGACCCAGTCGCTGCTCAACGAGGCGCGCAATCTCGCCAGCCTGCCGCTCTCGCTGGTCGCGCCGATCCAGCAGCAGCTCGACCAGACCCGGCAACTGCTGCGCCAGGCGCAGCGACTGAGCTACAATGTCGATACGGTTCAGTCGGGCTTTTCCGCCCGCTATCGCGCGATCGACCTGTCGGCGTCCGACCAGGCGCTGGTCACTGGTGCGCAAAGCCGCTGGCAAGACAGTGTTGCGGCATTCGAGGATGCGCTCAAGACCCAGGCTTTGACGGTCGGTCATCTCGATACCACGCGTCAGTCGCTGACCAGTCTCATGCAGGCGAGCCACGATGCGACGGGCGCGCTCCAGGCCATCGAAGCGGGCAACCAGATCCTGGCGGTGCAGTCGCAGCAGCTTGCCGACCTTGCCGCGACCTTGGTCGCCCAGGGGCGCGCCCAGACTCTCGACGCGGCGGCGGCAGCTGCGGCCAAGGCCCAGGCGCGCGAGCAGTTGCGTCGCTTCCTGGCTCCCGGCCGCGGCTATGTCGCTGAGCCGGTCACGCTGTTTCACGAGTAACGGCCATGGTGCACCCCCGTATCCATCGCATCCTGCTGCTCGGCTTGCTTGGCCTCGCCGCGGTGATGGCGCTGACTGCGGCGCTTTTGCCGGCACCGCGCAGCGACGAACCGGGCGCTTTGCCCGATCCGCGACCCGTTGTCGTAGCGCCGCCGTTCGGCGCTCCCTCCGAGCGGCGTTGCACCACGATCGCGCCGAACGACCCGGCCATGGCATCCTGCGCGGCGTTGTGGGACGCAGGCCGTCGCCGCTTTTTTGGTCTGCCCACGCGCCAGTCCGCCGGGGCAGGGTCGGCTGCCGCTCCGTCGCCGGCGAAGGAGGCCTGGTGACATGAACGGCACCGGCATCATCGACCGCTTTCTCGCGGTCTTCTCGCGCTACATCGACAGCGGCTTTGGCCTACTCCATGGCGATGTAGCATTCATTGCCAGCACGCTGGTCGCGATCGACATCACGCTCGCTGCGTTGTTCTGGGCCTGGGGCGAGCACGAAGACATTCTTGCCCGTCTGGTGCGCAAGACATTGTTCGTCGGCATGTTTGCCTGGCTCATCGGCAATTGGAATCATCTTGCCAGCGTGGTCTTCGCCAGCTTTGCCGGACTGGGCCTCAAGGCCAGCGGCACAGCCACGACCACCGCGCAACTGCTCCAGCCCGGCCGCATCGCCCAGGTCGGGCTCGATGCCGGCCGCCCGCTGCTCCAGGCGATTTCCGACCTCATGGGCTATGTCAGCTTCTTCGAGAACTTTGTGCAGATCGTCGTCCTGCTCGGTTGCTGGGTCTTGGTAGTGCTCGCTTTCTTCGTCCTCGCCATCCAGCTGTTCGTGACGCTTGTCGAATTCAAGCTCAGCACACTGGCCGGCTTCGTGCTCGTACCGTTCGGGCTGTTCGGCAAGACTGCATTCCTGGCGGAACGCGTGCTCGGTAACGTCGTGGCTTCCGGGATCAAGGTCCTGGTCATGGCCGTCATCGTCGGGATCGGATCGACGATCTTCGGTGAGTTTACCGCCGCCATCTCGGGCACGCCAACGCTCGAGGACGCGATGACGCTGGTGTTGGCCAGCCTGACGCTCCTGGCGCTCGCGGTCTTCGGCCCAGGCATTGCCAGCGGGCTGGTGTCGGGTGGCCCGCAGCTCGGCGCCGGTGCGGCGGCAGCCACTGTGCTAGGTGCCGGCGGGCTTGCTGCGGGTGGCGCTGCTGCCGTTGGCCTTGCCGGCGGCGCGGCAGCCGCCGCGACCATGGGCACGCTGCGCGGCGTCAGCGCGGCCGGGACCGCCTACCGCGAAGGCGCGGCTGGGCATGCCGGGCTTTCTGGCGTCGCACACGGGCTTGGCCAGATTGGCAGCACGGCTGCGCGCGGGGCCACGGCACCGCTGCGCAAGGCCGGCGTCGGATCAGGCGAGGGTGGGCGGAGTGAACCTGCTCTGGCCAAGGGCGCGGGCGCATCTGCCGAACCGGCCAGTCCACCGGCCTGGGCGCGCGCGCTGCGCCGACGCCAGGCGCTGGGGCAGGGCGCGATGATGGCCGCCCACACGCTGCGCAGCGGCGACAGCCAGGGCGCCGGTGCCAGCATCGACACTTCGCAGAAGGAGGATTGATCCATGTTTCGGCGTTCCTCGATCCGCTATGCCACGACCCCAGAGCCGGTCACGCCCTACCAGCGCGCCGCGCAGGTCTGGGACGAACGGCTCGGCTCGGCCCGCGTGCAGGCGCGCAATTGGCGCTACGCCTGTCTGACCGCGCTTGGCCTGTCCGGTCTGCTTGCCGCAGGCCTTGTCTGGCAGAGTTCCCGTGGCACGATCGTGCCATGGGTTGTCGAAGTGGACCGGCTCGGCGAAATCCGCGCGGTGGCGCCCGCCCAGGCCGGGTACCGGCCGACCGATCCTCAGATTGCCTACCAGCTTGCCCGTTTCATCGAGGATGTGCGCAGCCTCCCGGCCGACCCGGTGGTCGTTCGGCAGAACTGGCTGCGGGCCTATGATTTCGTGAGCGACAGCGGCGGCCAGGCGCTTGGCGCCGATGCGCGCAGTAACGATCCCTTCGCGCGGATCGGCAAGGAGCAGGTCGCCGTCGACGTGACCAGCGTGGTGCGCGCGTCCCCCAACAGCTTTCGCGTCGCCTGGCGTGAGCGCCATTATCGCGATGGCGGCCTTGCCGACACCGAGCAATGGAGCGCGATCCTGACCGTCACGCTCCAGCCGCCGCGTTCGGCCGATGCGCTACGCAAGAACCCGCTCGGGCTGTTCATCACCGCTATCAACTGGTCGAGGGAGCTTACGCCATGACCTGTCTGCATGACTTTGCCTGGTCTGCCCTTTCCGCGCGTCTGCGCCGCTTTATGATCACGCCTCTGGTGTCGCTACTGGCCATCGCGCCGTTTGGCGCCGTGAGCCAGGCAGCGCGTGTTGTCGCAGCCCATCATGGCGTTGCGGCGCGGCCGGCAGCATCCGTGCACGTGGCCGAGGCCACTGGCGCGGCGCGCGTCGAGCCCGACCCGCAGGGTTTTGCCAATGCCATCCAGCGCTATGCATTTGCCACCGGTGCGCTGTACCAGGTCTATGCCAGCCCCGGCCATGTGACCGATATTGCCCTGCAGGATGGTGAGCACCTGGTGGGCAGTGGGCCGGTTGCGGCCGGCGACACGGTGCGCTGGCTCATCGGCGATACCACCAGTGGCGCCGGGGTGGCCCAACGGGTGCACATTCTGGTCAAGCCAACCCGCAACGATATCGCTACCAACCTGGTCATCAATACCGATCGGCGCACCTACTATCTCGAGTTGCGCGCGACACCCTCGACCTGGCTCGCTGCGGTGTCGTGGACTTATCCCGAGGACGAGCTCGTTGCCCTGCGCGCCCGTGCCCAGGCCGCGCAGCAGTCCGCGCCCATTGCAGCGGGTATCGATCCGGGTGCACTCGATTTCCGCTACAGGATCGGCGGGGATAAGCCGCGCTGGCGGCCTGATCGGGTCTTCGACGATGGCCACCGGGTCTACATCGCCTTCCCCGCAGACATTGCCGCGGGCGACATGCCGCCGCTGTTTGTCACCGGGGCTGGGGGCCAGGTCGAACTGGTCAATTACCGCGTGGCTGGTCGTTTTCTGGTGGTCGATCGCCTGTTCGATCGCGCCGAACTGCGGCTGGGGGACCGCAAGTCGGCGCAGCGCGTGACGATCACCGCCCTTGCCAGGAAGGCACGGTCATGACCGCTCGGGAGCGATCGCAACGCGCTGTTGCAGATCATGGCGCCACGGCGCCCGACGGCGAGTCCGCCGGCGAACCCGATGGCGAAAGCCCCGCTGCACAGAACCAGCAGGCGTCCGACGGCGCCGCGCCCCATGATCGGCGCGGTGGTATACAAGCGGCGGCCGCAGCCATGGTCCGCCTGCGTCCCGCTTGGCCTGTCGTCGAGCGCCTGTCGTCCAAGGCGGTCCTCGCTCTGACGGCGACGGGCGCCGCTCTTGTTGCTCTGGCTTTTGCCTTCGGGCTGCAAGGCGGGCGTGCATCGTCAGAGGCGGACGCGCCACCGGTCGCGTCTGCCCAGCCTGGCAATGTGTTGGCCAAGGCACCGCGCGATTACACCGAGGTTCCCCGGCTTGCTTCCGTCCTGCCCGGTGATCAGGCGCAAGCTGGTGACCAGTCGGACCCGCGCAGCGGTTCGACCAGGCCCCATGAGCAGCCCATGGCGGAAAAGCAGGGAAGCGGGCCAGCCGCACCGCCGGCTGGACCGAGCGGTGATAGCCTTGCCGCGGCACGGCAGCGCCGCCAGGCCGAGCGTGATGCCGCGCGCCAGAGCCGCCTGTTTGCCAGCGAAGCGGTCCATCACGGCGACAACTTGGCAGAGACGGGTGGCGTCAGCAGCCAACCCGCTGCCGGTGTGATACTCCCTGCCGCTCAGCCGGGTTCCGCGCCGCCATCGGTGACGGACGCGCGCCAGGCCTTCCTGGATCGCCCGGGCTCGGCGTCGACCATCTCGGCCGCGCGCCTCGTGCCGCCGGGTGGCCAGGCGGTGCTGCAGGCCGGCAGTGTCATTCCGGCTGCGCTGATCACCGGGCTGCGCTCCGACCTGCCCGGCCAGATCACCGCGCAAGTGACTCAGAACGTTTATGACAGCCTGTCCGGCACGCAACTGCTCGTTCCGCAAGGCGCGCGTCTGATCGGCGAATACGACGCCGCCATTGCAGCCGGACAGCGCCGCGCCTTGCTGGTCTGGACGCGCCTGATCCTGCCCGATGGTCGCTCGCTCGACCTTGCCCGGTTGCCCGGCACGGATCCGGCCGGGCAGCCCGGCCTTGAGGATCGCACGGATTTTCACTGGGGTGGCATCATGCGCGCGGCTGCGGTCTCGACGCTCCTCGCAGTCGGGGCAGAATGGGGCAGCGATAGCGATAATGCGCTGGTCCGCGCTCTGCGCCAGGGCGGACAGGACAGCGTCAACCGCGCCGGCACGCAGATCGTGGCGCGGGCGCTCGACGTGCCGCCCACCTTGACGATCCGCCCCGGCTATCCGGTGCGCGTCCTGGTGACGCGTGATCTCGTGTTCGAGGCCAGCGGAGCGACGCCGTGAGGCGCCGGGTCCTGGCTGCCATTGCCAACGGACAATGGTATCATCTGTGCCTGACGCTTGTGCAACGTCAGGCGTACCGGCGGCGGCGCCATGCCCAATTGCCAAAACGGATTGGATCTTTGCCGACGAGTATCGTTGCCCCTGGCAAGCCACTGGAGACATTGCGCCTCAGCCCTTGTTGGATGTGGCATGCAACAGCTGCCGATAGCCGCCGGCAACCAGGGCTTCGGCGGTGCTCAGCAAGCGATGAACCTGACGACGCTCCGCGCTCGTTGTCCAGTCAATCGCGCGATCGAAGCGCCCACCGGGGAATACCACGGCTTCGGCGAGCTCGCGCATGCTGGTGGCGGGCTGCGCCCGGCGGGCATCGAGCAGGCGCAGCAACAGATCGAGGCGATGACGCTGGTACGCGCTAGGCCTGTCAATCGTATCCCAGCCAGCAGTGCGTCCGTCATTGAGTAGGTTGTGGAGGCGTCCCAGTGCGCAGCGGCGCAGTCGCCAATGGCGATCGGGCGTGGCAAAGCATGTCAAGTGCAGCCAATCGTCGCTTTCCGGCAAAAGTAAGCGCAACCAGCCATTGCCGGCGCGTACGGCCATATGATGGGGCCAACTGGTCGGCGCTGGCGATGCTGCATAAAGGCTGGCGCTGAGCGCAGCGCGTGACAGGCCGGGCGTGCCGGGCGGCGCCGCGACCAGGACCAGTGTGGCGGGATGCCATGTCGGTTGCCAGAGTGCCGGCATGGCGTGGACTGTAGCATCGGGATTGAACGGAAAACGCCAGGCCCCATGCTTGGGCCCACCCCCTTCTTCGCGCGCGATTGTGGCGCTGCATGCCCAGCCAGGCCGCGCGATAGGCTTCGTTCCTGCGCAGGAATTCCTGGGCATAGCTGGCAAAGTCACAGGCTGGATCGGGCACGACCATTGTGGCGCTCCTTGTCTCGGAGACGCAGCATGGTCATCGCTATCGTGCGCAGCCATTCCCCGGGCGAGGAGGGGGGCTCCCCTGTTCTTGGTATAGACAGGGCATGCCCACGAGGGTCGCGGATCGGCGAAAAGACAAGCCGTTCAATTCGCACGGCAAAATCGCAAAGGTCTGGTATCGTGCGCGCGGTCGCTTGCCGTATAGTCGATAATCAGCCGGGTGGTCGGCGCGCATGTCCAGGCGTGATGCTAAAGGTGCCGACAAGACGTCCCAAGAACGCTCTTCCACCGCCCGGCTGTCTTGCCGCTTCGTCGTACGGCAGCGAGATTGGAGATGTTGCCGTCTTTTTTGCCAGGCTGATAAGCTCATCCTGATCCGAGCGCGGACCGAAATGACGGCACGAGAAAGCGCTCCTTTCGCGCAACGGCGGGCTGCTGCCTGGATTTGAGGCGAATATCGTGATCGTGGACCTTGAGCGCGAAAACGTGCTGAATTCGACCGATCTGCAATCTAAAGGTAATTCCGCCCTCTTCCAGGGCTGCGTGGCGCAGGGCGCGCCAATCTAAACCTTGGTGCGCGGCCGACTTCGTGTTGCGAGACCAGCAGTTTTGCAGCGACGCCAAGGGTCATGGCCGCAATTTCGGTCGCAGGCATCTGCTGGACGCGGTTTTGACCCTTGTTGACATTTGCAAGCTCGCGGTCCTGCCAAAATCGAGTATCTATCGCATTTGGGGTGCAAACTAGGAGTGTCTTCATGCGCAAGCTTGCAATCGCTTTGACCGCAGCCATGGCTATGGCTGCTACGCCGCTCACTGCCTACGCAGCCCCCTGCAAGGACGCCAAGGGGCGCTTCGTCAAGTGTCCGGCTGCCAAGCCAGCCCCCAAGAAGCCGTGCAGGGATGCCAAGGGCAAATTCACCAAATGCCCGCGTTAACTAACATGGCCCCGGCGCGCTAGGTCGCGCCGGGGTGGCCGACGTGTCGGTTGCGTCATTCATGCTCTGTGAATGGCCAGCTTTCGCGGCGTGCTTCTGACTGAAAATAAACCGATTATAAAATGGTTATCCGAGGTTGGGCCTCGCATCCTGTCCGGGCGACACAAGGAGTCGCACCAACCGGAAAGGACTGAACCATGAATGACCGTGACCAGACCGACACCGCCCTGATCGACCTCGGCGATGTCGCCACCGTGACCCGCGGCCAAGCGGTGGGTCGGCAGGATACCAGCATCGGCCAGCTGAATTTCATGCTCGGTATCGTCGAAGACTGATCCTCCCACTTGGGCGCGGGCCGGAACCTGACCGGCTCGCGCCCTCATGCCCGGAGGATCGTGCAATGGCACCATCACTCTTGCGGCCGGGCCTGCACTTCTGCCTTGTCGGCGACGACCCCATATTTCTCGATCTCGTCAGCGGCCGCTATTTTCGACTTCCCGATCACCAGGCCAAGGCATTCTGTGCGCTTGTCGCGTCAGGAATGGTCGATCGCATCGCGCTGCAGGCTGCGGGCCTTGGCGATCTGGCTGGCGTCGCTGATAAGCCGCTGGCGTTGGAACCCTGCCGCTGGGCCTTGCCCGATCAGGCCTGTGACGCCTTGAACCATGGCGGGTTGCCGTTGGCAGAGACCGCCCGGGCGTTGCGCCAGCAACGGAGCTACGAGCGGGCTCTGGCGCGCCGCGGTCTCGCTCCGCTCTGCGATGAACTCGCGGTCTTGACGGTGAAGGCGACACCACGCCCGATCGGCATCGATGATGCCGCCGGGCGGCTGGTCCGCGGGTTTCAGTTTGCCTGCTTTTTGCGAACGGCGGCCGATCGCTGCCTGCCGCGTTCCCTCGCGCTGGTCGACCTGCTCGCCCGGCGCGGCTGGCGCGCCCATGCCGTGCTGGGTGTCCGGCAGGGCCCTTTTGCCGCCCATTGCTGGGTCCAGGCCGGACGCATGGTGCTCAACGACACGCCTGAGGCCGTGGCATGCTTCACCCCGATTCTGGCGCTGTGAAGCCCCTCGACGCAGCACTGGCCTTACCGCTGCACGGCGGGCTTGGCGAGGGGCTTGTGCCGCTGCGCCAGTTGCGCGACCTGCGCGCGGCACGCAGCGGCCTATGGCTGGGGGAGGGCTGGTCCGTCCGTTCCCTGGGAGCCTGGGGCTGGCTGGTGGGGTGCAGTTTCGATCGGGACGGCAATGTCTTGGTGGATCCCCTGGCCGGCGCTCCGGCCCTGGCCGACCGATTGGCCGTGGCGCACTGGTTGGTGCGCCACACCTGGGGCGCCTGGTTCGCTGTCCTGGTCGATCCGCGAAGTGAGTCGGTGGCGATCCTGCGCGATCCTTCCGGCCTGCTGCCGCTCTATCGGCGTATCGACGCTGGTCGCTGTCTGCTGGCAACGGCCCCAGCATTGTTCGCGCAGGCGGGCATGGCGATGAGTGTCTCCTGGCCTCACGTGCGGCAGTTTCTGCAGGATCCCGAGCGCCGGCAGCGTGCGACATGCTTGGTTGGTGTCGACGAACTGTCGCCCGGCGTGCTTTACCCCCTCGAGCAGGGAGCGCATCAGGTGGCAATCTGGCAACCGGCGCTCCATGTGCCGGCATCGGGCGACGTCACGCTGGCGGTCGCAGCGCAGCGTGTGCGGGACTGTGCGCGCATGGTCATGCGCGCCTGGTCGGGACATTTCGGGCAGGTTGTCGTCGCGGCGTCCGGTGGCGTCGATTCCTCGCTGGTCTGCGCGGCCCTGGCCGTCGAAGGGCGGCCGTTCGCCTGCGCCACTGTTTCCACCCGCGATCCCAGCGGCGACGAAACCGCCTATGTCGCCCCTCTTGCGGCGCGACTGGACGTCTCGTGGCGTGCGGCCCAATACGAAATCGCCGCGATCGATCCGGGTGCGGCAAGTTTTGCGCGCAGTGCGCGGCCCGTGGGCAAGATGTTCGTCGGCGAGTTGCGGCGTCAGCTCGGGGAAGCCTGTGCCGCAGTCGGCGCGGCGCGCGTGTTCGACGGCAATGGCGGTGACAATGTGTTCTGCTTCCTCCACTCGGCAGCGCCGTTTCTTGATGCGTGGCGCGCGCTGGGGCCGTCGCGCCAGTTGGCAGAGGTCTTTGTCGACCTGTGCCGACTGACCGGCGCCGACGCCCCGACCCTGGTGCGCGCCATTCTGCGGCAATGGTGGCGGCGCCAGCTTTCTGCGAGACGCCCACCGAACCTTGCTCTTCTGGCTGGCCCGGGCGAGACTGCCGCCTCGCTGCCGCTGACGGACTGGGAGGCGCAGGTGCCGATGACGGCGACAGGGGCGTGGGCGCACTTGCGCTTGATCGAGGCGGCCCAGCATCACGTCCATGGCCTGGACGATCCCTTGCGCTTTTCGCCCTTGTTCAGCCAGCCGCTGGTCGAGACCTGCCTGGGCATTCCGACCTGGGTTTGGTGTCAGGGCGGCATCAACCGCGCGCCGGCGCGTGCGGCGTTCGCCGCTGAGCTGCCGGCCGCAATCACAGGGCGGGTCGCCAAGGCCGGACCGGACACGGTCATGCGGGCGGTCTTCGCGCGGGACCGCGTCCGGTTGCGGGCGATGCTGCGCGATGGCCTGCTGGCCGGGCAGGGGCTGCTCGACCTTGCTGCCATCGATGCGGCACTGGCGCTCGATCCCCAGGCGGACGACGACCGGATCTATCGCTTGCTCGATCTGGTCGAAGCCGAGGCCTGGGCGCGCTCATGGTCGTGATGGCAGGCAGGTGACCTCGTCTTTGCTGGGCGCGCCAGGCATGGCCAGCCAGCGTTGGTACTGTGTGCCCTTGTTCGGGTCGCAATCGCGCTGGCGCTGCAACCAGAAGCTGAACCAGTCCATCGTGCGTTCGTACATCGCCAGGCGATGCGCCGGTTGCCACTTGAAATGCGGTTCGCCGGGCATGACCCACATTTCGATCGGTTTGCCGTGAAGGCGGAACTGCGCGACGACATCGAGCGCATTGGTATATTCGCTGTCGTCCGACTGGATCAGGATCGGCGCCGTGATCCGCTCGGCGTTGGCGGCAAGGTCCATCGGCTTCCACACCTGTTCCGATTGGGGCTCGAACCAGGCCGTGCCCAGCTGGCGCCCGAGCCGCTCGAACACCGGCCCAGCGACCAGGGGGTAGATGGTCGGGCCTTCGCAGCACACGCCCAGTTCGGCGGCCTTGAACAGCTTGCTGTTGAGCAGCGCCCACTGCGTCATCGACGTGCCTTCGCTCATCCCGGTGATGCCCATGCGCGCGGGATCAATCGCGCCGGTGGCCACGGCCTGGCGGAGCGCTTCTTCCAGCGCGGACTGGACGCTGCGGCGATCGAGCCAGTCGACGTGCTCGCGGCGCATCAGTTCGGTTTCATCGGGCGCGTCGCGCACGCTCGGTACTGCGCCGGGACGGGCAAAACTGAGCACCGCGAAGCCGCGCGCAGCCAGCGGCTGGATCGGATTTTCGTCGCCGGTGCCACCGCGCAGGAAGCCTTCGCTGAGATATTGCACGACGACCAGGGGATGGTGCTCGCCGGGGCGATGGTCGGGCGGCAAGACAAGGTCGGCATGGCTTTCGACGCCGTAGGCATTGCGCACCTTGAGCCGCTGGATCGTGCCGAGCCGGAACTGGGCCCATTGCGGATTGGGATCGAACACGGTGCGCGATGCCCCGCTGCGCCAGTCGATACGCACCAGTACGCGTGGATGCGCGCTGCTTTCCCGGGCGCAGTAGAGCGCATCGGGTCTGGGGACGCACCCGACCAGCACGTCGTCGGTGGTGAGCACGGCTTCCGGGCGCGGCGCGCCGCTGCGCCAGCGCAGCAGTCGGGTCTGGCTGCGGCCCCAGCCGGTGCGCTGCAGGAGGTAGAGCGTGGCGCCGTCGCGCGACCACCAGAGATGCATGGTGCCGTCGCACAGTGCCTCGGGGCACAGCCATCGGCGCGGCGGCCCCCGTCGTGCCGGCGCTTCGATCACCACCTGGCGCGCGCTGACCACCCATGCGGGATGGACCGGCTCGATCCAGGCCCAGCGACCATTGGCACTGCGCGCCGCGCCGCTGGCCTGCGGGGGTTGGCCTGGTGCTGGTGGCGGCACCAGGATTGCCTGTTCGGCCGACGTTGCCGGCTGGATCGTGCCGCTGGCGATGTCGACACGGCTGTAGACCAGGGGCATCGGTGCCGAGGGAATGGGATGGTCGGCCAGTTCGGGCGCAAAGCGATCGTCGTAGAGATAGCCTTCGCCCGCTGTCGCGGCGATTGCTTCGCTCTGCTGACGCAGGGCAGGGCGGGTCGCAATGATCACGGCGCTGCCCTCGGCGTTCCAGGCGAGGTTCTCGACCGCGTCGGGCAGCGCGGTCAGGGCCCGCGCCGGGCCACCGTCGCGGGGCACCAGCCAGGCCTGGGGTGGCCCGGCAGTCTGCTTGATATAGGCAATCGTCCGGCCATCGGGCGACCAGTGCGGCGTGATCACCTGGCCATAGCCGGCCCGCAGCGCCGGAAACGTGCGCAACGGGTAGGTCGCCCGAATGAACGCGCCGCCGCGGTCGATTTCTCTGGGTGCTACCGGCGGTCCACCCGACGGCACGGCGGGGACCAGTACCAGGCGTTGGCAGTAGGCGTTGTGGGCCGGATCGGCTTCGCGCAAGATCACCGCGATGGTCTTGCCATCCGGTGACAGGCCGAACGGCGGCGGCGCATCATAGGGATCGGATCGTCCGATATCGATCAGCCGGGCCAGATCCTGGGCCGTGACCAGACGCGATGCTGGTGGAGCCGAGGCCGGGGGAGCCGGTGGATCGCAGCGATCGGCTACCGGCGCTGGACTAACGGGCCAGGCAATGGTGGCTTCGGCCAAGAGGAGGGCAAGCGCGAGCGCCATTACCAGCGCCTCGCCAGGCCAAGCGCGATGAAGCGACCGATGGCTGAGTAATTGGTCGAATCGAATGGGGTGTCGGTCGGTCCGGTCTGACCGATCGCTGGCGGCTGCGCGTCGAATAGGTTGTTGACCGTCAGCGACACGACCAGGCCCGGATCCTCGCCCGACCGGCGGGCTGGCAGTAGCGTATAACGCAACGCAAGATCGGCCGTGGCCTGCGGCGACAAGCGCGCGGGCGTGGCAAAGCGTTGGTCGCGCAGGGCACCGATGTAATTGACATGCACGGCGCCGCTGAACCGGGTGTCTTCATAGCTGACACCGCCTCGTGCCCGCAGATTGGCGGGCTGGAAAATCACGCCGGCAAGGCGGGTCTGCGGCTGACCGGCCGAAAGGATCTGGTCGCTGTCCAGCCAGGCCCCGGCGAGGTCGAAAGCCAATGTGCGCCGATCGTCCAGCGGCTTTTTCCAGGTCGCGCGCAAGTCGATCCCGCGGATGGCCTGGCGCGCGATATTGACGTAGCGATCGTCGACCAGCACCGCGACGCCCGCGGGATCGAACGCCGCACCGGTGTAGTTGACCAGGGCCGGGCGCGAACCAGCGACCAGCGTGGTCAATGCTGGTGCGGAGGGCGAAAAGGTGACCAGCCCGGCGTTGCCAGGATTGCTCAACGCATTGGCAATGCTGCCGGGAAAAGGTTCGGCGACCCGGTCGCGGTACTGGACATCGAAATAGCTGGCTTCAACGCGCAGGCCCGGCACGGCGGCCGGCTCGACCGTTACCCCGGCCTGCCAGGTCCGTGCCCGCTCGGGGGTGAGGCGGGTATTGCCGCCGCTGACCAGCAGCAGGTTGCCGCTCGGCAAACCATACCAGCTGCCGGGCAGCAGATAGGTCTGGTAGCCCATGTATTGCTGGTAGAGGTTTGGCGCCTTGAACGAGCGCCCCCATGAGGCCTTGATGGTGATGGCGCGAGCCGGCGCATAGATCAGGCCCAGGCGCGGCGTCGTCATGCGCGCCATGCCAGGATAATCCTCGTACCGCAGTGCCGCCGAAAGGTTGAGACGCGTGACACCGGGGACGGCGTTGCCCGGAGCAATGATTGGCAGGTTCAGTTCACCGAAGGCATAGCGGCTCGAGCGGGCGACATTGTAATCCTGCGTTGTCACGCCATTGCTCACGACTGAATAGGCAAAGCCATTGCGCCGCACGCCGCCGCCGAGCGCCAGGCGCGCGGTGCCGCCGGGGGTCCGGAACAGCGGACCCTCGACATTAGTTTCGGCCGACCAGGCGCGGTTGCAGACGCACCCGCTGTTGATCGAGGGATTGCTGCTGGTGATATCGAAGTCCGAGCTGAGCCGGGTACGGTCCTGGCCCCAGGTGCCGAGGATACGTGCGGTCCAGTCGCGGCCCAGCGCCGCGGTCAACTCGGGGGCGAGCGACAGCATCGTCACGCGCGGGCGGAAGAGGATGCGCGAGGCATCGGTGCCGCCGGCGGTCTGCGAGGCGCGCGTACTATAAGACCCGTCGAGGCGCAGCGTCAGCCCTGGCGCGAGATCCTCGTGCAACGTGGCGGTGACGGCGTGGCGCTGTTGTTCGCCGTAGAGCGTGTTGTCTGCTGACAAGGTCCCGGCAAAGTCGCGCTGGCGGGCCACAATCGCCGAATTGTGAGCAAAATCATAGGCGAGCATCATGCCGCCGGAGGCCCACCGCGCACCCGTGACCAGATCGGCCTGCTGCTGGAAATCGCCACCCTGGGTGCTCGTGCCGATCTGGGTCGACGTGGCGAGCCCGACATAGTCGGGGCGCAGCACGACATTGACCACGCCGGCCACGGCATCCGAGCCGTAGAGGGCCGAGGAACCGTCGGCGACGACATCGATCCGCTCGACCGCGGCCACCGGGAACGCGGATATATCTACGCCGCCGTTCGAGGAATCGTAAGGCAGGCGATGGCCGTTGAGCAGGGTCAGCGTGGCATCGGCGCCGAGGCCACGCAAGTTGACGCTGCTCGCCATGTTGACATTCTCATTGGCGCTGCCGGCGCCGGCACCCACGCCCGGGTTCTGGCCGCCGCCGAAGTTCTGCGGCAGCGCGCGCAGCGCCTGGCCCAGATCGGTCTGGCCTGCAGCGACGATATCGGCGCGCGAGACCTGAATCACCGGTGCGGCCACCGCCGCACCGCGAATGCGGGTGCCGGTGACTACGATCGGCGCATCGCTCGTGGCCTGTGTTGCCGCATCGGCTGTGCCCGCGGCCCGGATCGTCACGGTCTGGCCGGAAAAGTGCGCCACCAGACCGCTGCCGGCGAGCAGGGTGTCGACCGCTTCGGGCAGCGACATCGTGCCATGCAGCGGCGGCGCCATACGGCCATTCACCGCTTGCGCGGGCGCATAGATCTGCCAGCCGGCGCGCGCGGCGGCCGCGCGCAGCGCCTCGCCCAGATCCTGCGCTGGCAGATCGAAACTGTAGCGCGGCGCCGGGGCTGCGAGAGCCACGGCAGGCTGGATCAGCAGCAGCGCTGCGCTTGCCAGCAGGAAGGACTGGGGTCCAAGGCGTCTCGACATCGTTGTATTCCCTCATCGTTGGCCACGCTTGATGCGTGTGCGATGCAGGGTTCGACGCCGGCGACAGCGGACACCTTAGGGGGCGAGCAAAATTATTTTCGTGCGGCGAGATGAATGCCGTCTGCGCGTCGCATGATCACGAGATTGAACACGTCGGCCAAGCGCTGTGCCACGGCATCCGGATCGGTCAGGCGGAAGCGGCCGGAGACAAGCGCGCTGGCGACAGCGGGATCGTCGATCCGCAACGGGGTGTTGCCATAGCTGTTGACGACTTCGGCGAGCGTACCGAGCGGCAGCGCACGATATTCGGCCCATCCGCTCGGCCAGTCGCGGCTGCCAACCGCATCACGCGGGGATACCTGGTGTCCGGCGTGGGGGCCAAGGGCGCGTGCGGTTGACGCTCGCAGGGGGGCAGCATCGGACCGCAGTGCCGCGTCATGCCAGAGTGGCCTGGCCTGGGCTGCGCCACGCCACAGCACGGCCTGGCCTGCTTCGCCGCTGGTCTCGACATCGAGCAGCGCTGTGTCCCCGGCAATTTCTTCCTGCGCTGCGGTAACGATGAACGGGCGGCCGTCCTTGACCAGATCGAGACGCGCACGACCGTTGACCAGCGCGAAGCGCCGCTGGCTGCCGCTCAGGTGGACATCCACGCGGCTGGCCGCATCGAGGGTAATGGTCGAGCCGTCAGCCAGATGGATGCTGCGGATCGCGCCGTTGTCGCTGGCGAGCACTTGTGCTGGGGAGGATGGCTGCTCGCTCCCGGACCATGCATGCAGGAGCAAACCGAGGCCTGCAACGGCGACAGCCACCAGCCCGGCAATGAGCAGGCCGTGCCGGTGCCGGGATTGCGCCACGGCGATCGTCGGTTCGTGGCGGTCGGCGCCATAGCGATCCGACGCCTGCAGGATGGCGGCATCGTGATACAGGCGCTCGATGCGCGCGTAGCTTGCGGCATGGGCGGCGCTGCGCGCAATCCAGCCTTCGAATTCTTCCTGCCGGGTGAATCCTTCGGCATCCTGGCGCACCACGAACCAGGCGATCGCCTCTTCCTCGATCAGGTCGATCTCGGGGCCGGTTGGCGGCACAGTGGTCATCGCGCCGGTTCCACGGCCCGGGCAATTGCAGCAAGGGCTTTCATCATGTGATATTCGACCGTTGCCACGGAAATGCCAAGCGCTTCATGGATTTCGCGATACGTCTGGCCATCGACCCGGTGCATCAGGAAAACTTCGCGGGTGCGTGGTGAAAGCGCTTGTACGGCGGCCTCGTACAAGGCGAGCAGTTCGGCAGCTTCGAGCGCCAGTCCCTGCTCTGGTGCAACGGCGGGTTCCTCGGTTTCTGCCAGAGCCAGCGGGGCAGGGTGGCGCGCTGCGCGGCGGGCCCGGTCGATCAGCAGATTGCCCGCAACCTTGCGCAGGAATGCTGCGGGGTTGGCCAGGCGATCCGCGTCGGCGCTACCCAGCGCGCGCACGAAGACATCGTGGAGCAGGTCGGTTGCCAGATCGGGATCGACCTTGCGGCGCAGGAAACGCAGCAATCCGGGCCGCTCCGCGCGATAGGCGCGGCCAAGCAGGGTTTCGGTCGGAGCGGGGCGCCCCGAGGATGAAGACACGGCCGTTTCCGTGCCGGCACACCGAACGACGCGCCGGAAGGCACGTCGCTTGGTTCAGGACTGTGCTGCCAAGGCACCGCAGGGAAGCCGTTCCCGTTGGTGCGGCAGCCGCCGGACCGCTTGGTCAGGCGTGCATGATGTCTGGCGGGAGCCATTCCCAGGTTGCCGCGCCAGCGATCGGCAACCAGTGCCATCATGGCGAAGCATGCCAGGACTGACAAGCGCCTAGCCGGCAAGGCGGACGAGCAGAGCGCTTGCTGCAGCAATGCGTCGCTGCGCAAAGCTGCCCAGCAGCGGAATCAGCGACGCCAGTGGCGCGCCGCCGTCTCGGGCCCGCGACCAGGTCTCCTCCAGGCTGTCCAGTTCGGCTGCTACATCCTCCAGCACCTCTGCTTCGTGATGAAGCACCGGGGCAAGGCAATCGTCGATCTGCTGCGCAAGATCGCCCCAGGCCCGGTTGCGGCAGGCCTGCGCAAGATCGGCGATCAACGCGCGCCGACGCGTTGTCAGTTGCGTGTCGGCCATGTTGTCCGCAGGCGCAACGCTGTGGTCCAGCCCGCCGGGCGTTGCGTCTTCAAGCGCGTGCAGCAGCATATGGTGTTGGCAGGCGAGAAGATCGCGCACATCCTGTTCGAGCAGGCGCGGCACGAGAAACCCCAGACCGGGATGCAGCACGACCAGCCCTTCGCCAAGGAGGCGGTTGAGGCTGTCGCGCACCGGCGTGGCGCTGACCATCAATTGGGCGGCCAGGCGGGCACTCTCCAGCCGCGTGCCCGGTGGCCAGGTGGCCGTCAGCAAGCGCTCGCGCAAGGCGCGATAGGTCGGCTCGAAGACATGGGCCGGGCTCAAGCGTCATGCCTTGCAAATGCAGTCAGCATGCTCGCCTGGTCGGGGCGCAGCGCATCGACGGCGCCGAGCCCTGCCGGAACAGTGTCCTCGAGCAGCAGCGACGGGCATTGCCCTTCGAAATTGCCGAGGTTGGGGCGGTGCTGAACATAGCCGAGGAGTTCGGTCAGTGGACGCGGAAACTGCCGCGCTATGGCCGGCGGGTAGGCGAGGAACGGGTTTTCATAAGGCTTGAGCCAGCCCAGGCTGTAACCGACAACGATACCACGGCGCGGTCTAGTCGTGATGTTGGCGCCGCCACCATGGACGGTAGACCCGAGGAAGCAGATCGCCGCTCCGGGTTGGCAGGCCGCGACCACCGGGGCGGGCAAATCATCGAGCGCTTGTGGCGGACGGCGATGGGTGCCGGGATAGAGCCGCGTCGCACCATTGTTTGCGGTGAACGTGGTGAGCGGCCACATGACATTGAGCAGGAATTCGTGGGTGCCTTTGACGCCGCCCCACATGTCCTGGTCGGCATGGGGAAATTGCGCGCGCTCGCCAGGATGGATCGCGATGGCCTGGGCAACATTGAGCTGGATGCGCTCGCAGGCTGTGCCCAGCACGGCTTCGGCCAATGCCAGGATATGCGGACAGAGCACCAGGTCCTGCACCCGATCGGCGCGGGTCAGCAGCCGCCCGAAGCGCTTGGTCCTGTGGCCGTAGAAGTCACCTCTGGCATAAGGTGTTGCCGCGAAATCATCGGCCAGTTCGCGATCCAGTGCTCGGATCCAGGCGCGCGGCACGGCATCGTGGACGATCACGAAGCCGTCGCGATCCAGCACGGCGAGATCGGCTGCGAGCCGCGTGCTGGTCATGCCAGGTCTCCTGCACGATGCAGGACACGGGCAGCCCGGTCGTAGACGCCGCCAGCGATCAGGCCGGGCAGCGTCTGGTCGTCAATCGTGATGTGCAGCGCGACGAGATCGCTGGCGCGCAGGTTGCCGGCGGGCCCGAGCTTGCGGCAAACCCAACCGAACCGGGCAATCTGCTCGAACCAGGCGTAGGTGGCGATGCCGGTATAGGCGGCAATGCCGTGGGCCAGCGCGTGTTCGGCGAGCGCCGTAACCAGCTGGTTGCGGGTCTTGCGTCGTGCGACGGCGCCCAGAGCGGGATCCAGACAAAAACGCGTAATCTCGCGGATACCCGGCCCGCAGGGAACGCCAGCGGGGCACAGGTGGGCATAGAGGTCACCCAGCAGGTGCGGACCATCGCTGCGCAGCAGCCGCGCCGAGCCACAATGGGTTCCGTCCGTGTCGGCCAGAACCAGGTATTCGGCGCACGGATTGTCGAACTGATCGACTTCGAATCGACCGGCGAGAACCGGCAGATCCCACCCCAGCAGATCGACGAAGACGCGCTTGCGGGCGGCAAACATCGCGCGCAGGGCTTTGGTCTCAACATCCACCGGCGCCGGGGCGCTTGGCTGTGGGCGGGCCCGCGACAGCATCGGGTTGGGTAGCATGGTGGTCATCCCCGTTGTGGCATGACCAGATCCCATCATGTCGCAGCGCAGCCGACCATACCAAGGAATGGGGATGCTGCAGCCGGTTCTTCGGTCAGCCCGATCGTTGACCCGCACGCCACCACCACGGGAAAATGTCCTGGTAGCCGATGAAGCCACAGAGCAGGGCGAAGGTCGTCAGCTCATGGCGCGAATGCAGGGCACTGCGTTCGCGCGCCATCTTGAGATGCTGGATGACCGTTTCCTCGCTGATCCCGAGAATGATGCTGGTTTCGTAGGCTGTCTTGCCGCGCGCTGCCCACAGCACGCACTCGCGCTGGCGATCGGTGAACTGGACCTGCGGCGGCGTGGTTGGTCCGACGGTCAGGCGGCGTGCCGCGGCGAGGGCGATCGCGCCGATCAGTTCGGCAACCATCAGCATGCCCTGTGGCAAGCTTCGTTCGGCACGCATGACGAAACTGCAGGAGCCGCTCGATTCGCCAGGAAGATGCCTGCCAATAGTATAGCCATCGGCAAGACCGACCTCACGGCCAATGTCCAGCATCTGGCGATCGCCTTTGGTCATGGGGATGAGACGGGACAAGTCTCGCCAGGCAAAACCGGTCAGGCTCTTGTCGCACGCCCGCCTGACAGGATCCCGGCCGGCAAGGTCGAACGCCACATAGACCTTCGCCCAGGCGTCGGGATAGTCGTGCAGAAGCACACCATCGGGCGATGCGCCGTGATGATGCAAATCGAAATTGAGCGCAAAATGGTCGAAGCCCATGCGTCTGCTGGCGCGCTGCAGAGCCCTATGCAAGTTCGACAGATCAAACGCTTGGGCGATGTCGTGTGACAATTCCTCGGTGAGATACAAAGGCATGGCAAGGCCGTGCGATGGCACGGATCGGCTACCCAAGCTCCAATCGTGATCGCCTTAAGGTGGGTGTCGTCGGCTAAGTTCCACACTGCCACGGCGCCCAGTTGAGCTATATGTCGTTCCGCCTTCAATTTGGCGTCTTACGGTGGGCGAACACTTTGGCGCAGCACTGGGGTGGTCCTTCGAAATATGCAGACGTGCGCGTATCATTATGTCGTACAAACGAAGGCTTGCAATGGCAGGATATCTTGAAGCGGCTGGTTGTTGTTCGACGACGGCCCTTGCCGCCATTCAATTTTCCTTCTGACTCACCGCCCCACCTTACAGTCAGATTCAGGATGGTACGTTGGGCGCACCGCTTTCGGTAATTTTGACGCTCCAGCTGCCGATCGCAGCTGCGTCGCGCGCGCCCCCGCTCCCGCTATGACTCGCGGGTAAGCCTGAACAGCCCATCGTACAAGGCGTGCAAAAACCTGCCACCCACTGGACACAGAACCACGTCCGCGTTGTTCAGACCGAGAAAGTGCGGCGCCAGCAACCCGTCGCGGAAGCCCTCGTTGAAGCAAGTAGGATGTTGTCTCGATGCCCCGGCGCGTCATCAATTCGCTCGGCTAATCGAGCGTCACAGCGTTGCAAAGGAGGCTCGAACCGCCGACGCTCGGTTAGACTGGAATTTGATAGCCCGGTGGCTCAGTGCACAACGGCAGAGGCGGTCATAACGTCGGGGCTCAGCATTATTGTTGGTCCATCCCACTGACTAAAGCCGGCGCAGGCCATTAAGCTAGCCTGACGGCAAGGCCCCATTTGGTTTCCGGTCAGGTTGCGAGGCTAAAAGGCCCGGTCGTGTACGAGCACGGTGAACGTGGCGAACATGATCTGCACGTCGCGCCAGATAGTCCAGCCGTCCAAGTATTCGAGATCAGCCTGGAGGCGGCCAGACAGGTCCGCCTCTGTATCGGTAGCGCCGCGGAAGCCGCGAACCTGAGCCAGCCCGGTCAGGCCTGGCTTGAGCGAATGGCGCTGATTGTAGCGCGGATCGACTTCCCAGAAGCGCTTGGTCCCAGCAAGCGAACCCAAGGCATGCGGGCGTGGGCCCACAATGCTCATGTCGCCGCGCAATACGTTGAGCAACTGGGGTAATTCATCGATACTGGTGCGGCGGATCAGGCGGCCGATGCGGGTGATACGGTCGTCATCCTTACTGGCTGAGCGGGCACCAGCTGAATCAAGCTGCGCCACGCGCATAGAGCGGAACTTGTAGATCCAGAACAGCCGGTTATTGCGACCCTGGCGCTGTTGCTTGAAGAAGACCGGGCCGCGATCTTCCAGATAGATCAGTAAGGCAATGGTCAGCAGCAGGGGCGTTAAGAACAAGACGGCCGGTCCGGCAATAGCCAGATCCATCGCACGTTTGGCTGCGCGACCGCGCATGCCCAGCGGCCCTGCCGATACTACTAGAGAGCCAGTGTCATCAACGCGGCGTGCACCGAGTACGCCCATGGCCACTACCGTTTCGTCGATTAGCTCACCGGTAATGTTGGCGCCCTTGAGCACCATGGCCCATTCCATCTGCCGTTCTGGCGGGCAGCTCACCAGCACGCGGTCCATATTGGTCATGAACATGGCCAGACGATCGAGCATGTGCGGATCGTTGCGATTAGGAACTAAGCGGTGCTGGCGAGCGTCAACATGCCACGCATGAGGAACGCGGACG
This sequence comes from Novosphingobium sp. 1529, assembly GCF_040544855.1. NCBI lineage: Bacteria > Pseudomonadati > Pseudomonadota > Alphaproteobacteria > Sphingomonadales > Sphingomonadaceae > Novosphingobium > Novosphingobium sp. 1529. The sequence continues at coordinate 46,329 of NZ_JBEPKW010000011.1, forward strand.
GGCAATCCACCATCATCGAGAATGAGGACGTTTTGCGCAGTGGGCCCGCACATCTTGCGAATGAGCGGTTGCATCGCAGTGCGTCCCAGGATGAGCGCGAATGCGCAGGCGAGAAAACTGATGCCGGTGGATACGCGAGAGATCTGATCGGAGACCTTGGCGAAAAAGGCAATGAAGATCAGCATTGTAAACGCTGCAAGCAGCGAGAAAAACGCACGGTGACGGCTGAAGCGCGACGAGGTAAGTGCGGACAGCGAATAAGCGTCGAAAGCCAACCCCGCGATAGCATAGAAAGGCAACAAAAGGCCAAGTTGCCGCACTTCGAAGGCCGGCGTCATGCCATATTTTGCTTCGCTGGCGCCCAGCATCGCGGCCACGATCATCAGCGCGTCGAGCAGGATGAGCATCAAATAGCACTGTAGGCGCCGATGCTCGAGTGAGGCAGCAAGCGGCAGCTTGATGCGTGCCGGATTGGTAGAACGCTGCTCGCTATAACTGGCTTGCGCCGTCTGGGCCGGGAGATCTAGCGTGGTCATTGCCGGTCTCACTGTCCTTTGATGCCGCTGCCGCCATGAAGCAGCCGTCGTTTATGGGCGCAGGTAAGGCCATTACGCCCTAACCGGCCGAATCGTGGCCGACACTGCGTCCGAAAAGGTCTTTGTTGCGCTGCAATATCTACAGGCTTACCCCACAATGGCAAGTATTTATGCTTAGCACGGTTCTCCAGCGGCACCTATAGCGACGATCCGACCAGTTCAGCGCGCTGCAGCCCGCGCAATTTCCGCCAGGGCCTGCCAAAGCGCCAGATCCGCGTTGCGACTGTCAGCTAGAAGGCTGCGATGCAAGGAAATCAGCCGTTCCAGCAGGCGTTCCAGGCGGCGCCCCCGCCAGCGCTTGAGCTGATTTGCCAGATCGGGTTTGTCCCGAAAGAAAACTCGCCGCGCGGCCATTTCCTGTTCCAGGAAACTATTGATATCGCTGCAGCTTCCCATGCGCCCGCAAAGTTGCGCCAGTTGTGCGGCCCGTCGTTCGAACGCAAGCAGCAAACCGACGGGGTTAATTCCCATTTCCCGCGCGCGCGCCAGTTCGGAGCCGACTCGACGGCTGTCGCCAGACAGCACCGCATTGACCACCGGCATCATGCCATCGTCTTCGGTCGATGCGCCGATGGCATCAAGCGCGGCGGCGTCGGCCGTGCGCGGCGATTGCGGGCTGGCATCGAGATAGAGCGCCAGCTTTTCCACCTCGCTGCGCGCCATCCGGGTATCGAGCGCGGTGGCGCGGGCGATGCGCTCGGCGAGGTCTCCGGTCATGCGCAAGCCGGCCGCGCCGGCCATGTCGCGCACGGCATCGACGACCGAACGCAGATCGGGCGGATGGAACATGCCGACCAGGGTATCACCGCGATCGCCCAGCAACTTGGCTACGCGTGACTTGTCGGTGGCCGCGCTGGCAACGATCAGCACCGGCCAGCCGTCTACCGGGCTAGCCAGCAGGGTTTCGACGGCATCGAACACTTCATCGCCGGCGGTGCGCACGTGGATCTGGCGGCGGTCACCAAACAGGGAAACCGAGCGCGCTTCGTCGGCCAGGCGTACAGGATCGCGGCGCAGTTCCGCCCCGGCCAGTTCCACCCGCTCCGCCTCGCCCAGGAGGCCGGCGATGCGAGCGGCGGCATCGGCTGCCCCGGCTTCGTCGGGGCCGCAGAAATAGAAGATCCGGCAATCCTGCGCGGCGCGGGCAGCCGCGCCGGCAAAGGTCTTTTGCGTAACCTTCACGGCGATCGGCCTATTGGCCGGGGGCAGGAGAGGGCGAAGGCGCGGGGGCGGCAGGCACGGCGACAGGCGCAGTGCCCTGGGTCTTTTCGCGCAGCCGGGTGGCGACGCGGGTGATGATCTGGTCGGCAATCTCGCGCGAGAGGTTTTCCTGCGCGGTCTGTTCTGCCGCGATCACGGAATACTCGCTCGATACCACGTCAAGCCCGGCGTCGGCCGATGCCGTGGCATCGAGCACGACTGCCCCGTTGCCCAGATCGACCAGCTGATAGCGCGCACGCATGGTGCGCCGTTCGCGCGTGATGGTGTCGTCCGACAGCTGGCCCAAGCCCTGAAGCTTTTCGTCAAGGCGCACGTCGAGGCGGTACTGCGGCTGCTTGCCCCCGCTGCCCAGCCGGTCGGTGAGGGCGTGGCGCACCAGCCAGCCAGACTTGCCGGCGATCGGTGCCACGTCCACCGCAGACACCGCCCGCGCCACGGCGCCCGATCCGCCGCCGGCATACATCGGCTGCAACCCGCAGCCGGCCAGCGGCAGGCAGAACAAGGCCATACAGAGCGTGATGCGGGACTTAGACAACAAGGTTCACCAATCGATCGGGCACCACGATCACCTTCTTCACAGCTGCCCCGTCGAGTGCACGCTGCACCTTGTCGGATGCCAGCGCAAGGGCTTCCAGTTCCTCGCGCGCGGTGCCCTTGGCGACGGTTAGCGTATCACGCAGCTTGCCCTTGACCTGAACGGCGACGGTCACTTCGTCGTCGACCAGCAGGGCCGGATCGACCGTCGGCCAGGCGGCGTCGGCCACCAGGCCGCTGCCGTGCGTGGCAAAGGCTTCTTCGGCCAGATGCGGCATCATCGGCGCCACGAGCAGCAGCAGCGTGCGGATCGCCTGGGTGCGGCTGGCCGAGGGCGCAGCTTTTTCGGTGGCGCCGGTCAGCTCATAGATGCGCGCAACGGCCTTGTTGAAGCCGAGTGCCTCGATATCCAGCGCGACGGCATGCACCGTCTGGTGGACCTTGCGATCGAGCGCCTTGTCCTCGCCCGTGGCGCTGGCATCGGCCTGGGCAAACAGGCGCCACAACCGCTGCACGAAGCGCGCGCAGCCCTCGATTCCGGCTTCCGACCAAGGCAGGTCACGCTCGGGCGGGCTGTCTGACAGCATGAACCAGCGGATCGCGTCGGCGCCATAGCGGGCCACGATATCGTCGGGGTCCACCACGTTCTTCTTGGACTTCGACATCTTGATGACGCGGCCGATTTCCACCGGCTGGCCATCGGCCTTGAGCGTTGCCCCGTCGCCGGTGCGCTCCACCTCGCCCGGTGCGTGCCAGATCGGCTGGCCATTGGCGGGATCGACGCGCGAATAGGTCTCGTGCGTGACCATGCCCTGGGTGAACAGGCTGCCGAACGGCTCGGTCACTTCGATCTTGCCGATGCGGGCGAGGGCGCGCGTCCAGAACCGGGCATAGAGCAGGTGCAGAATCGCATGCTCGATGCCGCCGATATATTGTTCCACCGGCAGCCACTGCTTGATCACGTCGGGATCGAACGGGCGATCGGCCGGCTGGCTGGCAAAGCGCAGGAAATACCACGAGCTGTCGACGAAGGTGTCGAGCGTGTCGGTCTCGCGCCGCGCCGCGTGGCCGCACTGCGGGCAGGGCACATGCTTCCAGGTGGGATGGCGGTCGAGCGGATTGCCCGGCACCGAGAAATCCACGTCGTCGGGCAGGGTCACCGGCAACTGCTTCTTGGGCACCGGCACCACGCCGCACACTTCGCAGTGCACGAAGGGGATCGGCGTGCCCCAATAGCGCTGGCGGCTCACGCCCCAATCACGCAGGCGCCATACGGTCTGGCCCTGGCCCCAGCCTTCGCCCTGGGCGCGGTCGATCACGGCCTTCTTGGCCTGCGCCACGCTCATCCCGTCGAGGAACTGCGAGTTGACCAGCACGCCATCGCCGGCCTCGGCTTCGGCGCCAAACGGCTTGTCGGCGTCGGCGGGATCGGTGGCGACCACGCGCAGGATCGGCAGGCCATACTTGGTGGCGAAATCGAAGTCGCGCTGGTCGTGTCCGGGCACGGCCATGATCGCGCCGGTGCCATAATCCATCAGCACGAAGTTGGCGATGTAGACCGGCAGCGCCGCCCCGGTGAGCGGATGGCGCGCGGTGATGCCGGTGTCAAAGCCCAGCTTTTCCGCCGTTTCCAGCTCGGCCGCAGTGGTGCCGCCCTGCTTGCACAGGGCGATGAAATCCTGCGCAGCAGGATTGCCGGCGGCCACGCCCTGCGCCACCGGATGATCGGCGGCCACGGCGACGAAGCTGGCGCCAAAGATCGTGTCGGGGCGGGTGGTATAGACCTCCAGGCTGTCCCCGTTCGACAGGTCGAACGCGAATTGCAGGCCCTGGCTCTTGCCGATCCAGTTTTCCTGCATCAGCCGCACCTTTTCCGGCCACTTGTCGAGGGTGGACAGCCCCTCGAGCAGTTCGTCGGCGAAGTCCGTAATCTTCAGGAACCACTGGTTCAGCTTGCGCTTTTCGACCAGCGCGCCGCTGCGCCAGCCGCGCCCGTCGATCACCTGCTCGTTGGCGAGCACGGTGTGGTCGATCGGGTCCCAGTTGACCGCCGATTCCTTGCGATAGACCAGGCCTGCCGCATAGAGATCGAGGAACAGGGCCTGTTCATGCCCGTAATATTCCGGCTCGCACGTGGCGATTTCGCGGCTCCAGTCGAGCGCAAAGCCCAGGCGCTTCAATTGCGCCTTCATGTTGGCGATGTTTTCGCGCGTCCAGCCGCCCGGATGCACGCCCTTTTCCATGGCGGCGTTTTCCGCCGGCATGCCGAACGCGTCCCAGCCCATGGGATGCAAGACTTCGTGCCCGATCATGCGCTTGTAGCGCGCCAGCACGTCACCCATGGTATAGTTGCGCACGTGGCCGATGTGGATGCGCCCCGACGGATAGGGGAACATCTCGAGCACATAGCTGCGCGGCTTCGCGCTCGTATCGTCGGCGCGGAAGGACTGGGCATCGTCCCACGCCTTCTGCCAGCGCAGATCGGCGGTTGCGGAATCGAAACGGGTGGGTTCTGAAGACGGGGCGGAAGTCATGGCGCGCTCTTTAGGAAGCGGCACGCCTTATCGCAAGCGCGTGCCGCTGCCGGGCGTGCCACCGTTTCGGTCGATACGGGTGGGGTCGGTCAGTTGATGCCCGAAGGCAGCGCCTGGCGGCGCAGGTCGCGCGCCTTGGTCAGGATGACGTCTTCCAGCTTCTGGACGGTGGCGGCCTGGACCGGCGCATCGACCCACACACCGTTCTGGGAGACCTGGCGGCTCGCTGCGACGCGCAGAGCGTCGGCGCGCAGATCCTGGTCGAGGATCGACACGGTCACCTTGATGCGTTCGCCCGGGTTGCGCGGGCTGGTGTACCAGTCGGTGACGATCACGCCGCCGTTGCTGTCGGTCTGCAGCAGCGGCATGAACGACAGCGAATCGAGGGTGGCGCGCCACAGGTAGGCATTCACGCCGATCGTGGTCACTTTGCTCGACGCCATGTCAGTGCGCATGCGCTCGAGCTTGCCGAGCTTCTTGTGGCCATGGCTTGCGCAGCCGGCAATCGCCACGGCCAGGATGCCGACGGCAAGCGCGCGGCCGATCGTCCGGCTGGCGCCACGGATCTGGCCGGCGGCATCAGCCGGTGCAGTGTCAGAGGCCGCGGTGGTGTTGTGGCGGGCGATGGCGCTGATCGTCACGTCAATCCTGTCCTGTCTGGCGCAGCGGCGGTCATCCCCGCGGCGATGATAAAACCGTGCTGGCGCACGGCAGAGAAAAATTTTCCGTGGCCTCGCACGGTTGCTTTGGCCACGCCTCTATCACCCTGGTACGCTGCCCGGCAAGCCGCGTTGCCAGGACACGCGCATTGTTTCATCTGAGCTGGCAAATCCCCGGCGTACAAGGGCGTGGAGCACTGACGGTTGAAGCGGTTGCGGCGGTGAACGCGTGGTGAATGACCGGGCAACCAAAACCGATTGCAGCAAGCGTGGGTGGATGCACTTTGGCCCGCAATCCGTGGTGTTTGGGCAGGTGGTCCGGCATTGGTGTCACCACTTGGCCACAGCGCGGGAAATCCTTGGCGGTTCCGACGTTTCCAATCTGGAAATCACCGGGGCGAAGGAGTACATCGAAGTGGAGTGTCATGCCTTCGTCATGTTAGCGTCGTTTTACCGGCCACATCGATCGCATGATGCATAATGTGATTCGCAACGACCAAAGACAGGAAGCAGGCAGGAACATGAGCGGCAGGGGCAGCAAAAAGGCGAACGCGCAGGGCTTGCGCCGTTCCGTGCTGCCGCGCGCGCTGCGGGCGCCGCTGCTCGCCGCCACCTGCATTGCCGCTGGCCTGGTCATCGCCCCCACGGTCAGCAGTGCCGTCACCGGCTCGTTCAAGCCGCTTGCCCAGGTCAGCCTGGCGGCGCGCGGCGGCATCGGTTCGTTCACCCCGGCTTCGGGCGATCCCAAGCTGGCTGCCGCGATCACCGTGCGTGGCCTTGGCAACAGCCATATGTTCCGCTTCACCCCGGCCGGCGCAGATTCGCGTGCGGACCGCGCCATCACCGTGGCGGTGCGGGTCAACCCGGAAGTTGCCCGGGCGATCTCGGTGCGTGGCGTGCTCGGCAACATTGGCGGCGCTGCCGGCAACGGCACCCCGCTGCGCATCGTGCCCAATGCCTTCAACCTGGGCATGGCGCGCGGCTACCAAAGCTTTGCCGTGACCAGCGGTCTTGGCACCGGCGACGGCTTCGACCGTGATACGCAGCGCCTCGACATGCCCGATCTCAATCACTTTGCCGTGGCCACGCCGTCGGCCGCTGCCACCACGGGCAGCACTGGCCGTCTCGCGCCGCGCATCGCGCTGGACGAGAAGGAGCGCGCCGGCCGCGCCCCGCGCACGCTGGAAACCCAGGGCGATTACCAGGTCGATTTCGGCGGCAGCTATCGCCTGACCCGCAATCTCGATGTGACTGCGGGTGTTCGCTACTCCTCGGACCGCGATCGCCTGCATCCGCTGACCGATGCGCGCCAGGACAGCCAAGCGGTTTACCTCGGAACGCAGTTCCGCTTCTGATCGCCGCATTGCCCCCGCGATCTTCTCCATTTCGGTGGAACAACAGGCTCGCTTCGGCGGGCCTTTTTGTTGCAAGCTGGGCCAGCACCATCCTGCGCGTGGCCGCGGTCCGCATGGGGCGAGCAGGCGCATTTGCTGCGTTTGCCGGCCGCAGCATCACTGCCTCAATCCTGCGCCATTGCTTATCGATATTCGTCGAAGAAATTTATCGGTTTGGACGCAAGCCGGCTTGTCGCGCGGGTGTCATCACCCTAGCCTAGCCGCTCTCCAAGCTGGTGAAGTACGGGAGTACAAGAATGACGCGAGTGGCCATCGTAACGGGCGGAACCCGGGGTATCGGCGAAGCGATCTGCCTTGCCTTGCAGGAACAGGGACGAACCGTCGTTGCGAATTATGCGGGCAACGAGGAAAAGGCCAAGGCCTTTACCGAACGGACCGGAATCAAGGCCTACCGTTGGGACGTGGGCGATCACGAAGCGACGATGGAAGGCTGCGCCCGCGTGGCGGCCGAAGTGGGCGCGATCGACATCGTGGTCAACAACGCCGGCATCACCCGCGATGGCGTGCTGCACAAGATGAGCTTCGATGACTGGAACGAGGTCATGCGCATCAACCTGGGCGGTTGCTTCAACATGGCCAAGGCCACGTTCCAGGGCATGCGCGATCGTGGTTGGGGCCGTATCGTCAACATCGGCTCGATCAATGGCCAGGCCGGCCAGTATGGCCAGGTCAACTATGCCGCAGCCAAATCCGGCATTCATGGCTTTACCAAGGCCCTGGCCCAGGAAGGCGCCAAGTATGGTGTGACGGTTAATGCCATCGCGCCGGGCTATATCGATACCGACATGGTCGCGGCGGTGCCGCCCGCTGTGCTGGAAAAGATCGTTGCCCGCATTCCCACCGGCCGCCTTGGCCAGGCCAGCGAAATTGCGCGTGGCGTTGCCTTCCTGACTTCGGAAGAGGGCGGCTTCGTTACCGGATCGACGATGTCGATCAATGGTGGCCAGCACATGTACTGATGTTTGGCGGGCGGCACCGCGCGTGCCGCCCGTCACCTGCGGCATGACCAGTCCCTATCATCCCCCGGTCAAGCGCTCGGTCGAAATCGCCGGGCACAAGACCTCGATCAGCCTGGAACCGCTGTTCTGGGATTGGCTGCGCCGCGCGGCAGAGGCTGAAGGCCTGCCGCTCAATGCGCTGGTCGCGCGAATCGATGCCGAACGCATCGCCAGCCCGACGCCGCCCGGCCTCGCCGGGGCGATTCGCCTGTGGCTGGCGGCGCAAGCCGTGGCAGCTGCGCGCAGCGATTGAGCGCGCGCAGCTTCACTACGTTTCCGGTCAGCCGGCCGAGTTTTCGCCGCGAATCTCGGTCAGCTTGCGTTCCCAGGCAATGGCATGGGCAATGATGGTGTCGAGATCGGCATAACGCGGCACCCAGGGCAGCGTCGCCTTGATGCGGCTGTTGTCGGAAATCAGCGAGTCGGGATCGCCGGCGCGGCGGCCCTGCAGCACGCGGTTGATCTTGCGGTTGGTCACCCGGTCCACCGCGTCGAGCACCTCCAGCACCGAGAAGCCCCGGCCATAGCCGCAGTTCATGGTAAGCGAGCGGGCCGGATCGGCGATCAGCGCATCGAGCGCCAGGACATGCGCATTGGCAAGGTCGGAGACGTGGATGTAATCGCGCACGCCGGTGCCATCGGGCGTGGCAAAGTCGGTGCCGAATACGCCAACGCTCTCACGCTTGCCCAGGGCCGCTTCCACCGCCACCTTGATGAGATGCGTGGCCCCGGCGGTCGACTGGCCGGTGCGCGCCTGCGGATCGGCGCCGGCAACGTTGAAATAGCGCAGCACGCAGAAGTTGAGCGGATGCGCGCGCGCCGTGTCGGCCAGCATGATCTCGCTCATCAGCTTGGACATGCCATAGGGATTGATCGGCTGCTTGGCGCTGTCCTCGGTCACCGGCGACACTTCGGGCACGCCATAGGTGGCGGCGGTGGAGGAGAAGATGAAATGCTTCACGCCGCCGGTCACCGCCGCCTCGATCAGGCTGCGGGTCTTGGCCGTGTTGTTGTGGTAGTACTTGAGCGGATCGCTGACGGATTCCGGCACGATGATCGAGCCGGCAAAGTGCATGATCGCGCCGATGTTCTGTTCGGCGATGATGCGGGCCAGCAGGTCCTGATCGGCAATGTCGCCCTGGTAGAACGCCACGCCATCGGGAATGGCAAAGCGAAATCCGGTTACCAGATTGTCGATCACCGTAACCGGCCAGCCGGCATCCTTGAGGGCCAGCACGGCGTGGCTGCCGATATAGCCTGCACCGCCGGTAACAAGGACTGGAACTTTCGACATGATGCGAACCTTTTCTGGCGCTGCAGCCCCGCTGCCGAGGCCATGAAAGAGGAATATGCAAAAGTTGTGGGCGTGCGGCCGCCCTAATCGATCCGGGCGCCGCCTTTCCACAGCGCCAGCACGCGCCCTTCGACCGGGCGGCGGTCGAACGGGGTGTTGCCAGCACTTGCGGCCATCTTGTCGGAATTGACCACCCAGGGCCGGGTGGGATGGATCACCGCCAGATCGGCCTCTGCGCCCACCGCCAGGCGCCCGGCGTTGACGCCGAGCAGCGCGGCGGGATTGCCGGCCAGCAGGGCAAAGGCGCGGGCCATGTCGATCACGCCGTCGCGCACCAGGGTCAGCGTCAGCGGCAGCAGGGTTTCTGCGCCTGCCATGCCCGGCTCGGCATCGGTAAAGGGCAGGCGCTTGTCTTCCGGCCCGCGCGGGTCGTGGCCCGAGGCGATCACGTCGATCGTGCCATCGCCGATGGCCGCGATCACGGCCTTGCGATCGGCATCGGCACGCAGCGGTGGAGAAAAACGGCAAAACGTGCGGAAATCGACCAGTTCGAGGTCCGACAACATGAAGTGGGCCGGGGTAACGCCCGCCGTCACCTGCACGCCGCGCAGCTTGGCGGCGCGCACCAGATCGAGCGCCTTGGCGGTGGTCACCTGGCGGATGTGCAGGCGCGCGCCGGTCATTTCGGCCAGCGCGATATCGCGCGCCACAGCCAGGCTTTCCGCCTCGGCCGGGGCAGAGGGCAGGCCCAGCCGCGTCGCCACTTCGCCGGCGGTGGCCACGGCATGGCCGGTGATGCCATCGTCCTCGGCATGGGTCACCACGACAAGGTCGAGCATCGCGCAGTAGGACAGGAGCCGCAGCATCACGCCCGAATCGGCGATCCAGCGGCGACCGGTGCTGACCGCGCGCGCCCCGGCATCACGCATCAGCGCCAGTTCGGCAAGTTCGGCACCTTCAAGCCCGCGGGTCGCGGCGGCGAGGGGGTGGACCCAGAAATCGGGCTTGCCCGATTGCGCGGCAAACCGCACCCGCGCCGGGTGATCGAGCGGCGGGCCCTGATCCGGCATCAGCGCGGCGCGGGTAATTCCGCCAAAATGAAACGCCGGCTTGTCGATCGCGAACACGCCCAGATCGACCAGGCCCGGCGCAACCAGCGCGCCGCGCGCATCGAACACGGCATCGCCATCCTGGGCCACGGCCTCGGCACCGAGCGCCACGATGCGCCCGCCCTGGCAGCGCAGGTCGGCGGCCACCGGCTCTCCGGTGGGCAGGACCAGGCGCCCATTGGTGATGACAAGCGATTGCGGCGTCATGCGTTTTCTCCGCCCAGCGGTTCCCAGCCGGGCAATTGCCGGGCGCGCCGTGTGAGCACTTCCAGACAGGCCATGCGGATCGCCACGCCGCTTTCCACCTGGCGGGTGATCAGGCTGCGTTCGACATGATCGGCCACCTGGCTGTCGATTTCGATCCCCCGGTTCATCGGTCCGGGATGCATGACCAGCGCGCCCGCCTCGGCCTGGGCCAGGCGATCGAGCGACAGACCATAGAGGTGGCGATATTCGCGCGGGGAGGGGATGAACTGGCCCTGCATGCGCTCCATCTGCAGGCGCAGCATCATCACCACTTGCGCGCCTTTGAGCGCAGCGTCGAAATCGTGGAATACCTTGACGCCCATCACCTCGATTTCGGCCGGCATCAGCGCGGGCGGGGCGCAAACGCTGACCTCGCAACCCAGCGCGGTCAGCGAGAGGATGTTGGACCGCGCCACCCGGCTGTGCAGGATATCGCCGCAGATCGTCACGCGCAGACCGTTGAGATCGCTGCCTTTGGGCAGGCCCAGCGCATGGCGGATGGTCAGCGCATCGAGCAGCGCCTGTGTAGGATGCTCGTGCTGGCCATCACCCGCATTGAGCACCGGGCAATCGACCTTTTCGGCAATCAGCCGCACCGCGCCCGAGCTGGCATGTCGGATGACGATGGCGTCTGCCCGCATGGCGTTGAGCGTCATCGCCGTGTCGATCAGCGTTTCGCCCTTCTTCACGCTGGACGTGGCCGCGTGCATGTTGACCACGTCGGCGCCCAGCCGCTTGCCGGCGATTTCGAACGACAGCAGCGTGCGCGTGCTGTTTTCGAAAAAGGCGTTGATGATGGTCAGGCCCGAAAGCAGGTCGGCCCGCTTTTGCGACTGCCGGTTGAGTTCCACCCACTGCTCCGCCTCGTCCAGCAGGTAGAGGATCTCGTGCCGGGCAAGCTGGCCGATTCCGGTCAGATCGCGGTGGGGAAAGGCAAGGCCGCCCGCAGGATAGCTGCGCGCCGGGCTGGCTGACGAGGGGGATTGGCTCGATGGGTGCATCGAAGACCACGCCCTAGACCTGCGCGGCCTTCCCGACAAGTGTTTCGACTGGCGCGGGCCGCGCCGGCTGGCTAGATATCCCCCATGAAATTTGCCCGCTCGGTCTGGAAAGTCCTCGTCGCGATCAAGGATGGCCTTGTCCTCCTGTTCCTCCTGCTGTTCTTCTGGGCGCTCTATGCCGCGCTGACGCTGCGGCCCACGCCCGGCCAGGTCCGCGATGGCGCCCTGACCATCACGCTGGACGGCAGCGTGGTGGAAGAACGCAGCGCGCTGGCACCGGCGCAGCTGCTGCTGTCGGGAGAGGCGCCCGCCCACGAATTCCAGGCTCGCGACGTGGCCCGCGCAATCGAGACGGCGGCCGATGACAGCCGCATCAAGGCCGTGGTGATCGATCTGGAGCAGTTCACCGGCGGCCGTCAGGTGCACATGAGCCGAATCGGCGCGGCGATGGACAAGGTGCGCGCCGCGCATAAGCCGGTGCTGGTGCGCGCGCTGCTCTATACCGACGATGCGGTGCAGCTGGCGGCCCACGCCAGCGAGGCATGGGTCGATCCGATCGGCGGGGCAGTGGTCACCGGGCCAGGCGGTTCGCAACTCTATTACAAGGCCTTGATGGACCGCTTCAAGGTCAAGGCGCACATCTTCAAGGTGGGCACCTACAAGTCTGCGGTGGAACCCTATGCCCGCAGCGATGCCTCACCCGAGGCCAAGGAGAACCTCTCCGCGATCTATGGCGCGCTGTGGTCGGCTTGGAAGGCGGAAGTGACCAAGGCGCGGCCCAAGGCCAATATCGACTTGGTCACGCGTGATCCGGCGCAATGGCTGGCGCAGAGCGGTGGCGACATGGCCCAGGCCGCGGTCAAGGCCGGGCTGGTCGACAAGGTGGGTGACAAGATCGCCTTCGGCAAGCGCGTGGGCGACCTGGTCGGCCATGATCCGGCGGCGGGCGAGGGCGGCTACAAGGGCTCTACCCTGGCGCAATATCTCGCCGACAAGCCCGCCCCGACGACTGGCAAGGCGATTGCCGTGGTCACCGTGGCCGGCACGATCGTCGATGGCGATGCCGGGCCGGGCTCGGCTGGCGGCACGCGCATTGCCAACCTGATCGACCAGGCCGTGGCCAGCGGCAACTACGCCGCGCTGGTGGTGCGGGTGGATTCGCCCGGCGGCTCGGTCACGGCAGCAGAGCGCATCCGTGCGGCGATTGCCCGGGCCCGCGCCAAGGGGCTGCCGGTCGCGGTCTCGATGGCCAACCTTGCGGCAAGCGGGGGCTATTGGGTCTCCACCCCGGCGCAGCGGGTGTTTGCCGAACCGGCGACGATCACTGGTTCGATCGGCGTATTTGCCGTTATCCCGAGCTTTGAGGACACGCTGGCGAGCTATGGCGTGACCGCGGACGGTGTGCGCACCACGCCGCTCTCGGGCCAGCCCGATGTGGTTGGCGGCCTCAGCCCGCAGTTCGAGGCGCTCTCGCAGGCTTCGGTAGAAAGCTATTACGCGCGGTTCCTGCGCCTGGTGGCCGATGCCCGGCACAAGAGCCCGCAGGACATCGACAAGATCGCGCAGGGCCGGGTGTGGGATGGTGGCACCGCGCGCCAGATCGGCCTGGTCGATCAATTCGGTGAACTGGAAGATGCCGTGGCCTGGGCGGCCAAGGCCGCCAAGGCGGAAAGCTGGCACGCCGAATTTTTGGGCAGCAATCCCGGGGGCTGGCAAGGCTTCCTGTCGGGCCTGATGGGCGATGATGGCAGCACCGATAGCCGCGCGGCGGGCGATGTCACCGGGCTGCTCGCCCAGCGGCAGCAGGCACTGGGTTGGCGCGTGCTGGCCGATCTGGGCCGGCTCAACAGCACCGCAGGTGCGCAAGTCTATTGCCTGGAATGCGGCGGCACCGCGGCCATGGCGCCGCCGCCCGCAGCCCAGGGCCTGGTGGCGCAGGCGTCATGGCTGGCCTTGCTGGGCAAGCTGCTCTGAACGCCTGCTGGAAAGCCGGTCAGTCGGGCGCGGGGAATTCGTCCGGGCTGATCGGGTCGATCCGGTCGGGTGTTACCGGCGGGGTTTCGCTGGGCGCCGGTTCGGGGGTTTCCTGCGGGGTGATCGCCGGCGGAACGTCGGGCGGCGATTGCGGGTCGATGCGATCGGGCGGGGGTGTGCTGGCCATGGCAGATGCTCCTTGCGACCGGTCTGTTTTGCCGGACCTTTGCCACGCGAAAATCGCGCGGGCATGAACGGGCAACCGCGCGCCAGGGTGCTTGTTCCCCGCGTGGGCGCGCTTGTTCCAGGGGGAAAGCGCGCCGGGCTTGTGCTTTTCACCCGGCTGCGATAGGGGCACCGCTCGCTTTTTGCCGGATGCGGGCGTGGCGGAACTGGTAGACGCGCTGGATTTAGGTTCCAGTATCGCAAGATGTGGGGGTTCGAGTCCCTTCGCCCGCACCAGGGTTCACCCCCCGGCTTTGCACGGATTTTGAGGCGCCTGTCACGGCGTCAGTCGAGAAAGTTGGATCAGGATGCAGATCGTCGAAACCAGCAACGAGGGCCTGAAGCGCGCCTACGTCGTGACCATTCCGGCGGCGGACATTGCCGCGCGCGTGGAAGGTGAAATCAAGAAGATCGCCCCCCAGGTGCGCATGCCGGGCTTCCGCCCGGGCAAGGTGCCGGCCAACCTGGTCAAGAAGATGCACGGCCCGGCCCTGCACCAGGAAGCCCTGCAGACCACGATTCGCGAAGCGATGGACAAGCTGGTGGCCGACCACCAGCTGCGTCCCGCGATGCAGCCGGACGTGTCGCTGGGCGAAGGCTATGAAGAAGGCCAGGACGCAAAGCTGACCGTCAGCCTCGAAGTGCTGCCCAAGGTCGAAGCGCCCGCGCTCGATGGGCTCAAGCTCGACAAGCTGGTCGTGCCCGTGACCGAAGACCAGGTGGACGAAGCGGTGAACCGCATCGCCGCCGGCCAGAAGAAGTTCAGCGACGCTGCCGAAGGCGCGGAAGCCAAGGACGGCGACCAGCTGATCATCGACTTCCTCGGCAAGCTGGACGGCGAACCCTTCGAAGGTGGCGCGGCTGAAGACCAGGCGCTGGAAATCGGCGCTGGCCGCTTCATCCCCGGTTTCGAGGAACAGCTCGTTGGCGCCAAGGCCGGCGACGAAAAGGTCATTACCGTGACCTTCCCCGAGGACTATCCCGCCGCCAACCTGGCCGGCAAGGAAACCACCTTTGACATCACGGTCAAGGCGGTGAAGAATCCGGGTGAATTCGTTGCTGACGACGATTTCGCCAAGGCGCTGGGCCTGGAAAGCCTGGAACAGCTGCGTGGCCTGCTCAAGGGCCAGCTGGAGCAGGAAACTGCCGGCCTGACCCGCACCCAGATGAAGCGCGCCCTGCTCGACCAGCTGGCTGCCGGCCATGACTTCGACGTGCCGCCCTCGATGGTGGAAGCCGAATTCGAGCAGATCTGGCAGCAGCTGACCCAGGAAGCGCAGAACGAGGAAAACCCCGAGGAAGCGCTCAAGGAAATCGAAGCCGAGAAGGACGATTACCGCAAGATCGCCGAGCGTCGCGTGCGTCTGGGCCTGCTCCTGTCGGAAATCGGCCAGGCCAACGGTGTGGTGGTCACTGCGCAGGAAATGGAAATGCTGATCCGCCAGGCGGCCCAGCAGTACCGCGAACAGGATCGTCAGCGCTTCATCGACTATGTGCGCTCCGAGCCCCTGGCCGCTGCCCAGCTGCGCGCCCCGCTCTATGAAGACAAGGTCGTCGACTTCCTGTTCGACAAGGCCGAAGTCAGCGAGCGCGAAGTGACCCGCGAAGAGCTCCAGGCCGCGATTGAAGCCGAGGAAGGCGCCGCTGCCGCTCCGGCCGAAGCCAAGCCCGCCAAGAAGAAGGCGGCCAAGAAGGCCGAAGCCGAAACCGAAGCGGCTGGCGAAGCCGAAGAGGCCAAGCCCGCCAAGAAGGCTCCGGCCAAGAAGAAGGCTGCGGCCGACGCCGAGGCGGAACCCGCCGCTGAAGGCGAAGCCAAGCCCGCCAAGAAGAAGGCCGCCAAGAAGGCGACCGCCGAAGGCGAAGACGCCTGATCCAGCGCCACACGGCCTGATCAAGAAACAAAAATGGGGCGCTGCCGGCAACGGTGGCGCCCCGTTTGCTTTTAGGTGTTTGCCCTCAGGCATCATGCGGATTGGCGCGGTGATTCCTGGCATGAGAGAATCGGTCACATCGGAACCCGGGGGGATCTGCCGATGCATACCGTGCGCAATCGCAAGGGCGCTCGATCCGGCCAGCGTGTGCCGGCCAAGGCGCCAGTTTCATCTGCCGTTCCGCCAACTGCCGGTCCGCCAGCAGTCAGTCCGCCTGCCGCCAAGGCCGCCAGCAAGCGGGCCAAGGCCGATTTTACCCGGCCATTCCTGCTGGCCCAGGCTGCCACGCCGGCCTTTCCGTCCGATCTCATCCTGCCGCCCCATCGTGGCGCGATCATCACCACGGCGGCCTGGCCGGCGGGGATGATTCCGCCCGCACTGCCCGCCACGCCGCCGCTGCGCGCGCCGTTCATCGCGCCGCGCGGGCCGGCCACCATACCGCAAGGGCAGCCCGATCGTGATCGGCCAGGTCACGATTCGCGTCGCCAAGAGCCGCCGCGCAAGGCGCCGCATCGCGATCTGCCGCCCCGTCCGGGCACCCGCACCGCGCGCAAGGCGCAGCGCCGCGCGATGATCGCCGCCGAACACGCGCGCCGTTCCGCGGCTACCACACGTGAAGTCGCGGCCGCTTGTGCGCCGCCGGCCGAGATGCATGCCGCGCCGCCACTGCTGCAGCCTTCGCCGCCTGGCGTGCACTGGGTTGCGCCCGATGATCGCAGCCCCCTGCCGCGCCACCGCGCGCCGGTCGTGCCGCGCCAGGGCCTGCTCGATGCCATGGCCGCCAGTCTGGGCGACGCGGGTCGATTCCTGGCACGGCTGCTGCCAGGTAGCAGGCGCAGCCGCGAGTTGCGCGAGCGGGTGGCCCGAACCGAGGCCCGCCTGCGGGCGATGGAAGCGCAACTGGCTGCACTCGAAGCCCTGCGGGCGCGGGTGCAGGTCTGACCACGCGGCGAAAGGCGCCCGAATCTGGTCCAATATCCACGCATTCCCGCGCATTCGCGGTTAATGCCCTTGAACATCCTTTGCTGGCACGCGACATAGGCCATCGCAACCAGATGAGGATTCCCATGCTCGACGTGTTCGGCAGCAGCTCTGCCCAAGGAAAGTTCCACGCTGATCCGGTGACTGGCGCGCTCGTCCCGGTCGTCGTCGAGCAGACCAGCCGTGGCGAACGCAGCTTCGACATTTTCAGCCGCCTGCTGCGCGAACGCATCGTCTTCGTGACCGGCCAGGTGGAAGACCACATGGCGTCGCTGATCGTCGCCCAGCTTCTGTTCCTCGAGTCGGAAAATCCCTCGAAGGACATCTCGATGTACATCAACTCGCCCGGTGGCGTGGTGACGGCGGGCATGGCGATCCATGATACCATGCAGTACATCCGCCCGCGCGTGTCGACCGTGTGCATCGGCCAGGCCTGCTCGATGGGCAGCTTCCTGCTCGCCGCGGGCGAACCGGGCATGCGCATCGCGCTGCCGCATGCGCGAATCATGATCCACCAGCCTTCGGGCGGGGCGCAGGGCATGGCTTCGGATATCGAGATCCAGGCCCGTGAAATCCTGCGCATCAAGAAGCGCATGAACGACCTCTATGTGAAGTACACCGGCAAGAGCCTGGAAGAGGTCGAGAAGGCGATGGACCGCGATACCTTCCTCGAAGCGGACGAGGCTCTGGCCTTCGGTCTGGTCGACAAGGTGTTCGAATCGCGTCCCCAATCTGAACAGGTCGGCGTCGAAAGCGGCACCGGCGGGGCGCCTTCGGCCTGATTTTCTCTTCTGCCCCGGCTCCTTAAGCGTTGCGAAAGGAGCCGCGTGGCAGATACCATCACCTCGTTTCGTGTCCGGTTGATTAATACCCTTGGGGTAGTAGGATAGCCGGGCCCGCCCCTCGTGGAGGGGCGCCTGGGATTGAAGAATGACAAAGCTTTCCGGATCGGACTCTAAAAGCACGCTCTACTGCAGCTTCTGCGGCAAATCGCAGCATGAGGTGCGCAAGCTCATTGCCGGGCCGACGGTCTTTATCTGCGATGAGTGTGTCGAGCTGTGCAACGACATCATCCGGGAAGAGACCAAGCAGGGCATCGCCGGCAAGAAGGACGGTGGCGTTCCCACGCCGCGCGATATCTTCGAGACGCTC
Source organism: Novosphingobium sp. 1529 (assembly GCF_040544855.1). Lineage (NCBI taxonomy): Bacteria > Pseudomonadati > Pseudomonadota > Alphaproteobacteria > Sphingomonadales > Sphingomonadaceae > Novosphingobium > Novosphingobium sp. 1529. Next base: position 64,199 of record NZ_JBEPKW010000011.1, read on the forward strand.
AATGATTATGTGATCGGCCAGGACCGCGCCAAGCGCGTGCTCTCGGTGGCGGTGCACAATCACTACAAGCGCCTGAAGCACAGCGGCAAGGGTGGCGACATCGAGCTGTCGAAGTCCAACATCCTGCTCGTTGGCCCCACCGGCTCGGGCAAGACGCTGCTGGCCCAGACGCTCGCCAAGACGTTCGACGTGCCGTTCACCATGGCCGACGCCACCACGCTGACCGAAGCGGGTTATGTGGGCGAGGACGTGGAGAACATCATCCTCAAGCTGCTGCAGGCCAGCGACTACAATGTCGAGAAGGCCCAGCACGGCATCGTCTACATCGACGAGATCGACAAGATCAGCCGCAAGGCCGAGAACCCGTCGATCACGCGCGACGTGTCGGGCGAAGGCGTGCAGCAGGCGCTGCTCAAGCTGATGGAAGGCACCACGGCTTCGGTGCCGCCGCAGGGTGGGCGCAAGCATCCGCAGCAGGAATTCCTGCAGGTGGACACGACCAACATCCTGTTCATCTGCGGCGGCGCCTTTGCCGGCCTGGAAAAGATCATCGCCGATCGCCTGCAGAAGCGTTCGATCGGTTTCGGCGCCCATGTCGCCGATCCCGACAAGCGCCGCGTGGGCGAACTGCTGCAGAAGGCAGAGCCGGAAGATCTTCAGAAGTTCGGCCTCATCCCCGAATTCATCGGCCGTCTGCCGGTCATCGCCACGCTCAACGATCTTGATGTGGCGGCCCTGGTGCAGATCCTGCGCGAACCCAAGAACGCGCTGGTCAAGCAGTACGCCAAGCTGTTTGAACTCGAAGACGTGACGCTGACCTTCACCGACGAGGCACTGGAAGCGATTGCCAAGAAGGCCATCGAGCGCAAGACCGGCGCGCGTGGCCTGCGCTCGATCGTCGAAGGCCTGCTGCTCGATACCATGTTCGATCTGCCCACGCTCGACGGCGTGACCGAAGTGGTGGTGGACAAGGACGTGGTCGATGGCCGCAAGGAGCCGGTCCAGGTCCTCAAGGGCAAGGAACAGGCTGCCTGAGGCTTTCCGTCTCGGAGCTATGAAAAACCCCCGCTGGCGACAGCGGGGGTTTTTGTTTGGGGCAAGCCTGGCAGGCTTGTTGCGCTTGCGCCCGAACACGCGAGGAAAGGGGAGCCAAACCCAAAACACCTCGCCCGTTCGCCCTGAGCTTGTCGAAGGGCGCCAGCACGACGCGCCCTGCCAGAGGGCTGCGCCAAGCTCAGCCCGAACGGGATCTGATGGACTGAGTTCATCTACGGCTTTGGTTTTAGCCCTCGATGCCCAGTTCGGTCAGCAGGAACGCGAATTCCTCGGCCGCTTCCTTGAGGCTTTCAAAGCGGCCGGATTTGCCGCCGTGGCCCGCGCCCATGTTGGTCTTGAAGATCAGCGGATTGCTGTCGGTCTTCAGCTCGCGCAGGCGCGCGACCCACTTGGCCGGCTCCCAATAGGTCACGCGTGGATCGTTGAGGCCGGCGGTGACCATCAGTGGCGGATAGGCCTGCGGCTTGACCTGGTCATAGGGCGAATAGGACCGGATCAGGTGAAAGGCGGCCGCATCGTCGATAGGGTTGCCCCATTCCGGCCATTCGCCCGGCGTGAGCGGCAGGCTTTCGTCGAGCATCGTGGCGAGCACGTCGACAAACGGCACATCGGCCACGACCGCGCCAAACAGGTCGGGCGCCTGGTTGATCACCGCGCCCATCAGCTCGCCGCCGGCGGAACCGCCCGAGGCCGAAATCCGCCCCGCCGTGGTAAAGTCATGGTCGATCAGGCCGCGCGCCACGTCGATGAAGTCGTTGAACGTGTTGGTGCGCGCGTCCAGCTTGCCGGCCTTGTACCAGCCCCGGCCCAGATCATCGCCGCCGCGAATGTGGGCAATGGCATAGGCCATGCCGCGATCGAGCAGCGAGAGGCGCGTGGTGGAAAAGCCCGGCCCGATGGCAATGCCATAGGCGCCATAGCCATAGAGATGCAGCGGCCCGCCGGCCGGACGGTCCTTGCGCCACACCACCGAGACCGGCACCAGCGTGCCATCGCGGGCAGGGATATCGAGCCGTGCCGTCTCATAGCGGCTGGCGTCATAGCCCGACGGGATTTCCTGGACCTTGAGCCGGGTCAGCGTGCGGCTGGGCACGTCATAGTCAAAGACCGAAGACGGGCTGACCATCGATTCATAGCCCACGCGCAGCGTCTGCGTGGCCCATTCCGGGTTGTCGCCCAGGCTCGCTTCATAGCTCGCCTCGGGAAAGGCGATCGGCTCGATCCGCGCCGGATCGTCGTAATAGCGCACCTCGATGCGATCGAGCCCGCGCACGCGGCCTTCGACGACATAGAAATCGCGGAACAGTTCAAACCCGGTGAGATAGAAATCGTCGCTGCCGGCGATCAGCGTGGTCCAGCTGGCAGGGTCGGCCAGCGGCGCGGTGGCGAGGCGGAAATTCTCGTGGGTGTCGTTGGTGTGGACGAACAGCGTCTCCCCGTGCAGGTCCACATCGTATTCCACGCCCTTTTCGCGCGGACGCACCAGGATCGGCGCCTGGAGCGGATCATCGGCCGGGATAAGGCGCACTTCGTTGGTTTCATGGTCGCCGGTCGATACGATCAGCCACTTCTCGTTGGCGGAAAGCGCGGCGCCGGCGCGAAAGCCTTCGTCATCCTCATGGTAGAGTTCCACGTCCTGGTCGAGCGGTTGGCCCAGCCAGTGCAGGCGCACATTGTCGGTGCGCCAGTTCTCGTTGGCGAGGCTATAGACCAGCCCCGTATCGCCCTTGACCCAGATCAGGCCTGAATTGGTGCCGGGGATTTCGTCGGGCAGGATTTCTCCGCTGGCGATCACCTTGATCCGCGCGGTGAAGCGTTCCGAGCCGCTATCGTCCACCGACCAGGCCAGCAGGCGCCCATCGTTGGACACCGAGATGGCACCCAGGCGGAAATAGTCATGGCCCTGCGCCAGGGCCACTTCGTCGAGAAGCAACTCGTCGGCACTGCCGTCGTCGGCCGCGTCGACCGGCCGGCGCCACCACTTCTTGTATTCCGCGCCCTCCTCGTACTCGATCCAATAGACCCAGTTGCCGTCCTTCTGCGGCACGGACTTGTCCGCTTCCTTGATGCGTCCGCGCATTTCGGCAAAGAGCTGGTCGATCAGCGGCTGGCGCGGGGCCATATGCGCCTGGAACCAGGCGTTCTCAGCCTCGAGGTGCGCGAGGATTTCGGGATCCTTGACCTCGGGATAGCCGGGATCGCGCAACCAGGCGTAATCGTCGGTGATCGTCACGCCATGATGGCTGATGCTGTGCGGCTTTTTTGCGGCAACGGGGGGCTGGGCGGCGATAGGGGTGGCTGCGGTCATCTCCGCCATCTATGGTGCCTGTGCCCGGCCTGCAAGGCGCGCCTCTGGCGTCTGCCGCATCAGGTGGTTACAATGCCAACCAGTTACCTGCCCATTACGCCCAAGGACGCCCCGCCATGTTGATGCAAACCCACGAAGCCCGCCTGGAAGCACTGCGCGCCGAGCTGGGACGACGCGGGCTGGATGGCTTCGTCATCCCGATTTCCGACGAGCACATGAGCGAATATGTCGGCGGCTATGCGCAGCGGCTCGGCTGGCTCACCGGGTTTGGCGGATCGGCCGGCACGGCGGTGGTGCTCAAGGATCGCGCGGCGATCTTCGTCGATGGGCGCTATACCATCCAGGTGCGCGAGCAGGTGGACGGGCGGCTCTATGAATACCAGTCCGTGCCGCAGACCAGCCCGGCAGCCTGGCTGGGCGAGCATGCGGCGCGCGGCGCGCGGATCGGCTATGATGCCTGGCTGCATGCCAAGCCCTGGGCCGATGGCGTGGCCAAGGCGCTGGAAGCCAAGGGCGCCAGCCTGGTGGCCGTGGACAGCAATCCCATCGACGCTGTGTGGCAGGACCGGCCCGCGCCCTCGGCGGCGCTGGCCGTGCCCCATGCCGACGCCCACGCCGGGCAAAGCGTCGCTGAAAAGCGCGCCATGCTGGCACAGTGGCTGACGGACAACGGCGCCGACGCGGCAGTGGTCACCGCGCTCGATGGCGTGGCCTGGTTGCTCAACATGCGCGGCGCCGATGTCGATCGCACGCCGGTGGCGCTCTCGTTCGTGGTGGCCCATGCCGATGGCACAGTCGATCTGTTCATTGCGCCCGAAAAGGTTGATGCCGCGCTCGTGGCGCACCTGGGCAATGCCGTGCGCGTACAGGATCGCGCGGCATTCGTGCCGGCACTGACGGCGCTGGCGGGCAAGACCGTGGCGGTCGACCCGGAACGCGCGGTCGCGGCCGTGTTCCGCGCGCTGGAAGGGGCGGAAGCGCGGGTTCTCACGCTCACCGATCCCACCGTGCTGCCCAAGGCGCGCAAGAACCCGGTGGAACAGGCCGGTCACCGCGCCGCCCAGGCGCGTGATGGCGCGGCGGTAAGCCGGTTCCTGCACTGGCTGTCGGTGACCGCGCCCAAGGGCGGTGAAACCGAACTTTCCGCTGCCGCGCGCCTCCATGCCGAGCGGGAGAAGACCGGCCTGCTCAAGGACCTGTCGTTCGACACCATTTCGGGCGCCGGCCCCAATGCGGCGATCCCGCACTATCACGTGGACGAACAGTCCAACCGCGCGATCGCGCCGGGCAGCGTCTATCTGGTCGATTCGGGCGGGCAGTACCTTGATGGCACTACCGATATCACCCGCACGGTGTGGATCGGGCCGGGCGAGGCGCCGGCCGAGGTCAAGGACCGCTTTACCCGCGTGCTCAAGGGCCATATCGCGCTGGACCAGGCGGTGTTTCCGCAGGGCACGCCTGGTGGCGCGCTCGACAGCTTTGCCCGCCAGTTCCTGTGGGCGGCCGGCCTCGATTATGCCCATGGCACCGGCCATGGCGTGGGCAGCTTCCTGGCGGTGCATGAAGGGCCGCAGCGCATTGCCAAGGCATCGGGCGCGCAGGCCGGCACCGGGCAGGGCCTGCTGCCCGGCATGATCCTGTCCAACGAGCCGGGCTATTACAAGGCGGGCGAATACGGCATCCGCATCGAGAACCTGATCCTGGTGGAAGAGCGCATGATCGCCGGTGCGGAAGGCGCGTTCTGCGGGTTCGAAACGCTTACCTTCGTCCCGATCGACCGCGCACTGGTGGATGTTGCCCTGCTGACCCCGGCCGAGCGGGCGTGGTGGAACGACTATCACGCGCGCACCCAGGCGCTGCTGGCGCCGCTGCTCGAGGGTGAAGACCGCGCCTGGCTGGAGGCTGCCTGCGCGCCCATCTGATCTTGCGATCGGCTGTGTTCATGATACGTTCTAGTGGTGGCGACTCGCTGCAAGGAGAGCGATGATGATCGGTTATGTCACCCTGGGAACCAACGATCTGGAGCGGGCGGCACCGTTCTACGACGCGCTTGCGGCCGAACTGGGCACGGGGCGCATGTTCGAATGGCCCGGGGCGATTGCCTGGGGTACGGCCGGTGGCGCCGCCGGGGTGGCGCTGATGAAGCCGTTCGATGGGCAGCCGGCCACCGTGGGCAATGGCGTCATGGTCGCGTTCGAAGCCAAGGAGCCAGCGCAGGTCGATCGGCTGCACGCCCTGGCCCTGGCAAATGGCGGCAGCTGTGAAGGCGCTCCTGGCCCGCGCGGTGATGGCGGGTTCTATGCTGCCTATTTTCGTGATCCCGATGGCAACAAGCTCAATGCCTTCGTGATGGGCACGTCCTGAGCCGCACAACCCGGCACAGCGGCGCGGGCGGGGAAGGGGGCTTCGCGCCGTTTGCCGTGAATGTATCGGTCTTATTTCACGGCCTGGACAATCACCCGCCACAATTGCCGGAGATGCAGCGGCTTTGGCGGTTTTCACCGAGCATTTAACTATTTCAAGTTATTGGTTTGGATAGATAGTTGGGTCAGGCGGGAAGCGTGGTCCCCTGCCGAAATGATGCGACAATTGGCGACAAAATACCCCCTGTCCCGACATAATCGCGCGACATCCACGGCCTATACAATGAGCCATGGAAGCTGCGGTGCCCGCCACTTCAGTCCCCACGGCCGGAAGGGGTGTCCCTCCCCCTTAGTCCCTAGCCTCTTTCGGCATGGCGGCGCCGCAGCTTCCTCATCCCCCAGGTCTTTTGCGGTGCCGATACCGTCATCAATGGCGATCGGTGCCCTTGTCTGTCCGGAGTTTGCCCAGATGAAGAAAAGCGTCCTTGGCCTTGGTGGGGCCCTTGCCGCCCTCGCGGGGGCTGGCGCGCTCTATGCCGCCGCAGCCTCCGCGCCGGCACAGGCCGATCCCGCTGCGCCTGGCCGCGCTATGGGCGATGGTGGCATCACCTGGGCGCAGGCCCAGGCGCAAGCCGATGCCCTGTGGCAGAGGATGGACGTGAACAAGGACGGCAAGATCGACCAGGCCGACCGCGATGCGCGCCTCGCGCAGCGGTTCGATGCGATCGACACCAACCACGATGGTGTGATCAGCCGCGCCGAATTCATGGCGCAGCATCACATGATGAAGCCGGGCATGCCCCCCATGGCTGGCCGTGATGGCGACATGCCGCCGCCACCACCACCGGGCGGCATGGCCCCCGAAGGCGGGCGCCACGGCTGGCACGGCATGCGCATGGGCGGGTTTGGCGCGGTTTTGCACGCTGCCCTGCGTGACAAGGATGGCGCGGTGACCCGCGCTGCGTATGATGCGGCGGTCAAATCGCAATTCGACAGGGCCGATACCAACCATGATGGCAAGCTTACCCGCGAAGAAATCCGCGCCGCATTTGGCCGTGAGGGCCACCGCTGGGGCGGGAAAGGCGGCCCTGGCGGTCCGCGCTGGCGCGATGGCGAGCGCATGGACGGCCCGCCGCCGCCCCCGCCAGCCGGCAACTGATCACCGGGCAGCGCAGGTATGAGCGAGGCAGCGGTAACCCGCATCCTTCTGGTCGACGACGAAGCAGCCCTGCGCGAAGTGCTGGCGGACTATCTGGTTCGCCAGGGCTTTGCCGTGGTCCAGGCGGGCAACGCGGCGGAAGCCCGCGCGCGGATCGCGGGAGAAACGTTCGACCTCGTGCTGCTCGACATCATGATGCCGGGCGAGGATGGCCTGTCGCTGTGTCGGCACCTGGCCGAAGGCCGGGCGCTTCCAGTGATCTTCATCACCGCCAAGGGTGAATCCACCGACCGCATCGTCGGCCTCGAGATTGGTGCTGACGACTACGTGGTCAAGCCGTTCGACCCGCGCGAACTGGTGGCGCGGATACGCTCGGTCCTGCGGCGCAGCGCGCGCGTGGCCGTCGATGCCCCCGAAGCGCTGGTCTATGAATTCGAAGGCTGGACGCTCGATCCGCTCAAGCGCCGGCTGACCGATCGCGAAGGCGCGGTCGTCGCCATTTCCTCGGCCGAATTTCGCCTGCTCATGGCGTTTCTGGATCATCCTCGCCAGGTGCTCGATCGCGATCGCCTGCTCGACATGGTCCAGGGCCGCGAGGCGCATCTGTTCGATCGCGCGGTGGACAACCAGATCAGCCGCCTGCGCCGCAAGATCGAGGAAGACAGCCGCAATCCGCAACTGATCCAGACCGTGTGGGGCGGCGGCTACATGCTCGCGACCGAAGTGCGCAAGGTGGCAGGCCGCGACTGATGCTGCGCTGGCCTGCCTGGACCATATCGCGCGCACCGCGCAGCCTGCAGGGGCAGATGCTCCTGGCGATCGCGCTGGCGCTGCTGGTGGCGCAGGGGCTTTCGGCCGCGCTGATCTGGCGCGAACAGAACGAGCGGCGCGTGCAACTGACCGTGAACGAGGCGGCATTTCGCCTGATCGGCCAGCCACCACGCGAAAACCGCCCGCCTGACGGCCGCCCGCACGGGCCGCCGCCTGACGATATCTGGCGCCTGCCGCGCCCTTTGCGCGTGCGCGTCGATGCCACTTCGCCAGAGCGGCCGGGCGACCGCCAGCGCAGCGACGTGGCGAGCGCGTTGCATGATGTGCTGGAAACCCAGGGGCTGGTGCATCGCCAGGTCTTGGTGGTGGAGCGCGATCCCGAGGCCGATGCGATTGTCGGCGCGTGGTTTGGCGATGTCAGCAAGCGGCTGGAAAGCTTTGGCGATCATCGGCCGCAGGCCCGCCTGATCATCGCCTCCATCCAGCGGCCTGATGGCACCTGGCTCACCGCGCGTATCCTCGCCCCGGCCAATGAGCGCCAGGTGATCCTCTCGCTGCTGATGCAGACGGTGCTGCTCTATTTCGTGCTGGTGGGAGCGGTGGCGCTGATCCTGCGGCGCATTGCGCGGCCGCTCAAGGCCTTGACCGGGCGGGTGGAAGCTTTTGCCCGCGAACGCAATGCCGATGGGCAGCTCGAACCCGAGGGGCCTGACGATATCCGCCGCCTGATCGTGGCCCACAATGCCATGGAAGCGCGCATTGTTGGCCTGCTCGATGAAAAGGACGTGATGCTGGGCGCGATCGGCCACGATCTGAAAACGCCGCTGGCCGCGCTGCGCGTGCGGATCGAGGCGGTGGAGGACGAGAACGAGCGCGCGCGCATGGCCGCGACGATCGAGGATATCAACCGCTCGCTCGACGACATTCTCTCGCTCGCCCGCGTCGGCCGCCCCTCTGACCCGTTGGAGACGACCGAGCTTTCGGCCCTCGTCACCGACGTGATGGGCGAATACGAGGATATGGGCGAGGATGTGACGCTGGAAGACACCGTGCGCATCGTTCTGCCGCTGCGCGCCACCTGGCTGCGCCGGGCCATGCGCAACCTCGTGTCCAACGCGCTGCGCTATGGCCAGCGTGCCCGTGTCTCGCTGGAACGGGAAGACGGTGAGGCGGTGCTGCGCATCGAGGACGATGGCCCGGGCATTCCCGAAGGCGATATCCTGCGCATGATGGAGCCGTTCACCCGGCTGGAGGCCTCGCGCAATACCGCTACGGGCGGCACGGGGCTGGGCCTGACGTTGGCGCGCGCCATCGCCGACCAGCACGGCGGCTCGCTCGTCCTCGCCAACCGTTGGCACGCCGGCCAGGTGGTGGGCCTGGTGGCCACGCTGCGCCTGCCGCTGGCAGCCTGACCGCTTCGGCGCGGTTTTGCCTCATTCCTCGTCGGGATAGGGGCCCTTGCCACCCTCGGCAATGAAGCGATCGATCCGGGCATGCAGTACGGGCAGCGGCACCGAGCCCAGCTCGAGCACGGCATCGTGGAAGGCGCGGATATTGAATTTGTCGCCCAGCGCCTTTTCCGCGCGGGCGCGTTCCTCCACGATGGCCATTTCGCCCAGATAATAGCTCAGCGCCTGGCCCGGCCAGGCGATATAGCGATCGGTCTCGGTCTCGATCTCGTGATCCGACAGCGCGGTATTGTCGTGCAGGAAGGCCAGCGCCTGCTCGCGCGTCCAGCCCTTGGCGTGAATGCCGGTATCGACCACCAGTCGCGCCGCACGCCACATCTGGTATGACAGCATGCCAAAACGTTCGTAGGGCGTGGTGTAGATGCCCATCTCCACCCCCAGCTTTTCGCAATAGAGCGCCCAGCCTTCGCCATAGGCCGAGATGTAGGTGCGCTGGCGCCAGGCCGGCAGGCCCTTGTTTTCCGATGCCAATGACATCTGGAACGCATGGCCCGGCGCGCTTTCGTGCAGGGTGAGGGCGGGCAGCGAATAGAGCTGACGCGCCGGCAGGTTCCAGGTGTTGACCAGATAGACCCCCGGCCCGCCGCGCCCGGCGGTATAGAACGGGGCAATATCGGCGGGCACCGGGCGAATGGCAAAGCGCTTGCGCGGCAGGCGGCCAAACCAGTCGGCTGCCTTGCCGTCGAACGTCTTGGCGATCCATGCCGCACGGTTGAGCAAATCTTGCGGGCTGCTCGCCACAAACTGCGGATCGCTGCGCAGCTTGGCCAGGAATGCAGGCAGGTCACCGGTAAAGCCGACCTGCGTCATGATCTCCTGCATTTGCGCACGGATCCTGGCCACCTCGGCCAGGCCGATCTGGTGGATCGCATCGGGCGTCAGGTCGGTGGTGGTATATTCGCGGATCTGCGCCTGGTAATAGTCTTTCCCTTGGGGCAGGCCCTGCGCGGCAAGGGCGGTGCGGGCATGGGGCAGATAATCGCTGCGCAGATAGGCGAGCAGGGCGCGGTGTGCCGGCACGACTTCGCTGGTGATCGCCGTGCGCGCCTCGTCGGTCAGGACCTTGGCCGTGGCGGGCGGAATACTGGCGGGCAGGGCCTTGAACGGCTCGAAGAACGGGTTGGCATCGGCGGTCTTGGCGTCCGTTATCGGCAGCAGCGACAGATCGCGGCCCTTGAGCGTGACCTGCGGCGCGGTGAATCCGCGTGCCAGCCCCGCCTTCATGTTGGCCATCTGCTGCGCGAAATAGCGCGGAACGGCATGCAGCATGGCGATATAGGCGCGCGCTTCGCTTTCGTTGCGGAACGGCGTGCGTGCGGTATCGGCCAGGTTGCCCCAGAACGTGGTGTCTGAATTGAGCGGCTTTTCCCACTCGTGAAAGCGCTGCGCCGAAAGCAGCGTTTCGATCTGGTAGCGATAGATCGCATAGTTGACGCGCGCGGCCGGCGAAAGCGCGCCCTGGTCGATGGCGTCGAGTGCTTTCAGCGTTTGCGCCCAGCGCGCCTCGCGCGCGGCCTGGGCGGCAGCGCTCACATCGGGCAGGCGATAGCTGGGGCGATCGTCGTTCTCGTCATCGCCAAACTGCGCCTGGCGCCAGGTCCATTCGGCATCGGCCAGAGCATAGAACGCGGCGTCCGCGGAAGCACTGGCAGCAACCGCGGGGACAGGCGCCTGCGCAAGGGCTGGCTGGGCCACGCCAAGCAGGAGGGCGGCCAGCAGCGGGAGACGATGAACGGTCACGGCGGCACGATACTCCTGTTGCAGATGCAACCGGGTAGCGTGGGAAATGGCCCATGTGCAAGCTGGACCGGGTCGGGCGCGGGCGCTATCCCGATGATCATGAGTGAAAACAGCGGGAGCAGCAGATCGGCCACCGGGCCAGGCTGGTGGCAGGTGGCGCGCCATGGCACGTGCCCGGCTTGCAATACGCCCGGCATGGTCTGGGCCGGCCGGGTGTGGGAGCCGCCCAAGCTCAATGACCACTGCCGCGCCTGTGGCGAGCCGCTGGCCGCGCACGAGGCAAGCGGGCGCGCGCTCTATCCAGTGGTCATCCCGCTGGTGGCGTTGCTGGTGTTTTCCGCGCTGCGGGTCGATGATATCTGGCGCCTGCCCTTATGGGTCTATCCGCTGGTCTGGGGCCCGGCGAGCGCGCTGATCGTGGGCCTTGCGGTGCGTGCGGTGCGTGCCGCGGTGCTGGCCGCGCGCGTGGCACCGCGAGGGCAGGGCTGATGCGGCGCGTTCCCGTGCTGCCCACCTGCATCGTGCTGCTGGCCGTGGCCGTGATGATCGGCCTGGGTTTCTGGCAATTGCAGCGCAAGGTGCAGAAAGAGGCGCTGCTGGCGCGCTTTGCCGCCGCGCTGGTCAATCCTGCGCCTGTTGGGTTCCCCGTGGCAGGCGATGGCAAGGCCGTGCTCTATCGCCGTGCCACGTTCGATTGCCGGGTCCAGCCGGGCCTGTGGGATTCGGTGGGCGGCCGCAATGCTGCCGGTGAAAGCGGCTATGTGCACATTGCCCACTGCCAGGCGCCGGGTGGCATGCCCGCGCTGGTGCAACTGGGCTGGTCGCGCGATCCGCATCCGCCGCAATGGGATGGTGGGCGGGTCACGGGCCGAATCGCCCCGTTCCACAAGATCACCCGCCTGGTTGCCGATCCGCCGCTTGCCGGCCTGGGCGCCAATGGCGCGCCTGATCCGTCAGACATTCCCAACAACCACCTGGCCTATGCGGTGCAGTGGTTCCTGTTCGCCGCGGTAGCGCTGGTGATCTATGCCTTGGCCCTGCGCCGGCGCGCGAAAGGCGCGGCGGTGGTTGTCACGATGCCCCCGGGGCGCTAGGCGCCGCGCTGACGACAACGCGCGCGATGGCGTGCCGGTGATGATTGGGCGCTGCCCTTGCGGTGGGCGCGGCACACGGGGATTGGCGATGAAGTATGTCAGCACGCGGGGCCAGGCCGCCTCGCTCGATTTCGAAGGCGTCACGCTGGCGGGCCTCGCGTCCGACGGTGGCCTCTACGTGCCCGAAGCCTGGCCGCAGTTCAGCCATGATGAGATCGCCGCCATGGCCGGCCTGCCCTATGCCGAACTGGCCGCGCGGATCATGGCGCCTTTCGTGGGCGACAGCCTTTCGCCCGAACGCCTGCGCGAATTGACCGGCCAGGCCTATGGCCGCTTTGCCCATGCCGCCGTCACCCCGCTTAAGCAGCTCGACGAGCGGCAGTGGGTGCTCGAGCTGTTCCACGGCCCGACCCTGGCATTCAAGGACGTGGCCTTGCAGATGCTGGGCCTGCTGTTCGAGGAATTCCTGGCCCGGCGCGAGGATCACCTGACCATCGTGGGCGCCACCTCGGGCGATACCGGCTCTGCCGCGATCGACGCCGTGGCCGGCCGCGCCAAGGTCGATATCTTCATGCTGCACCCCCACGGCCGCGTGTCTGATGTTCAGCGCCGGCAGATGACCACGGTGATCGCGCCCAACGTCTATAACATCGCCATCGACGGCAGCTTTGACGATGCCCAGGCAATGGTGAAGCGCATGTTCAACGATGCCGCGATCACTGGCACTTATGGCATTGCCGCGGTCAATTCGATCAACTGGGCGCGGCTGATGTCGCAGGTGGTCTATTATTTCGCCGCCGCGCTGCAACTGGGCGCGCCGCACCGCAAGGTGGCGTTCTCGGTGCCGACCGGCAATTTCGGCGACGTGTTCGCCGGCTATGTCGCGGCGCAGATGGGCCTGCCGATGGAGCGGCTGATCGTCGCCACCAACATCAACGACATTCTCCACCGCGCGCTGTCGGCCGGGGACTATTCGGCCAGCACGGTTACGCCCACGGCGGCGCCGTCGATGGATATCCAGGTCTCGTCCAATTTCGAACGCCTGCTGTTCGATGCCTGCGGGCGCGATGCTGCGGTCCTCGCTGCGCAGATGCAGCAATTCGATGCCACCAAGGCGCTGCAACTGACCAATGCCCAGCGTGCAGCCATCGGCGGCCTGTTCACCAGCGCGCGCTGCGATCCCGTACAGATGGCCCAGGCCATGCGCTGGGCCTATGAGGCAGCCGGCGAAGTGCTCGATCCGCATACCGCGATCGGCCTGCATGCCGCGCGCGTGGCCGAAGGGCTGCCGGCCGATGTCCCGGTGGTGACCCTGGCCACCGCCCATCCGGCCAAGTTCGTCGATGCGGTGGAACGCGCCACCGGCGTGCGCCCGCCGCTGCCCGCGCGGGTGGGCGATCTGTTCGAACGGCAGGAACGTTGCGACCATCTGCCTGGCACGTACGAGGCCGTGGCAGCCTATGTGACCGAGCGCGCCACACCCAAGATCGGGCCCAAGATCGGCGGGACGGACGCCTGATGGCCGCGCTTACGCTCCAGCCGCAGTTGATGGTGGGATCGCCCTGGGGGGATTTCGCCCTCATCGATTCGGGTCATGGCCGCAAGCTTGAGCGCTATGGCCCGCATCGCTTCATCCGCCCTGAACCCCAGGCGATGTGGGCGCCGGCGCTTGATGACTGGCAGGCAGACGGCGAATTCGTGCCGGGCTCCGACGAGGATGGCGGCGGGCGCTGGCTGTTGGACGGCCCGGTGCCGCGCGAAGGCTGGCCGCTGGCGTGGAACGCGGTGCAGTTCACCGCCAGCTGCACGCCGTTCCGTCACCTGGGCTTTTTCCCCGACATGGCGCCGGTGTGGGACTGGATGGGCGAACGCCTGGCCGGGCGCGACGATGCCGCCACGCTCAACCTGTTCGGCTATACCGGTGTCGGCACGCTGTCGCTGTCGCGCTTTGGCCCGGTTACCCATGTCGACGCCTCGAAAAAGTCGGTCGCCCAGGCCCGCGCCAATGCGGCGCTTTCGGGCATGGATGGCCGCCCGGTGCGCTGGATTGTCGACGATGCGGCCAAGTTCACCGCGCGCGAAGTGCGCCGGGGCAAGCGCTATGATGGCATCATCCTCGATCCGCCCAAGTTCGGTCGTGGCCCGGAAGGCGAAGTGTGGCGCCTGGAAGAAAGCCTGCCCGGCCTGATCGCCGATTGTGCGCGCCTGCTCGATGCCAACAGCAGCTTCCTGTTCCTGACGGTCTATGCCGTGCGCATGTCCTCGCTCGCCATTGGCGGCTTGCTGGCCGAGGCTTTGGCGCACTTGCCCGGCACGATCGAACATGGCGATCTGGCCCTGGCCGAGGAAGGACCGGGCGGGCGAATCCTGCCCACGGCGATTTTCGCACGGTGGAACCGCGCGGCATAAGCGCGGCTGATGCTGGACATTCGCGCGGCCAAGTGCCAATGGCGCGCGCGTGTCTGACAGCCTGATCCTCGAAGTCGCCAATGTCGAAACCGATGTCCTGACCGGGATCTATTCGGAAGAGACCGGCCGTCCGCAGCCCCTGCGGATTTCCATCCGTGCCTGGCTGCGTCCCCAGGACCGCTACACGGCCGATTGCCCGCTGACCGCGAGCAAGAACTACATGGACCTCAAGCACGCCGCGAGCGACGGATTGCCCAAAGATGTGCATTTCCAACTGATCGAATCGGTTGCAGACCACATCTGTGAGACGTTGTTCGTACAGGATGCGCGGGTGACCCAGGTGGAAGTGAAAATCGTGAAGCTCGCCATCAGCGAGGCTGGAGAAGATATCGGCATGACGCTTACCCGCGCCCGCCGCGGATGAGCGTGCCCCGCCCGCTGGCGCTGGTCACTGGCGGATGGCGCCGAATCGGGGCCGCGATTGCCCGCAAGCTGGCGCAGGAGGGTTGGGACCTGGCGCTGCACGCGCACCACGCGCACACCTTCGATCCCGAATTCACCGCCCAGCTGCAGTGGCTGGGCGCGACAGTGCATCCCCTGGCAGGCGATCTGGGCGATAGCGCCTTTCCGGCCGCGATGCTGGCCGATGTCATCGCCCGCGCTGGCCAGGCACCGCGCCTTCTGGTCAACTGCGCGTCGCTGTTTCAGGACGACACGATCGCCAGCCTCGCACCCGAGGCGCTGGATCAGCATTTCGGCGTCAATCTGTTTGCGCCACTGCTGCTGACCCGTGCCTTTGCCGAGGCGCTGGGTGAGGACGAAGGCGCTGTGGTCAATATCCTCGACCAGCGCGTGCAGAACCCGGTGCCCGACCAGTTGAGCTACACCCTGTCCAAGCAGGCGCTGCATGCCGCGGTGCGCACCCTGGCGCGCGCGCTGGCGCCGCGGGTGCGGGTCAACGGCGTGGCGCCCGGCCTGATCCTGCCGACGCAGGATTATGACGCCGACCAGTGGCACCGCCTGGAAGAGATCATGCCCTTGAAGCGCCTGCCTGGGGCCGATGAAATCGCCGATGCCGTGCACTATCTGGCGACGGCGCGCGCGGTGACCGGACAAACTCTTTTCGTCGATGCCGGCGCAAGCCTTGAATCCTACCCTCGGGACTTCGTATATCTCGAGCGATGACAGCGCCCGCGCCTCTGGTTGACCGCTTTGCGCGGGCCATAACCTATCTTCGCCTGTCGGTGACAGACCGCTGCGACCTGCGCTGCACCTATTGCATGCCCGAACGCATGACGTTCCTGCCGCGTGCCGAGGTGTTGAGCCTGGAAGAGCTGTACAAGGTGTCGCGTGCGTTCATCGATCGCGGTGTCACCAAGTTGCGGCTGACGGGTGGTGAGCCACTGGTGCGGCGCGACATGGTCGATCTGGTCCGCGCGCTGGGCCGCCACTTGGGTGATGGTGGGCTCCAGGAACTGACGCTGACGACCAATGGCACCCGGCTGGCCGAATTTGCCGACGATTTGGTGGCAGCCGGCGTGCGCCGCATCAACGTGTCGCTTGATACGCTCGACCGCAGCCGCTTTGCCGCGCTGGCTCGGCGCGATAGCCTGCCCCAGGTGCTAGAAGGCCTGGCGGCCGCGCGGGCGGCTGGCCTCAAGGTCAAGCTCAACGCCGTGGCGCTCAAGGGCGTGAACCAGGACGAATTGCCCGATCTGATCGCCTGGGCCCATGGCCAGGGTCATGACGTGACGCTGATTGAAGTGATGCCGCTGGGCGATGTCGAGGAAGATCGCCTCGATCATTACCTCCCGCTCGATGCCGTGCGCCGCGATCTGGAACAGCGCTGGACGCTGGTGCCCAACGCAGTGAGCACGGGTGGGCCGGCGCGCTATGTCGATATTGCCGAAACCGGCGGTCGGCTGGGTTTCATCACGCCTTTGACGGGCAATTTCTGTGCCACCTGCAACCGCGTACGGGTTACGGCCACGGGCCAGCTCTACATGTGCCTGGGCGGGGAAGGGCGTGTCGACCTGCGCGCCGCGCTGCGCTCTGACGATCCCGATGCCGCGCTGACCGATGCCTTTGCCCGCGCCATGGGCGAAAAGCAGGAACGCCACGCCTTTGCCATCGACCGCGCTGGTGCTGCCCCAGCGGTTTCGCGCCATATGTCGACGACCGGGGGCTGATCGCCATGGCCAAGCTCGTGTTTCTCGGCCGCCTGGAAGACCGCGCCGGCTGTGCGGAAATGGCTGTCACGCCTGGCCCGCTTGCCGATATCCTCGCCGGGCTCGACCCTGCGCTGGCGCTCGACTTGTTGGGCGAGCGGGTGCGCTGGGCGCTCAATGGCAAGCTGGTGGGCGAAAGCGAAGCGATGGTGCTGGGCGAGGATGACGAAATTGCGTTCCTGCCACCGGTGAGCGGCGGCTGAGGCGGCGGGGGCTTTGGGGGCTTCGACAAGCTCAGCCCGAACGGACTTCCGGCTGGTTGGCTTACCCCCCGTTCGCCCTGAGCCTGTCGAAGGGCGCCAAGCGCAACGCCACCCACTTTAGACCCTGAAAGCTATTTTCGCAGGGCAGGTTTTTGACAGCGCGCCCCGGCATCCGTATGGGAACGGCGCTTGCCGGGCCAGCTTGCCCGGCCCCATGGCCTGATCCCATCGCGGGTGCGGGGCCGATTGCCAAGGAAAGCCATTTCGATGTCTCAGCCCCAGGTGGAAGTCGCCACGCTCGAACCCACGGCCGCAGCCACGGTGGAAACCGTGCTCACGGTCAAGCACTGGGACGAGCGTCTGTTCAGCTTCACCGTGACCCGTCCGGCCTCGTTCCGCTTCCGCTCGGGCGAATTCGTGATGATCGGCCTGCAGGGCGACAACGGCCGCCCCCTGCTGCGCGCCTATTCGGTGGCCAGCCCGGCCTGGGCCGAGGAACTGGAATTCCTCTCGATCAAGGTGCCCGATGGTCCGCTGACCTCGCGCCTGCAGAAGATTCAGCCGGGCGACCAGATCTATCTTGGCAAGAAGCCGACCGGCACCCTGGTGACCGATGCTCTGCTGCCGGGCAAGCGCCTGTTCATGCTGTCGACCGGCACCGGCCTGGCGCCGTTCCTGTCGCTGGCGCGCGATCCCGATGTCTATGAATACTATGAACAGGTCGTCGTGGTGCATTCGGTGCGCAAGGTCAGCGAGCTGGCGTTCAACGAAGAGCTGTCGAGCGGCTTTGCGGAAGACCCGCTGGTGGGCGAACAGGCCGCGCAGCAGCTGCACTATGTGCCCACCGTCACACGCGAGCCGTTCAAGAACAACGTGCGCATCGACAAGCTGATCGAAAGCGGCGCGCTGTTCGAGGGCATTCCCGGCGAGGCGCGCCTCGATCCCGCCACCGACCGCGTCATGCTGTGCGGCTCGATGGACATGATCAAGGACTTCGCCGCGCTGCTCGAAGGCATGGGCTTTGTCGAAGGTTCCAACGCCAAGCCGGGCGATTTCGTGATCGAACGCGCGTTCGTCGGCTGATCGGCATGACGGCAGACGTCCGTCTCACCGATGCGGCGTTTGACCCCGCCGCGCTGCTTGCTGCCTTTACCGGGCGGTTTGGCGGCGCTGGCGGGGTTGTCAGTTTTCTGGGCCAGGTGCGCGATGGCGATGGGGATGGTGTGGAGGCGCTGGAGTTGCGCCACTATGCCCCGCTTACCCTGCCGGGGATGGAAGCGCTGGCGGCCACGGTCCTGGCGCGCTGGAGCCTGGAAGGGTTGCTGGTGATCCACCGCCATGGCGTGATGCTGCCGGGCGATCCGATCGTAATGGTTGCCGCCGCCGCCCGCCACCGGCGCGAGGCGTTTGCCGCCACCGATTTCGTGATGGACCACCTCAAGAGCGACAGCTGGTTCTGGAAGCGGGAAAAGACCGCGTCCGGCTGGCGCTGGATCGAACCGCGCACCCAGGATTTGGCCGACCGCGCGCGCTGGTAGGGCGTCAGCCCTTCAACTGCGCCAGCACGCTATCCTGCTGCGCCACGCGCGCGGCAACCGAATCGCGGGTATTGATCACATGCGCCGCATCGGGGCCGGGATGGTCGACAGCGGCGATTTCAGCTTCCGTCGCCATCTGATCGAGATCAGCCAGAGCGATCGCGGTGTCGCTACGCGCCGATTCGAGGCGGGCCAGCGCCACTTGGGCCAGGTTCCAGGTCTCACTGCCATTGGCGGCATTGTGCGCACGCGCGGCAGCGCGGGTGGCTTCGGGCACCAGGGCGATGAATCGGGCATCCGCCTCGCGTGCACGCTCTTCCAGTGCGGCCAGGCGCTGGGGCAGCGTGGCATCGGCGGGAATCGGTGCCGGCGCTGCTGCCGCCGCATCGGCTGGCGCGGCCTTGGCCTGGCCAAACGCGCGTTCCGCAGGGCGAATCGCCAGCGAGGGAAAACGCCCGCGATCGGGCGAGCAGCCGCCCAGGACCAGGGCAGGGGCGGCGATCAGGCCAACAAGGCAAAGCCGTTGCAGGGCGAGGAAGCGAGTGGACAGGCAAGCCATGGCGGTGCCATAGCACGTGGGCGGCCAATGGCCAGCGGTAGGGGCCCTGCTTCGCGCATTTCCCACTTCCCCGGCGTTGACATGCCGGCCCGCTTGGACTATCCGCGCCGCTCTTTCCGGGGCTTCGCATGATTGCGGGGAACCGGCACATTGCCCGCTGTCCGCGATTCGGAATTGGCCGATCGGGGTGCTTGGTGGGTCAGGCATTTGAAACGGATAGCAGAACCATGTTCGCAATTGTGCGCACGGGCGGCAAGCAGTATCGGGTGGCCGCCGGAGATAAGATCGCGGTGGAAAAGCTGGCTGGCGAAGCCGGTGAAACCATCACCCTCGGTGACGTCCTGCTGGCTGGCAAGGATGGCGAACTGGCCGACGCTTCGGCCATTACCGTTTCGGCGGAAATCATCGCCCAGGCCAAGTCGGAAAAGGTCGTGGTGTTCAAGAAGCGCCGCCGTCACAACTATCGCCGCAAGAACGGCCACCGCCAGCAGATGACTCTGCTGCGCATCGTGTCGGTCGCCTGAGCGCCAGTTCGGAGTAAGCAGAGATGGCACATAAGAAAGCAGGCGGCTCGTCGCGCAACGGTCGCGACTCGCAGTCCAAGCGCCTTGGCGTGAAGAAGTTCGGCGGCCAGGACGTGGTCGGCGGCAACATCATCATCCGTCAGCGCGGCACCCGCGTGTACCCCGGCGCTAATGTTGGCCTCGGCAAGGACCACACCCTGTTTGCGCTTGCCAACGGCCGCGTGCGTTTCCACGCCGGCAAGCTTGGCCGCAAGTACGTGTCGGTCGACGTTATGGCCGAAGCCGCCGAATAAGCGGATGGTCATGCCAAGGGCCATCCTGATGGGATGGCCCCGTCGGTTTCGCGCCGGCTGAACGAGGGAGAGGGGCCTTGCCCCATCTCCCTTTTTCTTTGTCTCCCTCATCCGCAACGGCGCCATTTGCCTCGAAAACCGAAGCACTTGGCGCAGCACGCAATATCCCTGTCATCGGAAAGTGCATAAGCATCCGGCGAAAGGGAGCGGTTGACTGGAGATTACCGATGTTCATTCGCAGCGAGCGGCTGTTCCTGCGGCCGGGTTGGCCCGAGGATTGGGCCGAACTCTATGCCCTGATTGATGACGAGGCGGTGGTGCGCCATCTGGCGCGGGCGCCCTGGCCCTATCGTGCCGATGATGCGCGGGCCTTTGCTGCCCTGGCGCAGGACGGCCGCTATCCGCATTTCTTCGTTACCCTGCCAGGCCCCGAAGGCGCGCAACTGATTGGCAGCGTGGGCCTGATGCCCGATGAGCACGGCCCGCCCGGCGCGGCGCCGCTGCTCGGTTATTGGGTGGCCCGTGCCCATTGGGGGCGTGGCTTTGCCACCGAGGCGGCGCGGGCAGTGCTGACGCTGGCGGCCACGCTGGGCCATCGCCGTGTGGCGGCGCGTCACTTCCTCGACAATCCCGCCTCGGGCCGGGTCCTGGCCAAGCTGGGCTTCCGCTCCACCGGCGAGATTCGCCCTGGCGCCAGCCGGGCCCGCGACGGTGTGGCGCCCACGCTCGGCTATGCCCTGGATCTCGATCCGCCTGGCAATAGTGATGGGGATCGTCGCCTGGCCGCCTGACGAAAAAGGAAAAGCCCCTTCTGCCATGGGCCGAAGGGGCTTTTTCGTTGCAGCGCATGCCACCAGCCGCGTGAGAGTGATCAGCCAGGCGGAGCAGCCTCTGGCTCGGGAGTCTTTTCCGCCGCGCGGGCCTGTTCAAACTTGAGGCAATCGAGAATCTTTGCCCCGGCCATGAACACCGCGCAGGTCGTGGCCAGGAACAGCAGCTTACCACCAAAGCCGGGAAAGCGCGTGAGATAAGCCTGCCCCCGTTCTACCGCGCCCAGGGCCAACGCATAAATCACCGCAAACGCCTCGAAGCGATTCTTGATCAGGAAGAGGCGGCCAATCTTGCGGAGCATGCGTTGTCCCTTGTCTCCATGCTGGGTTGGCGATCCGCCGGACTTCTCGCCACCCCGATCAGCAACCTTCGTGCCAATCCAATGAATACGGGCGCATTAAAGCTTAACGCGCCCTTCATTGTAAAGGGGGGCGACAATTCCATAGGCAGCAGCACAACGCCTGTCGGTTCCGTGAAGTTCCACTCAGTGCAGTTCGGCCAGGTCCAAGGCATCAAGCAGGGCCACGCGGGCGGCGATCACGGTGTTAGTCAAGGCCTGCTGGCCCAGGTCCGTAGCATCGATCTGCTCCGGCCAGTGTGTAGCAACCACCTGTTCCAGCTGGTTGATTCGTCCGTTGTCTAGCAGGAAGCGCGGATCGACCGTGGTGGGATCGGCCACCACGCGCAGCCGCAGGCATGCCGGGCCGCCGCCATTGGCCATGGATTGGCGCACGTCCACCGGCAAGACTTGGCGAATCGGCCCATTGCCGGCCAGCATCGTATCTAGCCAGCCGCGCACTGATGGTGTTTCCCAGGCTTCCAGAGGGATCACCAGCGCCATTTCCCCGCCCGGTAGGGTCAGCAGCTGGGCATTGAACAGGTAGGATTTGATGGCATCGGCAAGGCTTACCGCGCTGGCCGGCACGACGACGATTTCGGCCTCGGGCAGGCGGTGGCGAATCGCGGCATAGGTGCCCTCGGGATCGGCGAAGGCTTGTTCGTGGGTGAACAGCACGCGCTCGTTGGCGACGGCCACGACATCGTTGTGGAAAGCCCCGGCGGCGATCGCCTCTGGCGCTTGTTCCACGAACAGGCAGCGCGCCGGATCGAGCCCATGGACGCGGGCGATCGCGCGGCTGGCCTGTTCATGCTGCCGTGCCGGAAAGGCGCCGCCCGGGCGGCCATAAACAAAGATTTCCAGGCCCGCGGCGCCATGGCTGGTGGCCATGCGCATGTGGTTGGCTGCGCCTTCATCGCCAAAGCAGGGCGGCACGGCATCGTGCACGGCAAAGTGCGCGGCATCGCCAAAGGCCAGGCGCAACTGGCGCACCGTGTCGGGCCATTCCTGCGCGCGGTGGGGCATGGTCACCAGGTTGGCCGCAGACAGATGGCAGCGCCCGTCGGCGGTATCGGGCGCGGGGCTGACAGTGGCGGCATTGGCCGTCCACATCGCGCTGGCCGACCAGGCCGCCGCGCGCAGGCGGCGTTCGGCCTCGTCCGCCGGCTCTTGTCCGGCAAGACCCAGCGCCGCCAGGAGCCCCGGATTGGGGCGCGGCAACGGCGCAAACAGGCCCTGGACCAAGCCAAGATCAAGGTTGTGGCGCATCTTGGCCAGCCCCTGCAGCGCAGCAGCGCGGGGATAGGACACCTGGCCAGCATGGTTGGCCGATGCCAGGTTGCCCAGGCTGAGCCCGGCGTAGTTGTGGCTGGGGCCGACCAGCCCGTCGAAGTTGATTTCCAGCAGTGCCATCTTGTTCGTTCCGTTCTTCAGCGGTCCACATGCCACACAGTGTCACCCGGCCGCACGTCCAGCGCGGCGGCGGCGACAGGATCGATCACCAGGCCATCGGCGCCTTGCGTCACTTCGCCCAGCGTGCAGCGGAACGTAGCGAGGCGCCCGGTGGCGGCCAGCACGCGGCGCACCGGGCCATGGCCTTCGGGCGCGGCGATGTGGGCCACGGTCTGCGCCGTGGCGCCGGCGATGGAGCGCACCTGATCGGTGCGGGCCGTCATCGTCGGGCCGCCGTCGAAAATGTCGACATAACCTTCATAGGCGAATCCTTCGGACTCCAGCATCCGCATGGCCGGCCGGCCGTTGAGATGCGGCATGCCGATGGCCGTGCGCGCGCTTTCCGGCAGCATCGCCACATAAACCGGATGCTTGGGCATCAGGTCGGCGATGAACTGGTTACCGTTCAACGCATTGAAATGATCGGCTTCCTGAAAGCCCATGCCAAAGAACTTGCCGCCCACCGCGTCCCAGAACGCCGAACCGCCGCGCTCGTCGATCACGCCGCGCAGTTCGGCCAGGATACGCGGGGCAAAGCGAGCACGGTGCATGGCGATGAACAGATAGCGGCTGCGCGCCAGCAGCATGCCCAGCCCGCCCGCGCGCTCTGCCGGATGGAGGAACAGCCCACCCACTTCGCTCGATCCTTCGAGGTCGGTGGCAAGATGCAGCATCTCGGCGCGGAACGTGCGGTTCAGTTCCTTCGAGTGCTGGGTCAGCGTGGTGAGGCGATAGGAATAGAATGGCCCACTGCGCCCGACGCAGGCAAAGATCTGCGCCGTGCCGCGCAATTCACCGGTCGCCACGTTTTCCAGCACCACCACGAACAGTTCATCGCCCGGCCCGTCGGGCAGGCTTTCGCGCGGGTCGGCCAGGCAGGCGGCGGCGCGATCGAGCTTGGCGCGCAAGGTGGCGCGATCGGCTGGCAGGTTGGTAAAGCCACTGCCGCCGAGCTTGGCCATCTCGTACATGGCTTCCACATCGGTGGGGCGGGCGGCGCGGATACGAAATGTCATGGCGCGCTATTCTCCCCCGGAAAGCCGATGCAGTACCAGTGCCGACAGCGCCGCGCGCTCCGCCAGCGAGGGCACGATCAGGAATTCTTGCGGCGAATGGATCGATCCGCCACGCACCCCCATCGTATCCACCACCGGCACGCCCAGTGCGGCGATGTTGTTGCCATCGCAGACGCCGCCGGTGTCCTTCCAGGCGATCGGCTGCCCCAGCGCCGCGCCGCAGTCGCGCACCAGGGTGAACAGCGCCAGCGCCGGTTCTGTCAATTGCTTGGGTGGGCGGCTGATCCCGCCGTGCACGTGGATCGTCACATCGTGTGTGCGCTCCACCTCTGTCACTGCCGCGCCCAGCGCCACGGCAAAGCCTTGTGCATCGGCCTCGGCCGCAGGGCGGATGTTCCAGCGCAGCACGGCCTTGTCGGGCACCACGTTGTTGGCGCTGCCGCCATCGATCCGCGCCGGGTTCACCGACAGGCCGGGGCGGTGCAGGGCCTTGAGCCGCAGCGCCAGGTCTGCCGCCGCGACGATGGCGTTGCGCCCGTCATCGGGGTTGCGCCCGGCATGGGCGGATCGGCCGGTGATTACCGCGGCATAGTTGCCGCTGCCTGCCCGCGCGCCCGCCAGCGTGCCATCGGGCAGGGCCGATGGTTCATAGGTCAGTGCCGCCGCCTTGCCGGCGGCAACCTGGGCGATCAGCGGCGCGGATGACAGGCTGCCGGTTTCCTCGTCGGAATTGATCAGCACGTCATAGCCGACCTGGTTCGCCACCGCACTGCGCTCGAACGCGGTCAGGGCGGCGAGCAGCACGGCGATGCCGCCTTTCATGTCGGCCACGCCCGGTCCGCCCAGCGTGGTGTCGTCGAGCCAAGTCGTGGTCTGGAACGGATCGCCTGGCGGGAACACGGTGTCCATGTGCCCGGTCAGCAGATAGCGCCGGGGCGCATCGGGCCGTACCCGCACCAGCAGGTGGGCGCCGTGGTCAAGCTGGCCCACGGTGCCATCGGCGGCCACGGTTTCCACGGGGGCCGGCGCCACCAGTTCGACCGTGCCGGGCAGCGCGGCAAAGGCATCGGCCAGGAGCGCGGCCTGGCGGGCAAGGCCGGCAAGATGGCGCGTGCCGGTGTTGATCGCGCTCCATGCCAGAACCTGGTCGAGCAGGGGGGCGCCGTCGATCGGGGCGAGCAGGGCCTGCTCGGTGGCGGAAAGCTGTTGCATCGGAAACCACACCTAGCCGTTCGCGCAGGCGGGGTGAACCCCTGTTGCCAAGCTGGCGCGAATCGGGCAGAACAAGGGGGTTCCTCCCCAGGTTCAATAGGCAGGTCGGCACAGATCCGGTATCCGATAGGGATGCGGTTCGATGGCCGGCATTGCCATGCCCGTTTTGATGACAAAGGCAGATGACCATGGGTGAGTTTACCGAAATTGCCGACCTGCGCCCCCGCACCACGCGGGACGGGTTGCAGGTGGATGCCGCGCTGGCCGCATTCCTGGAAAACGACGTGCTGGCGCCGCTGGGGCTGGATGCCTCGGCGTTCTGGGCGGGTTTTGCCGGGTTGGTGGCGCGTTTCACCCCGGTAAACCGCGCGCTTCTGGAAACGCGTGACACGATCCAGGCCGCGATTGACGCTTGGCACGTGGCGCGCCGGGGCCAGCCGCATGATCCCGCTGCCTATCGCGCCTTTCTGGAAGAGATCGGCTATATCGTGCCCGAACCTGCGCCCTTTGCCGTGGGCACGCAGGACGTCGATCCTGAGATCGCCGCCATGGCTGGGCCGCAACTCGTCGTTCCCGTGCTCAACGATCGCTTCCTGCTCAACGCCGCCAACGCGCGCTGGGGCAGCCTGTATGATGCCTGGTATGGCACGGACGCATTGGATGCCGCGCCCGCCCGGCCGGGTGGCTATGACGCGGCGCGCGGCGCGGCGGTGATCGCGGCGGGGCGCGCTTTTCTGGACGCCACCCTGCCGCTGGCGCAGGGGTCGTGGGCCGATTGGGATGGGCAGGGCGTGCCCGCCTTGGCTGATCCGGCGCAATGGGTCGGGCACAAGCCGGGCGGCCTGCTGTTCCGCCACAACGGCCTGCACATCGAACTGGTGCTCAACCGCGCCCATCCGGTCGGCGCCAGCGATGCGGCGGGCCTTGCCGATATCGTGCTGGAAGCGGCGCTGACCACGATTGTCGATCTGGAGGATTCGATCGCGGCGGTCGACGCGGAAGACAAGCTGGTGGCCTATCGCCATTGGCTCGGCCTGATGCGCGGCGATCTGACCGCGCGATTCGCCAAGGGCGGCCAGACCATGCACCGCGCGCTGGAACCCGATCGCGATTGGACTGCGCCGGATGGCACCGCCTTTGCCCTGCCGGGGCGCAGTCTTTTGTTCGTGCGCAACGTTGGCCATCTGATGACCAACCCTGCCATCCTGCTGCCCGATGGATCGGAAATTCCCGAGGGCATCATGGATGCGGTGATCACCAGCGCCATTGCCATGCACGATGTGATGCGCCTGGGCCAGCACCGCAACAGCCGCCAGGGCGCGATCTATATCGTCAAGCCCAAGATGCACGGGCCTGACGAAGTGGCCTTTGCCAATGACCTGTTTGATGCCGTGGAAGATCTGCTCAGCCTGCCGCGCCATACCGTGAAAGTTGGCGTGATGGACGAGGAGCGCCGCACCAGCGCCAACCTGGCGGCCTGCATCGCCGCCGTGAAGGATCGCGTGGTGTTCATCAACACCGGCTTCCTCGATCGCACGGGGGATGAAATCCACACCGCGATGCAGGCCGGCCCGATGATCCGCAAGGGCGCGATGAAGCAGGCCGGCTGGATCGCCGCCTATGAAGCGCGCAACGTTGGCATTGGGCTTGCCTGCGGCCTGTCTGGTAAGGCGCAGATCGGCAAGGGCATGTGGGCTGCGCCCGATCGCATGCGCGCCATGGTTGTCGAAAAAATCGCCCATCCGCGCACCGGTGCCAACACCGCCTGGGTACCTTCGCCCACGGCCGCCACGCTGCACGCCACGCATTACCACCAGGTGGACGTGTTCGGCCTGCGCCCCGAGATCGCCGCGCGGCCCATTCCGGCGCTCGATGCCTTGCTGGCGATCCCACTGGCCGATGGCGCCAACTGGTCGGAAGACGAAATCCGCGCCGAGCTGGACAACAACGCGCAAGGGTTGCTCGGCTATGTCGTGCGCTGGATCGACCAGGGCGTGGGCTGTTCCAAGGTGCCCGACATCGACGATGTCGGCCTGATGGAAGACCGCGCCACTTTGCGCATTTCCAGCCAGCACCTGGCCAACTGGCTGCTGCACGGGGTCTGCACGCAAGAGCAGGTGATGGATGCGCTGCAGCGCATGGCGGCCAAGGTCGATGCCCAGAACGCCGGGGATCCGGCCTATGAGCCGATGGCGGGCAACTGGGACACGAGCTTTGCCTTCCGCGCCGCATGCGACCTGGTGTTCCAGGGCGTGGTCCAGCCCAGCGGCTATACCGAGCCGCTGCTCCACGCCTGGCGCCGTCGCAAGAAGGCGGCGGTTCTGGTGGCCGAGCCGGCCTGAACCGGACGGGCGGGGGGCAGCATGACGCACACTGCCCCCGCTTGCTCCCCGGCGCGCTTGTTGCCATGGCGGTTCCATTCGCTTTGCTGACATGGAACTTTAGACGATGCTGCAACTGATCGAGGCCAACTGGCAACTGGTGGCAGGCGCGGTAGCGCTGCTGCTAGTGGTGGCGTTCCTCCTGCTGCGCCGGGGTGGCAAGGCACCCGAACGCCGCGAATTCAACGATGTCCTGTCCGAAGGCGCGGCGCCTGCGCAGCGCAATACGGCGCTGATCGATACGCCGCCCGCCGCCGCCATCCCCGTGCCGCCGCCATCCACAGCGCCGCCGGCCGAAGCTGTGGCGGCTGCCGGTGGCGATGACCTCACTCGCATCAAGGGCCTGGGGCCCAAGCTCAAGACGCTGCTGGCCAGCCTGGGTGTGACGCAGTTTGCGCAGATTGCCGCCTGGACCGACGAGGACGTGGCCCGCATCGATGCGCAGCTTGGCGCTTTTGCCGGCCGCCCCACGCGCGACAATTGGGTGGAGCAGGCCAAGCTGCTGAGCAGCGGCGATACCGCTGCCTATGAGGACAAGTTCGGGAAGCTCTAAAGCTTCATTCCTGGGCCTGGGGCGCGGCCGGTGTCGCCCCCGTGGCCGGGCGCGCGCCGCAGCGGCGGATCAGCGCGCGCACCAGATCGCTGCCCGGCACGCTGATCTTGCCGGCATCGGGCAGGGTGCCGGTAAACGGTCCATCGAAAACCTCGGCCGCCGGATCGCCTGCAGGCAGGCTCCCTTGCCACAGATAGCCCGGCAAACCTGGCACCGAGGTGGCATCCACTGCCAGGCGCACGATGCGCTTGCGTCCCTGCAGGGCAAACAGCGCCTGCGCGCCCACTTCAGCCGGGACATGCCGGGTTACCACCAGAACCCCCTGGCGGCACGATAGCGAAAGATCTGGCCCCGCGCCCGGCGCGCCGAAACGCACGCTGTCCCCACCCGGGGCCCCGGCCCAGACCGGCTTGTCGTTACCCGCCGGGGCCGCCGGCAAAGGCTGGCTTTCCGGCAAAGGTACACGCACGGCGTTGAGCGGGGTGCCGCTGTCCTGCGAGGCTGGGGCTTGCTGCGAGCAGGCGGCGAGGATGGACAGGGCGAGCGGGCAAACGGTTTTACGCGATATCATGGCGCAGTTGCTATCGTGGACAAGCGTGGCAGGCAACCATCCCCCCCTCCGACGGCCTGCGGCCGCCACCTCCCCCCGCTGTGCGGAGGGAGGATTTAGCCCCTCCCGCTTGCGGGAGGGGTTGGGGAGGGCGTGTTAGCAGCCGCTCACTTGCCCCATTTCTTCTGCGTCTTGCCGTAACGCATCTTGCGGGTGCCGGGCTTGCCTTCGTTGCTGCGGCCCACCACGGGTGCTTTGCGATCGCCTTCGGGCAGGCCAAGTTCGGTCGATTCCAGGCGGCGGATTTCGTCGCGCAGGCGGCCGGCTTCTTCGAATTCCAGGTCGGCGGCGGCATTGCGCATGCGCTTTTCCAGGTCTTCGATGTGGCTGCGCAGGTTGTGGCCCACGAGGTTGT
Source organism: Novosphingobium sp. 1529 (assembly GCF_040544855.1). NCBI lineage: Bacteria > Pseudomonadati > Pseudomonadota > Alphaproteobacteria > Sphingomonadales > Sphingomonadaceae > Novosphingobium > Novosphingobium sp. 1529. The sequence goes on from NZ_JBEPKW010000011.1 coordinate 92,660, forward strand.
TGGTGCTGTCGTCGTCCAGGTCCACCAGCACGCCGTCGCGGCTGGCAGTATCGGCGATGATATCGGCGATCTGGCGCTTGATCGTGGCCGGGGTGATCCCGTGCAACTCGTTATAGGCGTTCTGCTTTTCGCGGCGACGATCGGTTTCAGCGATCGCGCGCTCCATGCTCCCGGTCATGCGGTCGGCATAGAGGATCACGCGCCCATCGACGTTGCGCGCGGCCCGGCCGATAGTCTGGATCAGCGAGGTTTCCGAACGCAGGAAGCCTTCCTTGTCAGCATCGAGAATGCACACCAGCCCGCATTCGGGAATATCGAGCCCTTCGCGCAGCAGGTTGATGCCCACCAGCACGTCATAAACGCCCAGACGCAGGTCGCGGATCAGCTCAATGCGCTCCAGCGTCTCGACGTCGGAATGCATGTAGCGCACGCGCAGGCCGGCCTCGTGCATGAACTCGGTCAGGTCTTCGGCCATGCGCTTGGTCAGCGTGGTCACCAGCGTGCGATAGCCGTTCTGCGCTGTGAGGCGGCATTCGTTGATGCAATCCTGCACCTGGTCTTCCACCGGGCGGATGAGCACCGGCGGATCGATCAGCCCGGTCGGGCGGATGACCTGCTCGGCAAACACGCCGCCGGCCTGTTCCATCTCCCAATTGCCGGGCGTTGCCGAAACGGCGAAGGTCTGCGGGCGCATCGCCTCCCATTCGTTGAAGCGCAGGGGGCGGTTGTCGATGCAACTGGGCAGGCGAAAGCCGTATTCGGCCAGAGTCATCTTGCGGCGATGGTCCCCGCGCGCCATCGCGCCGATCTGCGGCACGGTCTGGTGGCTTTCGTCCACGAACAGCAGCGCGTTGTCGGGCAGGTATTCGAACAGGGTTGGCGGCGGCTCGCCCGGCAGGCGGCCGGTGAGGAAGCGGGAATAGTTCTCGATCCCCGCGCACGAACCGGTGGCGGCCATCATTTCCAGGTCGAAATGGGTGCGCTGTTCCAGACGCTGTGCTTCGAGCAGCTTGCCTTCGGCATGAAGCTCCTTGAGCCGTTCGGCCAGTTCGAACTTGATCGCCTCGCGCGCCTGCATCAGCGTGGGGCCGGGCGTGACGTGGTGCGAATTGGCATAGACCCGCACCTGGGAAAGACGCGTGTCGGCCTTGCCGGTAAGGGGGTCGAACTCGGCAATCTCCTCGATCTCGTCGCCAAAGAACGTCACGCGCCAGGCGGTGTCTTCGTAGTGCGAGGGGAAGATTTCGAGGTTGTCACCGCGCACGCGGAACGTGCCGCGCTGAAACGCATGGTCGTTGCGCTTGTATTGCAGGGCGACCAGCTTGCGCACGATCTCGCCCTGGTCGACGCTTTCGCCCTTCTTGAGGTCGAACACCATGGCCGAATAGGTTTCGACCGAGCCGATGCCATAGAGGCACGAGACCGAGGCGACGATGATCACGTCGTCGCGTTCGAGCAAGGCGCGCGTGGCCGAGTGGCGCATGCGATCGATCGCCTCGTTCACCGAGCTTTCCTTCTCGATGTAGGTGTCGGAGCGCGGCACATAGGCTTCGGGCTGATAATAATCGTAGTACGAGACGAAATATTCCACCGCGTTTTCGGGGAAAAAGCTCTTCATCTCGCCATAAAGCTGCGCCGCCAAAATCTTGTTGGGCGCCAGGATCAGGGCGGGGCGCTGCAATTCCTCAATCACCTTGGCCATGGTGAACGTCTTGCCCGAGCCGGTCACGCCCAGCAGCACCTGCGTGCGCTCGCCCTCGCGCGCGCTGGCGACCAGGTCGGCAATCGCGGTGGGCTGGTCGCCAGCCGGCTGATACTCCGACACCACCTTGAATGGGCGGCCCGGCTCCAGCTTTGCAGGCCGCTGCGGCTTGTGCGGGACAAAGTTGCCAGACGTATCGGGCTCTTCCAGCCCCCTGCGGATGATGATTTCGGCCATGGGCAACATATGGGGAACACCAGGCCCAGATGCAATCGGCCCCAAAGCGCCCGATCGCGCCATGGCCATGGCCCGGTGAGCGTGATAGCGTCATGTCCCCAAACGGGAGAGTGACGATGATTGCCAAGACCCCATCCGCCTTGCTCGGACCTGTCCTGCTGACCCTGGCTGTTCTGCTGCCGGGCTGCAAGAAAGAGCCGGCCGTAGTAGCCAAGGATGCCGATGCCGGTGAAGTGGCGGCCAAAGTGGCGGGCGCGGGAGTGAAGTTTCAGCCTGGCGCCTGGAGCACCCAGGTCAAGGCGATCGATATCGACATGCCCGGCATGCCGCCGGAAATGGTGGCGGGAATGAAGGACGCGATGGGCCACGCCCGCGCCGAGCGGTCATGCCTGACCAAGGAAAAGGCCGCACGCCCCGATGGCGATTTCTTCGGCCAGGCCGACAAGTCGTGCCGCTACAAGACCTTCACCATGGCCGATGGCAAGATCGACGGTGTGCTCAACTGCGGCCACAACGGCAGCACGCAGACGATCACGCTCAAAGGCACCTATGGCAGCGATCACTTCACCATGGACATGGACATGACCGGCAGCGGCCCGGGCGGCAAGCAGATGCGCATGCACGTGGCCACCCAGTCCAACCGCGTGGGTGAATGCACCCCGCAGGAAAAAACCCAGGCCGACGCCGATGAAAAGGCGGCGGCGATCTAGGGAAGGGGGATTTCGGGTGTAACCCGCCTCCTGTCGTAATCGCGTTCCAACCAAGCCTTGCTGGTTCGCACACGAAGCCACGAAGCCCAGGCACTTACTTCTTCGTGTCTTCGTGGCTTCGTGTGCATTTCAGGCGAAACACGGCCGGCCGCATTCAATCGTAGGCGTAAGGCCCGCCCACTTCGATCGCGCGGCGATAGGCGGGGAGGGCCTGGATCTTGTCCAGCCAGGCGATCGTGTGGGGCCGCGTTTGGTCAAGGCCGGCACGGGCGCGGGCGGCCTCGATCGGGAAGCTCATCATGACGTCGGCCGCGGTCATGGCGGGACCGGCAAACCAGGGGCGGCTGGCCAGTTCGCGCTCGACGAAATCGAGATGCACATCGATCATCGGCTGGATGCGCTTCAAGGCGATCTTGCCCATGATCGGCACGTGCGACAGCACCAGCTTGAGCAGGAGCGGCGGCATCAACGACCCTTCGGCATAGTGCAGGAACATGCGATAGCGCAGCGCATCCTGCTCATCGGTAGGGGCGCCCAGCTGCCCGCCGGCCTTGTCCACCAGGTATTCCACGATCGCGCCGCTTTCGGCCAGGATGCGGCCCTCGTCTTCGATCACCGGGGACTTGCCGAGCGGGTGGACCGCGCGCAGTTCGGGCGGCGCCAGCATCGTCTTGGCGTCGCGCTCATAGCGCTTCACCGTGTAGGGAAAGCCCAGTTTCCTCCAGCAGCCAAAGCACACGTTGCGAGCGCGAATTGTTGAGGTGGTGGACGGTGATCATGGGGCCTCCTTGAACGGCGCGCGCCGGGCTGGCGAAGCTGGCTGCCACTTTAGCCTATCGGGCGAATGTGACATGAATTTGAAACAATTCCGTCTTTCTGGCGTTCCTTCCCGGCGTCCGATAGCTGTTTGCCGGTGATTCCCATGGCCACGCAACCTTCCTCTCCGCCACGCAGCGCGTGGGCACACCTCGAAACGCTGGGTGCTGCCCTGGCGCGGCGGCGTGCGTTGGCATTTGCGCCCCGGCCCGAGGGCGTGCGCGGCCCAGCCTGGCCGCAGCTGATCGGCGAACTGGCCACCCCGATTGACCATTGGCAGGCCGCGCGCGGCGCGCCGCTGCCCTCCTATCCACCCGCGCGCCATGCCCGGCCGGTGATGCTGCTGCCCGGGTTCGGCACCCATCCAGTGCGCATGAAGCCGCTGGCCACGGCACTGGAAAGCGCGGGCCATCGCGTGAGCGACTGGGGCCTGGGCTTCAATTTCGGATCGAGCGAGGACCGCTTTGAACGACTGGCCGAGCGGGTGGAGACAATGGCCCGGCGCGAGGGCGAGCCATTGGTTCTAATAGGCTGGAGCCTGGGCGGACTGTTCGCGCGCCAACTGGCCAAGACCTGTCCGGACCATGTCGGCCTGGTGATCACCATGGGCACACCCTTTTCGGGTGACCGCCGCGCCAACAATGCCTGGCGCGCCTATCAGGTCGTCGCCGGCCACAGCGTGGACGACGCGCCAATGGCCCAGGATCTGGCCACCAAACCGCCGGTGCCGACGATCGCACTGTGGAGCCCGCGCGACGGGATCATCGCACCGCGCAGCGCGGCCGGCTGGCCAGGTGAGCGCGATTTGGCCGTGCCGCTGCGCGTAACGCATTTGGGCTTTGCCGCCCATCCGCAGGTGGCCCGCACGCTCGTCGATCTTGTCGCGCGCTACTGAGTCTGTAGGGGCAGATTTCGCCGTTCCGGGCGGTCTGATCGATTTTCCTGCCAGTAAACGCACGAAAACTGGCGCGAACCGACGCGGCGCGGATGCTGCCACGCCACATCGCCCTGTGCAAGGGCCCGCGCCACGATGGATTCAATTGTTTCGCACGCGCAGCATCGGCGCTTGCGGCGGGCCGAATCGTGTGCAAGCAATGGGCCAGACGGGAGGTTCTGCATGACCAAATCCTCGCTCTCGTCCTATGACGAGATGCTTGAAGCCGATGGCTCCACACGCCCTGCCTACAGCGGGTATTGCGAGTGGCTGAAAGAGCAGCCACCAGAATTGCTGCGGCGAAAATCGGGCGAAGCCGAAGCCTTTTTCCGCAAGACTGGGATTACCTTCAACGTTTACGGCAACGAGGACGCCGAAGAGCGCCTCATCCCCTTCGACATGGTCCCCCGGATCATCAACGCCGCGCAGTGGCGCCGCCTGTCGAAGGGCATCGAGCAGCGGGTGCGCGCGCTGAACGCTTTCCTCCACGATCTCTATCATCGCCAGGAAATCGTCCGATCCGGGCGCCTGCCCGAACGCGTTCTCAAGGGTAACAAGGCCTTTCTGCCGCAGATGGCCGGCTTTACCCCGCCGGGCGGCGTCTATACTCACATCGTCGGCATCGACCTTGTCCGCACCGGCGAGGACGATTTCATGGTGCTGGAAGACAATGCCCGCACACCATCGGGCGTGTCCTACATGCTCGAAAACCGCGAAACCATGATGGCCATGTTCCCCGAACTGTTCACCAAGGTGCGGGTGCGCGAGGTTTCCGATTATCCCCGCCGCCTGGCGCGCAGCCTGGCTGCCTGCGCCCCGCCGGCGGCAAGCGGGCACAAGCCGGTGGTGGCGGTGCTGACGCCGGGCACGTTCAACAGCGCCTATTACGAGCACGCCTTCCTGGCGGACCAGATGGGTGCCGAACTGGTCGAAGGCAGCGACCTCAAGGTGGAGAACGGCCGCGTTGCCATGCGCACCACGCGCGGCTGGCAGGCGATCGACGTGCTCTATCGCCGGGTCGACGACGATTACCTCGATCCGCTGTCGTTCAAGCCTGAAAGCGTGCTGGGCGTTTCGGGGATCATGGATGTCTATCGCGCTGGCGGCATCACCATCGCCAATGCGCCGGGCACCGGGATCGCCGATGACAAGGCGATCTACAGCTTCATGCCCGACATCGTCGAATTCTATACCGGGGAAAAGCCGATCCTGGCCAACGTGCCGACCTGGCGCTGTGCAGAGGCCGATTCGCTGGCCTATGTGCTCGACAACCTGGAAGACCTGGTGGTCAAGGAAGTGCATGGCTCGGGCGGCTATGGCATGCTGATCGGGCCGACCTCGTCGCGCCGGGAAATCGCGATGTTTGCCGAAAAGCTGCGCGCCAATCCCGATAATTACATCGCCCAGCCAACGCTTTCGCTCTCTACTGTGCCGATCTTCACCAAGGCCGGCCTGGCGCCGCGCCATGTCGACCTGCGCCCGTTCGTGCTGGTCTCGCCGCAGGGGATCGACATCACGCCTGGTGGCTTGACGCGGGTGGCGCTCAAGAAAGGATCGCTGGTGGTCAATTCGTCGCAAGGGGGCGGCACCAAGGACAGCTGGGTGCTGGACGATTGAGGCGGAAGGGAAAACGATAAAATGCTTGGACGTTCCGCTAACGGCATCTTCTGGCTGTTCCGCTATCTCGAACGCGCGGAAAACACCGCGCGGCTGGTAGAGGCCGGCTTTCGCATGGCGCTGACCCGCGACGCCGCCGATGCCAGCGACGAATGGCGCTCGGTCATCGTCACGCTGGGATTGCAGGGGGCCTATCAGGCCAAGTTCGGCAGCGACTATGCTGGCAGCAACGTGTTCAACTTCATCCTGCGCGATCGCGACAACCCCGGCAACGTGCTGAGCATGGTCGAGCAGGCGCGCCACAACGCGCGCATGGTTCGCACCGGCATCACGCGCGAGGTGTGGGAGGCGGTCAATGAAAGCTGGATGATCCTCAAGCAGGAGCTGGCCCGCACTGTCACCGAAACGCGCCTGGGCGGCGTGCTCGATCTGATTCGCCGCCAGTCCACCCTGGTGCGCGGGGCGATGGAAGGCACGATGCTGCGCAACGACATCTATTACTTCGCCCGCGCCGGCAGCTTTATCGAGCGGGCAGACAACACCGCGCGCCTGCTCGATGTGAAGTATTATGTGCTGCTGCCTTCGGTGTCCTATGTCGGCTCCAGTCTGGACAACGTGCAGTGGGACAACGTGCTGCGCGCCGTGGCCGGGGACCGTGCCTATCGCTGGCTCAACGCCGGGCGGATGGAGGCACGCGGCATTGCCGAGTTCCTCATGCTCGACGGGCGTTTTCCGCGCAGCCTGGCGTTCTGCTATGCCCAGTTGCGCGACTATCTCGATCGGCTGGCGGCCGAGTATGGCGATCGGCTGGAAACGCACGAGATTGCCGCGCGCACGCACGAGCAGCTCAAGAGCCAGACCATCGATGGCGTGTTCGAGCACGGGCTCCACCAGGTGATCGGCCAGTTCATCGCCGCCAACAACCACCTCGCGCAGCAGATCCAGCGCGACTATCGCTTTACCGAATAAGGAAAGGGGAAGGCCGCCCATGCGCCTCGCGATCAGCCACACCACGCGCTACACCTTTTCCACGCCGGTGGCCCACGGGCTGCAACGCCTGCGCCTCACCCCGCTGGCCTGCCGCGGGCAAAGCGCGGAGTTCTGGGAGATCGAGCTGGAGGGCGCGCGGCCCGAGGTGTCCTATGACGACGAAAACGGCAACCGCGTCACGCTGATCTCGTTCGTGCCCGGCGCGCGCGAGGTGGTGATTCGCAGCCAGGGCGTGGTACAGACAGCCGACAATGCCGGGGTGATGGGCAAGCAGCCCGGCCATCTGCCGCTGTGGCATTTTACCGAGCAGACCGCATTGACGAGGGGCGGCGCGCGCGTGCGCGCGCTGGTCGATGCCCTGCCCCAAGAGGCGGAAGACGTGCTGGCCCGGCTCCATGCGCTCAGTGCCTTGGTGCGCGAGGCGGTGGCCTATGAAAGCGGGCACACCGATGTTGCCACCTCGGCCGAGCAGGTGCTCGCCGCCGGGCGCGGGGTGTGCCAGGACCAGGCCCACGTGTTCATCGCCGCCGCGCGCCTGCTGGGTGTTCCCGCGCGCTATGCCAGCGGCTACCTGATGATGGACGATCGGGTGGAACAGGATGCCGGCCATGCCTGGGCACAGGCCCATGTGCCGGGGCTGGGCTGGGTCGGCTTCGATATCGCCAACGCGATCTGCCCCGATGCGCGCTATGTCCACCTGGCGACTGGCTGTGATTACACGGCCTGCGCGCCGATCACCGGCATCCGCTATGGCGCGCGTGACGAAGCGATGCATGTCAGCCTGGCCGTTGAACAACAGCGCATGGAACAATAAGACCCTGCGTGAAGGCCACGGTGCCGCCAAGGGCATTGCGGCAGGCATCGCAGGTGTAGGATAGTGGGGAACCGGCCGGCGCGCGCCGGCCGGACGGGGACGGACAATGACCTATTGCGTGGGGATGATGCTCGACAAGGGGCTCGTCCTGATGAGCGACACCCGCACCAATTCGGGCGTCGACAACATTTCGGTATTCCGCAAGAGCTTTACCTGGTCGGTGCCGGGCGAGCGGGTCATCACGATCATGACGGCGGGCAACCTCGCGACGACTCAGGCAGTGATCAGCCAGCTTGAGGAGCGCAACAAGGCGCCCAGCGAGCGGCGCCCGTCGATCCTCGAAGAACCCACCATGTTCCAGGTTGCAACCCATGTCGGCAACCTGTTGCGCGGCGTGATCGAGGGGCGCCAATCCGGCCCGGTGCAGGGCGAGGGCGCGCGCTTTACCGCGACGATGATCGTGGCAGGCCAGATCAGGGACATGGAGCCGCGCCTGTTCATGATCTATCCCGAAGGCAACTTCATCGAGGCGAGCTTCGATACGCCGTTTTTCCAGATCGGTGAAACCAAGTATGGCCGGCCGATCCTGCTGCGCGGCTATGACAAGGGCATGGATTTCGAACAGGCGGTCAAGCTGCTGATGGTCTCGTTCGATTCGACCGTTGCGGCCAATCTCTCGGTGGGCTTGCCGTTCGATCTGACGGTCATCGCGCGCGACCAGTTCGAGCCATTGCACCAGCGCCGCATCCGCGCCGACGATCCCTATTTCAACGCGATTTCGTCCAGCTGGAGCGAGGCGCTGCGCAACGCGTTCCATCAGCTGCCAGACTATAGGTTCGATTAATCGGATAATGTGCCACTCTGGATCATTACCACCGCGTTAATGACGAAAATTCACGTTTCGAAACGCAATATGTCATTAACAAACCTCGGGAAACGCCACAGCTTGGGGTGCGGCGGACACTTAGGGGCAGGTCAACAAAGTTGTCATATCTCGGCGATCTTCAGCCAAATAGTTGGCTCCGCTTCGGAGCCGAATTCCCTAAGGAATATGGGCAGCTAACCGGTCTTGAGTCCGACGGAAGCGTTCAGTTCGAAGCATTCATGCGTGGCGTGGAAGCAGCCCGTAGTGGTTACTTCGGAACCATGGTCGAACGTGTCACACTCCACATCCTCGATAGCGACTCTGCCCGCCGGGCACAGCTTGCTCGTCTCGCCTTTGCCGCCGGACATCATGCCGAAATTTACGGCAGTACGGACGAGTTGCTGGCGCACGCACCTAGTACCGGGCTGCTCTTGGCGCATGACGATCCGCCCGGAGAGGCAGTGCCGGCGCTGATAGCGGCGATGATGCGTGCCGGGCACTGGCTGCCAGTTATCGCCATTGGCAATGCCCCGGAAACCTGGGCGGTGGTGCGCACGATCAAGGCGGGGGCCCTCGATTACCTGGCGATTCCCAACCAGATTGGTCCGCTCAACGAGGCGATCAGCCGCGCCGCGCACGAAGCCGAATCGCACCGCGTGCAACGCGCCCGCGCCGCGGAGGCACGCCAGCGCATCGCCCGCCTCTCGCTGCGCGAACGCGAGGTGCTCGACCGTCTGGCGGAAGGCTGCAGCAACAAGGCCATCGCGCGTGACCTGGATATCAGCCCGCGCACCGTAGAAATCCATCGCATGAAGATGATGGGCAAACTCGGCGCCCGCCACGCCGCCGAGGCGGTGCGCCTGCGGATCGAAGCGACCGGCCTGGGCGACGCAGCCTGAAGCCAGAAAGCACACGCGACATCGGCCTTGAGGGGGGGGGGGCTTCAGGAAGGCGGGAAGCGTGATCTCCCGCCTTTCTCGATTCTGGCAGGCCATCAAGATCCCCCCACACCGTGGGGGAGGTGACAGCCCGCCGGGATGTCGGAGGGGGCATGTTCGCCCAAACGCGTCACGAAAATGCCGTGCCGGGCGCTGCGACGTCACGCGCCGTCAGGCAATGAAGAGAATACAACAAAAGCTTTGACGCGCAGAGGCGCGGAGATCAGTGAGTCTCTGCGCCTCTCCACGAAATCAATCATACTGTCCCAACGACTGGAACGAGGTTTGCTGCGTGCGCCTTGGAAGGTAAAGGCGGGTACAGGTCCAGTGCTGGCCATGGCCGAGATTGGTGGAAAGCTGCCGTTTGCGATGCCAAGTTCTGCTGATGACAGACCGGGTATTTTTCCAACTCAATGATTCGTGGAACGCCGAGCCTAATGATCCCGCACCAGAGGTTCGGGAAGACGGTTCAAAAGTGACATTGCGGTTCCGCTTGAATCCTTGGGCTTATGAGGCGGCAACGGGCGAGCAAGGACTGTTGTCTTTCGGTGGATGTTCGGAATGGAGGCTTGGTCCCACTAACGATGAAGGCTGGTATCGCGGGCAGTGCCGCTATAGCGCCATCGCTCCAGCGTGGGGGGAGTTCTACGAAATTGTCGGCCTTGATGCGCTCGCGCATGCACCGAACGATTGGAAAACGACCAACCACGGGAATGCGGGAAAGCGCCACTTTCTATTCTATTTGCGTGACGAAACGTTTGAGTGCTTTGCGGATGTGTGGGCCTTTTCCCGCTCAAGCTAATGTCCGCAACGGGGCGCTTTCTGCCATACCGGGCGCTCAGCTTTGGCACCTTGCCCGAAGCGGCAGTGATTTTCTAACAATGCCCAAAGGCCGTTTCGTCACGCCGCGTCAGGCCCAATCCACCATCTCACCCACACAGCGGCCGCCCACTCCCCACTTCCAGATGCAGGTGATCGCGGTGCGCCGCGTTGTAATCGGGGCTGAGCACGGTGTTGAAGCGCTTGCACGCGCTGGTGTGGATGGCGCGCAGGAAGGCGCGGATCTGGGGGTCTTCGTCGCGCCAGTCGCGCAGTACGGTGACGCGGCGGCCATCGGCGAGGAGGAAGCCGGAAATGTCGATGGCATTGGCCGTGGCGTGGGCGGAACGGCGCGCGGTGCCAGCCACGTTGCGGCAGTTGTAGCTGCCCATCGTCTCGATCTTGACCAGCGGGCTGCCCAGAATCTGTTGTGCGGCGCGGTCCACGCCAAAGCGCGCCCAGCCTTGCAGCGCATTGGCCAATTGGCACGTCACCGGCCCGGCATTGGCCAGGCCCAGTTGCGTGCTGTCGCTGCGCAAATAGGCCAGGCGCACGCTGCCGAGTGTGCTGCATCCGGCGCCATAATACTGATCGGGCACCGGCACATAGCCGATCGCGTTCTGGCGCAGCGAAACCATGCAGGCGCGCGTGGCGACCGAGCTTGGCACGGGCTGGACGACCGGGTGCGAGACCATGCGCGCCGAAACCGAGCGGGCGGGCCGGCGCGGGCCGCGTGGGGCATCGACACAGCCGGCAAGGGTGATCACCGGCAGCATGGCCCAGCCAAGAAGAACGCGTCGTGCCATAAGGTTAAGCCTGACGCAGTCTTGGTTACTGCAGGGTAAATGGAAAGCCCGCAGATGCGCGTTGCCGCAGTTTTTGCGACGAACCGCGCAGCAGCATGCCGGCGCAGCATTTTTTGCAGGGTCGATTGACAACCCGGCTGGCGTCCTTAGAAGCGGCGCCGGGCCACGCGGTCCCAACGCCGCGCGTGCTCTCTGTGAGGAGAGTCTACATGACTGTTGGTATTCCCGCCGCAAAGCCGGCGCGTCCTTTCTTTTCCTCGGGTCCGTGCGCCAAGCCGCCGGGGTATTCTCTGGACAAACTCGCCACCGAATCGCTGGGTCGTTCGCACCGTGCCAAGATCGGCAAGGCGCGCCTCCAACTCGCCATCGACCTGATGCGCGACGTGCTGCAATTGCCTGCCACCCACCGCATCGGTATCGTGCCCGGTTCCGATACCGGCGCGTTCGAAATGGCGATGTGGACCATGCTGGGCGCCCGCGGCGTGACCACGCTGGCCTGGGAAAGCTTTGGCGAAGGCTGGGTTACCGACGCGGTCAAGCAATTGAAGCTGGAGCCCACCGTGCTCCGCGCCGATTACGGCCAGCTGCCCGATCTGTCCAAGGTCGATTTCGCCGATGACGTGCTGTTCACCTGGAACGGCACCACCAGCGGCGTGCGCGTGCCCGATGGCGAATGGATCCCTGACAATCGCGAAGGCTTGACCTTTGCGGATGCGACCAGCGCGGTCTTTGCCTATGACATTCCGTGGGACAAGATCGACGTGGCGACCTTCTCGTGGCAGAAGGTGCTGGGCGGTGAAGGCGCGCACGGCGTGCTGATCCTCGGCCCCCGCGCGGTCGAACGCCTGGAAACCTATACGCCGGCCTGGCCGCTGCCCAAGGTGTTCCGCCTGGTTTCCAAGGGCAAGCTTGCCGAAGGCGTGTTCAAGGGCGAAACCATCAACACGCCCTCGATGCTGGCGGTGGAAGACGCGATCTTCGCGCTGGAATGGGCCAAGTCGGTCGGTGGTCTCGACGGCCTCAAGGCGCGCTGCACGGCCAACGCCCATGCGCTCGACAAGATCGTTGCCGAACGCAGCTGGCTCGGCCATCTCGCGGTCGACAGCGGCATTCGCTCGCGCACCTCGGTGTGCCTTACCGTCGAAGGCGCTGACGCTGACTTCATCAAGAAGTTTGCCGGCCTGCTCGAAAAGGAAGGCGCCGCCTTTGACATCGCGGGCTATCGCGATGCCCCCGCTGGCCTGCGTATCTGGTGCGGCGCCACGGTGGACACCGCCGATGTTGAGGCGCTCGGCCCCTGGCTCGACTGGGCCTATGCCCAGCTGACGGCCACCGCTGAAGCCTGATTTTCCAGCGGATCAACATTCTCGCGTCACCCCGGACTTGATCCGGGGTCCCGCTGTCCTTTTGCGGCAGTACTACGCTCAAGAAGCGGGATGCCGGATCAAGTCCGGCATGACGGAAGAATGAAACAGCCAATCCCCATTCCTGCCGGCATTCCCGGCATGCGCCGCATCATCCGGCGTTCCCATGGAGCAAAGACCATGACCAAGCCCAAGGTTCTGATTTCCGACAAGATGGACCCCAACGCTGCCCGCATCTTTGAAGAGCGCGGCTGCGACGTTGACGTGATCACCGGCAAGACGCCCGAAGAATTGAAGGCGATCATCGGCCAGTACGATGGCCTGGCGATCCGTTCGTCGACCAAGGTGACCAAGGAAATCCTGGAAGCTGCGACCAACCTCAAGGTTGTTGGCCGCGCCGGCATTGGCGTCGACAACGTCGATATTCCGGCTGCGTCGGCCAAGGGCGTGGTGGTGATGAACACCCCGTTCGGCAACTCGATCACCACGGCCGAACACGCCATCGCCCTGATGTTCGCGCTGGCCCGCCAACTGCCCGAGGCTGACCTTTCGACCCAGGCCGGCAAGTGGGAAAAGAACCGCTTCATGGGCGTGGAAGTGACCGGCAAGACGCTCGGCTTGATCGGCGCGGGCAACATCGGCTCGATCGTTGCCAGCCGTGCGCTCGGCCTCAAGATGAAGGTCGTCGCTTTCGATCCCTTCCTCACGCCCGAGCGTGCGGTGGAAATGGGCGTGGAAAAGGCTGACCTCGATACTCTGCTGGCCAAGGCAGATTTCATCACGCTGCACACCCCGCTGACCGACCAGACGCGCAATATCCTCTCGGCCGAAAACCTGGCCAAGACCAAGAAGGGCGTGCGCATCGTCAACTGCGCGCGCGGTGGCCTGGTCGATGAAAAGGCGCTGAAGGAACTGCTCGATTCCGGCCACATCGCCGGTGCCGCGCTCGACGTGTTCGAAACCGAGCCTGCCAAGGACAGCCCGCTGTTCGGCACGCCCAACTTCATCTGCACCCCGCACCTGGGCGCTTCGACCACCGAAGCTCAGGTCAACGTGGCGCTGCAGGTGGCCGAACAGATGGCCGATTTCCTGGTCACCGGCGGCGTCACCAACGCGCTCAACATGCCTTCGCTTTCTGCCGAGGAAGCGCCCAAGCTCAAGCCCTACATGGCGCTGGCCGAAAAGCTCGGCACCCTGGTGGGCCAGCTGGCGCACGACAACCTCGCTAAGATCGCAATCGAGGTGGAAGGCGCCGCTGCCCAGCTCAACCAGAAGCCGATCACCGCAGCCGTGCTCACCGGCGTGATGAAGCAGTATTCCGACACCGTGAACATGGTCAACGCGCCGTTCCTGGCCAAGGAACGTGGGCTCGACGTGCGCGAAGTGCGCCATGATCGCGAAGGCGAATACCGCACCCTGGTGCGCGTCACCGTCTCGACCAGCCAGGGCGACCGCTCGGTGGCCGGCACGCTGTTCGGCAACGGCCAGCCGCGCCTGGTGGAAATCTTTGGCATCGGCATCGAGGCCGATCTCGATGGCGACATGCTCTACATCGTCAACACCGACGCGCCGGGCTTCATCGGCTCGATCGGGACGCTGCTCGGCACCGCCGGCATCAACATCGGTACGTTCCACCTCGGCCGCCGCGAAGCCGGTGGCGAAGCGGTGCTGCTGCTCTCGGTCGATAGCCCGGTCAGCGAAGCCGTGCTCGCCCAGGCGCGCGAAATCCAGGGCGTGCGCCTGATCAAGGCGCTCAAGTTCTAATTGCTTTGGGCGGCCCGCCGCGCGCGGGCCAAGGCCTGAAAGGCAGGAAAGGGCGGTGCCTTGCGGCGCCGCCCTTTTTGCGTCAGGTCCGCAGCCATGCGTACGCTCGACAACATCGTCTCCGATCGCGGTTCGAAATATGCCGTTTCCGGCGCGCCCTGTGATTCGGCGGAAGAGGCGCGCGCCTTGGTGGAGCAGCTCAAGACCATCAAGAAGTTCGCGAAGGCCACACACAATAGCTGGGGCCTGCTGTGTGCGGCCGGGCCGATCAAGCAAGATGATGGCGAAAGCGGGGCGGGCATGGTGATCCTGCGCATGCTGGAGCGCGAGGGGCTGCGCGATCATCTGGTGATCGTCACGCGCTGGTATGGCGGCAAGCATCTGGGCGGTGATCGTTTCCGCCATGTGCAGACGGCAGTGCGCGCCTATCTGGACAGCCTTTGAGCGCCGGGGAATAACAGGCGCAGGACCTTTGCCCGCGGCCAGTCGTTTACCGGCCACACGCCGATCAAGGACACTGCATGACCAGCACCACCACCACCATTCCCTCGCCGGCCGCCTGGCTGGCCCCGATGATCCCGTTGTGGAACCAGCAGATGATGCTGGGCAGCGAGGCGGCCCTGGTCATTGCGCGGCGGATGTGGCTGCTGGCGCTGGCCGATCCGCGCGCAGCGTCTGAAAGCCAGCGCATGGTGACCGAAAAGGTGGAAACGCTGGGCCAGGTATGGTGGGATCTGGCGCTGGCCCCTTCGCGCGCGCTGCTGGCCGGCAAGGCCATGCCCACGCCGCACGGCCAGGCGCGGCGCGTGGTGCAGACCTACCGGCGCAAGGTACGCGCCAACCTGCGTCGGCTGGGCTGAACCCTCATCGCCGGTGCGCTGCCTTGATCAGGGCCCAGCTCATCGCGCCGCTGATCGCCAGGGCCAGGGCAAAGCCAATCGCCGCGCCCCATTCCGCGCCGCTGCGCCCGGCATAAAGTCCCCCGGCGATCAGGCCGAGAATGGGGAAGATCAACAGTGCAAGGCAACCGATCGCAACCATGGCCTGGCCTGTGCGCGGGCGGCGATGAACCCGGCCTGAGCCGCTTAGCGCCGCGCAACTCGGGCCCAGGTAGGGTCAGGCCACCATGGCGCGCAGGGCTTCAAAGCACGGGCCATCGATCGCCTTGCCCACTTCGGCTTCCATGACCGCCAGGGCGCGGTCCACTGGCATGGCGGCGCGATAGGGGCGATCGGCGGTCAGTGCGTCATAGAAATCGGCAACGCTGATGATGCGCGCCTCGGTGGCGATCAGGCTGTGATTGAGCCCCAGCGGGTAGCCCATGCCGTCCAGCCGCTCGTGATGCGCGCCGGCCACGGCGGCCATGTCGCGCAAGGGGCCGATGCGCGAGAGGATTGCGGTGGTGTGGCTGGCGTGGCTGCGCATTTCCACCCATTCGCCGTCGTCAAGCTTGCCCGGCTTTTCCAGCACCCTGCTCGACACGGCCAGTTTGCCAACGTCATGCAACACGGCAGCCCGGCGCAGCGCGCCCAACTCGGTGTCAGCCAAGCCCACCGCACGCCCAAGCGCCGTGGCATAGCGGCCCACCCGGCAGGAATGGCCGCCGGTATAGGGGCTCTTGGCGTCGATCACCGCGCCAAAGGCATCGGCGATATCGTCGAGATAGGCCTCGTCCACCGTGACACGGGCTTCGACCGGCTCCATCGCCTGGACATGCAGTTCCAGGGCGGGGTCGTTGCAATCGCTCCAGAATTCGGGACGGGCGCTGATCGCCACGAACGCATCGACCAGTTCGGGATCGAGCCAGGTGCCGCGCCGCGCGCGCACTTCGGCCATCGCCGCTTCGGGCCCGGCGGCCATCTGGAACACATCGGCGATCTGCGCCAGCAGGGCGAGCCGCGCGGGCAGGGGAATGGCATGTCCGGCAAGACCCAGCGGCTTGCCACCGCCGTCCCAATGTTCGTCCAGCGCGGCAATGGCGCCAGCAACGCTTTCGGGAAAGCGCAGTTGCCGCGCGATCATGGCGCCGCGGGTGCAGCGGGTCTGGATCAGGTCGGTGGCGATGCGGCTGCCATCGCGCAGGATCGTGGCAATCGCGCGCATGCGCGCTGGCAAGGGCTCGCCCGCGCCCGTGCGGCGAAAGACAAAGCCCAGCGTCGGGCCCAGGCCCTGGCCGATCAGCTTGAACGCCTGCTTGAACGCGCGATCGTCAGCCAGATAGAGCTCGGCAATGCGCGCGGCATTGCTGGAGCAGCCCAGATCCTTGAGCAGCGTGGCATAATAGACCGTGCGCCGCTCTGCCGGCGACAGGCCCAGCGCCATGGCGATCTGGCTGGCGATCCAGCACGCGCGCAGCGAATGGCCGGCCGGCTGCCCCTCGGTCAGATCGAGGGCATAGGAGAATGCGCCGAGAATCTCGCTCAGCGATGTCGTGGCCATGGCTGGTGTGGCGCACGCGAATTCTTGCGCGAAAGCATGGCGCATCGGACGACCCCTGTTTTTTGTCTCCAAATTGGTGACATGATTCGCGTTAAGGTCGCGTTGCCATGCGCCTGCCCTTTTGGGCCATGCCGCCACGGCAAAAAGGGCGGCCGTTTCCAGCCGCCCCTCAGGTTCCAATGGTATTCGCCTGGATTTACCAGTTCACGCCGAGACGGGCATAGAGAAAGCGCCCGTTGAACCCGAATGGCGAAAAGAACGGAAATGCCACGCCGCCGTTGGTGGCCAGCAGGCTGACCGGCACCTTGTCGGGATAGAAATCAAGCAGGTTGTTGGCGCCCAGCTGGCCCAGGGTCCAGTCGAGCGTGCCCACCACCTTTCCGCTGGGGTTGGGCGCGGGACAGGCGCGGGGCGTGGCTTTTTCCCTACCCGGCGCCGGCCAATGCCGCTAAAGGCGCGGGCCATGGACACCCGCGATCCCGATCTCCTGCCCGCCGATCTGCTTCCCGAAGGCCTGGAAGACCGCCTGCCGCGCGCGGCGGCCGCCGCCACGCGCGTGATGCGCACGATCCATGGCGTGATGGAAGGCCATGGCTATGACCGTGTGCTGCCGCCGATGATCGAGTTCGAACGCTCGCTTGCCAGCCGCATGGCCGGGATCAGTTCGCGCCGCATGTTCCGCTTCGTCGATCCGCAATCGCTGCGGATGATGGCGCTGCGCAGCGATATCACCCCGCAGATCGGCCGCATCGCTGGCACCCGCCTGGCCGCCGCGCCGCGCCCGCTGCGCCTGTGCTATGCCGGGCAGGTCGTCACCATCAAGGGCGACGGGCTCGATCCCGCGCGCGAAAAGCTGCAGTGCGGCGCTGAAGTGATCGGGGCCGATAATGTCGCTGCTGCCGCCGAAGTGGTCGCCGTGGCGATCGAGGCGCTTCAGGCCGCCGGGGCAACCGGCGTCAGCGTCGATTTCACTTTGCCCGATCTCGTCGATACCCTGGCGGACAAGGCCTTGCCGCTCGCCCCCGGGCAGATTGACGCCGTGCGGCGCGAACTGGATACCAAGGATGCCGGCGGGCTCGTCGATGCCGGTGGGCAGGCCTATGTGCCGCTGCTCTATGCCACTGGCGATTTTGACACCGCGATCGAAAAGCTGGCGGCGATCGATGCCGGCGGCGCGCTCGCCGGGCGTATCGCTGCCCTGCGCGAGATCGCCGCGCGGCTCGATGGCCGTGCCCGCCTGACGCTCGATCCGTCCGAACGCCATGGCTTTGAATACCAGTCATGGTTCGGCTTCGTGCTCTATGCCGATGGCGTGCGCGGCGCGCTGGGGCGGGGCGGCACCTATCGCATCGCCGCGCCCGATGGCGGCGCGGGCGAAGTGGCGACCGGCTTTTCGCTCTATCCCGATGCGCTGATCGATTTGATCGCCAGTGCCGAGGCGCCGGCCGAAAAGCTGTTCCTGCCGCCGGGCCACGATCGCGCCGCGGCCGGGCGGCTGCGTGCGATCGGCTGGCGCACCGTCGCCGCGCTCGACGCCGGGGACGAACCCGCGGCCTTGGGCTGCACCCACGTTCTGGGGGCAGATGGCCCGGTCGCCCTTCCGGCGGCATGACAGGCTCTTGACTCTGGCGGGGCGGTGCCACTAGGGCGCCCCCCGCACACATCCTGCGCGTCGTCGCGCCCAACCCACCCGCTGCGCCGAGTCCTGTCGAAGGGCGCTGTTCGGGTCCACCTGGCAGGTGGAGGAGTGTATCTGTGGCAAATGTAACCGTGATCGGCGCCCAGTGGGGTGATGAAGGCAAGGGCAAGATCGTCGACTGGCTGGCCAGCCGCGCCGATGCAGTCGTGCGGTTCCAGGGTGGCCACAACGCCGGCCACACCCTGGTGGTGGGCGATCAGGTCTACAAGCTCTCGCTGCTGCCCTCGGGCATCGTCACCGGCACACTGTCGATCATCGGCAACGGCGTGGTGCTCGATCCATGGGCGCTCAAGGCCGAGATCGCAAAGCTCACCGCCCAAGGCGTGGAAATCAACGCCGACAACTTTGCCATTGCCGACAATTGCCCGCTGATCCTGCCGCTGCACCGCGATCTTGATGGCCTGCGCGAAACGGCCGCCGGCGCTGGCAAGATCGGCACCACCGGGCGCGGCATTGGCCCGGCCTATGAAGACAAGGTCGGCCGCCGCGCCATCCGCGTGTGCGATCTCGCGCATCTCGACGCGCTCGATGCGCAACTCGATCGCCTCTGCGCCCACCACGATGCGCTGCGCGCCGGGTTCGGCCAGCCGCCGGTCGATCGCGCGGCGTTGCTGGCAGAGCTGAAGGACATCGCGCCTTACGTGCTGCAGTTCGCGCAGCCGGTGTGGAAGCGCCTCAACGCCGTGCGCAAGGCCGGCGCGCGCATCCTGTTCGAAGGCGCGCAGGGCGTGCTGCTCGATGTGGACCACGGCACGTATCCGTTCGTCACCTCGTCCAACACCGTGTCGGGCACGGCGGCTTCGGGTTCGGGCCTGGGCCCATCATCCACCGGCTTCGTGCTGGGCATCGTCAAGGCCTATACCACCCGCGTCGGCTCTGGCCCGTTCCCCACCGAGCTGGCTGATGACGTGGGCCAGCGGCTGGGCGAACGCGGCCATGAATTTGGCACGGTGACCGGGCGCAAGCGCCGCTGCGGCTGGTTTGATGCCGTGCTCACGCGCCAGTCCTGCGCCATTTCGGGCGTTACCGGTATTGCGCTGACCAAGCTCGACGTGCTCGACGGGTTCGACAAGGTGAAGATCTGCATCGGCTATCGCCTGGGTGGCAAGGTGCTGGACTATTTCCCCAGCCACGCTGCCGACCAGGCCAATGTCGAGCCGATCTACGAGGAAATGGACGGCTGGCAGGAAACCACCGCCGGCGCCCGTTCGTGGGCCGATCTGCCGGCCCAGGCGATCAAGTATATCCAGCGCGTGCAGGAACTGATCGAAACGCCGGTGGCGCTGGTCAGCACCTCGCCCGAGCGTGAGGATACCATTCTCGTGCGCGATCCCTTCGTGGATTGATCGCGCCGGCCAGGGCGATAGGATGGCGCCATGCGCCGCACCATCGCTCTTCTGGCATTGGCATGTGCGGCGGCGGGCTTCTGGGTCTTGCCGCCGCTCTTGCATGAAACGCCCGCGCGGGCGCAGACGGTTGCTGCCGAGGTGGGCGATAGCGGAGCAGAGGTGGCGCGGGTGCGCGTGGAAAAGGCCGCGCGGCGCCTGGTCCTGCTTGATGAGAGTGGGCGCCCTTTGCGCGTCTTCACCGGCATCCAGCTGGGCCCGGCGCCATCCGGCCCCAAGCATTTCGAGGGCGATGGCCGCACGCCCGAGGGGCACTACACCATCGACCACGGCAATCCGGCGAGCGCCTATCATCTCTCGCTGCACATCTCCTATCCCGATGCCGCCGACCGCGCCTATGCCGCGGCGGCCGGCCGCGCGCCGGGCGGGCAGATTTTCCTGCATGGCCAGCCCAACGGCTTTGGCCCCCTGCGCGCGCCGGGCGATTGGACCGAAGGCTGTATCGCGCTCAAAAACTCCGAAATCGAGGAAATCTGGCAGCGCGTGGGCGATGGAACGCCCATAGATATCCTGCCCTGAGTAGCTCTCTCTGGCTCTCTCGCTCCAAAACCGAGGCATCTGGCGTTGACCTGATCCTGCTTTGTTCCGCAAGTGTTCGCATACGCGATTTTACGGAGTGGGGACAATGGGGCAGGCGGCGGCGCGTTTTGACTATGGGTTTTCCGGCGAAAGCGGGGCAACGGGCGACCGGGTGCAAGAGCGTTCTTTCGGCTGGGGCGCCGGGGAAGGGCGCGGGGTTCAGCCGCTTGCCGTGTCGATCTTTGCCGATCGCGGTTATCTGCGCGCTGAAATGGCCGAAGACGCCGCCGCCGCCGGCCTGCGCGTGGCGCAGACCAGCGATCTCGAACGGCTGGTATCCGATGCGGCTGCCCCAGGGCTGGGCGATGTCGTGCTGGTCGATTGCCCGGTGATCGACGGGCTGGAACTGGCCGCGCTGTCGCGGCTCGATAGCTGCGCGGCGCAAAGCGGTTCGCAACTGGTGGTATCCACCAGCATCGGCTCGCTCGATGATGTCTTTGGCTGCCTTGACCAGTCAGAAGCGCAAATCCTGGTCACCCCCAGCCGGGCCGAGCGGGTGATTGCCATGGGCCGGGTGCTCGCTCGCACGGGCAACCGCGTGCGCGAACTGGGTGAGGAAGACCGCCTTACGCTGCTCCGCCTCACCGAGCAGGTCACCAACATCGCCGCTCGACTCGAACAGCTCTCGCCCGGCAACGCGGCCGACGTGGAAAGCGCCTCCGCGTTTCGCTTCAACGGAGAGGGTGGGGAAGCCGGCCCGGCCAAGCTTGATGACGGTACCGATCGCCTGGTGCGCACCGCCCGCCCGCCGCTGCCCGATCCGCGCCTGGTGCGCAAGATCATCCGCCAACGCCAGCTGCGCGCCCGCTTTTTCGAGGGCGACCTGTTCGCCGATCCGGCATGGGACATGCTGCTCGATCTCACCGCCGCGCGCGTCGAACACGTGCGCGTCTCGGTCACTTCGCTGTGCATTGCCTCGGGCGTGCCCCCCACCACCGCGCTGCGCTGGATCGGCCAGATGACCGATGCTGGCTTGCTCCAGCGCGTGGACGACGAAACCGACCGCCGCCGCGCTTTCATCACCCTTACCGACAAGGCCGCCGATGCCATGGCCCGCTACTTCGCCGAACTCGGCTCATCAGCCAACGCGCTGGTCTGATCCCGCCGGCGTTCGTCGCGCGGTGTTGCGATGGCGGCTGAGGCATGCCTCCCGGGCGCCAGCCGCACACCAGTGTTTAGTGACAAGGGCACGTTTCGGCGCTTTGCCGAGAACCTGATGAGTACGTGACAGATTGCGCCACTTTATGGGTAAAACAGTGTTGTCCACGCCGCCTAGTCGCGTCGGCGCACATGGCAGCTGCAACCGCGCTGCCTCCCGCATGATATTGCGAAATGTGATCAATGAATGCTGAATGATGGCATTAACGATCGATGCTTTTCTACCGTTGCGGCGTAACGTTTCGAACAGCAGCAGCTTTCGCTAAACATCTGATATCCTGAAATTCCCCCGCTGGCCGCTGAGCGCGACCGGCTCGGCTTGCTAAATCGCCTGACAGCGCACTCGCCGCTTGCTCCGATCCCGCATCGCCTCCACAAGCCTTCTATCAGCTATGCGGAGAGAGAAATTGCTGTTCCACACAATGGTAGGCTCCAACGACATCGAGCGCTCGCGGCGGTTCTATGACGCGGTTTTGGGTGTTCTCGGCGTGCCAGAGCCGATGATCAACATCGCGGGAAGCGGACATACGCGCCTTTTCTACCCGAACCAGGGCGGAACCAACTTCATCGTCACCCAGCCGATCAACGATGAGCCCGCCACCGTCGCGAACGGGGCCACCGTCGCATTCTCGTGCAATTCGCCCGAGCAAGTTCAACAATTTCATGACGTCGCGGTGGCCAACGGCGGAACGTCAATCGAAGACGCCCCTGGTCCGCGAGCGTCCGCGATGGGGACTATCCACCTGACGTATGTGCGCGATCCAGACGGCAACAAGCTTTGCGGGATTCACATCCCCGGATAACGTGTTCGTATCCGTATCTGCACCGGCCCAACGAGCGATTAGGCGCTCCGCAGGGCCGGGCAGCCCTGTCCCGGCCCGCGCGCGACACGTCGCCATCGGCTTTTCGGCAAGGTGGCATGGCCGGCTCAGACGCATCCAGACGTTCGATCTGGCAATCGTGAACGACTGGTGGTGATCGCAAACTGCCTCCCCGATTACCAGCCGCAGATGATGACTATTTCGCGCAGACGCGCCAAACCTGACGGCGGCAAGCTAGGGTCTGTGGGGATTTAGGCCAGGGTGGCGCGAGAATGGCGGATTTTCAGGGCCCGGAGCGCAGCGTACTTTTGGTACGTGAACCGGAAGCGCGAAAAGCGACCGTTCGCAGCCCGCCATCGGCTCAATCCCCACACACCCTAGGGCATGGGTAAAACGGTAGCAGACGCCCCAACCGCCGGCGTCGCGCATTCATGCCCTGGCAACACGGCCCCGTGTGCAAATCAAGTCCGGGATGAGCGCAAGGCGCGCGCAAATGGAGCTTGGCCTTGGTCCGCCGGCGCCGTCTTGGTGTGGCGGCGGCGTTCGGCGCGGCGTAGCCAGGCCTGGACCGGTGCATCGAACCAGCGGTTGGCGGCCCAGGCGACGGCTATGACGGCCACTGCTTGCACCAGGGCGAGGGCTGCGGCGGGCAGCGGCGCGTGCCGGCCCAGTTCCACGCCGAGGCGCAGCACCGGGCCTTGCAGGATATAGATCGGATAGCTGAGCAGACCGAGCCAGTGCGCCGCGCGCGCCACGCGGCCGTCGAGCGGCACTGCGGCAGCCAGCCAGACCAGCAGCGGAAAGCCGATCAGCGCCAATGCGCCGTCATAGATCGCCGGATCGAGGCCGATCATGCGTTCCGGGACGATGAGCAGCGCGGCGGCAAGGCCGGTGCACAGGGCAATAGCGAGCACGGGGCGGCGGCGCGCGGGTTCGCGGCGCCAGCGGAAGATCAGGATGCCGGCAAAGAACGGATAGACCACCCGCGCCGCGCCAAACGCGAAATCGGCTTTGTCCGTGCCGCCCATCAGGCGGCCGAAATGGGCGATGTCTGTCACCACCAGCACGGCGCCCAGGCCGACCAGCGCCAGCAGCACCCGCTGCGACAGGAAGCGGGCGATAAGGGCATAGGCCAGGTTCACATAGGCTTCGAACGCGAGGGACCATGCCGCCATGTTGAGCGGAAAGGCAGTGGGCCATTGTGGAAACAACGGGCAGGGCAGCAGGGCGAGGGCAAAGCCCAGCGCGAGCAGGGCATCGCGCAACGACACGCTGTGGCGCAGGAACACCGCGCCCAGAAACACGCCGAAGCCCATTACCGTGCCCAGCGCCAGCAGGGGATAGAGCCGCCGCGCCCGCGCCCGGGCAAAGCCGGCCCGCGACAAGCGCCCGTCGCGCACCTGCGCGTCATAGGCAAAGGCGATGACGAAGCCCGACAGCGTGTAGAAGAAGTCGACCGCCAGCCCGGCATGGGGCAGGGCCGAAAGGCTGTGCTGCTGCACCAGGTGATAGGCCAGCACGACCAGCGCCGCCACGCCGCGCAAGGCATCGAGCAGGCCAAACCGCTGTGTAACGTGCTGGCTTTCGCCGATATC
Organism: Novosphingobium sp. 1529; assembly: GCF_040544855.1. Classification (NCBI taxonomy): domain Bacteria; kingdom Pseudomonadati; phylum Pseudomonadota; class Alphaproteobacteria; order Sphingomonadales; family Sphingomonadaceae; genus Novosphingobium; species Novosphingobium sp. 1529. The sequence goes on from NZ_JBEPKW010000011.1 coordinate 116,733, forward strand.
CGTCGCGCCAGCGCGCGTGCCATCTGTCATTTGCCAGCGCCCCCTTGCGTCCGCTTCCGGGCAGCCAGGTTGCGGCGCGCCGGGTGTGGCATGGGATCGTGGTTTTGCATCGGCATCGCAACGCGTGGTGGATCGGAAACCGAGCCATTGCCGTGGCGCCGCGCGCCAAGGGGGTTGATGTTGACGCAGGGTCAACCGCTAGATCGCGGTCGTGGATGATTCGCTTGCCATCGATGACGTGGCCCGCCGTACGGGGCTGACTGCCCGCGCCTTGCGCTTTTACGAGGCGCGCGGGCTCTTGGCGCCGCTGCGCACCCAATCCGGGCGGCGCTGGTACGGCCCGGCCGACCTTGAGCGCATCCACCGCATCGTGGCGTTGAAGAAGGCCGGGTTGAGCCTTGCTGAGATCAAGCGCCTGTTCGATCGCAAGCCGATCGATCTGGCCGCCCTGCTGTCGGCGCAGCGCGTGCGCCTGGCGCAGCAGGCCGCCGAGATCACCGAGGCTTTGACGCTGATCGATTCCGCATTGTCGCGCGTCGGCCGAGGCGAGCCGCTCGATGCCGCGACGCTCTGCTCGCTGATCCGCAAGGGAGATACGATGATGACCGATGGAAAGCAGGCGTGGAAAGCGATGCTCGATCGCTACTATACGGCAGAAGAGCAGTCCCACTGGCAGGCGGCGATGCCCGGGGCGGCCGCGTTTGACCAAGCAGCCTATCAGGCGCAGTGGCAGGCAATGGGGCGTCGCATCGCGGCCAAGTTGCCACTTGATCCTGCCAGCGATGCCGCATTGGCGCTGGTGCGGGAATGGCTGGCGTTGCTCGAACCGTTCACGCGCCAGGCCAGCCCGATGATGTGGGAAGGGGCGAGCCGCCTCTATGCCGACATGGACAACTGGCAGGGCGAGGCCGATCCCGGCTTCAGCAAGCAGGTTTGGGATTTCATCGCCGCCGCGGCTGCGGCCGCACGCAAGGCGGGCAAGGATATCGGCCCCTTGCCCGCGTTCATGGCGCCGCCGGCCTGATCAGCAGCCCCATGCGCAAGAGCCTCGCCCCGTGCACGGCGCACGGGACGAGGCTCTCGTTGGCGTGAGGCCTATGCCCTGTTCGGGGCCTTATTCGGCAGCGATGCCGGCCGCGCCGAACATGTCGACGTCTTCTTCGGTCGGTTCTTCAAGCGTGTTGGCTGCCTTGGCGTTGCGGCGGTTGTCGAAGTTCGACCACACATCGTTCCAGTTGCCGCGCGTGGCCGCCTTGGAATATTCGGTGGCGCGCGTTTCGAAGAAGTTGGCGTGTTCCACCCCGTTGAGCAGCGGCGTGAGCCAGGGCAGCGGGTGTTCCTCGATCATGTAGATCGGATCAAAGCCCAGCTGGCCCAGGCGCCAATCGGCGATATAGCGGATGTAGCGCTTGATTTCCTTGGGGCTCATCCCCGGAACGGGGCCCTGCTCGAACGCCAGGTCGATGAAGGCATCTTCCAGGCGCACGGTCTTCTGGCAGCAATCGAGGATGTCTTCCTTCACCGCCTTGGTCAGGCACTGGCGCTCGTTGCAGAATTCCTTGAACAGGCGGGTAATGCCTTCGCAGTGCAGCGATTCATCGCGCACCGACCACGAGACGATCTGCCCCATGCCCTTCATCTTGTTGAAGCGCGGGAAGTTCATCAGCATCGCGAACGAGGCGAACAGCTGCAGGCCTTCGGTGAAGCCGCCGAACATCGCCAGGGTGCGGGCAATGTCTTCGTCGCTGTCCACGCCGAAGTTCTGCATGTAATCATGCTTGTCCTTCATTTCGGCGTATTCGAGGAACATGCCGTATTCGCTTTCCGGCATGCCGATCGTGTCGAGCAGGTGCGAATAGGCCGCGATGTGAATCGTTTCCATGTTGGAGAACGAGGCCAGCATCATCTTCACTTCGGTGGGCTTGAACACCCGGCCATACTTTTCGTGGTAGCAATCCTGCACTTCCACGTCGGCCTGGGTGAAGAAGCGGAAAATCTGGGTGAGCAGGTTGCGCTCGTGGTCCGACAGCTTCTGCGCCCAGTCGCGGCAATCCTCGCCCAGCGGCACTTCTTCCGGCATCCAGTGAATCTGTTGCTGACGCTTCCAGTATTCATAGGCCCAGGGATATTCGAAGGGCTTGTAGGTCTTGCGGGCTTCAAGAAGGGACATGGGTGGCAATCCTGTTGGAATTCGAAAGAATATGGGCTGTTTCAGGCGGCAAGAAAAGCCGGCTTGGAGGGCATGGGCATGGGCATGGGCATGGGCAAGGGGCCAGGGCGGTTTCGCCATCGGCCCGAACGAAGCGGCGGAGCGCCGGCGCGGCGGCACTGCGCAGCGCGGCGGGCGCATTCCGGTTTGCGCCAACCTGCGGTGTCTGCCCATTTGGGCGCGGCATGCGATCGCAGGGTATAATGCCGGGAACGGCCGGCCCGGCGCGGCATTGTGGGCACAGGGGCAGACGGGCGAACAAGGCCCGCATCCCTCATACCACCACACAATGCAGGAGGCTGGGCATGACCGGCAACGACAGCAATCCCATCGCAAGCCAGATTCGCGAGCACATGGCCGTCATCGGCGCAGACGGTGCCCCGGTTGGCACGGTCGATCATGTCGATGGACATCGCATCAAGCTGACCAAGGCCAAGAGCGGGGCCCACGAAGGGCACCACCACTACCTGTCGCTCGGCCTGGTGGCCGGCGTCGAGGGCGAAACGGTGCGTCTTTCGGCCAACGCCGATGTCGCCCTGACCTTTGAGGAAGAGGAAAAGTAGGTTTCCGCTTCCCATATAGGCTGAAGTTTCTCGAAAAGCCGCGTCCCCTTCGCGGCTAGGTCGTCCCTGGCGACCGGAAGGCGCCTCGCTCCACGTCGTAAGTGGCGAGGCGCTTTTTCCGTGGTCACCTACTTCCAGAACCAGCCCGGCTTGAGGTTGCGATCCTTGCGGTTGCGCCACATCTGGATGTACATCCACAGCCCTGAAAAGCTGAAGAAAATCATCGCAAAGCCCGACAGTGTGCTGATCAGCACACCGGCCGGCCCAAAGCTTTCGCCCGAATGCAGATGGTGCAGCAACCCGACGATCGACTTGCCGCCCTTGGGCTTGGGCCGGCACATATAGTCCGGCGGGCAGACGAACGCCGGCTTGGCCGGGGTTGCATCCGCCATGGTCTTGGCCGGCCGGTCGCCGTCCCCGCCGCTGAGCAGCGGAACAACCTGACTGAGCGTGCCCGTCACGGCGATCCACAAAAGGAAGACTCCGAAAAACACCGAAATCCAGCGGTGCCACTTGCGCATTGAACGATCCCCTATGGTCCTGTGGCCCGCTGCCGATACCGGCATTGGCATCGCCGGGCCGTGCCGCCTTGTGACGGTGTGTTGCCGGCCGGGGCAAGCAGCGAAATGTCGCCATCTGTAACATCGGCAGGGTCTTGGCGTGGTCCGGCATGGGTGACGCTCACTGGGTAACGATCACGGGCAGGATAGCGAATGGCGCGATTCCGGCGGGTGGGACCGCTGGGTGGGGCCGGAAGGGGCGATCGTGCCATGCTGGCCGATCGCCCCCTCGTTTCCCAAATGGCCTCGGTGAAGCGCCTCGAGCGATAAATACCTATCGCCAAGCGGTCAGCGGTTGGCCCTTATTGGCAAGCCCTTATTGGCAGGCCAGGCATTCCTCGTAATCGGTCTGCTTGACGTCAAGCTCGATCCGGCGCGCTTCGGCGGTGTTGTCCGCTTCCACGCCACCTGCAAAACCGGCGCGCTGCACCGACTTGGAGCGCAGGTAATAGAGCGACTTGATGCCCTTTTCCCAAGCCTGGAAGTGGAGCATCAGCAAGTCCCACTTGTCGACATCGGCCGGGATATAGAGGTTCAGCGACTGCGCCTGGTCGATATAGGGCGTGCGGTCGGCCGAGAATTCGAGCAGCCAGCGCTGGTCGATTTCGAAGCTGGTCTTGTAGACCGCCTTCTCGTCGGCCGAGAGGAATTCGAGGTGCTGGACCGAGCCGCCGCGTTCCAGGATCGAGTTCCACACATTGGTGGAATCCTTGGACTTTTCGCGCAGCAGCTTTTCCAGGTACGGGTTCTTGACCACGAACGAGCCCGACAGCGTCTTGTGCGTGTAGATGTTCGCCGGGATCGGCTCGATGCAGGCCGAGGTACCGCCGCAGATGATCGAGATCGACGCGGTCGGCGCGATGGCCATCTTGCACGAGAAGCGCTGCATCACGCCCATGTCGGCCGCGTCAGGGCAAGGCCCACGTTCCTGGGCCAGCAGCAGCGAGGCTTCGTCGGCCTTGGCGGCGATATGGCGGAACATCTTGAGATTCCACGCCTTGGCCATGGCGGATTCGAAGGCAATTCCCTTCTTCTGCAGGAACGAGTGGAAGCCCATCACGCCCATGCCGACCGAACGCTCGCGCGCGGCGGAATACTTGGCGCGGGCCATCTCGTCGGGCGCGCGGTCGATGAAGTCCTGCAGCACGTTGTCGAGGAAGCGCAGCACGTCTTCCACGAAGTGCTTGTCTCCCTGCCACTCGTCCCAGGTTTCCAGGTTGAGCGAGGAGAGGCAGCACACCGCGGTGCGATCGTTGCCCAGGTGATCGATCCCGGTGGGCAGCGTGATTTCCGAGCAGAGGTTCGAGGTGGAAACCTTCAGCCCCAGATCGCGGTGATGCTTGGGCATCATGCGGTTCACGGTGTCGGAGAACACGATATAGGGTTCGCCGGTGGCCAGGCGCACTTCGACCAGCTTCTGGAACAGCGAGCGGGCATCGACCTTGCCGCGCACCGACTTGTCCTTGGGGCTCCGCAGCGCGAATTCGGCGCCATCCCGCACGGCTTCCATGAACTCGTCGGTGAGCAGCACGCCGTGGTGCAGGTTCAGCGCCTTGCGGTTGAAATCGCCCGAAGACTTGCGGATTTCGAGGAATTCCTCGATCTCGGGGTGCGAGATGTCGAGATAGCACGCGGCCGAGCCACGGCGCAGCGAGCCCTGGCTGATCGCCAGAGTCAGGCTGTCCATCACGCGGACGAAGGGGATGATCCCGCTGGTCTTGCCGTTGAGGCCGACATTTTCGCCGATCCCGCGCACGTTGCCCCAATAGGTGCCGATGCCGCCCCCGCGCGAGGCGAGCCAGACGTTCTCGTTCCAGGTCTTGACGATGCCTTCCAGGCTGTCTTCCACCGAGTTGAGATAGCACGAGATCGGCAGGCCGCGGCCAGTGCCGCCGTTCGACAGCACGGGCGTGGCGGGCATGAACCACAGCTTGGAGATGTAGTCATAGAGCCGCTGGGCGTGGTCCTGGTCGTCGGCATAGGCATCGGCCACGCGCGCGAACAGATCCTGGTAGGTTTCACCGGGCAGCAGATAGCGATCGTCGAGCGTGTCCTTGCCGAAGATCGTCAGCTTGGCGTCGCGCGCGGCATCGGTGACGATGGTAAAGCGGCGCGGGTTGACCGACTTGGAATCGATTGGCTGGGCCTTTGCGGCATCGCTCGTCGCGCTGGCCATGATCGCGGCCGCGGCCGAAACCAGATCCGCGCTGCCCTTGTCGTCTGCCTGCATGTCCACTGCCTTTGCTTCCGCCGGTTGCGCAGCCTTGCGCGTGGCCTTGGTTGCGGTTGCCGGAGTCTCCGGCGCGGCGTCGCGTTCGAGGGTGGCCAGGCCACCTTCCAGTCCCAGTTCGTCCTGCGCCATCACAGCCGTTCCATCGTTCATTTCCCCGGTCCTGAAATTCACGTTCCATTCCCCGCTTGCACGAGGCCCGCCGCGAGTGACGGACCGGATATTGCTGACACTGCCAATGGCCGCGCGATCCAGCATGTGCTGGCCCTTGCAGCCTGGCTTCGGTGGCAGAACGAGAGACGACTCAACGCGCTCGCGATCATGCCATAAATCGAAACAGAAAGGGAACAAAATCCCTGTCTGCCATGCCGCGACGCCGAAAACCCAAGCAACGTCAAAGGCTCCGCCACGGTGGACGAGCCACATGCACCCTATATGGGGTGCATCCTGACATATAACTAGGTTTGGTTGCCCTCCGTGGCCACGACCACAACCCATAGTGCTTGAACCGGGTCTGGCAGGCAAGTGGCACATGCCCTCAAGGGCTACGCGATTCGTCGCAAGTACGATTCGCTTCGTCGCTGCCCCACTCATGCTGCAGTGCAGCGACGCGCGGGCTTTCCAAGGCTTCAAGGGAAAAATGACGGGTCCGAAATATTTTTCGTACCCGCTGGCTTTGCTGTGGAAAATACGATGTCCAGAGGCACTGGCACGATATCCCCAGCCGCACTACCCATAGGGGGTGTGCCAAGTGGAGGACCCCAGGGCTGGGCGGCACGCCGCTGCCGGGCGCGGCGCCTTCGCACAGGAGGAACGAGTAATGCGCGATATCCTTTCGATGCTGCTGTCGGGGCTGCTGGTCGGCATTGCCGCCCGCTTTCTCTATCCCGGCGCAGTGGAGATTGGCCTTGCCCGCACGATCGCGCTGGGCATCGGCGGCGCGCTGGTGGCCGGCCTGGCATCGAGCCTGGCGGGACGCGGGAGCGTGAGCGAAGGGTTCAACCGCGCCGGTTGCCTCGCCTCGGTGCTGGGCGCGATGCTGTTGATCTATCTGGGCCGCCACTTCTGGTAATAGCGGCGTGATGATGGCGGGGCCGGGCAGGGGCCCCGCCGCCGGTCAGCCCGCCGCCGGTCAGCCGGGCACCAGGATCGTCTCGCGCGCGGCGGGCTGCGCCTGGGGGAAATCCTGGTTGTAATGCAGTCCGCGGCTCTCGCGCCGCGCCCGCGCGCTCTGCACGATCAGGTCTGCGGCCTGAAGCAGGTTGCGCAACTCGATCAGATCGGCCGTGACGCGCACATTGCCATAGTATTCGTTGATCTCGCTCTGCAGCAGGGCAATGCGATGGGCGGCGCGCTCCAGGCGCTTGTTGGTGCGCACGATGCCGACATAGTTCCACATGAACCGGCGCAGCTCGGTCCAGTTCTGCTTGATCACCACGTCTTCGTCGGAATCGGCCACGCGGCTTTCGTCCCAGCCGCGCACTTCGGGCGGGGGGGAAAACTCGTCCCAGCAATCGAGAATGTTGCGCGCGGCAGCATCGCCGAACACGAAGCATTCGAGCAGGCTGTTCGATGCCAGGCGGTTGGCGCCGTGCAGCCCGCTTTCCGAGCATTCGCCGACGGCATAGAGCCCGGTGAGATCGGTGCGCCCGGACAGGTCCACCAGCACGCCGCCGCAGGTATAGTGCTGCGCCGGCACCACCGGGATCGGCTCGCGCGTCATGTCGATGCCCAGACCCAGCAGCCGCTCATAGATATTGGGGAAGTGGCCGCGGACGAATTCGGGGTCCTTGTGGCTGATGTCGAGATGGACATAGTCCAGCCCCAGCCGCTTGATCTCGTGGTCGATGGCGCGGGCCACCACGTCACGCGGGGCCAGTTCCTCGCGCGGGTCGAAGCGCGGCATGAAGCGCTCGCCACCGCCGGGGAAGCCGGGCGGGATCTTGAGGTGCCCACCTTCGCCGCGCACCGCCTCGGTGATCAGGAAGTTCTTGACCTCCAGATTATAAAGGCAGGTGGGGTGGAACTGCATGAATTCCATGTTGGACACGCGGCAGCCCGCGCGCCAGGCCATGGCAATGCCATCGCCGGTTGCCCCGCGCGGGGCGGTGCTGAACAGATAGGTGCGCCCGGCGCCGCCGGTGGCCAGGATCGTGGCGCGCGCGGTCAGGCATTCGACCTTGCCGCTGGCGGTGTTGAGGGCATAGCAGCCCCACACGCGGCGATCGCCCTTGGGGTGGGCGCGGTGCCGGTCGGTCACCAGGTCGATCGCCACCATATCGGGCTTGAGCGTGATATTGGGGTGCGCCATCGCCGCGCGGATCAGCGCCTGCTGCACGGCCGCGCCGGTGGCATCATCGACGTGGACGATGCGGCGGTGCGAATGGCCGCCTTCGCGCGTCAGGTGCAGGCTGCCGGCCTCTTCGTTGAACGGCACGCCGATTTCGCCCAAGCGGGCAATCGCCTCGGGCGCATGCTCCACCACGTATTCCACGGTTTCCCGCCGGTTGAGGCCACATCCCGCGATCATCGTGTCGCGCACGTGATCCTCGAAAGTGTCACCTTCGTCCAATACGGCGGCAATGCCACCCTGGGCCCACGCGGTTGAACCCCCGTCGAGTCGGCCCTTGGCCAGCACCATCACGCGGCAGCGTTCGGCCAGAACCAGCGCGGCGGTAAGCCCGGCTGCGCCCGAGCCGATGATGAGAACGTCGTGCCCGCTCATGGCTGGGCCGTGCGAGGAAAAGGGGTCAGGGTGTTCACGCGCGCCTCTTTGCCCGCGCGGGCCCGGTTTGAAAAGTGATTTGCCGCTGGGTGGGCCGTGCCGATAGCGGGCCTGGACGGGAGATATATAACTTAAGATATAGAAATCTTATAATTTCGCTTCATTTTCATCAGATGGAATGTTAAGAATGCGGCATCTGAAAAGTGCCTTCGGAGTCAGGCGGAAAATGATGTTCGGTCGTGTCCTGTGCCTGTTCAACCGCCATCGCCCGCAGCGGGATAAAGTCGCATGGGATGGCTTCAACTACAATTCCGAATGTGTCGATTGCGGTAAGCGGATCTATCGTCGACAAGGCGGCGGCTGGCGCGCCATGCGGGCGCCAGCGCTGGACGAAAAGGGCGCTGAGGCCCAGTAACGACGGGGTTTTCCCGATGCAAAAAAGGGCGCGCGGCCACAATGGCTGCACCCCCTTTTTGCTGGGCGCACATGGCGCTGCGGCGGCTTCTCAGGCGCCGGCGGTCAGGCTCACGAACACGTCTTCCAGATCGGCCTCGCGGGTCGATACGTCGAGGATCTGCACGCCCATGGCCTGGACCAGGGCCATGACTTCGCCCGCGTTGCTGCGGTCCTTGTCATAGGTGATTTCCACCTGTCTTTCGTTAAGGGTCGCCTTGATGAAGGCGGGATGCTGCGGCGCCTGTGCCAGCGGCTTGTCCAGCGTCAGCACCACGACCTTTTCCCGTGCCATGCCAACCAGTTCGCGCGTCGGCTTGTTGGTGATCAACCGGCCGTGGTTGATGATCGCGATGCGGTCGCACAGCTGCTCGGCCTCTTCCAGGTAATGCGTGGTCAAGACCACGGTCACGCCGCCGGCATTGAGTTCGCCCACCAGTTCCCACAGCTGGCGGCGCAGTTCCACGTCCACCCCCGCGGTCGGTTCGTCCAGCACCAGCACGGGCGGGGTGTGGACCATGGCCTTGGCAATCAACAGGCGGCGCTTCATGCCGCCCGACAGCGAGCGGGAATAGGCCTTGGCCTTGTCGGCCAGGTGCACCGCGCGCAGCAGTTCCATCGAGCGGCGCAAGTGCTTGGGCACGCCATAGAGGCCGGCCTGGATATCGAGCACTTCGATCGGCGTGAAGAACGGGTCGAACACGATTTCCTGCGGCACAATGCCGATCGCCGCCTTGGCATTGCGCCGGTCGGCATCGATATCGTGGCCCCAGATTTCCACCGTGCCCGAGGTTTTCAGCACCAGGCCCGCCAGCGTGTTGATCAGCGTGGACTTGCCCGCGCCATTGGGGCCGAGCAGGCCGAAGATTTCCCCGCGCGGCACATCGAAGCTGACGCCTTCGAGCGCGAGCTTGGCCGGCGCCTTGCCGGTTGCGGCATAGCGCTTGACCAGGTCGCGGATGCGGATGGCGGGTTCGGCGGCGGTTTCGGGGATGGAGGCGGGGGCGTTCATGCCGCGCTTCCTGCCTCCACTTGACGGCAAGGTAAAGGCTTCAATGGGGCAAAACGGCAATTGTGCGGCGCGGTGGCATTTGCTAGGCGGCGGGGCATGATCCAGCCTCCCGAAACGATCTTCACCGATGCCACCCGCGTCAGCTGCGACGGGTCGAGCGGCATCCGCACGACCGGCGCATTCAAGCCTTCCGCTCTTGGCCACCCGCGCGTGTGGCTCGAGATCGACGAGAAGGGCTATGTCGAATGCGGCTATTGCGACAAGCGCTTCGTGCTCAAGGGCGGCCCGGCCGACACCGGCGCCACGCAGGCCGCCTGAACCGGCGCTAACCGGTTGCGCCGCACCAATTGTGGCGCACCGGCAGGTCGCCGCTGGCCAGCGGCCCTGCGCGTGCCTATATCGGCGGGATGACGCTTTCTGCCGACACCCGCTCGCTGCTCTATCGCCCCGGCCTGCTCACCCCCGATGACGCGCAACGCCTGGTGCGCGGCGCGCTGGGCGCGTGCGATGATGGCGAGCTGTTCCTGCAATTCGTGGCCAGCGAAAGCTTTGGCTTTGACGACGGGCGCCTGAAGACGGCCGACTATTCGCGCGATGCCGGCTTTGGCCTGCGCGGCGTTTCGGGCGAGATGACCGGCTTTGCCCATGCCAACGAGGTGTCGGCGGCCGCGATCGCTCGGGCGGGCGAAACGCTCAAGTTGCTCGATCCGGCCAAGGGCCAGCCGGCGCCGCCACCGCGCAACAACAACCGCCATCTCTACACCGATGCCTCGCCGCTCGATGGCGTGCCGTTCGAGGCCAAGGTGCGTCTGCTCGAACAGATCGATGCCGCCGCGCGCGCCCGCGATCCCCGCGTGGTGCAGGTCTCTGCCTCGCTCTCAGGCTCGTGGTCGGTGGTCGAGGTGGTGCGCGCCGACGGCTTTGTCGCGCATGACGTGCGACCGCTGGTGCGGCTCAACGTGTCTGTCGTGGTCGAAGAGCATGGCCGCCGCGAAACCGGCTCGTTCGGGATCGGTGGGCGGCGGCTCTATGACGATCTGTTCCTGCCTGAAACCTGGAACCGCGGTATCGACCAGGCGCTGCACCAGGCGCTGACCAACCTTTCAGCCGTGGCCGCACCGGCGGGCGAGATGACCGTGCTGGTCGGCCCGGGCTGGCCTGGCGTGCTGCTGCACGAGGCGGTCGGCCATGGCCTGGAAGGCGATTTCAACCGCAAGGGCACCAGCGCCTTTTCCGGGCGAATCGGCCAGCGCGTGGCGGCGCCCGGCGTGACCGTGGTGGACGATGGCACGCTGCTCGGCCTGAGCGGTCAAGGCCGGCGCGGCTCGCTCTCGATCGACGATGAAGGCACGCCGACCCAGGAAAACGTGCTGATCGAGGATGGTATTCTCAAGGGCTATATCCAGGATCGGCTCAACGCCCGGCTGATGGGCGTGGCGCCCACCGGCAATGGCCGGCGCGAAAGCTATGCCCATGCGCCGATGCCGCGCATGACCAACACCTTCATGCGCGGCGGCAACGATGATCCGGCCGAACTGCTGTCGCGCGTCAAGGACGGCATCTTTGCTAAGTCGTTCGGTGGCGGCCAGGTGGATATCACCAGCGGCAAGTTCGTGTTTACCTGCACCGAGGCCTATCGCGTCAAGAACGGCAAGCTGGGCGATCCGATCAAGGGTGCCACGCTGATCGGTGATGGCCCCACCGTGCTGACGCGGGTGACCGGGATCGGCAACGATTTCGCGCTGGACGAAGGCGTTGGGGTGTGTGGCAAGGGCGGCCAGAGCGTGCCGGCCGGCGTGGGCCAGCCCACTGTGCTGGTCGATGGGCTGACCGTGGGGGGCACGGCCTGACCTTCCGCATTTTTCAGGTGGAGTTCAGCGCCGGCATGGTATTCTGACTGTCAGCAATTAGAGACACGCAAGACCAAGAGGCGAATCATGATGAAGCAGGCAAAAATGCTGGCTCTTTCGCTCGCCGTGGGCAGCATGGCGCTGGCCGGAACCATGGCCGAAGCCAAGCCGCGGCTGACCCCGCAACAGGAACTGGACAAGCGCCTGGAAGGGCGCGTGCCGGGCAAGCCGGTGGATTGCATCTACATGCCCACCGTTGCCGGATCGCAGGTCTTTGACAAGACCGCGATCGTCTATGATTCGGGCCGCACGCTCTATGTCCAGAAGCCGCGCACCGGCGCCGAATCGCTGCGCAGCGATGATATCCTGGTCACCCGGCTGACCGGTTCGGAACTCTGCGCGATCGACACCGTGCAACTGCGCGATCGCACCAGCGGTTTCTGGCGCGGGTTTGTCGGGCTCGACAAGTTCATTCCCTATACCAAGCCCGACAAAGTGGCGCAGGCGAACTGACGGATAGGCCAATCGATGGTGACGACGCCGCGTTTCTGGGCGCAGGATCTGCTGCATTTCTGGTTCCGTGCGTTGTCACCCCAGGCCCGTTTTGCCAACGATCCCGCAATCGACGCGGCGATCGCCGATCGTTTCGCGCCCCTGCTGGGCCCGATCGCGGCGCAGCCGCTCACCGAATTGGCCAAGGACCGTGACACGCTGCGCGCGGCGGTGCTGCTGTTCGACCAGGTGCCGCGCAATGCCTTTCGCGATAGCGCCCAGGCCTTTGCCTATGACGATCTGGCCCTGGCGCTCACCCGCGTTGCCCTGCACCGGGGCTGGGACCGCGGGCTGGACCGGGATGCGCGGCAATTCCTGCTGATGCCCCTGATGCACAGCGAAGACCGCGTGGTGCAGCGCGAAAGCGTCGCCCGCTTCACCGCGCTGGGTAGCAGCTATATCCGCAGCTTTGCCGTGGCGCACGCGCGCATGGTCTGGCGCTTTGGCCGCTTTCCTCACCGCAACGCCGTGCTCGGCCGGGTGAGTTCGGCGGCGGAAAAGCGCGCCGTGGCAGCAGGCAACCATTGGTAGCAATTGCCGCGCCAGGCCATTATGCAGCCTGGCATGACCACGCTGCGCCTTGCCACCCCCGCTGATGCCCTGCCGCTGGCCGACCTTGCCCGCCGTGCGATTTCGGCCAAGTTCGAGCATCTCTACAAGCCCGAAGACTTTGCCGCTTTCATGGAAGAGGCGCACAGCGATGCCGTCACCGCGCGGCAGATCGCCGATCCGGGCATGCGCATCGCCGTGATCGAGGATGATGGCCGGCTGGTCGCGTTCTGCAAGCTGGTGCTCGATAGCACGCTGCCGCGGGACTATACGCACCCGCAAAGGCCGCTGGAATTGAAGCAGCTCTACACCGATCCCGCCTGCATCGGCGGCGGTTTGGGGCGGCAGCTGATGGATTGGGCGATGGGCACCGCGCGCGATCGTGGCGCCGACGAGATTCAGCTCACGGTCTATAGCGACAACCCCGATGCGCAGCGCTTTTACCATCGCTTTGGCTTTGAAAAGATTGCCGATATCGAATTCTGGGTGGGCACCCACTGCGACCCGGAATTTCTTTACGCCTGCAAGCTCTGATCACCCTTCATGCCGGGTGGCCATGGCGCGGGGCACACGGTATAAGCCGGCAGCATGAGCGAGATCCGTCCCTGGCGCACCATCGTGCGCCGCCAAAGCCGCCAGATCATGGTGGGCAGCGTGCCGGTCGGGGGCGATGCCCCTATCACCGTCCAGACCATGACCAACACGCCCACGGAAGATGCCGTGGCGACGATAGACCAGATCCGCCGCTGCGAGGATGCCGGGGCGGACCTGATCCGCGTGTCCTGCCCCGACGTGGCGAGCACGGCGGCGCTGGGCAAGATCGTGAAGGCATCGCGCATTCCGATCATCGCCGACATCCATTTCCACTACAAGCGCGCGCTCGAAGCGGCTGACGCGGGCGCTGCCTGCCTGCGCATCAACCCCGGCAACATCGGCTCGGCCGATCGCGTGGCCGAAGTGGTGCGCGCGGCCAAGGCCAATGGCTGTGCCATCCGCATCGGCGTCAATGGTGGCAGCCTGGAACGGCACCTGCTGGAAAAGTATGGCGAGCCGTGCCCGGAAGCGCTGGTCGAATCCGCGCTTGATCATATCAAGCTGCTGCAAGACCACGACTTCCACGAATACAAGGTGGCGGTGAAGGCCTCTGACGTGTTCCTGGCGGTATCGGCCTATATGGGCCTGGCTGAAGCGGTCGATTGCCCGCTGCACCTGGGCATTACCGAGGCTGGTGGCTTGATCGGCGGCACGGTCAAATCGGCGATCGGCATCGGCAACCTGCTGTGGGCCGGGATCGGTGACACCCTGCGCGTTTCGCTGTCGGCCGAGCCGGAAGAGGAAGTGCGCGTCGGCTTTGAAATCCTCAAGAGCCTGGGCCTGCGGACCCGCGGCGTGCGCGTGGTCTCGTGCCCCAGCTGCGCGCGCCAGGGCTTTGACGTGATCCGCACGGTCGAGGCGCTGGAAGCCCGGCTGCAGCATATCAAGACGCCGATTTCGCTCTCGGTGCTGGGCTGCGTGGTCAATGGCCCGGGCGAAGCGCGCGAAACCGATATCGGCCTGACCGGCGGCGGCAATGGCAAGCACATGGTCTATCTCTCGGGCGTGACCGATCACACCGTGCAGTCCGAAGAGATGCTCGATCATATCGTCGCCCTGGTCGAGGCCAAGGCGGCCGAGATGGAAGCGGCGGCCGATGCGGCTGCGGCCAAAGTGGGCGAGCCGGCAGAGTGAAGCCGGCCATGGTGCTGCTGGCTGCGCCGCTGATCATCGCGGCCGGGCCAGCCTTGGCGCAGGACGCGTTTCAGGCCGGCCTGGCGCGGTTCGAGCAGGGCGATGCCAGCGTGGATGCACGCGCGCTGCGCTGGCAGAACCGTGCCCGTCTGGGCGGCACCGTGCCCGAATGGGACCAGGCGCAATCGGCCTGGGCCACGATCGAGCGTGATCCCGCGCGCAGCCTGGCCATGGCGCAGGCGCAACGCGCGATCGATCCGCTCAATCTCAATGCGCTCTATCTGGAAGAGCAGGCCCTGCCACGCCTGGGCCGCGCCGATGAGGCGCGCCTGCGCCACGCCCAGATCCTGATCCTCCTGCGCGGCATCACCGGCGGCCAGGACGGCGCAACGCGCGAGCGCGCCTGGAATGTGGTGAGCGCGGCGGAAAAGGACACCGCGCTGGCCCTGCTGGGCTTTACCGTGACGAAGGAAACGACGTTGCGCGACAGTGGCCATGCCTATGCCGTGATCACCGCGACGCCGCCTATGGGCGGCCAGCCAATGACGATCTGGATCGGCGTGGATGCCTTGGTGCCGGCGCCATGACCAGTCTCGTGCGCCCGGCCACCCGCGCTGATCTGCCGCTGGTGGCGCAGCTCATTCGCGATCTGGCCGCCTATGAAAAGCTCTCGCATGCGGTGCGCTTTGACGAAGCCACGCTGGGCGAGCATCTTTTCGGGCCGCGCCCGATGGCCGAAGTGCTGGTGGCCGAGCAGGACGGCGTGGGGCAGGGCTTTGCCTTGTTCTTTCACAACTTTTCCACGTTCGAAGGCAAGCCGGGAATTTATCTGGAAGACCTTTATGTGCGGCCCGAGGCGCGGGGCGCCGGGCTGGGCAAGGCCCTGCTCCAGGCGCTTGCCGGCCTGGCCATCGCGCGCGGCTGTGCGCGGCTGGAATGGTCGGTGCTCGATTGGAATGCGCCGTCGATCGCGTTCTACCGGTCACTGGGCGCACGCATGATGGACGAATGGCGGATCATGCGGGTAGATAGTGCTGCGTTGCAGCAACTGGGGGCTGTGAGCCAAGGTTGATCCGTGGTAACCTTGTTCAGCTTTCACCCATGAAAACCATGGCATGATCGGAATATGAAGCAGCATCTGGCAGACAAGACCGGCACCGCAGCCGGCAGTGCGCGCGCCGAAGGCACGTCACGGCGCGGCCTGCTGCGCGGCATGGTGGCCGCCGGTGGTGCGCTTGCCGGCGTGGCCAGCGCACCGCGCGTGTTTGCTCAGGCATGGTCGATGTCGCAGCAGCATCGCCGCGTGCTCGATGTGGCGGCCCAGCAGCGCGATCGCGTGGCCAATCTCTTGTGGCACACCGATGTGGTCGGCATTGCCGATTTCTCGCTGCCCTCTTCGCTGCCGCGCTTCCACTTTGCCGATCTGCAGGCTGGCCGGGTCGATTCGATCCTGGTAGCCCATGGCCGTGGCTCCGATCCCGAGCACGATGGCTTTCTCAAGTTCTTCTCGAACCAGATCAACAGCCTGGCGACCTCGCGAGGGGCATTCGTGACCAACGAATGGTATCGCGGCAAATATGGCAGCTCGATCCGGCTTACCGGGGTCGATCCCGATAACAACATGGCGCAGGACCGCGCGATCGTGGTGCACCCGGCGTGGTATGCCAACCCGGACATGCTGGCCAAATGGGGCAAGCTCGGGCGCAGTGATGGCTGCTTTGCGCTGCCCGAGGCGGATTTCACCCAGGCGCTGTGGCGTCTGGCCGCCGGTCGGCTGATCTATGCTGATCGCCTGGGCCTGGCCTGAGGCGGCCCGACACTCCGTTCAGAAGTCGATCGCAATCCCGTTCTTTTCCCAATCGCCATAGCGGGTTGGGTCAAGGCCGTCAGGGTCTTGCGTGGGCTCGGCCACGCGCGGCGGCGGGGCCGGCGCATCGGTCCAGTGGGCGGGCTTGGCAAAGGGCGCGGGGCGCTGCGTCGCGCGCTGCCGGTTGGCGGGAAGCGGCTTGTCCATGCCAAGGCCATGCGCCTTTGCGCCCCCGCGCGCAATTGCCAAATGGGGCATAAGGCGCGATAGGCGCGGGGATGGCCCCTAACCGACAGACCGATGAGACCCCCGGCGTGCCCGCACGCCGCGCCGCGCTGCGCCTGCTTGATGCCGTGTTGCGCCGTGGCGACCCGCTCGACCAGGCCGCGCCCCCTGTGCTGCGCGCGATCGAGCGTGGCGATGACCGCGCGCTGGCCATGGCTATCGTGCAAGAGGCGCTGCGCTGGCTGCCCGATCTCGATGCCCTGATCGACAGCGCAACGCAGACCGTGCTGCCCGACGATGCCAAGGCACGCGCGGTGCTGCAACTGATGCTGGCGCAGGCGCTGCGCCTGGGCCTGCCGCCGCATGCGGTGATCGCCACGGGCCTGCCGCTGCTGATGGGCGGTCCGCGCCGCCTGGCCCATGGGGTGTTTTCCGCGCTGCTCAAGCGTGGGGCGGCGCTGCCTGATGCGCCCACCCTGCCGCCGGCCGTGGCCGCGCGCTGGGATCAGGCCTGGCCCGGCCGTACCGCCGCGATCGCCGCCGGCATCGCCACGCCGCCGCCGCTCGATCTCAGCCTGCGCGACGCAGGCGAAACCGCGCGTTGGGTGGAGGAGCTGGGCGGGCTGTCGCTGTTGCCCGGCCATGTTCGCCTGCCGCGCGGCCAGGCGGTGGAGAGCCTGCCCGGTTTTGCCGAGGGCGCGTGGTGGGTGCAGGACCTGGCGGCGAGCCTGCCGGCGCGGCTGCTCGGCGCAGGCGAGGGGCGGCGCGTGCTCGATCTCTGTGCCGCGCCTGGCGGCAAAACCATGCAACTGGCCGCCGCCGGCTGGACCGTCACCGCGCTCGACAAGTCGGCGCGCCGGCTGGAGCGGCTGTCGGCCAACCTGGCGCGCACCAGCTTGACGGCCACGGTGGTGCAGGCCGATGCGCTGAAATGGCAGCCCGATGAACCGTTCGATGCCGTGCTGCTCGATGCGCCGTGCAGCGCCACGGGCACCTGCCGCCGCCATCCCGATGTGCTGCATCGCCTGGCCGCGATGGACGAATTGACCGCGTTGCAGGCGCAGATGCTGGCTCGCAGCGCTGCCTGGCTGCGGCCGGGCGGCACGCTGGTCTATGCCACCTGCTCGCTCGAACCGGCCGAGGGCGAGGCGCAGGCTGCCGCCTTTGCCGGTCTCGATCCGGCGCCGATCCAGGATGGCGAATTGCCTGCGGGTATCGCGCCCACGCCGCAGGGATGGCTGCGCAGCGACCCCGGTATGCTGGCGAGCGAAGGCGGGATCGACGGGTTCTTTGCCGCGCGGTGGCGCCAGGGGTGACGCAAATGGCCGGCAATTCATTTTGCCGGCGCGATTTTTGTGGCTAAGCCGGCGCCATGTCTGCCGGCCATCACCACGATCACCACCACGCCCATGCTCATGACCACGGGCACGACCACGGCCACCACCATGGCCCAGGGCACAGCCATGCGCCGGCCAGTTTCGGCCGCGCCTTTGCCCTGGGGATTGCGCTCAACACCGCGTTCGTGGTGGTCGAGGGTGGCTATGGCATCGTCAGCGGCTCGATGGCGCTGGTCGCCGATGCCGGGCACAACCTGTCCGACGTGCTGAGCCTGTTCATGGCCTGGGGCGCCAGCGTGCTCTCGGCGCGGCCGCCGCAGGGCCGCTTCACCTATGGCTTCAAGTCCAGCTCGATCCTGGCCGCGCTCGGCAATGCCGCGCTGCTGCTGGTGGCGCTGGGCGCGATCCTGGTCGAAAGCGTGCGCCGTCTGATGGAGCCAGAGGCGGTGTCGCCCGGCCCGGTGATGATCGTCGCGGCGATCGGCATCGTCATCAATACCTTCACCGCGCTGCTGTTCATGCGCGGCAGCAAGCACGATATCAACTTGCGCGGCGCCTATCTGCACATGGCCGCCGACGCGGCGGTTTCAGCAGGTGTCGTGCTGGCGGGCCTCGCCATGGCGATGACCGGCTGGACCTGGATCGACCCGCTGACCAGCCTGGTCATCGTGGTGGTGATTGCCGTGGGCACCTGGGGTCTGGCGCGCGACTCGCTCAAGCTGGGTCTTCAGGCCGTGCCCCCGGGGATCGATCCGAACAAGGTCAGTGCCGCGCTGGCCGCCATGCCGGGCGTGGCGCGGGTGCACGATCTGCACATCTGGCCGATGAGCACCACCGAAACCGCGCTGACCGCGCACCTGATCATGCCGCAGGGCCACCCAGGCGACGCATTCCTGGCCCATGTGGCACACGATCTGGAGCATGATTTCGGCATCGGCCACACCACGATCCAGGTCGAAACCGACGATTGCGGCGGTTGCTCGCTGGAGGTTTAAGCGATTTGTCGGTGAGGCGATCCGCACCGACGCAGTTAGCTGGAATTGATGACTGGCGGTTGTTGGCGCGGTGACGACAGACATGGCGCGCGTCATCAAGCTGGACCCCGGATCAAGTCCGGGGTGACGAGAAAATACAGATGAAGTAAAAACTCATCGTCACCCCGGACTTGATCCGGGGTCCAGCTGTTCTGGTTGCGCAAAATGCGAGAACTTACTCGAGCGGGCAATTTCAGACGCATTATTGTTCGCGCGGAGGCGCTGAGGCGCAGAGATAATGGAAATCTCTGCGCCTCAGCGCCTCTGCGCGAAACATCTTCCTAAGGCGTCGCTGATGCCGCGTCGGCCGGTACGGTGGCATCGACCAGCGGCGGCGGGGCCGGGCGGCTGTCGAGCATGGTGGCGGCTTCATCGAGCGCGCGGGCTTCGCCGCGGGTCACGCCGCCGGGGCCGGGGTCGCTGTCTTGCTGGCAGGCCGCCAGCGGCAGCATGAGGGCAAGGGCCAGAAATGCGCGCATGGTCAGATCAGGGGCAGGCTGGCACGAAGGGTGTGAGGCACCGCTTCGCGCCGTTGGCCTGTTACATCTTGGGGTTGCTGTTGGCGCCACCGTTGGCGCCAGCGTCGCCCGCTTCGGCTGCTGCGGCGGCTGCCTTGGCAGCGTCGGCTGCGGCGGCGGCATTGTCGGCGGCGCTGCGTGCGGCGTCTTCGGCGGTTTGCGCGGCCGCGCTGGGATCGGCGGCGGGGGCATCGACCGGGGCCGGGGCGGCAGCCGAAACGTCGGTGGCGGGCAGTTCGTCAGCCGGCATTTCCACGTTGTCGGGCGAGGCTTCCGTCGAGGCATCGTCCGAGCGGCCGCAGGCGGAGAGCGACAGCGCGGCGGCAACCAGGGCAGCGCCAGCAATGGCCGTCGGGAAGAGCTTCTTCATCGTGGGGGCTTCCTTGTTCGTTCCTGTCGGCGCATGGCCGAAACTTGCCCTATGGGTATTACCGGCGCGCCAGTGTCAAGCCAATGGCAAACTTGGCTGGGCATCCTTGGTGGATCAGCGCCGTTCGTAAGGCTTGCTTACGGATATAAAGAACTCTTTATATGGATTGACCGATATAAAGGTTGCTTTATATGGCACTGCTCATGAACCTGCTCGAATCCTTGCGCGCCCTGGCCGATCCCACGCGCCTGCGCATCATGCGCCTCCTGGCCAGCATGGAACTGGCCGTGGGCGAACTCGCGCAGGTCTTGGGGCAAAGCCAGCCGCGCGTTTCGCGCCATGTAAAAATCCTGTGCGATGCGGGCTTGGCCGAGCGGCGGCGCGAGGGTGGCTGGGTGTTCCTGCGCGCGGCCATTGCCGAGGAAACCGCGCGGCGCGGGGCGCCCTCCGCGCTTGGCACGGCACTGGCCCGCGTGCTTGCCGCGGCCGAGGCGGAGGACGCTGATTTCGCCCGCGAAGTGCGCGAGGATCGCCAGCATCTCGACGCGATCCGCGCCACGCGCGAGGCCAGCGCGGCCGAATACTTTGCTCGCCACGCCGCCGATTGGGACCAGCTGCGCAGCCTGCACATCGCCGATGGCCCGGTGGAAGCCGCGCTGATCGGCTTGCTTGATGCGGCCGGCGCGGGCCAGCCGCTCGGCCACCTGCTCGACGTTGGCACCGGCACCGGGCGCATGGCGCAATTGCTCGCCCCGCGTGCTAGCCATGTCACTGCGCTCGACAAGAGCCCGGAAATGCTGCGCTTGGCGCGCACGCGGCTGCAGGGCCTGCCGGCCGGACAGGTCGATCTGGTGCAGGGCGATTTCCTGTCGCTGCCGTTTGCCGATGGCGGGTTCGACACGGTGCTGTTCCACCAGGTGCTGCACTATGCCCTGGCACCCGAGGCCGTGCTGGCCGAGGCCGCGCGCGTCACCGCCCCGGGCGGGCGCATTGCCGTGGTCGATTTTGCCGCGCACGATCGCGAGGAATTGCGCCTGGCCCATGCCCATGCCCGCCTGGGCTTTTCCGATGCGCAGATGGCCAAGCTGCTGGGCGATGCCGGGTTTACCCCGCTCGCCGAACAGGCGCTGGCCGGGCACGAACTGATCGTCAAGCTGTGGACCGCCCGGCGCCGCGATCCCGCTGCCGCTGCGGCGCCCCCCTCTTCCGCCTTTACCAAGAGCTGAGACCCATGACCCGCTACGACCAGCTGCGCGAGGCGCGCACCGCGCTCGATACCCCGCTGTTTGCCGGCCTGCCCGGCGATATCCGGGTGAGCTTCGAATTCTTTCCGCCCAAGACCGATGCGCTGATGGCACAGCTGTGGGACGTGGTGCAGACCCTGGCGCCGCTGCAGCCCGAATTCGTCTCGGTGACGTATGGCGCTGGCGGCTCCACCCGCGATCGCACGCATGACACGGTGGCGCGCATCATCCGCGAGGCGCGCCTGCCGGCCGCCGCGCATCTTACCTGCGTCGATGCCAGCAAGGCCGAGATCCGCGCCGTGGCCGAAGCCTATTGGGAAGCGGGCGTGCGCCATATTGTCGCCCTGCGCGGTGACATGGGCGCGCCTGGCGTGCCGTTTACCCCGCACCCCGATGGCTATGCCAATGCCGCCGAACTGGTGGCCGGGCTCAAGACGATTGCCCCGTTCGATATTTCGGTGGCGGCCTATCCCGAATGCCACCCGGATTCGCCCAGCCAGGAAGCGGATATCGACAATCTCAAGCGCAAGCTGGATGCCGGTGCGAGCCGCGCGATCAGCCAGTTCTTCTTCGAGCCGGAAACCTTCTTCCGTTTCCAGGACAAGCTGGCTGCGGCCGGGATCGATGCGCCGGTACTGCCGGGCATTCTGCCGGTGTCCAACTTTGCCCAGACGCGCAAGTTTGCCGCTGCCTGTGGCGCGGCACTGCCAGCCTGGTTGGAAAGCCTGTTCGCAGGGCTCGACACCCACCCGGCCTCGCGCCAGCTGGTGGCGGCCACGGTTTCGGCCGAGTTCTGCCGCCGCCTCTATGCCGGTGGCGTGCGCGATTTCCACTTCTACACGCTCAACCGTGCCGAGCTGAGCTATGCCATCTGCCATCTGTTGGGCCGCCGCCCGCACGGCGCCGCCGGCCTGGAGAATGCCGCATGACCGATCTTGCCCCCAGCCAGGCGCGCGCCGCGCTGCTCGATCAGGCGCACCAGCGTATCCTGATCACCGATGGCGCCTTTGGCACCGAGATCCAGAACCGCAAGCTGACCGAGGCGGATTATGCCGGCAGCCTGGGCCTGACCCACGACCAGAAGGGCAACAACGATATCCTGGCGCTGACGCGGCCGGACGTGCCCGAGGCGATTCACCGCGCCTATTTCGAGGCCGGTGCCGATATTGCCGAAACCAATACCTTTTCGGCCAACCGCATCAGCCAGGCCGATTATGGCGCTGAACACCTCGTGCGCGAGATCAACCTGCAATCGGCGGCCCTGGCCCGCCGCGTTGCCGATGAATTTGCCGCGCGCGATGGTCGCCCGCGCTTTGTGGCCGGCGCCATCGGCCCGACCAACAAGACGCTGTCGCTTTCGCCCGATGTCAACGATCCCGGATATCGCGAGATCGACTGGGATTTCCTGGTCGAGGTCTATCGCGAGCAGGCCGAGGCGTTGGTCGAAGGCGGTGCCGATTTCATCCTGGTCGAAACCGTGTTCGACACGCTCAACTGCAAGGCCGCGATCATGGCGGTCAAGCAACTGGAGCGGCAACTGGGCCGCGAAGTGCCGATCATGCTGTCGATGACGCTGACCGATCTTTCGGGCCGCAACCTGTCGGGCCACACGGTGGAGGCATTCTGGTATGCCGTGCGCCATGCCCGCCCGGTGACCGTGGGCCTCAACTGCTCGTTCGGCGCCACCCAATTGCGCCCTCATGTCAAAACCCTGGCCGAAACCGCCGACACGCTGATCATGATCTATCCCAACGCCGGCCTGCCCAACGAACTGGGCCAGTATGACGAAGAGCCCGACACGACCGCTGGCCTCGTTGGCGAATGGGCCGTGGCGGGCCAGGTCAACGTACTGGGTGGCTGCTGCGGTTCCACGCCCGCGCATATCGCCGCCATGGCGCGCAAGGTTGCCGGCCTGGCGCCGCGCAGCCTAGCCCAGCCCGAACCGCTCACCCGCCTTGCCGGCCTCGAACCGTTTGTGATGATCAAGTGATGACCGAACAGAACACCACCGGGATGACCAATTCCGGCTCGCGTTTCGTCAATGTGGGCGAGCGCACCAATGTCACCGGCTCGGCCGCGTTCAAGAAGCTGATCCTGGCGGGCGACTATGCCAAGGCGGTGGAAGTCGCGCGCCAGCAGGTGGAAAACGGCGCGCAGATCATCGACGTCAACATGGACGAGGGCCTGCTCGACGCGGTCGAGGCGATGACCACCTACCTCAAGCTGATCGCGGCAGAGCCCGACATCGCGCGGGTGCCGGTGATGATCGACAGCTCCAAGTGGGAGGTGATCGAGGCGGGCCTCAAGTGCGTGTCGGGCAAGCCGATCGTCAATTCGATCTCGATGAAGGAAGGCGAAGACGCGTTCCTCCACCATGCCCGCCTGTGCATGGATTATGGCGCCGCCGTGGTCGTCATGGCCTTTGACGAAAAGGGCCAGGCCGACACGCGCGAGCGCAAGGTGGAAATCTGCTGCCGCGCCTATGATCTGCTCATGGGCATCGGCTTTCCGCCCGAAGACGTGATCTTCGATCCCAACGTCTTTGCCGTGGCCACCGGGATCGAGGAGCACGATCGCTACGCCCTCGATTTCATCGAGGCGACGCGCGAGATCAAGGAACGCTGCCCGCACGTCCATATCTCGGGCGGCCTGTCGAACCTCTCGTTCAGCTTCCGCGGCAACGAGACGGTGCGCCGCGCCATGCACTCGGTGTTCCTCTATCACGCCATTCCCGCCGGCATGGACATGGCCATCGTCAATGCCGGGCAGCTCGACATCTATGACCAGATCGACCCGGTCTTGCGCGATGCCTGCGAAGACGTGCTGCTGATGCGTCACCCTGACGCGACCGAGCGCCTCATCGCGCTGGCCGAAAGCTTCAAGGGCAAGGACAAGGCCGCCGAAAAGGCCGCCGAGGAATGGCGCGGCTGGGACGTGGTGCGCCGCCTGGAACATGCCTTGGTCAAGGGCATGGACCAGTACATCGTGGAAGACACCGAGGAAGCCCGCGCCGCGATTGCCGCGCGCGGCGGGCGCCCGATCGAGGTGATCGAAGGCCCGCTGATGGAGGGCATGAACACGGTCGGCGACCTATTCGGCTCGGGGAAGATGTTCCTGCCGCAGGTGGTGAAATCGGCCCGCGTGATGAAGAAGGCCGTCGCGCACCTGATCCCCTATATCGAGGCGGAAAAGCAGGCCGGCGCGCGCCCCAAGGGCCGCATCGTCATGGCCACGGTCAAGGGCGACGTGCACGATATCGGCAAGAACATTGTCGGCGTCGTGCTCCAGTGCAATGGCTATGAAGTGATTGACCTCGGCGTCATGGTGCCGTGGTCCAAGATCCTCGACACCGCGCGCGAGCAGGACGCCGATATCATCGGCCTGTCCGGCCTGATCACCCCCTCGCTCGACGAGATGGTGACCGTGGCCGAGGAAATGCAACGCGCCGGCATGACCATTCCACTGCTGATCGGCGGCGCCACCACCAGCAAGGTGCACACCGCGCTGCGCATCGATCCGGCCTATGATGGCCCGGTGGTCCACGTGCTCGACGCCAGCCGCGCCGTGGGCGTGGCCAGCCAGCTCTTGTCCGATACCCAGGCCGAAGGTTTCATCGCCGCCACGGCCGACGAATACCAGCACGTGCGCGATGCCCGCGCGGGCAAGGGCGGCTCCAAGCTGCTCAGCCTCGAAGACGCGCGCGCCAATGGCTTTGTCGCCGAATTTGCACACAAGCCAGCGCCGCCGGCGCAGCCCGGGCTGCACGTGTTCTCCGAATGGGATCTGGCCGATCTGGTCGAATGCTTTGACTGGACGCCGTTCTTCCGCGCCTGGGAACTGGCGGGCACCTATCCGGCGATCCTCGACGATGCCGTGGTGGGTGAGAGCGCGCGCAGCCTCTATGCCGATGCCCGCGCCATGCTCGACAAGATCGTTGCCGAAAAGTGGCTGACCGCCAAGGGCGTCTGCGGGTTCTGGCCGGCGGCGCGCCATGGTGACGATGTGGTGCTGCATCCCGACGATGACGAGCAGATGGTGCGCCTGCCATTCCTGCGCCAGCAGTTTGCCAAGAGCCGGGGCCGCGCCAACTATTGCCTGGCGGATTTCATCGATCCGGCGGGCGACTGGCTGGGCGGCTTTGCCGTGGGCATCCATGGGATCGAGCCGCACCTGGCCCGCTTCCAGGCCGGGCATGATGACTATTCCGACATCCTGCTCAAGGCGCTGGCCGATCGCTTTGCCGAGGCCTTTGCCGAACGCCTGCACAGTCACGTTCGTACCACGCTGTGGGGCTATGCGCCGGGCGAGCAGCTGACCAACGAGGCGCTGATCCGCGAGGAATATCGCGGCATCCGCCCCGCGCCCGGCTATCCGGCGTGCCCCGACCACAGCCTCAAGCCGATCCTGTTCGACCTGCTCGATGCGCCGGGCAATGCCGGGATCGTCCTTACCGAAAGCCAGGCCATGCTGCCCACGGCGGCGGTCTCGGGCTTCTATTTCGCCCACCCGGACAGCCAGTATTTCGGCGTGGCCACCATCGGCCGCGATCAACTGGCCGATTATGCCGCGCGGCGCAGGGTGGATCTGGCTGTGGCCGAACGCTGGCTGCGGCCTAACCTGGACTAAGTTTGGGCAAAAAGCCCCCTCCTCTTCAGAGGAGGGGGAGCAAAAGATCAGGGATGCACCGGCTTTTCGTCCGCGTAGATCGCCACTTCGGGCGCCTGCTTGCTGCTGATCGAGCCGCGGAACATGCCGGCGGTGTTGAGGGCAAAGCCCACGTGGCCATCGCGGTCCATCGCGATCAGCCCGCCATCACCGCCGATTTCGGCGATTTCGTCGATCGTGTCCTGCGCCGCTTCGCCCACCTTTTCGTCGCGCCAGGCGATACGGTCGCACACCTGGCGGCCGGCGGATTGGCGGATGAAGTATTCACCCGTGCCGGTGGCAGACACCGCGCAATTGCCATCGATCGCGTAAGTGCCCGCGCCGATCAGCGGGGAATCGCCGATCCGGCCCCAGCGCTTGCCGGTCAGGCCGCCGGTGGACGTGGCAGCAGCAAGGTGGCCGTGGACATCGCGCGCGACCGCGCCAACGGTGCCATAGCGGTGCTCGGGCCGCGGCGTGGCATCGAGCACACGCGGCGACAGCGCGCTGACATGCTCCTTCTTCCATTCCAGATAGTCGTTCCAGCGCTTTTGCGTGAAGAAGTACTTGGGATCGACCTGCTCGATGCCCTGTTCGCGGGCAAACTGGTCGGCGCCCGCGCCGGCCAGCAGCACGTGGCGGGAATGCTCCATCACGGCGCGCGCGGCGCGGATCGGGTTCTTGGTGGTGGTCAGCGCCGCCACGGCGCCGGCTTCGCCAGTGCTGCCGTCCATGATCGCGGCGTCCAGCTGGTTCTTGCCCTCGGCATCGAACACCGCGCCGCGCCCGGCGTTGAACTGCGGATCGTCTTCCATCACGCGCACGGCCGCTTCCACGGCATCCAGGCTCGATCCGCCGGCCTTGAGTACGGCCGATCCGGCGGCCAGCGCGGCCTTGAGCCCGGCGCGATACGAGGCATCTTCGGCCGGCGTGGTTTCCCCGCGCGGCGCGGCGCCCGCGCCACCGTGAATGGCCAGCGACCAGCCGGCATCGGCGGGATAGGGTACGCCGGCCAGCTTGCCCTGCTTGACGCTGGCAGTGCCGGCAAAGGCCGGCGCCGTAACCGCCAGGGTGCCGAGGTCCAGCACGCTGTCAGGGCCAATCCCGGTCACCTTGATCGCCGGCCAATCGAGCGGCTGGCCTGGCTTGGCACCGGGCGCGCCGACCGGCTGCACCAGCCAGGCATAGGTGCCGGCCGGCCCCTTGAGCCGTGCCTTGCCCGCGCCATCGACGATCAGCGAGGCGCCTTCATCCACGCCCAGGCCCACGGCGGCCTTGTCGGCGGTGGTCGCGCGGGTCTTGGCCACAAAGGCGATCAGGCGGCCGAGACGATCACGCCGGGTGAAATGGGTATCGGTGACGACATGGTCCATGCGCGGCAGGTGCAGGAAATCCTCCACCATCGTCACGCCTTCGCCCAGGGGATCGCGCAAGGCCGGGCCCGAGGTGGCGCTGCCGCCGTCCATCGCGCCATAGACATGCGCGCCCAGGATCGCCAAGCCAGCACTGGTGCCGCCGATCGGGTGCCCGCTGGCAGCCAGCCGGTCGAGCGCGGTGGCCAGCGGCGTGCCCTGCCAGAAGCGCACATAGCGTGCCTGGTCACCCCCGGCGATATAGACGCCATCGGCCTTGGCCACGGCGGCGAGCACGGCCGGGTCGCTTGCCGCCTTGCGATCATCGAACACGAAGGTTTCGACCGAAGTGACGCCGCCGATGCTGTGCATGAACTCATCGCCGGCATCGCCTGCGCCCGATGCCCGCAGCACCACGATATGGCCATGCCCGGCCTGCGCCACGAACCAGCGGAAAGCATCGCTGTCCCATTCGCCACCGCCGGCCAGCAGCAGGCCCGGTGCTACCTTGGCCGGGGTAGGGGCGGCAAGATCACCGATGACATAGCGGGTATAGCCTGCTTCCGAGGCGCCTGCCGCGCCGCTGGCCAGCGCCAGTGCGCCTGCCACTGTGATCAATCCCATGCGCCAGAACTGCATTCCCGTGCCCCTTGATATGCCATCTTTTGCTGTGGTTAGCGTGTAACAGTTGCGATTGATACTGTATTGTTTGGCGAATTATGGTTGCAAATAGGATTTGCTTGTAACCATAAGCCCCTATCGAAGCGCGATCACAGGGGGCTGTCAATAATGCGCATTTCCAGGGTTTGGTTGATTGCGGGTGGTGCCATGAGTGCCTTGGCCGTGGCAGGCGCGGGCCATGCGCAGGAAGCGCCAGCGTCTATCACGCAATTGCCGGTCGCGTCCCAGGCGGACGATACCCCGGCTCCCGAAAGCGCGATCGTCGTGCTGGGCAGCCGCATTCCGCGCGTGGAAATGGAAGGGCCCGCGCCGGTCACCGCCGTGACCGCGCAGGACATCCTGCGCAATGGCTATCAGTCGGTACCCGATCTGCTGCGCGCGCTCACGCAAAATGGCGGCGAAACGCAAAGCCAGCAATCGGGCAATGGCGCGGCCTTCACGCCCGGCGCGCAGCAGGTGGACTTGCGCGGGCTTGGTCCCAACCACACCCTGGTGCTGGTCAACGGGCGGCGGATTGCCGATTTTCCCCTGCCTTTCAACGGGCAGAGCAATTTCACCGACATTTCCAACATTCCCGTCGGCCTGATCGAGCGGGTGGAAGTGTTGAGCGGCAGCGCCTCGGCGATCTATGGCTCGGACGCGATTTCGGGCGTGGTCAATTTCCAGCTCAAGAAAAGCGTCGATGGCACGCGGATCGACTATCGCTATGGCGATACGCAGCACGGCGGCGGCGCCTCGCACCGGCTGACCTTGACCACCGGCTGGAATGCCGGCGCGTTTCATGGCGTGATTGGGGTGGAAGGCCTCTATCAAAAGCCGCTGTGGCAGTATCAGCGGGCGCGGCAGGATTCGGTCTTGGACGATCCGGTTGGCGGGCTGGCGCGCCGCACGTTCCTGCGCACCGATGAATATACCGACTATCTCGATCCCGGCGCGGCAACCTGCGCCAGCCTGTCGGGCCTCAACGGCGGCAGCACGTTCCGCGCCAGCCGCCCGCGCTATGGCGCCGATGGCGGGCCGGGCTATTACTGCGGCTCGAACAGCTCGGTCGCCTACGGTACGATGATTTCAGAGCGCAAATCGGTGAACGCCTTTGGCGCGATCGGGCTCGACCTGCCTAATGGCATGGAACTGTTCACCGATTTCCAGGCCAGCTACAGCAAGGTGGCGCTGCTGCCCGATGTGCTGACCTGGTATTACGAAACCGCCGACGGTAACCAGGAGGGCACGTTCTACAACACGCAGATGCCCACCAGCCTCAATCCCACCAAGCTGGACAACTGGTATCGCCAGTTCACGCCCGAGGAAATGGGCGGCCTGCGCAACGGCATGACGCGCAACCGCTCGGTCAGCTTCACGGTCACGCCGGGCCTGCGCGGCAAGTTCGGCAAGAACCAGGCCTGGGCTTATGAGCTGTCGTTCAACCACTCGGAATACCGCAGCAAGGTATCGTTCCCGCAGGTGGTGATCTCCAAGGCCAATGCCTTTTTCCTGGGCCAGCAGCAGGGGGTTGACCCCGATAGCGGCTATGCGGTGTTCTCCGCCGATCCGGCGCGGTTCTACACCCCGCTCACCACATCGCAGTACAATTCGATCACCGAAAACGCGATCTATCACCCGCGTTCCTATACCGACAACCTCGCTTTCAGCCTGACCAACGGCGAAGTCCTGCGCCTGCCGGCAGGGGCTGTGGGCGTGGCGCTGGTGGGCGAATATGGCGGGCAGGGCTATGACCTGCGCCCCGATCCCAAGGCGCTGGAGCACTATTACGTTGGCCTGACCGACAGCGACGGCAAGGGCAGCCGCCGCCACTGGGCGCTGGGCGGCGAACTGCGCGTGCCGGTGCTCTCGTTCCTGCAGCTCTCGGGCGCGGCGCGCTATGACCATTTCCACGTGGTCGACAACAGCTTTGGCAAGGCCACCTGGAACCTCGGGGCAGAACTGCGCCCGACCAGCCGCCTGCTGCTGCGCGGCGCGATGGGCACCGGCTTTCGCGCGCCCGATCTGCACTATGTGTTCTCGGGCAATGGCGATACCCACCCCGACGGCACCGATTACCTGACCTGCCGGCGCGAGAATGCCGGCGCCACCTATAGCCAGTGCGACGATTACGAGGTTGGCATTACCAGCCACCGCAGCGGCAACCGCGCGCTCAAGCCCGAAACCAGCAAGTCGATCAACGCCGGGGTGTTCTGGCAGCCGGATCGCGCGGTCGATGTTTCGGTCGATTACTTCAAGGTCACCCTGGAAAACCAGGTGCTGGATCTCAGCAAGGATGAACTGCTGCGCCGCGAATCCGATTGCGTGCTGGGCGAAACAGCCTCGGGCGCGGCGGTCAATGCCAGTTCACCCACCTGCCTCGATGCCATCGCGCGGGTGCAGCGCTATGGCTCGGGCGCGTTCGCGGGGCAGCTTCAGGGCGTTTACGTCAACCCGATCAACGTGGCGCGTGAACAGACCGACGGCATCGACGTGGCGTTCCACTGGCGCGCTTCGGAAATCCAGGGGCTGGGCTTCCTCAGCTTTGCACTGGGATACACCTATGTGTTCAATCACACGTTCCGCCAGTATGCCGGCGACGCGGTGATCAACAAGCTGGCCTATGACAGCGGCTACGACATCCCGCGTGACAAGGGCACGGCCAGCCTCACCCTGGTCAACGGCAAGTTCACGACCACGCTGCAGGGCCAGATGCTCGGCCGCCTGCCCAATTATGACGAAACGGCGTTCATCAAGCCGACGACCACCTTCAACCTTTCGGCCCAGTACAAAATCACCGACCATGTCCAGGTTTCGGGCACGGTGACCAACCTGTTCGATACCAGCCCCAATGTCGATCGCACTTATGGCAGCTATCCCTATTACGACATCTCGTGGTTCGATGGCGTGGGACGCAGCTTCTATCTACAGCTGACCTGGAAGCTGGGCGGGAAGGGGCTTTAACCGGCGAGCCGCATGCAACAGCGGGCGGCGTGTTGGTACACGCCGCCCGCCTGAATGTGGTCAGGTTTGCGATCCGCGCTTAGCGGCAGATGCGCACGCGTTCGTGGTGGCGCCACACGATGCGGCAATCGCGGGCATAGCCATGGCGCTCCCACCGGCGGTGTTCCCAGCGACGGCGATCACCGCGATGGTCCCAGCCGCGGTTGTTCCAGCCCCGATTGTCCCAGCCGCGGTGATCTCCGCGGTGGCTGTGCTCCCAACCTTGCGGATGCGCCTGCGCGGCAGCGGGGGTAAGCAGCGCGGCGGCCAGGGCCACGCCAGCGATCTTGGTCAGTTTGGCTAGCATCGTGTTCTTCCTGCGTTAGGTCCTCAACGTAGGAAAAAACGTCTGCGCCTTTCAGGATGTTCCCAGTCTGAATGGATCGTATCGGGAGCGTACAGACTTCGCCTGGACCCGTTCAGCCACACTGGCCGCGATGCAGCAGCTTCTGGTCGGCCAGAACCAGCGCCATCATCGCTTCCACCACCGGCACGCCGCGAATGCCCACGCACGGGTCGTGACGGCCCTTGGTGAACAGGTCGGTCGCCTCGCCGTCGCGGGTGATCGTGGGCATGGGGGTTAGGATCGAGGACGTTGGCTTGAACGCCACGCGCACTGTCACCGGCTGGCCGGTGGAAATGCCCCCGGCAATGCCGCCGGCATGGTTGGCCAGGAATTCCGGGCCAGTCACGCGGGTGGGGTTGCCGCCATCGCTGCGCGGGCGCATCGGATCGGCATTGCCTTCGCCGGTATTGGCGGCCGCAGCAAAGCCATCGCCGATTTCTACGCCCTTGACCGCGTTGATGCCCATCATCGCATGGGCGAGTTCGGCGTCCAGCTTGGCATAGAGCGGCGCGCCCCAGCCGGCGGGCACGCCCGTGGCCACGCATTCCACCACCGCGCCCAGCGAAGAGCCGGCCTTGCGCGCCTTGTCCACTAGGGCTTCCCAGCGCGCGGCGGCCTGGGCATCGGGGCAGAAGAACGGATTCTGGCCGATCTGCGCGGCATCGAAATTGGCCATGTCGATGGCATCGCCACCGATCGCGCTGACCCAGGCCAGGATTGTCACTTCCGGGATCACCAGCCGCGCCACGCCGCCCGCAGCCACGCGTGCCGCAGTTTCGCGTGCCGAAGACCGCCCGCCGCCGCGATAGTCGCGAAAGCCGTACTTGGCATCATAGGCATAGTCGGCATGGCCCGGGCGATAGGCCTTGGCCACCTCGGAATAGTCCTTGGAGCGCTGGTCGGTGTTCTCGATCATCAGGCTGATCGGGGTGCCGGTGGTGCGCCCTTCGAACACGCCCGACAGGATCTTGACCTGGTCGGGCTCGTTGCGCTGGGTGGTAAAGCGCGACTGGCCCGGCCGGCGCGCGTCCAGATAGGGTTGGATCATCCCTTCATCGATCGCCAGCCCGGGCGGGCAGCCATCCACCACGGCGCCCAGCGCCGGCCCATGGCTTTCCCCCCAGGTGGTGAAGCGGAACAGGTGTCCGAAGGAATTGATGCTCATGGGGCCAGCGCTCTGTCTTATGGCGCGGGAAATGTCCACTGGTCGATGGCGGCGCGGCGCACTAAGGCGCTTGGCCCATGTACCTCGTCGTCTTTCGCAACCGCAAGCACGCCGGCATCGACGCCGCCGCCTATGCCGCCGATGCCCAGGCGATGGACGACCTGGCGCGCCGCCAGCCCGGCTTCCGCAGCTTCAAATCCTATGTCGCCGACGATGGCGAAGTGATCGCCCTGTCGGAATGGGACAGCGAAGCGGCGGCGCGTGCCTGGCGTACCCAGGCCGATCACGCGCAGGTGCAAGCCCGCGGCCGGTCTGATTACTACGAAAGCTATACCCTGTTCGCCGGCACCCCCAGCCGTATCCACCATTTCGAGAGGACCAAGGCATGAGCCTGACCGTCTATGGCATCCCTAACTGCGACACCGTGAAAAAGGCGCGTACCTGGCTTGATGGGCAGGGGCTGGCCTACACGTTCCACGATTACAAGAAGCAGGGCGCCGATGCAGGCCAGGTGGCGCGCTGGGTGGCGGCGGCCGGGCTGGACAAGGTGCTCAACAAGGCCGGCACCACGTTCCGCAAGCTGCCCGAGGAAGACAAGGCCGACCTTACCACCGCCAAGGCCGTGGCCCTGATGGTGGCGCAGCCCTCGCTGATCAAGCGGCCGATCGTGGAGCATCCCGGCGGCCTGCTTGTGGGCTTCAAGCAGGCCGAATGGGAAGCTGCGCTGAGCCCTATGTGACTCAGGCCGGCGTGACCGTGACGATA
The DNA here is from genome assembly GCF_040544855.1 of Novosphingobium sp. 1529. Taxonomy (NCBI): domain Bacteria; kingdom Pseudomonadati; phylum Pseudomonadota; class Alphaproteobacteria; order Sphingomonadales; family Sphingomonadaceae; genus Novosphingobium; species Novosphingobium sp. 1529. The sequence continues at coordinate 149,634 of NZ_JBEPKW010000011.1, forward strand.
TAGTTGAGCGCCAGATCGTCTGACAGGTGCAGGCCCTTGGCCGGGTTCCAGGCGATGCCCTGCGGGTTACCCATCTTGAGGCCGGCGGCTTCGAGGAGGTCGTGCAGTTCGAGCGGCGTGATAAAATCGTCCCAGTGGTGCGTACCGCGCGGCACCATGCCCAGGCGCTCGGCCGCTTCGATCATCAACAGGCGCGAGGCGGGGGTGCGGTTGGGGGTGGAGAGCACCATCAACCCGCCCTGGCCCAACGTTGCTGCCAGCGCCGCCACGAAAGCGGGCTTGTCGGCCACATGCTCGATCACTTCCATCGAGGTGACGAGGTCGAACCCGGCCAGGCCGAGGTCACCCAGTTCGCCATGGCGATAGTCGATCGCCAGGCCCGCTCCCTCGGCATGGGCGCGCGCGGCCGCGATGTTTTCCGCCGCTGCATCCACTGCGGTGACATCCGCGCCCATGCGGCACAGCGGCTCTGCCAAGAGGCCCGCGCCGCAGCCCACATCCAGCGCGCGCTTGCCCGCCAGGGGGCGCAAAGCGCGGGGATCGGCGCCGAAATGCGTATCGATCGCGGCGCGGATGAAGGCCAGGCGCACGGGATTGAGACGGTGGAGCATGGCCGATTGGCCCTTCGGGTCCCACCAGTCGGCCGCCAACTTGCCGAAATGGGCGGCTTCTTCCGGGCGGATGGTCTGGGCGTTCAAGGATGTTGCATTGCTCATGCCACCTCCCTAAAGCGCCGCTTTCGCATGGTCCATGGGCTATGCGGGCAAGATTCTTTCTTTTGGCAGGTGGACAGGAGCACAAGCGTTGGCCCGGATCGTGATGAAATTCGGCGGCACCTCGATGGCCGGAACCGAGCGAATCCGCCGCGTCGCGCGGATCGTGCAGCGCCAGCAGGCCGCCGGCCATGAAGTGGCGGTGGTGGTTTCGGCCATGGCCGGGGAAACCGATCGCCTGGTCAACTTCTGCCGCGAAGCCAGCGCGCTCTATGATCCGGCGGAATACGATGTTGTGGTGGCCAGCGGCGAGCAGGTGACCTCGGGCCTTCTGGCCATGCATCTCCAGGCGCTGGGCTGCAAGGCGCGCTCGTGGCTGGGCTGGCAATTGCCGGTGCGCACCGACGATGCTTTCTCCAAGGCGCGCATCGAAGGCATCGATTCGGCCGAACTGCTGGCCAGCATGGGTGCGGGCGAAATCGCCGTGATCCCTGGCTTCCAGGGGCTGACCGAGAGCAACCGCATCACCACGCTGGGCCGTGGCGGATCGGATACCTCGGCCGTGGCCGTGGCCGCCGCGATCGGCGCCGACCGCTGCGATATCTATACCGACGTGGACGGGGTCTATACCACCGACCCGCGCATCGTGGCCAAGGCGCGCAAGCTCAAGGCCGTGACCTATGAAGAAATGCTGGAACTGGCCTCGGTCGGTTCCAAGGTTCTGCAAACCCGCTCCGTCTCGCTTGCGATGAAGGAGAACGTGCGGGTGCAGGTGTTGTCATCCTTCATCGACGACGATGCGCCGGCCGCCGACACCATCCCCGGCACGATGATCGTCGCGGACGAGGAACTGGAAGGGTACGAAATGGAACGCCAGCTGATCACCGGCATCGCCGCCGACAAGAACGAGGCCAAGGTCACTCTCACGCGGATCGCGGATCGCCCCGGCGCGGTCGCCTCGATCTTTGCGCCGCTGGCCGAAGCCAACATCAACGTCGACATGATTATCCAGAACATCGCCAAGGACAAGGGCGAGACGGATGTGACTTTCACCTGCCCGCAGGCTGATCTTGCCCGCACCCAGGCCCTGCTGGAAGAGCGCAAGGACCAGATTGGCTGGTATCGCCTGATTGCCGACAGCAAGGTCGCCAAGGTTTCCGTGGTGGGCGTGGGCATGCGCAGCCACGCTGGCGTTGCCAGCACGATGTTCAAGTCGCTGGCCGATCGCGGCATCAATATCCAGGCGATCTCGACCAGCGAAATCAAGGTTTCGGTGCTGATCGATGCCGACGAGGTGGAACTGGCCGTGCGCATCCTGCACACCGCCTACGGCCTCGACGCCCAGTAACCCGCTAAAAACTAGCCCCCTCCTCTTCGCAAGGAGGGGGTTGGGGGTGGTGGAAACCTTGCTCCACCCTACGCGATTACCCCTTCACCTTCGCGGCAAAGCTCTTGCGCAGCTTCATCAGCTTGGGCGGGATCACTGCCAGGCAATAGGGGTTGCGCTGGCCTTCGCCTTCCCAATACTCCTGGTGGTAATCCTCGGCCGGATACCACGGAGCCACCGGCTCGATGCTGGTGACGATCGGCGCATCGCGCTCGGCCTGCGCGCGGGCGATCCCTGCCTTGGCTTCCTCCTCCTGCACGGCATCGAGCGGAAACAACGCCGAGCGGTATTGCGTGCCGACATCGTTGCCCTGGCGGTTGAGCTGCGTCGGATCATGGGTGGCAAAGAAGATGTCGAGCAGCTGGCTATAGTCGATCATGGCGGGATCGAACGTCACGCGAATCGCTTCGGCATGACCGGTCGTGCCGCTGCACACCTGCTTGTACGTGGGATTTTCGCTCGTGCCGCCGATATAGCCGCTTTCCACGTTCGAAACACCGATCACGTCGCGGAACACCGCTTCGGTGCACCAGAAGCAGCCACCGGCCAGAATGGCCTGGTTGGCGGCGGAGGGGGTGGCGGAGGACGTCGCCATTGCGGGGGAACCCTTTCTGCAAGATTTGCCGCCCAGATAGGAACGGGCAGGGCGCCTGTCATCCTCTGGCGCGCGAATTGCCCGCTGGGGTACCCCGCTGTCGTTGAATTGACACGCCCGAGGGCATAGATGCACGGCCATGACCCAGCTTTCCGTGGCCGCGCTCCAGCTTGCGCTCAACTCGCCCGATGCGGCAGACAATATCGCCGCCGTTTCCGCCCTGGTGGAACAGGCTGCCGCGCAAGGCGCGCAGGTGGTGCTGCCGCCCGAACTGTTTGCGGGCCCCTATTTCTGCGTGACCGAGGACGAGGCGCGCTTTGCCCTGGCCCACCCGCTCGACCAGGACCCGTCGGTCAAGGCGATGCAGAAGCTGGCCAAGGGCCTGGGCATTGCCATCCCCACCAGCTTTTTCGAGCGGGAAGGGCCGCACTACTACAATACCCTGGCGATGATCGACGCCGATGGCGAGATCATGGGCACCTATCGCAAGAGCCATATTCCCGATGGCCCGGGCTATGAGGAAAAGTACTATTTCCGCCCCGGCAACACCGGTTTCAAGGTGTGGGACGTGTTCGGCACGCGCATCGGCGTGGGTGTGTGCTGGGACCAGTGGTATCCCGAATGCGCGCGGGCGATGGCGCTGATGGGCGCGCAGGTCCTGTTCTATCCCACCGCGATCGGCAGCGAGCCTTATGACGCCGATCTCGACACCAGCCGCGTGTGGCGCCGCGCCATGCTCGGCCATGCCGCATCCAACTGCATGCCGGTGGTCGCTGCCAACCGCATCGGCGTGGAGGAAAACGACCAGGCGTTCTACGGGCACAGCTTCATCGCCAACGAATGGGGCGATTTCCTGGCGGAATATGGCGCGGCGGAAACCGGCGTGCTGGCCGCCACGCTCGATCTCGCTGCCGCCGCGCGGCACCGCGCCGGCATGGGCTTCTTCCGCGATCGTCGCCCGCAGCTTTACACCCGCCTGTCGCAGGATATCTGACCGGGCATGCCCGCCACCGCGCCGCACCGGTATCTGATCGCCCTGGGCTCCAACGTGCGCCACCCGCACCACGGGGCCCCGGCGCAGGTGCTGCGCGCGGCGGCGCGTGCGCTCGATGATGCGGGACTGGCGTTGCAGGCCTTCTCGCCGATCATCGCCAGCGCGCCGCTCGGTCCATCGCGGCGGCGCTATGCCAATGCCTGCGCGGTGATCGCCACCCGGCTCGATCCGCCACAGCTGTTGGCCCAGTTGCAGGGCCTGGAGCACCGCTTCGGCCGCGTGCGCCGCGGCGCTCCGTGGCGGGCGCGCACGCTCGATCTCGATATCGTGTTGTGGTCGGGCGGGGCGCTGGCGGATATTCACGCCAACCTGGTCATTCCCCATCCCGCGTTCCGCCAGCGCCCGTTCGTGATCGGCCCGGCGCTGCACGTCGCCCGCGATTGGCGCGACCCACTCACAGGTTTGGCGACAAAACACCTGGCTTCCCGCTTGACCCGCCGCCGCCCCGCCCCTAGGTGAGCGCACCAACCAAGCGCCAAGCCGCGCCTCGGGGGCCCTTAGCTCAGTCGGTAGAGCAACTGACTTTTAATCAGTAGGTCGCTGGTTCGAACCCAGCAGGGCTCACCATTTCGGTTGCGTCGGAAAATGTGGAGATGCGGGCGAGGATCGCTCGTCGGATGATCGGCCTTTGTCGCAGGCCGACCGGCGCACAGTTCAGATCGGGAAATCCGTAGGCGCCTGCTCGAGGTCGAGCGGGGCATCAGCCAGCTTTTGGGCGTCATTGGCGGCCTTGGCCGCGGCGGTCTTGCCGGCGCGGTCTGCCAGGGCTTGCCAGGCGGCCTGGGAGCGCAGGTATTTGTCGCGCTGGTTGGCCAGGCCGCTGTCGCTGGCAGCCTTGGCGCTGAGGGCAACCTGCCTGAGGTAGAAGTCCTGTACTTCGGACATGGTCTTTTCCTTCGGGCGAGGTTGCCGGTTTGGCGTTCAGCCTACCATCTGGGCGACGATGTCGCGCAGTTGCTGCCGGCTCAACCCACAAGGGGCAGGTTGCGGGCGCTGGGCGCCGCGCGGAGAGGGCAGGGGGTAGGTGGTATGCAGATTGGAAGTAGAGAACGTATATTGCGTATTCATGATAGTCCCGGGCGCCTGTTTGGCGCCTTTTATAATTGTTGGGCGTCTACCGCCGTTTGCGCATGGCGGCCGGGCCGCCTGCAATCTTTTCACGATAGACGATACGACCCTTGGTAAGGTCGTAGGGGGTCATCTCGACCCGGACCCGGTCGCCGACGATCGAGCGGATGCGGAATTTGCGCATCTTGCCCGCGGTGTAGGCGATGATCCGGTGATCGTTTTCCAGAAGGACGCCGAAGCGTCCATCTGGAAGGATCTCGTCGATTTGGCCTTCAAGGGTCAGGAGATCCTCTTTGGCCATGGGCTTAAACCGACTGAAGGTTGACCGCTGCTTCCTTGCCGCGGCGATCGGTTTCCAGTTCGAAGCGGACGCGCTGGTCCTTGGACAGCGTGGCCATGCCCGAGCGCTCAACGGCGCTGATGTGGACGAAGCTGTCTGCGCCGCCGCCATCGGGGGCGATGAAGCCATAGCCCTTGTCGGTATTGAAGAACTTTACGGTGCCGGTCAGCATGGGTGTTTCCTTTTCACGAAACAGGGGATCCCGCCAGCAACAGCGCTGGCGGAGCTTGTAGCGAGAGAAAGGAAGGATCGGCTTGCCCGTATGAATGACGCGCTTGGCGCCAGGCGTGAGCTTCAAAATCCGTCGCAGGCGACGTTAGCAAAGCAGCATATGGCAAATGGTTGGCGATTTGTCAATGTCGGGCCGGAATGCGCCAATCTACTTGGCGCCTGCCAAGTAATACCGGCGGTTTTGTAGCGGTGCCGGGCTGCATTTCATCGCGAACAGCCCGGCCCACGCCGCTCAGACGATTCGCCGGCCGGTTCAATCGGCCAGCATGCCGGCCAGGCGCGCGGTGATGATCGCCTTGGCGTCACTCATGATGCGGTCCACCAATTCGGCCACAGTCGGCACATCGTGGATCAGGCCCTGGACCATGCCGGCGGTCCAGATGCCGTGTTCGGGATCGCCCGAGATCAGCCCCTCGCGCCCGCGCGCGCCCTTTACCAGATGCGCAATCGCCTCGAACGGCTTGCCCTCGCGCTCGATCCGCACGGCTTCTTCGGCCACGCTGTTGCGCGCCACGCGCGCGGTGTTGCGATAGCTGCGGAACAGGAGCGCGGTGGCGCGTTCGTCGTTGGCCACGATCGCCTGCTTGATGCCGTCGTGGATCGGCGCTTCCTGCGTGGCGCAGAACCGCGTGCCCATGTTGATGCCTTCGGCGCCCAGGGCCAGCGCAGCGGCGAGGCCGCGCCCATCGCCAAACCCGCCCGAGGCAATGATCGGAATCTTCACCTTGTCGGCCGTGGCGGGGATCAGGATCAGGCCGGGCACGTCGTCCTCGCCGGGGTGGCCGGCGCATTCGAAGCCGTCGATCGAAATGGCATCCACGCCCATGCGCTCGGCCGAAAGCGCGTGGCGCACTGCCGTGCACTTGTGGATCACCTTGACCCCGGCCGCCTTGAATGCGGCGACGTGTTCATCGGGGCGATAGCCGGCGGTTTCCACCGCAGTGATTCCGCTTTCGATGATCGCCTGGCGATATTCGGCATAGGGCGGGGGGGTGATCGCCGGCAGGATCGTCAAGTTCACGCCAAAGGGCTTGTCAGTCATCGTGCGGCAGCGCGCGATTTCCTTGGCCAGCGTTTCGGGAGTGGGTTGGGTCAACGCGGTGAGAAAGCCCAGCGCACCGGCGTTGGCGACGGCCGCCACCAGTTCGGCGGTGCCCACCCATTGCATGCCGCCTTGGGCGATCGGGTGTTCCACGCCGAACAGTTCGGTAAAGCGGGTCTTGATCATGGCGGCAGGCAATCCTCTTGGCATGTTTGCCGGGTAATCTGCCAGCCTTGCGGCACCCTTGTCAATTAACCAACCAACTAAACGGGGTGTGTGGAAACGGCGGCGCGCTCGGCCAATAGTCCAATATCGGCATGGCCGGCATCATGGCAGGGCTGGTGCAAACAGACTGTGGAGTGGAGGAGTTATGTCGAAACGCCTGATTGCCCCGGCACTTGCTGCCGCGTTCCTGATCGCTGGCAGCGCCCATGCCGCCCCGCCGCCGGCCCCGGCCAGCTGGGCCCGCTGCGCCGTATGCCATGACAACACCAAGGGCGGCCCCAACAAGATCGGGCCCAACCTCTATGGCGTGGTCGGCAAGAAAGCCGGCACGCACGCGGCCAACTTCCGCTATTCCGATGGCCTCAAGAAATCGGGCCTGACGTGGAACGCCGCCACGCTCGACAAGTGGATCGAAAACCCCCGCGCGCTGGTGCCGGGCACGATGATGTCGTTCCCGGGCCTGAAGGATCCGGCCAAGCGGGCTGAACTGGTCGGCTATCTCACCAGCCTCAAGTAAACGTCGCCTTTCCGGGTCGCAACCGGACCGGGCCGGGTAGCAAGCCGCTACCCGGCCTTTTTCGTGCGCATCGTCAGAGGAAAAGCGGGGCGGAAAAAGGGACGGGCACAAAAAAGGCCGGACAGGCCCGGGGAACTGGGCTGTCCGGCCAATGTCCCGGCGCCTGGAGAGCAAGCGCCGGGGCGGTGATGATCGGTACCGGGTAAAGGCCGATCAGAAGAAGAGGATGCCGCCCAGGGCGACCGTGTCGGACTTGGCGCTGTTGCCATTGTGGGCCTGGGCCTTGGCCGAGACATACTCGCCGATCAGGGTGACCCAGCTGGTCAGGCCATAGCGGACCTGGCCGACATAGCTGCTGTTCTTCTTCACCAGCGTGGGCGTGGTGGCAGCGTCGACCGCGTTGGCAAAGTCGAGCCTGCTTTCGCCATAGCTGCCGCCGACCGAGACCTTGCCGAACGTGGCCAGGGCCTGGGCATAGAAGCCGTGGCTGTCGCGGGCATGGCCCTGGCCATCGCTGTCGAGCAGGTTGAGCACCGTGGTGCCCAGGCCCTGCGCGGTGTAGTAATAGCCCACCGCCGTAACCGGGCCGACCGTCAGCTTGGCGCCCACGTCGAGGCCCTTGCCGGTGTAGCTATAGGCGCTGGCCACGGTATCGTGCTTTTGCGTAATGCCCGAGAGCCACAGGTGCGCACCCACGGGGCCCAGCTTGCCATCATAGGTCAGCTTGGCCTGGAAGCCGGGGCTGCCGTTCTGTTCGGCCGGGCCGGTAAGCGAGCTTAACGGCTGGAACACGCCGAAGGCGGCCTTGAAGCCCGAGAATCCGGGCGTGGTATAGGTGATCTGGGGCTGGAAATCGGTGTAGATATAGCCCGATCCGATGCGGCCCAGCGTGGTGTTGGCGGGCGCCACGTTGCCACCGGGCGCGCCGGAGGACAGCAGCGTGATATCGTTGAGAATGGCGTCAGAGCCGAACAGGCCGATATCGCGGCCGATCTTGATTTCGCCAAAGCCGGCGCGGCCAAACGTGAGATAGGTCTGGCGGAAATCGATGCCCGAGGTGGCGAGCGCGGTGGGCTGGCCGCCGTTGTTGGCGCCCAGCGTGCCCCAGGCGGCGCTGTTGATGCCCGGATACATGCCAAAGTGCGCGCCCACATCCCAGCCGCCCTGGTGCGTGGTGGCTTCCACCTTGAGGAAGCCCGGCAGCAGGCCGTTGCGCACCGAAGAGGTGCTGTTGCCGCCGACATTGGCGATGCCACCGGCCACTGCCGTGCGGGCCGAGGGCGTCTGCGGATTGTCGTGCACGTAAAAGCCGTTGACCGAGCCCGAGAAGCTGAGCGTTACATCGCCCACTTCCAGGCCTACGCCGCTGGCGGTGCGGCGCACGAAGCGGTCGCTGTCAGGTGCGGCAGCGGCGGCTACCGGTGCCGCAGCAGGTGCCGGCGCGGCATTTTCGGCTTCGTCTTCGCGCAGCAGCTGCTGGTATTCCTCGTCAGAGAGGATGCCCTTTTCGTGCAGCCGCTTGAGCAGCGCGGCCGATGTGCCGGCCATGGCGGGCGCAGCGCCCAACGTCATCCCAAGCGCGGTCGTCGCGACGAGCAACGCGCGCGCCAGCCCCTTTTTTGCCTTCATTGGTCCATCCCCTGCCATCGTTTTCTTGCCCCAAAGGGCAGGCAGAACGATGCGCCGGGGCGGCCGGCAGCGAAATTGGACTATGGTTCTCGTTCCAAGGAACTACGCAAGTTTGCGGTACAAGATCCTCCCCTACCCCGTGGGGGAGGTGCCAGCCCGCAGGGCTGGCGGAGGGGGCTTGTAGGATTTCGCGCAGAGGCGCTGAGGCGCAGAGAACATAGAATCTCTGCGCCTCAGCGCCT
>NZ_JBEPKW010000012.1:0-129685 GCF_040544855.1 Novosphingobium sp. 1529
ACGGGGCCGCAGCGCATCGCGGGGTGGAGCAGCCCGGTAGCTCGTCAGGCTCATAACCTGAAGGTCGCAGGTTCAAATCCTGCCCCCGCAACCATTCCCAATCATACCAAACCGCCTCAGGAAAACCCGAGGCGGATTTTTTGTGTCTTTTTCCGGGGCTTACTCGCGAGTCGCGAAGTCTCAATGTGCATCTCTGGACCTCACCAAACGCCAGGACGTCGATTTGCATTTGGGGGTATTTTGTGGGGTAATCGCTGCAACCCCAGCGGAGTACCCCCACATGGCGCTCAAGGAACTCGAAGTCCGCTACGCGACCAAGCGGCAAAAGGACTACAAGCTCGCCGACGGCGAGGGCCTGTACCTCCTCGTTCGGCCCAATGGCTCGAAGCTGTGGCGGATGAAGTACCGGTTCGACGGCAAGGAGAAGCTGCTCTCCTTCGGGCGCTATCCTGATCTCAGTCTTGCCGAGGCGAGGCTGCGCCGCGCGGAGGCCAGGGTGGCGCTGGGGCAGGGCAGGGACCCAGGCGCCAGCAACAGGTCGCCCGCCGGCAAGACGTTCGAGCAGGCGGCACGGGCCTGGCACGAGAATCGTGCGGGCAATCTCGACGCCGGCCATGCCAAGCGGCTGATGACGCGGCTTGAGCGCGATGTCTTTCCAGTGCTCGGCCATCGGCCACTGCGCTCTATCACCAGCGCCGACGTGCTGGCCATGGTCCGGACCGTAGAAGCGCGCGGCGCGCTCGACGTCAGCCGGCGGATCAAGCAGCATGTGAGCCAAGTCTATCGCTTTGCGATTCCTCAGGGCTGGGCGGATCAGGATCCTGCGGCCTATCTGTCTGACTTGTTGAAGCCGAAACCGCGGGTTCGCCACATGGCACGGGTCGGGCTGCAGGAACTGCCTGCGCTGGTTCGGGCAATCGACTGCTACGACGGTGAGGAGAATCCACGCCGTCGCGCCGTGACACGGGCGGCGTTGCTGTTCACGCTGCTGACCTGGGGACGGACCAACGAGACCCGCCTTGCTCGCTGGGACGAGTTCGAGCAACTCGATGGGCCGGAGCCGCTGTGGCGCGTGCCAACTGCGCGGATGAAGATGGAACGCGAGCACCTTGTGCCGCTATCGCGCCAGGTCGTGTCGCTGCTTCAAGACGTCAGGAGCTATTCGTCGGGTGCTTACGTCTTTGGCGGTGACAAGCTCGGGCAGCCGATTTCTCAGAACAGCATGATCTATGGTTGCTACCGCATGGGATATCGTGGTCGACAGACGGTCCATGGCTTCCGCGGTCTGGCATCCACGTGGGCCAACGAAGCCGAGTGCTATCGGGCCGATTGGATCGAGATGGCACTTGCCCACGTCGACCGCGACGACGTCCGCAGCGCCTATAACAGCGCGCTGTACTTGTCGCCGCGCCGACGCATGCTCCAGGATTGGGCGGATCAGGTGTATGGCTGCTTGAAGCAAATGAGGGAGGCCCCTCACGTTGAAGGTCTCGACCCGGCCCACGTCACTTGACACGCGGCTGCGGGCGAACTGAGGATCATCGGCAGGCAACCGTACCCAATAATGCAGAAACGCGTGGCTGTTCCCGACCAGTGTTGGTCGTTCAAGCTAGAACCAATTTACGTTCGGTTCTGCCGGAAGCCGACGATTGAGGTGGCCGAAAAAAGCCTCCGCGTCGTTCCCGTCGCAGCCATTCCGGGGCGAAGCAACTGTTCCTAATTGCCGGCCGTCCGCTCGGCGTGAGCTGATCAATCCCGATAATGCTGGAAAGGCTGGACCTGGAGAAGCCAGCTGTCTGCTTTGGAGCGCTGATTGAGGATACGTGATCTTTCGTTCATCGCTTAGGATTGAGGGAATGACACTATCGAATTCAGAGGCGATAAGCCTGCCTATATCTCGGTTAGCGGATGAGGACATCAGTCGCGTGAGGGCATTGGCATCTCTGCGCTCAGAGGCTTCCTCGTGTCAGGTTTTCGGCAGGGCAAATGCATGGCGCGCAAGCGGATTGGTAAGCGGGACAGACTCGATGATCGGTTTCGGTTTGCAGACGATTCCTTTTCGGGCGACGTCGGCATCTGGCAGTCGCAATTTCGAGCTGCCATCGGTGTGGAGGATGGCGAACGCTATTTGCTTCGCCTGTTCAAGAAGACCGGTACACCGCTCGATGACGATCTGCGTCGCCTGATCGCGCGTGGGCTACGCCGCGTCCGCCGGCTCCTAACGTCGCGACACTCGCGCGATCTGCTGGTCGATGTGCGTGGGCTCGTCGAGGATAGCGACGAATTCGCCATTCTCATGCTCGATCCCGGTACGCCGGTCTCCAGTCCTGCGCGGATCCGCGCCAAACAGGGGGTTTTCCTCTCCAGTGCAGGGCGAAAGCTGTTCTGGCGCAACATCACCCGTATCGCCGAAGCGTTGGCCGCCTGTCATGATACGGGCATCGTGCACGGCGCCGTCAGCGAAGATGCCATCTTTTCGCATGGTATCGACCGGGAGGACTATCGCCTCGGTGGATACGAGACGTGCGTGCACATCGGTGACGGCGATCTAGGCGGCGCTGGTCAATCGCTCAGGCCCACGGGGGCCATCTCCTTTCGCCAGGACTGGATGGATCTAGGCCGCGCCGCCGCCTCGATCCTGGGCGTGACGCCTGAAGGAGGGCCAGCGTTGCTCGCGATCGAGCGCCGCATGCTCGACCGCCTTGCCAACCCACCCCAGTACCAGCTGTTTGATGGATCGATCGTCTTGCGCGAATTGCGCGAGGTCATCAGCGAGCTCGACCGCGTGGGTTCGAGCACCGAGGGCGAGATGGTCCTCTACCCGACCGCCGACGCACTGCGCAGTGATCTCCCGCAACTCACCTCGGGCACGATTTCGGCAGACGACACACCTGCGGTGCTTCGTTTCGTCGAGGAGGATTTGCTCAGCCCAGGCGTGCGCGCCGACTTTTCGGATCGCACGATCGTCCGGGTGGTAACGGATTTGGCGATTTACACCGTCAGGGTCGGCGAGGGTCGTTTCGGTATGCTGACCTCGGCTAATAAACGTCAGCCCGGTGATCGGGTCTACGATGCGGTCGAACTGAAGCATCGTATTCACCTGTCGCGAACGCGGCTCAACGCTGAGGAACGGGTCCGCAAGCTCGGCCCCGGCGCGATCGCCTGGACACATCCCAGCGCCCAGCCGACCGCGCTTGACGCAGCGCGCGATGTACCGCCGTGGTATGCGCTGATCGTCCTCGAAGCCTTCACTTGGCTGCGCGATCAATTTCGTTTCTACCCCGTTGAGGTCCTTCAATCAGCCCCAGATGACGAGCAAAGCCTAGTCTGGGTCGTTCCGCGCAAGGAAAACGAACGAGACGAGCGTCGTCTTCGCATGGGTATGCGGACCGCGGAGGATGCCGTCCGCCGCGATCTGCGCGACGACGATGGCCGACCGCTGTGGACGCTCACCCTTTCCGACAAGCTTGGTGGCGAACGCGACCGTCCGGCCGAGCTTCGCTATCTTGGCAGCGGCTCCTATCGGGGCCGACAGGCCTTCGCCTTCAGCTCGAGCCAAGCTATCGTGCCACGGCAGGGCTATTATCTCCGTCCCAAGCGAGAGTCCGGCACGGAGCGCGCCATCCGCCGCCGATTGCAGAACGCCGTCGCTGCCAGAAGCAATGTCGAGTTGCTGCGAGCGCTCGATGATCCAGCACAGGTCGCGCTGGACGAGGCGCTTCGGGAAATTGCCGTGCCGGGCGATGCGCCCCCCGATCTTGACGACACCAAGAAGCGCGCCTGGCAATCGATCGCGGCAGGCAAGTCGATCAATATCGTCGTCGGCCCGCCAGGCGTCGGTAAGACGTTCCTGATCTCGCAACTGGTGAAGAGCATCCTGTCAATCACCAGCGACGCGCGCGTGCTGATCTCGGCGCAAAACCATGAGACGCTCGTCCAGATGGAAGACGAGCTCAGGAAGACGCTTTCGGCTGGGGCATCAATCGTAGTACGCGTGGAACGGTCGGGAAAGGAGCAAAAGCCAAGCACATTACGGGCGGCTTCCACTGCCTTGCTCGGCGCGACCGATACCATTGAACCGGCGATCGCGGCGTTCCTCGCCAGCCAGCAATATCAGATCAAGCAGGCGCTGCAGCCCGTTGACGAGGCGGAGCAGGCGGTCGCGGATCGGGTATTCCGAGATACCGACAATCTGCTGTTGCGCTCGTCCGATGTGACGCTTGCCACCACCTCTTCGTATGTCATCGAAGAGATGATCGCGGATGGCGAGCAATTCGACTGGGTTGTGATCGAAGAGGCAGCGCGCGCGCACGGTGCAGAGCTAATCGGCGCGCTCCTGCTTGGCAACCGTCGGATCATGATCGGCGATCATCGTCAGCTCTCGCCGTTCGATCTGGTCGATCGTCAGAAATTCTACGATATCGCGGTCGCATCCGAGCTGCTTGCCGATGCGCGGGCGCAAATCGCGACCATATCCGACTTACCGCCTGAAGTGGACACTACGCTCGAGCTGATCACATCGGACCAGCAGCTCCTTGCCGACGTCCTTGCGATTGCATCGCGGTTCGAAGAGGCGTTTCGATCCATCGCGGAGCGCGAGGAAGAGCGTGAGAAGCTGCTGGGCCGGCCAAGCTCGATCGCGAATATCTTGCTCGAGCAAAGCCGCATGCACCCAGCGATCAGCGAGCTGGTCTCCAACACCTTCTATGCCGGGAAACTCATTGCCTCGGACCGCGTGAAGGCACGACGCGGAACGGTCGCGGCAGACGTTTCGTTTCCAGCCGCGCCCATCGTCCTCGTCAATCTGCCGGCGCTCAGCATCAGCCGGAGGAAGGCTTTTGAGCGGCAGGTGAAAAAATCTTATCGCAACGACACCGAAGCGACAGCACTCCTGGCCGCACTGCGGCAGCTGCATCCGATGCGCATGACCGGGGAGCGCGCGCCGACGCTCGTAATCCTGTCGCCCTACGCGGCCCAGGTTGATCATTTCGAGGCGTCGCTGAAGCACCAGATCGATGGTGACGGTCGGCTGTTCGGCTTCGAGAGCCCGCGGCATGATGGAAAATTCTTCTACACCAGCGACAGTTTTCAGGGCGGCGAAGCCGATATCGTCGTGGCTAGCCTTGTGCGAAACAACGCACTGGTAGGCACGCGCGCACTTGGCTTCATCCGCAATCCCCAGCGTATGAACGTGCTTCTCAGCCGGTCTCGGCAGAAGCTCATTCTCGCCACAAGCCGGCAGTTCGTCGAGGACGCCATCGGGGGCGTCGACCCCGACCATAGAGGCGGCGAACTTGATTTTTTGAGCACCCTGTTCGCCGAGCTCGATCGCCTGGCTCAGACCGAATTCCCCGACGTCGGCTACGGCGCCGCCATCATCAACACCGACGAGCAGGGGAGACTGTGCTTGTGAAGATCTATCTTCCTGCCTGGCATTACCGTGCCCGCGCCATCGTTCAGCGGACTTGGGGATGGAGCCCCATTGAAGAAATGGTGCTTCTCGCGCTCGATCGCGCGCCGGGTACGATCGCAGAGGTCGCCGATGCGCTGCAAATCCCGCGTCAGGTCGCAAGTTCCACCGTCGCGCGCTTGATGCAATTCGGTCTGATCGAGGTGCGCCTGTCGCCGGCGCCGGTTCTGGCCACCAGCAGCGTTGGGCACGACTTCCTCCGATCGGACCGCGCCCTGCCAGAACGGACGGAGGATCGTGAGGTGCCTATCAGTATCGTGCTCGAGAAAGTCGGCCAATCGGTTCTGCGCAACCGTGACGTGTATACGGTTCCGCTCACCAGACTTCCCAAGGATGCACGATCCGTCGGTTTTCCGACAAGCGAAGTTGCCGAGACCGACGACAGTATGGCCGACCGGGTCAATCGCTTCATGGCGCCTATGCTTCGGGCGGGAGAATGGATGCGCGGGGTGCAAGCGATCAGTTCGGTGATCGAACAGCGATATCTGGTGCTTGATCTTGCGGATGTTCAAAACGGCGTCTTGCCAGAAGGTGCCAGCGACCATCTCATCCAGGCGCTCAAGGAGACTCTTAAGACGGGCATCTTGCCGAAGGTATCAAACCCGCCGGCAAATGCATCGCCATCCGCGCAGATAGCATTCGATCCCGATCAGCTCATCGTCGGGGCGGAGCAGCATTTGGAACATTTCGAACGTCTAGTGGCGAATGCGCGGTCCGATGTCTTCGTCCTATCAACTTTCGTCGCCGAACAATCGGATGAGCGGGGTAAAGAGCAGCGCGAGCGGATCTGGCGCGCGCTTGAGGATGCAGTCGGCCGCGGCGTTCGCTGCCATCTATTCTACGGATCAGCGCTCGATGGCCAAGCCAAGCACGCGATCGCAATGCAGGAACTTGGCAAGCGGCTGTCGGCGGTTCGCGCAGCCGCGGGCTTTGTATTAGTGCAGCGGGATTCGGTGCGAAGCCATGCAAAGATTGCCGCCGCCGACGACGGGCACGGCGGGGCAAGTGTAATCCTTGGGTCGTGCAACTGGCTGCAATCCCCCTTTTCATCGGTCGAAATGTCAGTCGAGCTGCACGATGCGTTAGGTGTTGCCATTGGGTTGGACGTACTGCGTACGATCGTGTCGAGCCTCTCAAGCGCAACGCGCGCGGTCGAGACGCTGAGTTTCATGGCGTCCGATCTGCGCAGGAGCCGATCGCTCCTCGCGCCGGCCTTGCACACCAGCAAAGTGGCACGTGCCGCTTTGACGCTGGTCTATGCACACGAGCATGAACAACTGCTCCGTACTGCGGCGCACGATGCCACTCACCGATTTGTCTGTTGCACAAACAAGCTCGGCGCCCCGATGGTGCCGGCTCTGTTTAATCCAGCTGAGGTGGCCGGCCGCCGCATTGCAGACGCGCGCGTTTATTTTTCGCGGTACACCGGGCCGACAAAGCGGCGTCATGTCGTAGCACACCGTGAGCGATTGAACGACGTGGTCGAGCTTTTGCCCGTGCGCGTGCCGCAGCTCCATGCCAAATTCCTTGCTTGGGACGATGACGATATTGTCGTCAGCAGCATGAACTGGGGGTCGCAGTCCGGTCTTCCGAGCAATCGACTCGACGAAATCGGTCTTCACCTTCGTGGTCCTGGGCTCGCAACCGCACTAATCGCCAAATTTGAAGGCGTCTTAACCGAGTAAAAAGTTGATGGGGACCGTTGGATACCATCTTAATAAAGCCATTTGATATTTTGGTAATATTTAGGTGGTTGTCGCCTCAATATTTGTAAGATTTCTGGGTGTTCGATTGCCAAGGTGCCGTGGCCAGCGAGCAATGTTTAGGCACAGGGATGAAAGCTGGCAAATAGGTCGCACAGGTTTGCGAGCTCAACCCAAGGGAATACGAGGGATCTGATGACGCGTACAGTCTTTTGGTCATGGCAAAGCGATCATCCTTTTCGGGAGAACAGGGGGCTCATTCGCGAAGCGTTGGTCCTAGCGTTGGAGCGGATCTCGGCGGATATGGCTGAAGCCGAACGTCCGGAACTTGATCATGACACCAAGGGTGTTCCCGGCTCGCCTCCGATCGTCGAAACCATTTTTAAAAAGATCGAGGGGGCGGGAGTGTTCATAGGGGATGTCACGCCGATCGCCCAATCGGCGGCCGGCAAGTATGTGGCAAATCCGAACGTTCTTATCGAGCTTGGTTACGCCAAGCATGCGCTCGGCACCAACCGGGTCATCACGGTGTGGAACATCGCGATGGCGTCCGCGCGGGTTGAAGATCTTCCCTTCGACATGCGACACCGCCGGGGACCCATCACTTACGAACTTCCCGTTGGGGCAGCACCCGCAGAGTTGAAAGCTGTCCGAAGTCGATTGGCGAGCAAGTTCGAAGAGGCCATCAAAGCGTGTCTTGAAGCTATGCCCCTTCAACAGTCTTTCGCTCTTCCGTGGCATCCAGCAGAGTCGGACGATGCAGGCATCTGGGAGGGCGGGCGGCAACCGCTGGTCGTGTCAATGAAACACGACGGTAGCCTCCGGCTTGCCATGGCTGCTGCACCATACGGCTATGCCCGGCTTTTACCGACGGTTTGGGAGGCAGTAGATGGGTTCTACGAAGTGCTGGAGAAACAGGGCAACCATCCTGTCCCGCTGGGCAGTTTTAGTGGCCTTGATTATGGGCGCACCGAAGGCGGTTACATCGCATTCCGGTCTAGCGAGACGATCCGGGAGATCGGTTTGACGCCAACGGCGACCCGCCTGTTCAAGGACACTGGCGAGCTTTGGGGGATCGCCGGCAATTTTTTCGTCGATTGTCAGAATGGCGCCCACCTGTTTTTCGACAATGCCGCCTATGAAGGTTGGGCATCTTGGCTACGAGCGAACATCCGGCTCTGCAAGGCTCTGGGGGGCAAAGGGCCGTTTCACATCAGGCTTGGCCTTGAAGGCTTGCGGCGGACAGTCTGGGAGTTGGGGTCGCGCGAAGGCGAGAAAGATTTTGAAGCGATTGAGCGTCGATTCAAGATCGAGATGGTTCTTGATGATCCGGTGCCCGACGTCGTGCAAGAACAACTACGGAAGGCCTTCGATCAGATCCGATCCGTCTATGGATTACAGCCCTTGGACGACCGACAGTTCGAGCGCATGGTGCGAGGATAAGGCATTGGTACTGTTTGAATTACCGGTTTCAGCGAAGCCAAGCGTTCCCGGCAGAGGCAGGGGCCGGCAGCCAAGTCCAGATCTCGGCATTCCGCTAGGCCGGGTTTGTCAGAATGCAGACGTCAGCATGTTGCCCTGCACCTGTTAGCGGGCATCATCGACCTGATAGATCATCAGCTTACCCATCCAGTCACGGATGGCATTTCAGGCCGTCTCGGCCTGACCGTGCTCTCCTTCCGCTGCGCTCCAGCCGAGCCGGCGCTGCCGTCTCGTCGGCATGGCCGGTGCGATCGCTGACACCTGGCCCGGCCAGTCTGGCCGGTCCTGTCGGTCCACCTTTGGCTCCCCTCCGGTTGTCGCCGCGCTCCTTGTGCGCGGCGGCGTCTGCCTCGGCTCCAGGGTGACGGGGGGCGTCACGGCCCTGTAGCCCTGCCGCGACCGGGTGCAACCCGGCCCGCTGCGCGGCTCCGGGTGCTCCACGCTGTTGCGCCCTTCGGTGCACCCCGCCGCCTGATGCGGGGCTCTTGGTCCGCTCCTGCCGCCCCCCGCCACCCCGGCGCCGGGCCATGGCGGTTTAAGGAGCTTGAAGATCATGAGCACCGTGAACACGAGCGAACGCCAGTCCCTCTATGCCGAGGTGACCTACCGCATCATTGCCGAACTCGAAGCCGGGCGCCTGCCCTGGGTGCAGCCCTGGGACGCCAGCCGCTGTCCCTGCACGCTGCCCCACAATGCCGGTTCGGGTAGGACTTATTCCGGAATAAACGTTCTCATTCTCTGGACCGCTGCCATCGAGCAGGGCTTTTCCTCGCAGCGCTGGCTGACCTATCGCCAGGCCGAAGCAGCAGGGGGCCATGTCCGGCGCGGCGAGAAGGGCACGGTGGTCTGCTATGCCGATCGCTTCACCCCGCGCGAGGAAGCTGTCAAAGCCAGGGACGAAGACCGCGAAGCGCGCACCGTGGCCTTTCTCAAGCGCTTTACCGTGTTCAACCTCGACCAGTGCGAGGACCTGCCCGAAGACATGATTGCCCCGGTGACACCGATTGCGCCAGAACTGGCGATTGCCGGCGCTGATCGCGTGATCCAGAACAGCGGGGTGACCTTCCACATCGGCGGCGGGGAGGCGTTCTATTCGCCCACCCATGACATGGTGCAGGTGCCGCCCCAGGCTGCCTTCCTCGAGCCGATCAACTGGTTTCGCACGGCCCTGCACGAACTTGGCCATGCCACGGGCCACAAGAGCCGGCTGGACCGGGACCAGACCGGCGAGTTTGGCTCTGCGTCCTACGCAAAAGAGGAACTTGTCGCGGAAATGGCCAGTGCCTTTGCCTGTGCGGCGCTGGGCATTGTGCCGACGGTGCGGCATGCCGACTATATCGGAGCATGGCTCGAAGTGCTGTGCGCCGACGAGAAGGCGATCTTCCGGGCTGCCAGTGCGGCAAGCAAAGCCGCCGACTTCCTCCTGGCCTGTGGGGAGGACCGGCCATGAGCCGGCCTCTCCCGCCCGAATGGGGCACGCCCGTCCTGCCCACCCTGTCGCCCCGCACGTTCTGGCGCCGGGGGCAGCGTGGTCTGCGCCGGATGACCAAGCGGCAGCGGGCGATCTTCGCGGCGGTGCGCTTCGAGGGCGCCAGCTATGCCGAACTGGCCCAGCGCTATGGCATCAGTGTCGAGGCGGTGCAGGCCGAGCTGGCCAAGGCACTCTCCACGCTGACCCGTGCGGTCTATGGGCACTGGTGGCAACGTTGGTGGCCGTGGTGAAAAATTCAGGCCGCCCGATGACTTGCCATCGGGCGGCACCGTTCTGTGGGGCGCATCAGGTGAAGTCGTCGACGGAATAGAACATCGGGTTCTGCAGCCACTGGTCGAGCGCGCTGCGGCGCCAGCCCACGCAGCGCGTGGCGATGCGCGACTGTTTCGGAAAGGTTCCGTTCTGGACCTTGCGATAGAGCGTCGCGCGCGAGAGCCCGGTTTCCTTGAGCACTTGGGGCAGCCGCACGAACGAATTGGGCGAGGCGGTATTCATGTGGCACATCCTTCCTGTTTGATGGGTTGGATTGGCCGGCCACGAGTAGAATTGGGGCGTTGCGGGAAAAGCGCAAGCACCTGAGAATCCAGCACATGCGGCTTTTGCCGTGAGCACACTACCGGGTACACCCAAGCGCTCCGACACGACCTCGCACGAACACTAAAAAAATTTTTGCGAGCAGGCGCTCGGCGGCTGGCAAGCCGCCAGGTCCAGCGGTGTCACGAGGTCGGTTGCACCTATTCGGCATCGCCGCGCGAATCACTCTCGCGCGTCGATGCCGATTAGAACGGTGCCCGGCGCAGTTTCCGTCGACCGTGCCCGGTCACCTCGGCGACGTGGTCTAGCAGCGCGGCGATGATGTCGCGAACCTCCCCGACGGCAAAGCCTCCCGTGTCAGGCTTGATACCGTGCGCGCGGCTGAGGTCGTTCCATTTCCAGTAGGGCGAGAGCACGTCCATCAGTCGCTCGGTCTCCGTGTCCTCGTAGCCAAAGCCAGTGGCGTTGGCATAGGCCAGGGAACGATCGACATGGAGGCCGATGTACTTGGCACACCACGCGTCGGGAAAACCCACGTCAAGAAGGTGCGACGACATCGCCAACTGCGCGACGATGCCGGCTGAGTAGAACAGATAGGCGGTGTCATCGGCCATGGGCGAGGCAAATGAACCCATGAACTCGCCCGCGCGCTGGAAGCGATCCAGGCTGAGCGCGCGGCCTTCGCGGGTGCGCAGGAGCCTGACGGGCCGCGCATCGTAGCGTCGCCATAGCGCGCCGAGCTCATAATTTTCGCTCGGCAACGTGATGATGGCAGCGCCAAGTGCAGGGGCGCCAGGGTTGGATGAAGTAGCAGGAACGATCGTGTCCATATGTACCTCCGGTCCGCGTCAGAAGCGGGAAGCGGAAGGTCTCAGGTCATCACGCGGACTGACCCCGAGCTCCCGCACGCTTGCGCGCGGGAGCCGCCGGAGCTGGTAACATGCCAATGACATGCGCCGCCGCCTTTAACCCGAAGGTTTGGACATGCGCGACGGCACCCCGGAAAACCATGTTTTCCGAGTTGAGCCATTGGCGGGATTACCAGTCCCGGCGCCGCCTTTTGCGCAGCGCGATCCCACGATACCAGACGCGAATCCGCGCGCCAAGTTTTTGCGTGAATTATGGAAAAGCGGGGCCGCGCCTTCAGCCCTGGCGCGAGGATGCCAATCTATCGATGGCCGGTGGTGGCAGTGCTGGTGGCCGCGGTGAAAATTCATGCCGCCCGTTGGCGAGCCATCGGGCGGCACCGTTGTGCGGGTTGCATCAGGTGAAGTCGTCGACCGAATAGAACATCAAGTTCTGCAACCACTGGTCGAGCGCGCTACGGCGCCAGCCCACGCAGTGCCTGGCGATGCGCGACTGCTTGGGAAAGGTCCCGTCCTGGACCTTGCGATAGAGCGTCGCGCGCGAGAGCCCGATTTCCTTGAGCACCTGGGGAAGACGCACGAAGGAATTGGGCGAGGCGGTATTCATGTGGCACATCCTTCCTGTTTGATGGATTGGCTGGCCACGAGTAGAATTGGGGCGTTGCGCGAAAAGCGCAACCGCCTGAGAATCCAGGGTATGTGGCATTTGCTGCGAGCACACCGCCTGGTACATCCGTGCGCACCGGCACGACCTCGCACAAACGCCCAAAAAATTTTAGCAACAGGCGGCTGGCGAACCGCCAGGTCTAGCGGCTTCATGTGATCCGCAGTTCCTTACCTGTGCTGGTGTGCGAATCAGCCTTGCGCGGCGATGCCGATCAGGAGGGTGCCCTGTGTAGTTTCCGTTTGCCGTGCCAGGCCCCCTCCACGGCGATTGTCGCGCTCGGAAGGCAGTGCCTCTTACATGGCAATAGCTGCCACATGCGAAGCGGTGACGCGCCTGCCCGCTGGCGGTGTCA
Source organism: Novosphingobium sp. 1529 (assembly GCF_040544855.1). NCBI lineage: Bacteria > Pseudomonadati > Pseudomonadota > Alphaproteobacteria > Sphingomonadales > Sphingomonadaceae > Novosphingobium > Novosphingobium sp. 1529. The sequence continues at coordinate 12,567 of NZ_JBEPKW010000012.1, forward strand.
ATATCCATACGCCTTTATGTTATTTAGCATCCGTCAATTGCCCTTATCCCTGAAACGAAATATCGCCCCTGGGTAGACGATGTGGCAATTAGTGCCCGTCCGTCGCATGCCGATTTCGTCGCGGTATAGCGGTAATGCACTTGATAGGAAGATTCGCCTATCGGAGTAACATTCAGAAGTTCGATAGGATGCCGCAGATTTCCGTAGAAATTAGACAGTTGGAATGGCGCAAATGGTCCACTCAGCCGCTTTTCGGGTACCACAAGCAGAGCTGCCTCCTGCCCGCGACCATCATGAAGATAGCCGTAAAAACCTTGCACCGCCGCGAGCGCAGTTGCCGCGCCTTCAAGGGGCGGGGCGCTGGGCGCTATAGTTGGGGCCTCAGTCGCCGCTACAGTGGCCTGCGGCGGAACCATCGGTTGTGTCGCTGCGGCGGCATACCCAGTTGAGATATCCGCTGGCGTCGGTGCCGATTGAGTTGCTGCCGGTGGGATTTGCGCCGCGGAGGAGACGGCCGCACTCTGCGCTGGATGAAAGTAGATGAACATCGTCCAGATGCCGCCAGCAATCGTGGCTATAACCGGAAAAATTCTAACAACGGTCTCAATGATCGACCGCTCGCTTCGCGTATTCGTTGCCATAGCTGCCCCACTTCCCCATCAGGAGCGTTAGCATAACGGTGGCTCATTTGGCGAGACGGTACATCACCAAGATTTTCTGCCATGATGATGAAGACAATCCTTGCAAACTGGCAACTCACTGCCCTCACTGACCATCCACCTTGCGGATGGCGGAAACAACCGGCCCGTTATCCCGCACCGGCCACATGGCGCTGCTGTATTCTACGATCTTGAGCGCTGAGTCTTGCAGCGGGTAGCGCGCGAGCACGTCGAAGCGCAGCAATGCCGCCCATGCCTCGATCACAGATACAGACGCACCTCTGTTCAAGAAGGCACGCGGGCAAGCCTCAAAGCTTTGCCACATGGGCCATGTGCTGATGGAAAACCGCCACGGCCTGGTGGTCGATGCCATGCTGACACATGCCACAGGTATCCCGAGCGCGACGCGGGGTTGACCATGCTGGAGCGTTTGAACGGCTGCCACCGTAGCACGCTGGGCGCCGACAATGCCTACGACACCGCCGATTTCGTCGCCAATCTGCGCGCGATGAACGTGACGCTCTATGTCGCCAAAATACTTCCAAAGATGCTCAGTCATCGACGGCCGCACCACCCGGCACATAACCGCTATGCCGCCAGAATTCGTACCCTTGTGTCATGCCGCGCCTGTTGCAGGGGCAAGCGATAGCGGGCGCTGGTCGTGCGGCGCCGCGTTTGCATCATACCTCCCGTCGTTGCGGATCGGTGATGGCGGCGATCGACAGTAGTGCGCCAGCCAGTTCCTCGATGGTGAGGTGATCGGCGCCGGTGGCTTCGACCAGTTCGCCTAACTGGCCCTGCTTGCGCGCCTTGAGTTGCCTGGCCTTGGCGGTGAGGGCCTTGAGGTCCTCGTCATAGTTGCGGGGCTTACGCATGTCTGGTGTCCTGTGACGGCGGTCTGTTGCGCCGCGAGGCCTTCCAGTTATCGGCCTTGACGATCAATGCCAATTCCCTGAAACCTCATGGGATTCCGCCGTCCCGAGAATGATGAAATCTTTTGAGGGCGCGCTTATACGTCGTGCCGACGTGCGCTTTTAGGCGTATCTGGTGTGTCGCCATGGCGATCTACCACTTCTCGGCCAAAGTTGTTTCGCGCGGTGGCGGCTCGAGCGCCGTGGCCGCCGCTGCCTATCGCTCGGCCGATCGGCTCTATGACGCGCGGCTCGACCGGCACCATGATTTCTCCAACAAGACCGGCGTCGTGCACAGCGAAGTCATGCTGCCAGATGGCGCGCCAGAAGAGTGGCGTGACCGGGCGAAGCTGTGGAACGATGTCGAGGCAGTCGAAGTGCGCAAGGACGCGCAACTGGCGCGCGAGATCGAGTTCGCCATTCCGCGTGAGATGACCCAGGCCGATGGCATCCAATTGGCACGCAACTTCGTGCAGAAGGAGTTCGTCGACCGGGGCATGGTGGCCGATCTCAATGTGCACTGGGATGTGGGGGCAGACGGCCTCGCCAAACCTCATGCCCATGTGATGTTGAGCATGCGCGAAGTTGGATCGGATGGCTTCGGTCCCAAGGTGCGCGATTGGAACAGGACCGAACTGCTAAACCACTGGCGTGAAACCTGGGCCGAGCACGTCAATGGTCGGCTGGCCCAGCTCGATATCGATGCGCGGATCGATCACCGCAGCCTCGAGGCCCAGGGCATCGCTCTCGAGCCGCAGAACAAGATCGGCCCGGCTGCCGCGCGCATGGCGCAGGAAGGCCTGGTGCGCGAGCGGCTGGAAGAGCATTTTGCCATTGCCCGGAGCAATGGCGACAAGATTCTCGAAAACCCCGGCATCGCGCTCGATGCCATCACCCACCAGCAGGCCACGTTTACCAGCCGGGATCTTGCCACATTCGTGCACCGGCACAGCGAAGGGAAAGATCAGTTCGACGCCGTGCTGGCGGCGGTGCGCAGTTCGCCCGATCTTGTGCGGCTGGGTCCTGACGGACGCGGCGAGGAGCGTTTCACCTCGCGCGCCATGCTCGAGACCGAACAGCGGCTCGAGGCGGCCACCGCCAGACTCGACGCGGAACGCTATCATGGCGTGCCGGCGCGTCATCTGGCGGCCGCGCTGGACCGCGCCGAAGCGCGTGGCCTGGTGCTGTCGGTCGAACAGCGCCATGCGCTCGAGCATGTCACCGGCGGTAGCGGTATTGCCAGCGTGATCGGCTATGCCGGCACCGGCAAGAGCGCGATGCTCGGTGTGGCGCGCGAGGCCTGGGAGAAAGCCGGCTACGATGTGGGTGGCATTGCCCTCTCCGGTATTGCCGCCGAGAACCTGGAAAACGGCTCGGGCATTGCCTCACGCACGATTGCCAGTCTCGAGCACCAGTGGGCACAGGGACGCGAGACCCTGAAACCCAATTCCATCCTGGTGATCGACGAAGCCGGCATGATCGGCACGCGCCAGATGGAACGCTTGGTCAGCGAGGCAGAGAAGCAAGGCGCCAAGGTCGTGCTGGTCGGCGATCCGCAGCAGCTCCAGGCCATCGAAGCCGGCGCCTCGTTCCGCAGTATTGCTGAACGGCACGGTGCGGTGGAGATCACCACCATTCGTCGCCAGTCCGAGGAATGGCAGCGCGATGCCACGCGCCAGCTTGCCACGGGCCGCACGGACGAGGCGCTGACGGCCTATGAACAGGCTGGTCATGTCCACGCCGCCGAAACGCGCGAACAGGCGCGCGAAGAGCTGATCGATCGCTGGGATCGAAATCGATTAGCCGACCCCGATGCCAGCCGGATCATCCTCACCCACACCAACGACGAAGTGCGCGAACTGAACGAGGCAGCGCGCGAACGGATGCGTGCCGACAGTCTGCTGGGCGAGGATGTTGGTCTTACCGTCGAACGTGGCGAGCGGTCGTTTGCGTCCGGCGACCGCGTGATGTTCCTCAAGAACGAGCGCAGCCTGGAGGTGAAGAACGGTACGCTCGGCACGGTCGAACAGGTGAGCCAGATCGCCATGCGCGTGCGCACCGACGATGGGCGGTCCATTGCCTTCGATCTCAAGGACTATGCCCATATCGATCATGGCTATGCCGCCACCATCCACAAGGCGCAGGGCATGACCGTGGACAGCGTCCATGTGCTGGCAACGCCAGGGCTCGACCGCCATGCCGCCTATGTCGCGCTGTCGCGCCATAGGGACCAGGTCGATCTGCATTACGGCAAGGATGACTTCGCCGATCGTGACCGACTTGTCAGCATTCTCAGCCGCGAGCGCGGCAAGGACATGGCATCGGACTATGCCCGCGTGCCCGAGCCTGCGCCCGAAGTGCAGCCCAGGCGCGGCATCTTCGATGGGCTCAAGCTCAAGGTGCCCAACTTCTCTACCGTGCCCGAACGGGTGAACTTTGATGGCCACCGCCTCAAGGTCTCCAAAGACCTGCTCCAGCCGGTCGCCCCGTCACGTGAAATCGCTGCAATCCCGACCAGCTCCGAAACCCGCGAGGCAGAACTGCGGCGCGAGCGCATCGAAGCGCTGACACGCCATGCCAAAGCGATCGACCGAATCTACGATACGCGGGCCCACGGCCGCCAGGAAAGCCCCGAACAGCTTGCCGAGCTCAAGTCCGCGCGCAAGGCGTTCGAGGAGCTGCGCCCGCATGGGCCGCGCGATACCGAGGCGGCCTATGCCAGGGACCCCAGCCTGGCGAGCGAGGCCGCACGCGGCAATGCCAATCGCGCCATCCGGGCGCTTCAGCTCGAAACCGAGCTGCGCACCAATCCCGAGCTTCGCGCCGACCGGTTTGTTAGCCGCTGGAACGAGCTCTCCAACCAAGCCGATCGGCACTATGCGGCTGGTAACATCGACGCCCACAAGAACGCCCGATCAGCCATGGCAAACATGGCCAGGAGTCTCGAGCGCGATCCACAGCTTGAATCCCTGCTGGCCGTCCGCAAGGCCCAACTTGGCATCACCATGATGGACAGCCAGCGCAAACTGGGCGCCCAGCTCGCGTTCGAGCACGGCCTCGATCTCGGCCGGGGGAGGGGACGCGGGCTCGGGCTGTAGGGCAGGCCAAGGCCCGAGTCGCGGAGCCTTCACAGCTTGGCACAATCTCAAGCCGCCTCAGCAGCATCCGCGCCGACACCCCCTCAAATCTCACCCCTTCCATCGAGGTTCCTGCCTCTGGCGTCCTGAAACTTGCACGGTTTAGCTGCACCCATGACCGAGACAAACGACACCGAAGTGACCACCGCCCAGGCTTTCGAGGCCGTGCGACACGAGCTCAGCCTCCTGCACAATGCCGTCGCCAATCTGACGGCGGCACGCGAGCGAATCCCCGACCACACCGCCGCGCTCGATGGCATCGACCGCAGTCTGGGCAATGTCTGCGCCCGGCTTGTCGCCATCGAACAGGCACCGGCGCTGTCGCTGACGCCTGCTGAAATGGCGAAGCAGATCGACCTCGCCGCCCAGACAGTGCGCATCGAGGATCGGCGTATGCCAATCTCACCGCGCCGCCCGCCCCGAGGCGCTGCGGCAGGCCGCTTAAAAATGGAGCTGTCGATCATCTCAATGGCAGATCACCAAATCCGCGATGGGGGTTTTGCACCAGCACTTCTGAGAAATATTCGACCAGCATTTACAACGGGCATCCCCCGAACAACGTCGGCGAGCCCATGCCTTGGACCGCCGTGGCCTGAGCACACCGCTTCCTGTGCATAGTTCGCTATCGGGATAGGCACCAGCCCGTTCGGCGTAATCCCCACCTTCTGCCTGTCCCGAGGGCGGGCCAACACCGCCGCGCGAACATACCGTCTCAGGGTTGTTTAAAGCCCGATCCGAAAGTTGTTGAGCGATACCAGTATGTTGTGATTCAGCCGTCTTTGCGAAGAGATGGGATGGATCATGGCATGGACTGGTACCGCTCGGGAGGAGCATAGCCGCAAAGGGTTGCGTTATCCATCCGACATGACGGATCGCGAATGGGATTTGCTGGCACCCTTTATCCCGCCGGCCAAGACAGGCGGTCGCCGCCGCACGACGGACATGCGCGAGGTGGTCAATGCGTTGCTCTATCTGGCTTCAGCCGGTTGCGCATGGCGATTGCTGCCCAAATGCTTCGCGCCGGTTTCGACGGTCAGGCGGTATTTCTACGCCTGGCGCAACGCCGGTCTGTTCGAGACGATCAACACGCTGCTGGTCATGAACCTGCGCGAAATCGAGGGCCGCGAGGCCTCGTCCAGCGCGGGGGTGATCGACAGTCAAAGCGTCAAAACCACCGAGTCCGGGGGACCTTGCGGCTATGATGCGGGCAAAAAGATCAAAGGCCGCAAGCGCCACATCCTCACCAACACCTCTGGTTTCCTGATTTCCGTTCTGGTCCACACGGCTGATATTCAGGACCGTGATGCGGCTGTCGATGTGCTCAAGGCGGTGCGTGGTCGCTTCCCGTGGTTGCACCATGTGTTCGCCGATGGCGGATACGCCGGCGACAAGCTGAAGGCGGCGCTGGAGCCCTTGGGCGACTGGACCATCCAGATCATCAAACGCTCGGACGCGGCCAAAGGCTTTGTCATCCTGCCACGCAGGTGGGTGGTCGAGCGGACCTTTGCACGGCTTGGCCGGTGCCGCCGCCTGGCCAAGGATTGGGAGACCACCATCGCTTCTTCAACCGCATGGGCCACCATTGCTTCCATCCGCATGGTCAGCCGCAGAACCGCAACCTATTGCTGGGCATGAGAAACTTTCGAATCCGGCTCTTAGCCCCCCTTGTCCTCCCGCCCGACTTTCCGGTCGGGTTTTATGGGAGGATGTCCTGCTTTGCGGCGGGATCAGTGGCGCCAAATTCTTGGGCAAGATAAATCTTGCTCCAGAGGGCCCATTTGCCGGATGGATATTGCTTTTCTTCAAGGGGATGTCATCAACAGTCCAAATGGGGATGAGAATGAAACGTCTGATCGAACGCTTTGGCTCTTCGCTTGCTGTTTTCGCGATGCTGCTCGGGCAGCGGGCCCTAGCTGCGGTACCGGGAGATCCGCAGGGTTCGGGTGTTCTTGTGTCGGCGGTCAGCTGGCTGCAAGGCACATTGATGGGCACCGTAGCTACAGTCGTTGCCGTGATTGCTATTGCCGCTGTCGGTTTCGGGATGCTCACAGGCCGCATCAATTGGCGCCATGGTGCTGTCGTTGTGCTTGGCTGCTTCATCCTGTTTGGCGCCGCCAGCATCGTCGGCGGTATACGCGCGGCAGCAACCGCAGGGCAGTATTGATCCTCCGTGCCAGGCAACCTGCGCCGTGACACCGTTTTTGTCGCACTCACGCGGCCGCAGATGTTTGCCGGGGTTACCTACAGCTTTTTCGTGATCAACGGCATCCTCTCTGCCGAGCTATTCCTGATTTTTCGGTCCGCTCTGGCGTTGCTGGCTTGCGTGGCAGCCCATCTCGCGGGCATGGTGCTGTGCCGGCACGAGCCGCGCTTTCTCGACCTGTGGATCCTGCGCGTCAGCCGGTGTCCGCGTGTGCGCAATCATAAGCTGTGGCAATGCAACTCCTACCGCCCCTAGCGGCCGATCCTAAAGCTGTGGCGCGTGAAACATCGGCGGGCGTGCATCTGCCCTATGGGCGGCATGTCGACGATGTCACCATCGAGACGCGCGATGGGCTGCTGATCCAGACGATCCGCCTGGGCGGTTTGCTGTTCGAGACGGCCGATACGCAGGACATCAACTATCGCGCCGAGATGCGCGACGCGATGCTGCGTGCGATCGGCTCTTCGCGCTTTGCGGTCTACCACCATGTCATCCGCCGCAAGGTTCAGCCCGATCTGGCCGCGCAATTCGGCGATACGTTTTCCCAAAATCTCCACGCGCGCTGGAGCAATCTTCTCGAAACCCGCGAGCTTTACGTCAACGAACTGTTCCTCACGATCGTGCGCCGCCCCGTCCGTGGGCGGCTTGGCATGTTCGAGCGCCTGGGCGGAATGTTGCGGCGGAAGACGCAGGCAGGTGGCGCCAGCGCGCAGATCGCTGGCGAAGTGCGCCAACTCGATGCGGGGCGCGACGCCTTGATGGCGGCGCTTTCCAGCTACAGTCCCAAATTGCTCCGAGTGTACGATACCCCCGATGGCTTTCGCTCCGAGCCGCTGGAATTCCTCTCCTGCCTCTACAACGGCGATCTACGCCCCGTCGGTCTGCCGCAAGGCGATATCGGCCATTATCTGCCGTATCGCCGCGTGAGCTTTGGTCAGGACGCGTTCGAGTTGGGCCAGGCTGGAGACCAGGCGCGGCTGTTTGGCGCGGTGGTATCGATCAAGGATTACCCGGGGCAAAGCATGCCGGGCATGTTCGACGAGCTCTATCGCCTGCCCTTCGACATGACAGTCAGCCAATCCTTCGCTTTTGTCGATCGGCAGGAAACCCTGGGGCGGATGAACCTGGCGCTGCGGCGCATGCGCTCGACCGAGGACGAAGCCGTGAGCCTGCGCGAGGAATTGCGCGTAGCCAAGGACGAAGTGGCGGCCGGCCGCGCAACTTTCGGCGAGCATCATGCCACGATTGTGCTCTATGCCGAGAACCTGGCCACGCTCGACAAGCAAGTGGCCGAAGTGCTGGCGGTGCTAGGCGATCTCGGCATGGTCGGTGTGCGCGAGGATATTGCGCTCGAACCGACGTTCTGGGCGCAATTCCCCGGCAATTTTCGCTATATCGGTCGGCGTGCGCTGGTCTCGGCGCGCAATTATGCGGGCCTGGCCAGTCTGCATAATTTCCCCGTCGGCCAGGGCAAGGGGAATCACTGGGGCGATGCCGTTACGCTGTTCGAGACGACGGCGGCCGGTCCTTATTTCTTCAATTTTCACCAGAACGACCTGGGCAATTTCACCATCATCGGCCCCTCGGGCTCGGGCAAGACGGTGGTGCTCAATTTCCTGCTTGCCCAGGCACGCAAGTTTGCTCCGCGCATTATCTTCTTCGATAAGGATCGCGGCGCCGAACTGTTCATCCGAGCGATCGGTGGGCAATACGATCAATTGCGGGCTGGCTTGCCCTCAGGGCTCAATCCGCTGCAATTGCCCGATACGCCGGTCAACCGCGCGTTCTTGACCGAATGGATCACGCTTCTGGCCGGCGGAATCGATGCCGAGGAAGCCGAAGCGGTGCGGGCGGCGATCGACACCAACTTCGCCCAACCGGCAGAATTTCGGCGACTGCGCTATCTCGTCGAACTGTTTCGTGGCTATGCCCGTCCGCATGCCCGCGATCTGTGGTCGCGCCTGCGGCCTTGGTGGGGCGATGGCGAGCGCGCCTGGCTGTTCGACAATCCAGAGGACCGCACCGATCTTGCGGCTGAAACGGTCGGGTTCGACATGACCGCGATCCTCGACGATCCGGTGCTGCGCACTCCGGCCTTGCTCTACTTCTTCCACCGCGTGGAAGAACGCCTCGACGGCTCGCCGGCGATTATCGTGGTCGACGAGGGCTGGAAGGCGCTGGACGACGAAGTCTTCGTGCGCCGCATCAAGGATTGGGAAAAGACCATCCGCAAGCGCAACGGCATCGTCGGCTTCGCCACGCAGAGCGCGCAGGATGCCCTGGAAAGCCGCATCGCCAGCGCGATCATCGAGCAGGCGGCAACGCAGATCTTCATGGTCAATCCCAAGGCCCGGACCGAAGACTACATCGGCGGCTTTGGTCTGACCCAGCACGAGTTCGACCTGATCCGTGCCATGCCCGACAGCCAGCGCTGTTTCCTGATCAAGCACGGCAATGACAGCGTGGTGGCGCGGCTCGATCTCTCCGGTGAGAAGGATATCCTGACGATCCTGTCAGGTCGGGAAGCCAATGTGCGCCTGCTGGATGCCTTGCGCAGCGATCTGGGCGACGATCCGCAGGATTGGCTGGCGCCGTTGCTGGAAGGGGCTGCTTGAGCGATGGCCTGTCCCTCCGTTAACACCGGCCAGCAGTTCCTGTCCTCGATGCTGGCGCATGTGGATTGCCAGGCCACGACTCTAGGCTCGATCGGATTTCAGTCCCTGGCCCAATCGGGCGGGCTGGGACAGACGGTCATCACAACCTTGCTCACGCTGCTCATCGCGACTTTTGCGATCCGTTTGCTGGCAGGTCGTGGCGTGTCTGGGAGTGACTTGATCGGAACGTCGCTCAAGGTTGGTATTGCTCTGACGCTGGCGGCCAGTTGGCCGGCTTTTCGCATCGTAGTCTACGATCTGGTGCTGCATGGCCCGGCAGAACTCGCCGCTGGTCTGCATGCGGACAACCAGTTGCCCGGCATGGGGCAGGGCATGGCCATGCGTCTTCAGGCGGCCGACGACGGGATCATGGCGCTGACCACGCAAGGCACGGGGCGCGAAGTCTATGCCCCGGTTGCGGACGGTGGCACGACGTTCAAGGCCATTGCTCTCGACGACCATCCCGCCCTGGGTTGGGCGCGGGTGGCCTTTCTGGTTGGCACATTGGGACCGCTGGTAGCCATTCGGCTCGTTGCGGGGCTGCTCCTCGCGCTGGCGCCGGTTATGGCTGGGGCCTTGCTGCTGGGAGCCACGCGCGGGCTCTTCGCGGGCTGGGCGCGCGGGCTGGTCCTGTGTCTGATTGGATCGCTCGGGCTCACGGTGGTCTATGCTGCGGAACTTGCGGTGCTGGAGCCGTGGCTAGCCGGCGCGCTGCAACTCCGTGGCGCTGGCTATGCGACGCCCGCCGCTCCTACCGAACTGCTGGTCATCACCCTTTCGTTTGCCATCGCGGCGATCTTGCTGGTCAGCATTTTGGGACGCGTGGCGTTTCAGCGGGGCTGGGCCGATATGCAACCCGCCGATGCCCTGCAGGCAAGAGCGCAATTTTTCGGCTCGTCCTTTTTCGGTCAGCATGACCGGAGCGCAGACCGCGCCCGCATAAGCGATAGCCCTGCCCATGTAGCCTCCGAGGGTGGCAGTTTGAGCAGTGGCAGCGGGGCATCGCCAGCGCGCGTGCCGATCCTGGTCGAGAGAGAGCGCAATGTGTCGGTTCCCGGCAATGGGGAGCAACAGTCCGGGCGGATTGGTACGCCGGCTCTTGGAGAAACGTACCGGCGCGCCACGCGCCGCGTCACAGCCGCTGGCCAGCGGCGAGATGGGAAACGATGAAACCGGAACGCAAGAAAGATCTGGACGCCTACTATCGCGAGGCGGCGACCTGGGCGCAGGATCGCGATGCGCGCGACCAGCGTTCGCGGCGTATCGCGTGGTGGGTTGCCGGTGGTGCCTCGTTCGTCGCCATTGCCGAAGCGTTTGCGCTCGTTGCCTTGGCTCCGCTCAAGACCGTCGAGCCCTATACGCTGCTGGTCGATCGCCAGACCGGCTACGTCGAAGCGCTCAAGCCGCTTGAGCGTCAATCCATTGCCCCCGATGCCGCGCTGACGCGGTCTTTCCTCGTGCAATATGTAATCGCCCGCGAAAGCTTCGATCTGGGCAGCGTCAAGGCGAACTACCGTAAGACCGCGCTATGGTCTGCGCCCGAAGCACGTGCCACCTATGTCGCCGCGACCCAGGCGACCAATCCCAACAGTCCCTTGGCCACACTGCCCCGTACCGCGCAGATCGAAGTGCAGGTAAAGAGCGTGTCTTCGCTCGGCCCGGCTACATCGCTCGTGCGCTTCCGGACGCATCGTGCCGATCTGGCGGCTTCTACGGCGGCAGATCAGGACTGGGCGGCGGTGATCAGCTATCGCTATTCCGGCGAGCCGATGACGGTGCAGGACCGCCTGATCAATCCATTGGGTTTCCAGGTCACGCGCTATCGGCGTGATGCCGAGACCATTCCCAATACAGCGCCGGCTACGCTGACTGCGCCTGCCCCTACCGCCGCTACACCAGTAGCGGCGGTATCCCAGCCATTGCCCAGCGGTCCATCTGCCTCAGTGCCCCCCGTCATTCCGATGGCAAGGGCCGGTGCTTCGGCGAAGAAGCCATGAGCGCGCGCGGCGCCCTATGTTTGTTGAGCCTAGCGCTGACGACGCCAGTGGATGCCTACGCCCAAGCTCGCGCATGGCCGATGCCGAGTGCCGGCGACTCTCGCGTCCAGACGGCCATCTGGCATCGCGATGAGATGATCCATGTCCGTGTTGGCTCGGCAACGCCGCTGACCATGCAATTCGGTCAGGATGAACATATCACCAATGTAACCATGGCCGATGCCAGATCCTGGGCAGTGAGCGTGGCACGCGATGCCGGCAGCCTAACGGTTCGGTTTCTGCCCAACGCCGTCGTGACCAGCATGATCGTGCGCACCGATCGCCGAACCTATCTGCTCGAGTTGGAACCCAATGAGGCGTTCGCCGCGGTCATGCTGCGCTTTTCAGTGGTTGCCAATGTATCGCCGCCGCCTGTGCAATCGCAGGGACAGTTCGCTCCGCAAGCCCAGTTTCTCCCGCAATTGCAGGCTGCGAGCGCCAAAGCGGCTGCGCAGCGCTATCGCGTGACCGGCGATAAAGCGCTTTGGCCCGATTCCATCTCCGATGACGGTCAGCACACCTATATCCGCTGGTCGGAAGACAAGGCGCTGCCGGCCGTCTTCGCCGTGGATGAAACCGGTCGCGAAATGACCATCGATGGTTTTATGCGTGATGGTGCCTACACCATCGATCGAGTCTGGCCGGAGTTGGTGTTTCGGATAGACCGGCACAAGGCCGTGGCCGTGCGGTTGACCACACCCAAGCCCAAGGCGGGGGAGAATGCCAATGGCCACTGACGACATCCGGCCACAGGTTGCGGTGCGGACCAGCAATCTTGGTATCTGGGTATTCGGCGCTGCGGCATTGGTCGGCGGCGGTATGCTGTTCATGACGCTCGACGCGCATCGGCAGGCGCTCAACGTGCCGACGACCCTCGTTTCCCCGCAGGACATGGCGATGCCTGGAACTGCGGTTCCCGATCTCCAGGTGCCCTATGCCGAGCCGCAAACGGTTCCGCTCGTGGCGATGCCTTCAGCAACGGTGATGCCCATCGGGGCCGCTCAACCGACAACTATTCCCACCACGCCATCGGCCGTCCCGGCGACGCCGTCACGCACGCGATGGGATAACGCGCCGCTGTCCCCGCCGATCGCGTATGGCTCCGGCGGTCCATCATCCACTGGCCCGACCACTGTGTTCGATGCCCCGCCGCCACCGTCCAGCGCACCTTCGGCTCCATCCGCACCGGCTGAAGGCGCAAGCCCAACCAGTGGCCCTGAGCGCGTCAAGGCCACTCGCTTGCTCAACCCGGCCACGACCGTGACACAGGGTTCGGTGATCCAATGCGTGCTGGAAACGGCCTTGGACACAACCAAGCCGGGCCTCGCCCGGGCCATCGTTTCGCGTGATGTGCGGGGCTTCGATGGTACTCAAGTGCTGGTGCCGCGTGGCAGCCGTCTCATCGGTGAGTATCAGTCAGATGTCGCTAGCGGGCAAAGCCGCGCCTTGATCCGCTGGACGCGGCTGATCCGTCCCGATGGTGTGACAATCGCACTGCAGTCGCCATCGGCAGACACTCTCGGCCGTGCCGGCGTCAAAGGCAAAGTCAACAGCCACTTCCTGGAACGCTACGGCGGAGCAATCCTCCAGTCGGCGCTCAACGTCGGCATGAATGTGGCTACCAGCAAGCTGGCCGACGGCACTTATATAGTCGGCTGGCCAGGGGTAACCACGCCAACCACCGGCTCGACCGGCGGTGCGAACGTGCGCAGCACTGTGACAGTCAAGCAGGGAGCGAGCGTTTCCGTCTTCGTTGCTCGCGATCTGGATTTTTCGTCGATCGACGACAGGCCGTGACATGCATGCGCGCGCTGGCCATTATCTGACTGCGTCGCTGGCACCGCTCGCGCCGTTCCTTAATCGGAACGACGTGACTGACATCTATGTCAATCGTCCGGGCGAAGTATGGACCGAAAGTCTCGGCGGCAAAATCGTGCCGCACCAGGTGACGGATCTGGACGAGGCATCGTTGCTGCGCATGGCACGGCAGGTGGCAGCTTGGACGAACCAGGGCATTAGCCGCGAGCATCCGTTGCTGGCTGCAAGCCTGCCCGATGGCTCGCGCATTCAGGTCGTGATGCCGCCGGCTACGCGTATGGGGGTGGCTTTAGCGATCCGTCGCCACGTCATGCAGAGCCTAACGCTCGATGATTATCCCATGGTCGGTGGTCCTATGCCAAATCGCGTAGAGCAGACGACGGCGTCTGATGGCGGCCGCGAAGTTGGACTCGATCACCCAGCCCAATTGCGGCGGGCCGTCAAAGCCCGGAGAAACATTCTCATCTCCGGCGGGACATCGACGGGCAAGACGACATTCCTCAATGCCCTGATGCGCGAGATCGATAGCAAGGAGCGCTTGATTGCCATCGAGGACACGCCGGAAATCGCCCTGGGCCAGCCCAACAGCCTTGGATTGCTGTCAGCGCGCAATGAATTGCGCGAAGCTGCTGTGAGCACGGACGATCTGCTCAATGCGGCGTTGCGCATGCGTCCCGATCGCATCATCGTGGGGGAACTGCGCGGTAGCGAGGCTTATACGTTTCTGCGCACCGTCAACACCGGCCATCCCGGGTCGATGAGCACCATCCATGCTGACAGTCCGGAAGGGGCGATCAAGCAACTCGCGCTGCTAATTCTTCAAACGGGCGCACGATTGAGCTGGGAGAACATCGTCCATTATGTGCAATCGACCGTTGACGTGATCGTGCAACTCGACCGCGTAGCCGGGCGTCGGCATATCTCCGCCATTTGGAGCAATCGGACATGAACGCTGGAACCGCGTCACTGTTTGAACCGTCCCATGCCCAAGCCTTTGGCGCGATGGCGGATTGGCTGCGGGAAGTGTTGTCTGGCAGCTTGGCAACGGCGCTGGGTGTTGTAGCGATAAGCTTGGTCGGGCTATCTCTGTTTCGGGGACTGTTGCGCTTTAAGCGGACAGCTTTCGTTGTTTTGGGAATATTCCTGTTCCTGGGCGCACCAATGATCAGCGCTGGTATCATCGGCAATCTGCTGCGATCTTTATCCCCCGCCACGTCGATGGCGATTGCGCCATCGCCCCTCATACCTGAAAAGCAACGCCCGCCTTCCCCTGATCCATTTGACCCCTATGCAGGCGCATCTGTCCCAACAGGTTGAAGGCATATCCTACCCCGAAATTTGACACAGAAGGCGCCCAGACATCTAGGACCAACTCAGGTTTAGCAATCATGGGCATGACGCTGGTGGCTTAGGTTTCGGGCCAGCGAGCCCGGCTACCGTTAGACTTACTGTGCCATTTACGGTCTGGCTCCCGTCACCAGACTGGACGGCGTAAGTCGCGCTATAGGTTTGCCTCACCGCGGGTTCGCACGCAGCTGCCTGCCCAATTGTTGGCGCCGTGTAACTAACCGACTGCTTATCGGAGGAAATTACTGCATTACCGCCCGATGGACTGAACGATATAATTTTGGCAGCCTGTCCGTTGGTCGTGGCGAGATTCGCCAATGTAATAGTAGTGACAGATGCACTACTTACGCTGAACGAGGGATTGAGCGCCTTGAAGGGAGTTGCATCGGTGTTATTGATGGTGCCAGTGGCATTGGCAGTGGTAATGGAGGCACCACCGCTAGGAGACGAAATGGTCACTGTCATAGTCAGATTTGAGGTAACGGCACCATCTGCCCTGGTTTGAACAGTGATCGTTTGAGTGGAGACGCCAGCAGGAAAATTAAGCGACCCACTACTAGCGGTATAATTAACGCCAGAAACAGCAGAGCCGTTTGACGTTGCGTAATTTACCGTTGCAGCGTTTGCCATCGTACCCGAGCGTGTCACCGTGAAAGTAAGTGGTGACCCTTCGTTCGCGGTCGCACCCGAGATGCTCAGTGTCGCGCTAGTGTTGGCGACATAGTTTGAGCGATTGCCCGCAGGATCGTAGCTATAGTTGACGGCGGTCCCATTGGCGGGGCCACCGCTTTGTAAGACAGAGGTCACCCGGCCTAGCGCGTCGTAAGTGAACGTTGTGGCTTGCTGAGACCATGCTGCACCTGCTGTTGAAACAGCGATCAACGCGACGGCATTCGAACATAGCTTCAGATAACGCATCAATTTCCCCTACCGATCGGCGGTAATCCTGCGGTATGATGAATGTGTGTATTCGATCTGGCAGTCAATTAGGTTTGGCCATTGCAGCCGCAATCATCCTTTGGTCCACTTCCCTCAACACCATGTTCACAGCTGCGTAGCTGCCCATTCGTAAGCGCCGGCGGACCCCGGCCTTGCGCGGGATTGTGGTGGCGTAGATTTCGCGGGGCAAATCGTCACCGCTATGCTCAGATCAGGCAGTTCTTCGAGGCGTCCAGATTGCCTGTTTCTCGTGTCGCACACGACACATCGCCGCCACCAGAAACGGTGCGTAACGTTCACTACCAATGCACACGAGCACAACCAGCAAGGCTACACCAGATCGGCATTACCGCTGCACCGCTGTCAGGACTTGAGCAGGGAGCAGGTCGCGGGGGCGCTTACCTTCATCACAGACGCCGCGAACGCGCACTATTTAGGGGTTTTCGCACCTGTCACGGTAATTTCCAGAACCGTGCGATCGGTCACTTACCTCTATTACTTCGCTGGCAGCCTCTTATTCGCTTAATCCCGGCCGTAAATAGAATAATCCCTATCATAAAAAACATAGATGATAGTAATAATATTACTCCATTGTACTCTCTAGATAAATCAATTGAGTAGTATTGAATGCCGCCCCTTCTTAAAGCATCTACAAGTGCCAATACATAAAAATAAAGAGGAATCATGGAAAGCAAAGAAATTGCTAATCCACAAATAATCATGACAACTTCAAATACCTTCGCCATCGGATCGTTCCATTTTAGATAAGATCACTGCCCTCTTTCATACGCGAAAATCGCGATATCGTCTGCATTCCGCAAATGATACCAGGTAGGCCAACCTCGATTAGCCCCTTCATAAGATTCGGGGAGAAATATGTTTCCCATGACGTGAAATGGCTCATGGAGGACGGTAACCACTTGATTCCTAAAGGACGTTGAAAAAAATGGATTCCCCAGTTTTATGTTAGTAAATGGGTTGGCTTTACCAAAATCTTTTCCAATATCCTGTCTCGTGAAATTGTATTTTTTCCCATTGTCAGCCAATATGTTATCAATTCCTCTCAATGATGATTGAACAGACTTCACCGTCGATCCGGACGAATCTCCAAACCATTTTGTCAGGAGTCCTTCTGTCTTCTTCGCTCCAGCAGACAATTCTTTTTGACTGCCATTGGCAACAGCGGCTCGTTCATTGGTTAAGCCGGTTAAAGCAGACTGAGTTGCGGCAATATCCTTACGAGCTTGTGCCTGCGCAGCCATCGCTGTAGCGCAATCCGCTTGAGCCATTCCAGATACGCAACCAGCCAACCCCGAGAAGTCCGTGCGGTCCACCGGATCGTCTGCGACGTACGCATAGAGGTTGACTTGATCTTTATATCCGATGGGATCGGTTTGGAGGAATCTGCCGAGCGTTGGCGAGTAGATGCGGGCCTTGTAGTAATACATGCCCACTTCGCCAAGCCATGCCTGGCCGGTGTACTGGAAGCGCCCCTTGTTGTCGGCGCCAGGAATACCATACTCGTCATAGGTGTTGATCGCAATCGGGGTAGTCCCAGTGCTGTCGGTCGTGAGCACGATACTGCCCTGCCAGTCTGGCCGCAGCATGCGTTCCGAGGTTGCCGTGAAGTCTGCACCTTCATACCAGGCGATGGGATCGTCGGCGGCGATGTCTGCGCCATGGGCATAGCGACGGAGCAGAGTGCCAGCCGTGTTGTATTCGCCCACCAGCGCGTCGCCATCGTTCAGGAAACGCGTCGTGCCGGATGTACCCGTTATCTCGTACAGCCGCCCCAAGGGGTCATAGCGCAGGGTTGCGGTTGCGCTGCCCGAGACTGTCACCAAGCGATTTTCGACGTCGTAGGTATATGAGTTAGTGCCATCCGACGTGAGATTGCCATTGGCGTCGTACGTGAAGCCCGCCGAACCCGCGGCCGTATACTGATTGAGCCCGTTGGCGGTGTAGCTCCGGTTGACATTGTAGGTGCCGGTGAAGACGAAGGCATTGTTGCTACGCGTCAGAGACGTGATCTGGGAAGCAGGATTGTAGCCAAACGTGTATTGGCTGGAATAGGAAGAGGTTTGGGGCGTGTTGGTCAGTGAAGATAAGCGGCTAGCGCCGTCGTAACCGTAGCTGGTTGCGATCGCGCCGCCGGTCCCGTTTGTGAAACTCACGCGCCGACCTGCCGAATCATACGAGTAGCTAGCAAGGGCAGCCGATCCGTTTCGCTGGATCAGCAGCGGACGATCAAGGCCGTCATAGCCATAGCTGACATAGTTTCCATCGGGAAATGTCACTCGAGTCCGATTGCTGTCCGCATCATACTGATAGCCCAGGGCACGAGTGACGCCGTCGATCGCTTGTGTGCTGGATACCTGGCGGCCAAAGCCATCCCATGCATTGACAATACCTTCGCCCGAGGCGCTATCGAAGCGAGCATAGAGTTGGTGACCTTGAAGGTCATAGCCGTAATAGACGTCACGGGTGTTGGTGGCAGCGAGGCCCGAGCGCTCGGGCACGATCTTTTTGATCACCCTGTTAAGCGCGTCGAAGCTATAAGTCAGTATAGAGCCATCACGTTTGCGCAAAGACGTGCGGTTGCCATTTGCATCGTAGCCGTAGGCTTCGTAGTCGGCACAATTAACCGATCCGGCGCTGCCGAAACTGCTGGCTGTGCTAACTGCAATGGACTGACCCGCGCAATTTGTCGTGGTGGTGCTCGTCGCTGCAGCGCTTGCTGAGTAATTTGTAGGCTTGCTCGTCGACGGGAAATACCATCCTGTTTGCCGGTCAAAGCCATCGTAGATGAATTGTGCGCGGTTGCCGTTTGCATCGATGACATCGACCTGCTTGCCATTGGGACTGTAGCTGTAGGTCGCATAGGCCTGCTCCAGCGATGTCCCAACTGCCCTGCGGATTTGGACAAGTTGGTTTGCTGTGTCGTAGACATTGCGTGTGATGCGGTCAGGGCCTGCATCTCCTGTGCTGCCTTGCGAGCATGCATCAGTTGGTAGACTGCCGCCGGACAACGTATTGGCAGCTGTTACCGTTGGAAACGCCGCCTTGTTCATCCTAGCCACGGTGCAAACAACGCGATCCAGGCCATCGTAGCTGAATTGCTGAACAGCGGCGACAGACCGATCGGATGCTACGACGACTTCTGCAATCTTACGATCTTTTATGTCGTAAGTGGAAATCACGCTTTTGACGATTGTAAAACCTGACCAAGTTGCAGGCGCAACCGCTTCACTTTGCCACGACGATAAGTAGCCACTCTCGACATTTACAAGTCGGCCGCTGGCGTCATATGTGCTGCGCGTAGCAACGAAGCCGTTCCCTTGGCCGCTTTGCGCGGAGGGTTTAATTTCCCCTGTTATCCGACCTGCGGCGTCATACCGATATCCAGTAGTGAAAGGTGAACTTGCAGCTTGTGCCGCGGCTTTGTGAGAGACGCCAAGCGCCGCAACCAAGCTCAGGACGCTACAGCTGTACCAAGCATAGCGGCTTACCGACAAACGTTTCATGAGCACGTCCCCCCGGTGCCGTTTGGTTGCGTTTGCGAAATCTTGCGTCCACGCGCATCGTACGAAAAGCAGGTTCTGATGGTATTGCCATCGGCCGTCACCGCCATACCTCGCACCAACAAGAAATTTGGACCCGAATCAGGACCATAGTCAAATGTGGTCAAGATTTCGTCGTTTCCTTGGCAGGGGCTAGCTGGATTACCGGTGGCAGCACTGTTCCGGCAGCGGCTCTCGCTCACCTTGACCCAGATCGGCGAGGCGGCTTTGACGTAACCACCGCTCCCATCGCTCCACCAAGCATACCGTTGCGCGTAGCTATAGCGCACCTGTGGCCGCACCCCATTCATGTCTGCGGGATCGGTTTGCGTCAGCATCAATCCGGTATCGACTTGCCACGTATAATCCGTCTGCTTGCCGTTTGCGTCTTTGATCCAAAGCGGGCGAGTGCACGTTATCGGGGGCGGTTTGGCGCCGTTGGTCGTCGTAAATTTCCAAGGAAAGCACGCACTATCCTGAGGAAAGCCAATCTGAACGACAGCGGTGGCAAGCGAGCTTCCAGGCTTGGGAATCCGCTGCACCTGCGTCACGTTACCCATATTGTCGTAGGTAAAGAGTTCCTTGTTCCCTTCCGGATAATCCGCCTCTGACATTACGCGTCCATAGGTCATGCCAGTCGAGTCTGTGAGCGTCGTGTAGACGTAAGACACACTGCGCCCAAGACTGTCCGTATCCTTAGAGATTACCGCATTAACGTCCTTCGTCGGCTGGTCTATGCTAATAGTGCGGCTGTATCCGTTCGGGCCAACGATTGATACCGAACGTGTAGAATTGCCTAATGCCGTGTTGCTTTGCCCACATTGGCTGATGGGCACCCCGTTGGAGTAATTATATGTCCAGCTATCCCCGCCCTTCGAGAGCGAAGTTAATATCTGATTTGCAGCGATGTAAGCTCCAACCCCCGTGCCGACGATACTGTTCGAGCAAGCGTTGGATGAAGCATTTATCTGATTCGTAGAGGCGGATGGGGCAAGAAGAGTTCCAGCATAAGTTGGAACCGTTTGACCCCATATTTGATTGAAAGTTCCGTACCAATTGTTGCCGTTTGCATCCGTTACAGTCTGGTTGAGATTAGAATCCGGCTTGGAAAAAGATATTGATGCAAGAGGCGCATTGTACGACCCGATTGCATACATACTAGCCGATTTGGGCGTAAGCCAATCAAGGGCCGAAGACGATGAATTTGGATCGAGGGTGTCAGTTTGATATGCAATCCTCAATTCGAAACCGCGATTACTAGATATCCTCGATGGCCGAGGCAGGCTCGCAATCACGCTTCCAGTAGGGGTGCCACCGTTCGGTCCGGTCGTGGGAGCTGTCGTGGTTAAAGATTGAGTGTCATAGCTAATCGTCAAGATTTCGCCGTCAGCATAAGTTATTGAATTTGCATAATAAATTGAAGAGCTTGACTGGTGGAGCGCAGTGTAGGAGCATTGCCCTGAGCTGGGATAGCATTGTGCCCCAGTGGGTATGGTGTCGTAGAGTGCGCCAAAAGTAATTGTGCGACCGGTGCGGGCCTCATAGAAGTTAAGACCGGCTGGACCCTTCGCATAAGATGGCAATGGTGCGTGTGAAATACATGGCATGGCGCTACTATCTGCCGAGCCATAGTCAGTACTACAGTCAAAAGTTTCAGACTCTCCGTCGCCTTTGTTGTAGTTTATGACAGCGGTAATGGGTCCATCCTGAGGCATGGACTTGGAGATTCGCATAAAGATGTTGAAATCATTTATATTTTGAAACTTAAGGCGCGGATCAGCTTCAACTGCTAGAACAGGCGACTGGAAAACCATTCGCCCCGACATGAGGTCAACACCGTTTCGATCGGGAGCGATTGCTGGGGGATCAAAACCCTTAGGCAGTGAATAATCTTGCGCGTGAGAACTAACGGAACATGCCCAAAATAGCATCAAAGATAGTGAAAATCTTGAGAAATACCTAGCCGTACTGGGAAAATACCCACAAGCGAGGCGCTGTTTCCCATTGAGCCCGCTCTTATTCTCGAGCGGCAAAGCCTCAGGCATTACGTGTTCTCCGCGCATTTTATCTCCACCCTCACCGTCGTAGGTAGCGCGGGCGAGTTGCAGTCTCAAGCCCATTTAAAGCAATGCATGACTGGGCACTTTGACCGCAGAACGACTTCCATCGGCGGGTTGCATCGAGTGTTTGGTGCTCACTGCGTAAAACCGTGATAAGCTCATCAGGTCGCCGGATAAGCCGTGCCCGCAATGCTGACGTACGCATAC
Source organism: Novosphingobium sp. 1529 (assembly GCF_040544855.1). NCBI lineage: Bacteria > Pseudomonadati > Pseudomonadota > Alphaproteobacteria > Sphingomonadales > Sphingomonadaceae > Novosphingobium > Novosphingobium sp. 1529. The sequence goes on from NZ_JBEPKW010000012.1 coordinate 34,098, forward strand.
TGACCTACCAAACCAGAATGTGCCAAAGCAGTGTTAGCTTTCGTCGCACGTTTCGGGCGCCCTATCGATTCAGTCGCTGGTGGGGGTATAAGCAGGGGTATTGCTTGAGATAATTTGATTTTTATATAGTAAAAACAATTACATGTTGATTTTTGAAAGAACTAGGAAAATCCTGCCCCCGCAACCATCTCTCAACACAGCCTAACACACAACAGCCCCGGCCAAACAAGGCACGGGGCTTTCTGGCGTCCGGCGCGCCCTCTGCTGCGTCACCAGCCCAAGACACGATTGCCGACCACTCCATAATATCGTATACGATCTTGCGGCTAAGCAAGATCAGGACGACGATAGATGGCAATCGGTTGGAAGGGCGTGTTCCCGGCAGTCACCACGCAGGTTCGCGAAGACCTGTCGATCGATTTGGCCGACACCCAGCGCGTGGTGGACGACCTGATCCGCGACGGGGTCACCGGCGTGATCGCGCTGGGCACCGTGGGGGAAAACAACTCTCTCGAATTCGACGAGAAGGTCCAGGTTCTTTCCGCCATCGTGGAAGTGGTCGATGGCCGCGTGCCGGTGATCACCGGCTGTTCGGAATACGACACCCGCCGCGCCGTGCGCTATGCGCGGGCTGCGCAGAAGGCTGGGGCGGATGGCGTGATGCTGCTGCCGCCGATGGTCTATGTGCCCAAGCCGCACGAACTGGTCGCCCATTTCCGGGGCGTTGCGCAAAGCATGGACCTGCCGATCATGCTCTACAACAACCCCCCGGCCTATCGCACCGTGATCGACAAGGATGTGCTGGCGGCCCTGGTCGAGGTGGACAACATCGTGGCGGTGAAGGAATCGGCGCCCGATACCCGTCGCTTCACCGATTTTCGCAATGCCTTCGGCGATCGCTACGTGCTGTTTGCTGGCTTGGACGACGTGGCGCTGGAAGGCCTGTTCCTAGGCGCGCAGGGCTGGGTGTCTGGCCTGACCAATGCCTTTCCCCGGGAATCGGTGGAACTGGTCAATGCCATCCAGCGTGGCGACCATGCCAAGGCCCTGGAAATCTATCGCTGGTTCATGCCGTTGCTGCATCTCGATGCCGAACATGACCTGGTCCAGTCGATCAAGCTGGCCGAGCAGGTGATGGGCCGTGGTTCGGAACGGGTGCTGCCGCCGCGCTATGTGCTCGAGGGTGCGCGCCGCGCCGAAGTGATCGCCATGGTCGAAAAGGCCGCCGCCACCCGGCCTGATCTGACCCCGACGCGCGCCGAACCCGTGCTGGCCTGAGCGGGCGACGATGCGCCACACTTTCTTTTGCATCGATGGGCACACGGCCGGCAATCCCGTGCGCCTGGTGGCGGGCGGGGCGCCGTTGCTCAAGGGCGCCACGATGTCGGAACGGCGGCAGGATTTCCTCGCCCGGTTCGACTGGATCCGTACCGCCCTGTGCTTTGAACCGCGCGGGCATGACATGATGTCGGGCGGGTTTCTCTATCCGCCGGTCGATCCGGCCAACGATATCGGTATCCTGTTCATCGAAACCAGCGGATGCCTGCCGATGTGCGGCCATGGCACGATCGGCATCATCACGTTCGGACTGGAACATGGCCTGATCCAGCCGGCAGTGCCCGGCCGCCTCAAGGTGGAAGTGCCAGCCGGCACGATCGAGATCGCCTACCAGACACAAGGCGCCAAGGTCACGTCGGTGCGGATCACCAATGTGCCATCCTATGTGGCGGCGCGGGGCATTGCCGTGGAGGTGGAGGACATCGGCGCGCTATCGGTCGATGTGGCCTATGGCGGCAACTATTACGCCATTGTCGAGCCGCAGGGCGCCTATACCGGCCTGGACGACCTGGGCGCGGCGCGGATCGTGGCGCTGTCGCAACGCGTGCGCGAGGCCGTGCGCACGCAGTTCGAGCCGGTGCATCCGCTCGATCCCACCATTCGCGGCGTCAGCCACGTGTTGTGGACCGACCAGCCCAAGCATGACGGCGCCGATGGGCGCAATGCCGTGTTCTATGGCGACAAGGCGATCGACCGCAGCCCCTGCGGCACCGGCACCTCGGCGCGCCTGGCGCATCTGGCAGCGCAGGGCAAGCTGGGCGTGGGCGATACCTTCGTGCACGAAAGCTATATCTGTTCGCGCTTTATCGGGCGGGTGGAGCAGGCAGTGACATTGGGCGACCAACCCGCGATCATTCCCTCGATCGAGGGATCGGCCATGGCGACCGGCTTCAACACGATCTGGATCGATCGTGACGATCCATTCTGGGCAGGTTTCCAGGTTACCTGAGTGAATGTGCCTGGCGCGGGATGCGCGCAAGGGGGAGTGGCGTCGTCGTGGCGGTGATCGGAATTGTCGGTGGAGGTGTGGTCGGCCTCTGTGCGGGGATCGCGCTGGTCGACGCCGGGCACAGCGTCACCATCATCGATGACGATCGCCTGGGCCAAGCCGCATCGTGGGGCAACGCCGGGCATATCGCGACCGAACAGGTCGAGCCACTTGCGTCGCCTGCCACCATCCGCGCCTTGCCCGGCCGGCTGTTTTCCCGGGGCGGGCCGCTGGCCTTTCCGCCGGGCGCCATCGGGCGATGGCTGCCGTTCGGCCTGCGGCTGATGGCAGCGGCGCGCCCGGCGCGCTTTCATGCCGGTTGCGCGGCCATGGCGCCGCTGATGGCGCAGGCCCGGCCGGCCTGGCGCGACCTGGTGGCGCGGATCGGCACCCCAGACTTGCTGCGCGAAGAAGGGCATTTTGTCGCCTGGCATGATGCCCACGCTGCCGCTGCGGGCCGTGCGGCATGGCAGGCGGCCCAGACCGGCACGGCAAGGGTGGCGCGAGCCACCCATGAGGATATCGCGCGCCTTTCCGCCCTGTGTGGGCAGCCGGTGGCGGGCGCTGTGCGCTTTGCCGGTACGGCGCAGATTGCCGATCTCGATGCGCTGCGCCAAGCGTTGCGGCATGCCTTTGTGGCGCGCGGCGGGCGCCTGCACGCCGAGCGCGCGCAAGTGGCGATCGCGCATGGTCGGGCAGACATACCGGGGCTGGGGGCTGACACCGTGCTGGTTTGCGCTGGCGTGCGTGCCGCGCCGATCTTGCGGCGCCTGGGCCACGCGGTGCCGATGATTGCCGAGCGCGGCTATCACATCCGCGCCGACGCACGCGCTTGGCCGGCTGATCTGCCGCCGGTGGTGTTCGAACAGCGCGCGATGATCGTCACGCGGTATCGCGATAGCGTGCAGGCGGCGAGCTTTGTCGAACTGGGCGACCCCGATGCCCCGGCCGATCCGCGCAAGTGGGACCGGTTGGAACGCCATGTGGCGGACCTTGGCCTGCCCATGGCCGGCCCGTTCCAACGCTGGATGGGCTGCCGGCCGACGCTGCCCGATTATCTGCCGGCGATCGGCCGTTCAGCGCGCGCGGCCAATCTGCTTTATGCCTTTGGCCACCAGCACCTGGGGCTGACGCTGGCGCCGGCCACCGCGCACCTGATCACGGCGCTGATCGACAAAACGGCGCCAGCTGTGTCGCTGGCGCCGTTCGATCTTTCCCGTTTTGGCTGAGGATCAGGCGCGCCTGGCTCAGCTCAACGTGCCGATGGGCAGAGTGCGCACGCGCTGACCGCGCAGGCGCGACACGGCATTGGCCACAGCCGGCGGCACCGCCGGCAGGCCGGGCTCGCCGATGCCGCCCATCTTCTCCCCGCTTTCGACAATGCGCACGTGCACGCGCGGCATGCGATCGGGGGTGAGGATCGGATAGCCATCGAAATTGCGGGCTACGCGTTCGCCGTTCTTGTAGGCGGCTTCCTCGATCAGGGCTTGCGACAGGCCGAGCGCCACGGCGGAATTGACCTGCGCGGTGATGATGGCGGGGTTGACGATGCTACCCGGATCGATCGCCTGCCACACATCGTGCACCTTGACCTGGCCATCGGCGATCGAGACTTCGGCAATGGCCGCCGTCTGCGTGCCGAAGGGCGAGGCCATGGCCATGCCGCGTGCGCGGGTGGTGCCATCGGGCGCGGTAAACGGGCCGCGCTTCCAGCCGCCGGAAAGATCAACCACGGCCTTGAGCAGCGTGGTCAAGCGGGCGTTGCCCGAGAGCAGGTGCAGGCGCACGGCATAGGGGTCCTGCCCGCCCTTGTCGGCCAGTTCATCGAGGAAGGCTTCATAGAAGAAGTCGTTCATCGAATTGCCGACTGACCGCCAATAGGCCACCGTGGTGGGGCTTTTGACGAAGATCTGGGCAATGCGCGCGTTGGGCAGGGCATAGCTCTTGCCCGCCAGCCCTTCGAGCGCGGTGGGATCGATTTCTCCGCTACGCTTGTCGGCAATGCCCTCCCTCGGGCCTTCGGTGGCGCTCACCGCCTCGACCGCCAGGGGCATGCCGCTGGCATCGACCACGCCGCGAAACCGCACCGCTGCCATCGGGCGCAGCGGATCGCGCAGGAATTCCTCTTCGCGCGTCCAGATCAGCTTGACCGGGGCGTTGACCCGCTTGGCCAGTTCGATCGCCTGGGGATAGGGATTGCCCTTGGGATAGAGGAAGTGGCGGCCAAAGAACCCGCCAAGCAGGGGCGAGTGGATGCGGATTTTTTCCGGCGGCAGCCCGGATACCTTGGCCACTTCGGCCAGGAACATGTCGGGCGCCTGGTTGGGGAACCACATGTCGAGCGTGCCATCGGCGTTGAACCGCGCCAGGGCCGAGGGCGGCTCAAGCTGGGCATGGTTCAGGTATTGGCTGTGATAGGTGGCGCTGAGCGTGCCCTTGGCGCCGGCATCGGCAAAGGCCTTGGCAACATCGCCCGCGGTTTCGGCCACTTCTTGCGTGCCCTGCACCGTGGCGAGGTGGGCGGCATGGTCTGCCGTGGAAAAGGTTGCCGGCATCGGGCGATAGCTGGCACCGGCCGGCTCCACCCAATCGACCTGGGCAGCTTCCACCGCGCGGCGCGCGTGCCAGAACCGCGGGGCGACAACGGCGACCGCGCCATCGAGGACATGCACGGAATGCACGCCCTTCATCGCCTTGACCGCAGCCTCGTTGCGGATCTTGCCAACGGCGAGGCCCAGGCGCGGGGCATGCTGGACGGCGGCGTGGAGCATGCCATCAACCTTGCTGTCGATGGCGAACTGCGCTTTGCCGGTCGATTTGGCGCGTACGTCGAGCCGGGCCTGCGGCTTGCCGATCCAGCGGAAATCCTTGGGGTCCTTGAGCGCGGGCGGCGTGGTCGGCGCGGGCAGATCGAGCGCGTGGGGTGCCAGTTCGGCATAGCTCAGGCTGCGGCCCGAGGCCTGGTGCACGACGCGGCCGGGCTGGGTGCTGAGCGCGCTGGCTGGAACCGACAGGCGTTGCGCGGCGGCCTGGATCAACATGGCGCGGGCCGATGCGCCCAGGCGGCGCATGGTGTCGTAGCTGCTGCGCACCGACATCGATCCGCCGGTGATCCGCATCTTGCCATTGATGACCTGGTAATCCGGCCCGGTGGGCGCGTTTTCCACCACGAAGGTGGCGGGATCGGCATCGAGTTCTTCGCCCACGATCTGGGCCATGGCGGTCCACACCCCCTGGCCGCCTTCGGCGAAGGGGCTTTGCAGGCGGATCGTGCCATCGGGGTTGATCGCCAGGAATGCCGGCACGCGGGTGCCGGGCACCACCGCCGGGGCAGCGCCGGCTGCCTGCGCGCGGGCTGCGCCCACCGGCAGGCCAAAGCCGAGCACCAGGGCGCCGGCGCTGGCGCCGCCGAGGAAGCCACGGCGCGATACGTTTACCGGTTCGCCGGTGGGCAGCACCTTGGCCAGCGCGGGATCAAGCGGGGTCCATTCGGTCATGCGCCGTGCTCCTGCGTGGCAGCCAGGCCAGCGACATCGCGCACCGCCGCCTTGATCGCGTTGTAGGTGCCGCAGCGGCACAGGTTGGTCATTGCCGCCTCGACATCGGCATCGCTGGGCTTGGCCTTCTGCTTGAGCAGCGAGGTGGCCGCCATGACCTGGCCCGATTGGCAATAGCCGCACTGCGGCACCTGGTGCTTGACCCAGGCTTCCACCACGCGGGCGCCCACCGGATCGGCCTCTACCGCCTCGATCGTGGTGATCTGTGCGCTGGCGACCGCTTCCACCGGCGTCACGCAGCTGCGCGTCACGGTGCCGTCGATCATGACTGAGCAGGCGCCGCACTGGGCGATGCCGCAGCCATATTTCGTCCCGGTCATCCCCAGGTCGTCGCGCAGCACCCACAGCAGGGGGGTATCGCCATCAGCGTCGATCTGACGCTTCTGGCCGTTGACGGTCAATTCGATCATGAAAGGCAGCCCATTCTTCGCAAAGCACGTATGCTTGGGTTTCATATCGCAATCTAATCGCCGTGGCACGATGAATATCGGGCAGGGCGCCATATTTTCCGGGCTTGAACTCGGCTTGGCGGGGGCACACCTAAGGCGCCTATTGCATTGTCTTGCCAAACAGAGGGAGCCGAGCCCACCGATGACCGCCGACGTTCTGGACGATACCGCCGCCAGCCCGCAGACCCACGCCTTCGAGGCGGATGTGGCCAAGCTGCTGCAGATGATGGTCCACTCCGTCTATTCGGACAAGGATGTCTTCCTGCGCGAGCTGATTTCGAACGCGGCCGATGCGTGCGAAAAGCTGCGCTATGAAGCGATTGCCCAGCCCGATCTGCTGGGTGACGATCCGGCCCCGCGCATCACCATCACTGTCGATGCCGATGCGCGCCGCCTGACGATCGAGGACAACGGCATCGGCATGACCGCCGCCGACATGGCCGAAACGCTTGGCACGATCGCGCGCTCGGGCACCAAGGCGTTCATGGATCGCATTGCGGCGGCGCAGGGCGGGGAAGGCACCCAGCTGATCGGCCAGTTCGGCGTTGGGTTCTATTCCGCGTTCATGGTCGCGGCCAAGGTCGACGTGATCTCGCGCCGGGCCGGGCAGAATGGCGCGGCGATGTGGTCGTCCGATGGCCTGGGCACTTATTCCATCGGCGCGGTTGCGGCGCAGGATGCACCGGCGCGCGGCACGCGCATCGTGCTGCACCTGCTGGATGACGCGGCCGACTATGCGCAAGCGCCGCGTATCGAGCAGATGGTGCGCGCGCAATCGGGCCACGTGCCCGTGCCGATCACGGTCAAGGACAAGCCCGATGCCGAAGGCACCCAGGTGGCCGATGGCACTGCGCTGTGGACCAAGTCCAAGAGCGCCATCACGCCCGAGGAATACAAGGATTTCTACCGCAGCGTGGCCGGGCAGTGGGACGATCCGGCGCTGACCCTGCATTACCGCGCCGAGGGGCGGCACGAATATTCCGTGCTCGCCTTCGTGCCCGAAACGCGCCCGTTCGACCTGTTCGATCCCGATCGCAAGGGACGGATGAAGCTCTATGTCCGCCGCGTGTTCATCACCGACGAGGCGGAGCTGCTGCCCCGCTACCTGCGCTTCGTGCGCGGCCTGGTCGACTCCGCCGATCTGCCGCTCAACATGTCGCGCGAGATGATCCAGGACAGCCCGATCCTTGCCGCGATCCAGAAGGGTCTGACCGGCAAGGTGCTGGGCGAACTGGAAAAGACCGCCAAGGACGATCCGGCGGCCTATGCCAAGCTGTGGGACACGTTTGGCGCCGTGCTCAAGGAGGGGCTCTACGAGGATTTTGAGCGGCGCGAGGCCCTGCTGCGCCTGGCGCGGTTCAAGACCACGGCGTCGGGCGGGGAATGGCGTTCGCTGCAGGACTATGTCGCGGCGATGAAGGAAAACCAGACCGCGATCTATTACGCCACCGGCAGCGATCTGGATCGCATCGCCAGTTCGCCGCAGCTGGAAGGATTCCGCGCGCGCGGCGTGGAAGTTCTGCTGCTGCCCGACCAGGTGGACAGCTTCTGGGTGCGCGGCGCGATCGATCTGGATGGCAAGCCGTTCAAGTCGGTCACGCAAGGGGCAGCCGATCTCAGCCTCATCCCCTTGCCCGAAGGCGCCGACGCGCCCCAGGCCGAGCCGAGCGATGCGGTGGGTGCGTTCCTGGCGTTCGTCAAGGATACGCTGGGCGATGCGGTTTCCGAGGTGCGCGCGTCTGACCGGTTGACCGACAGCGCGGTGTGCCTGGTGGCCAGCGAAAGTGGCCTCGATCGCCAGCTGGAAAAGCTGCTGGCCAACGCTGGGCAACTTCCGGCCGGCGCGGCGCCGGTGCTGGAGGTGAACCCGGCGCACGTGCAGATCGCGGCGCTCGCTGCTCTGCCGGAAGGCGATGAGCTGCGCGCCGACGCTGCCGAACTGCTGCTGGACGAAGCGCGTATCGTCGATGGCGAGCCGCCGCGCGACCCGCGCGCCTTTGCGTCGCGCCTGGCCCGGCTGATCGCCCGCGCCACCATGGCGTGATCGGGCCTTTGGGATAGGTGGGGCAGCCAGCGCGCCCATTTGCGGTTGCAAGTGCGGCGCGTGGCTGCCACGCCGATGGCAATGATGCAGGCCTGTGCAGGGACGATACGATGATGCGGCGCGCGTTTTTCTGGGGCATATCCGCAGCCTTGGCGGCGTCCAGCCCGGCGCTGGCCGCGCCAGCGGACAAGGTCAGCATCGATATCTATGCGATCCCCTCGCGCCCGATCGTGGCGGCGGTGGACCAGGCCAGCGCCGATCTGGCGCAACTGGGCATGACCACGTTCCGCCAGCGCGGGCAGGCGGTGCATGCCACGCTTTATCTGACCCAATATCCCGCCAGCGCGCTGCCCCGCCTTAAGGCCACGATCGCGCGGCTGGCGCGCGGCCACAAGCGCTTGCCCCTGGCAATCGACGGCACCGAACGCACGCCCACCAACTGGCTGTTCCTGCGCGTGGTGCACACCCCCGCGCTGCAGCGCCTGGCCGATGAAGTGACCCTGGCGGCCGAGCCGCTGCGCGACCATGACCTGGCGCCGCCGGCCTGGATGAAGGACTATCCGGCCAAGCTGCCCGCGTTCCAGCGCTATGGCTCGCCCAATGTATTCATGCAGTTCGATCCCCATCTGACCCTGCTGGCCAACGAGGCCAATCCCGCGCTGGCCACCTATATGGCCAAGACCGGGCAGCAGCCGCCGCGCGCCCAGGGGCAGGTCGATGGAATCGGCATCGCGCTGGTCGATGCCAATGGCCAGATCGTCAGGACTCTCGCCGAATATCATTTCCGCTCGCGCTGACGCGGTAGCGGACGGTCAACGCAAGCAGCCACGGGTCAGCGCTGTGCTGGTCGCGTTGGCGCGCGCCGCGTTGGCGGCATTAGCCAGCGTGATCGCCGGCGCATCACGCCCGGCGGCTGATCTTCATTTTCTATCTGCGCCCCCCTCGACGCGTCGCGCCTGTCTGCACGCATCGGCAGCTGGCGAGCGTCGTGTGCGTGGCGATCGGGCGAAGCCGCTTGACATGGCGCCCGACGGAAAATATTGGCGACTTTAATCGGTGATTAAAAATGTATCGCCTAACGCAGGACGCCGGAGGAAAGACCGATAATGCGCGCACGCCCGCAGTGGCGAAAGGGCGCCTTGGGTCTCCTTCTGGTGCTTCACGACATGGAGAGGGAGGCCATCATGATCAGAACGTCCATCCACACTGCGCTGTTCGTCGGCGCTGCATTGGCCCCGCTGGCCGCCGCATCGGCGCAGGACGCCGCGCCGGTTGCGCAGGGCCAGGTTGCGGCCCCGGCTGCCTCTGACGGTCTTGGCGAAATCGTCGTGACCGCACAGCGCCGGTCTGAAAACGTGATGAAAGTGCCGCTCAGCGTTTCGGTGGTCACCGCCGAAACGCTGGTGAAGCGCGGCGTCAACGACCTTAGCGCCGTCACCAAGCTGGCACCCAGCCTTCAGGTGGCGCAGGACAACACCTATTCGATCCGCGGTGTCGGCACGGCGACGTTTGCCACGACGGTGGAATCGAGCGTTTCGCAGATGGTCGACGACGTGGTGCTGGGCAATGGCGAGTTTGCCGCCAACGCGTTCTACGATCTGGAGCGCGTCGAGGTTCTCAACGGGCCGCAGGGGCTGCTGTTCGGCAAGAATGCCTCTGCCGGCCTGATCAATATCACCACCGCCAAGCCCAAGATCGGCAAGCTGGAAGGCAATGCCGACCTGGAACTGGTCACCCGCGACCGCCCGGTGAAGAACGGCCACGGCATCCAGGGGCGGGCCACGTTGAACCTGCCGGTCAGCGAGAACAGCGCGCTGCGCCTCAACGCGATCTACAGCGGGCAGGATTCGGTGACCTGGCCTGAAGTAAATCCCAAGGTTCGCAATGACATGGGCCTGCGCAGCCTGGGCCTGCGCGCCAAGTACCTGTGGGAGCCGGACACCGCGCTCAGCGTCTATATCCTGGGCGATTACAACCGCCAGCGCGGCGTGACCGGCCGCTATGACATCACCTATCGCGAGCTTGGCACCGGCAGTGCCTATACGGGCTTGGGCCTGCCGTCTGGCACCACCAATCGTATTTTCCAGGCCGATGCCCCCAACTTCCGCGACACTGAAACCGGCGGTGCGCAGGCCAATATCAGCTACACGTTCGATAGCGGCGTCCAGCTGATCAACATTGCCGCGTGGAAGCACATGACAACGGGCTTCTCGTTCGATTCCGACGAAACCCAGTACAACTTCTTCAACACCAATTCGGCACATCAGAACTATAACCAGTTCTCGGAAGAACTGCGCCTGGCGCTGCCCTCGGGCAACCGCCTCACCGGCCAGGCCGGGCTGTATTACTTCCACTCGCAGCTCAACCAGCAGAATCTGCTGGGCGGCAACAACGGCCTGCCTTCGTTCCTGCTGCCGACCTTCCCGTTCTGCGTTGGTGCCACCCAACTTGGCGCGCCGCCGGCGGCTTGCCCGGTCAGCAACACCTCGTTCCTCGGCCAGGACTCGCGCTTTACCCTCAAGCAGAACAGCTTCGCCGGTTATGGCCAGGTCAGCTATGGCCTGACCGACACGCTGAAGGCGACCGCTGGCGGCCGCGTCACGTATGACAAGGCCAGCATCGACCTGCTCGAAAACACCGGCCAGTATTTCGTCACGCTGGGCATTCCCAACAACCACTCGGTCCAGAGCACCGATGCCACCAACTTCAGCTACAAGGTCGGCCTCGACTGGCAGGCAACGCCCACGACGCTGGTCTATGGCTTCTACGGCCGTGGCTACAAGGGGCCGGGCTTCTCCAACACCGCGCCGGCGCCGGGCGCCAACCTGGCGGTGCGCCCGGAAATCTCGAAGGGCGGCGAAATCGGTATCAAGACCCGGTTGTTCGACAATCACCTGACGCTCAGCCTTTCGGGCTTCTACACCCGCTACACCGACCTGCAGGTGCAGTCGTGGATCACCGTGCTGCGCACCTTCGTGCTCGCCAATGCGGCAACCGCGACGACCAAGGGTGTGGACGCCTCGTTCACCGCGCGCGTCGCACCGGGCCTTACGCTGTCTGGCTCGGCCACGTATGCGGATGCAAAGTACAACGATTTCCCCGGCGCGCAGTGCTACCCGACGCAGACCACCGGCGGCTGCTCGGCGACGCAGAGTTCGTTCAATGCGGCGGGGTATCAGATTCCACTCTCGGCCAAGTTCAGCACCTCGCTTGGCGCTGATTACCAGCATGCGCTGACCAACACGCTCGATGGCCTGGTTTCGTTGAGCTATTACCACCGTTCGTCGCTGTCAGCCGGCTTTGGCCCGGCGTTCCAGATCCCGAGCTGGGATACGCTGGATGCCAGCCTGGGCCTTAAGGCGGCAAACTGGACGCTGTCGGTGTTCTGCAAGAACTGCACCAATGCCATCCGCCCGATCTCGATCGGTTCGGACGGCGGCGATGCGTCGCTGAGCCCCGCAGTGCTGACGCTCAACCAGCGCTTCAGCTTCAACTCCGTTCGCACCATCGGCGTGCGGGCAGGGATCAACTTCTGATCTCTCTCGATCGGAAGTGATGCAAGGCTTCGGAGCGTGGGGGCGCTTCCGAAGCCTTGTTTTTGGGCCGGCGCTCAACCCCGGCATGTCCACCGGGCGCGTCAGGGATGCGGGATAGGCAGCCGCGCGATGGCGGAATGACCGCTTGCCAGAAATTTGATCACCGATTAAATCGTAATTAGAATGTAGTTCCTGTTCTGGCTTTTGCAGCAGGCCAGGAACGCAGAACGGGCCGGATGGCCCGATCCACCACGGGATTGACAGAACAGGGAGTTGAGCATGTCCGGGCAGTTCAAATACGGGGTATCGCTCTACAGCTATACCGAAGACTTCGGCAGCATCATGACCCTTGAGGATGGCTTTGATCACGCCGCCGATACCGGGGCCACGGGGATCGAGATCCTGGGTGAGACGCATGTGGAGTGCTATCCCGAACCCAGCAAGGAATGGCTCGACACGTGGTTCGGCCTGCTTGACCGCTACCAGCTTGAGCCGACCAACATGTGTTCGTGGGTGGATACCAAGCTGCGCCTGGGACGACAGCTGACGGTCGAGCAAGGTGCCGGAGAGCTTGAGCGTGATTTGCGCCTGGCCCACCGGCTTGGCTTCAAGTTCCTGCGTCCCAAGTTCGGCGTGATCGACGCGCAGCTCACCCCCGATCCGATCTGGTCGGGCGCGGTCGAGCGGGTGCTCGATCTCGCCCATAAGTTCGACATCGTGATCTGCCCCGAAATCCATTCGCCCACGCCGATCAGGCACCCGGCGGTGGAAGGCTACATCGATTTCATCGAGCGCACCGGAACCCCCAACTTCCGCCTGCTGATCGATACCGGCATCTTCCAGAACCGTCCGCTCAAGGGCTGGCAGCATGAAGTGCCCGAGGGTGATAGCGATCACGCCAAGCTGATCAACGGCATCGCGGTCGATCCCGAAGAGTTCCTCGACATCGCCAAGTACGTGGCGTTCATCCAGGCGAAGTTCCACTACATCAACGATGATCTGCAGTGCGAAAACATCCCCTGGGACAAGGTGATACCGGTGCTCAAGCGCGCGGGCTACAGCGGTTACCTGTCTTCGGAATACGAAGGTGCGCGCGAGCCGTGGGTGGCGATCGACCAGGTCCGCCGCCAGCACGTCATGATGCGCCAGCTCGAGGCGCAATACGATGCCGCGCTGGCCGACGCCTGATCCGCTCGCACCCTAGACCGCCATTTTCCAGGAACATGCCATGTACGAATATCAACTTATCCAGGCCACCGGCTTCCGCAACTACGGCCCCGAAGATGCGCGCGAGGGGGTGGAAGTGCGCCTGCGCCTGCCCAACTATCGCGGCATGCGTCTGTCGCTGCTCGACGGCGTGGACGTGACGCTCGACGACGAGTTCTTCAGCTATGAAATCACCAAGCTGCGCCTGCATGGCGAGGTCTATGATCTGGACGCCATGCGCGACGCCACGACGGTGCGTTGGGCGATGGGCGACTTTGGCAGCGTGATGGTGCCCAAGGCGGGTGGGCTGGCCCCCGGCATCCATCGCGTCAAGGTGGCGGCCCGCGTCCGTTCGCCCTATTTCCCGCCGCACCTGCAGCCTCTGCCGGTGAACGGGGAGCGCCTGGCAACGATTGTCCTGCCCTGAGCGGGCAAAAGCGCGCCGCGCCTTGCAGGGCCGGCGCCAAAAGCAATGGCCTCCGGTGCGCGCGCACCGGGGGCCATTGCTTTTCCATGACGGCGCAAGTCAGAGCTGGCGGATCTTCACGTTGCGGAACATGATTTCCGCAGCCTCGATCTGCAGCAGGATGCGGCCGCGCGTGAGGGGGATGTAGCGCGAGCGATCGGCTGGGTCCTGGCGTTGCAGGCCGTAGAGCGCGGTCACGATGCGGCCGTTGACGATATGGGCGGCCTTGTCACCCTGGGCGATCAGTTCGACCGTGTTCCACCCCTCCAGCGTGTCAAAGCTGCCATCGGCGCGGATCCACTGGCGCAGCGATCCGCCGGCATCGACTTGCGGTGCGTATTGCGTATTGCCGGGAAGGTCTTCGGGCCAACCGGGCAGCCCGCCTTGCGAGATGGCCGGAATGGCGCGGTGGTTGATTGGCAGGGCATCGCCGGTGTTGCGCTCCATGATCTGGTATTCGATGGAATCCGGCCAGAGCAACTCGCGGCCAAGGGGATTATGATAGAGGATGCCGCTGTCCCGCTTCCACAGTGTGCGCGGTTCGTAGCGGCGCGTGCCCCACTGGTATTCGAGGCTGAGGTGATAGTTCTCGTACTCGCGATCGGTGGCGAGGTAGCCCATGCCCGCCTTGGCCGGGCCGCGATAGCGCGGGCCGAGCAGGTGCAGCATGCCATCGTGGACATCGACCACGCCATCGCGATCCTGCTGGCCCACTCCATCCTGGAAGAACGTCCAGCCGGCCATGTCGCGGCCATTGAACAGCGGCTGCCAGCCGTCAGCCGCGGCCCCGGCGGGCGCTGCGGCTGGTGCCCGGCTGGCGGCGGATGCCACGTGCGGCAGCGCGGCGGTGGCAACGCCGGTCGCGGCCAGGCGCGTCAACGCGCCGCGTCGGGTGGTTTTCATGCATATCTCCCTGGATTCCATACCGTCTGATCGGCGGATACCCTGTGTTTTTAATCAGCGATCAAATTATCGCAAGCGGTGATTGCGAGTACTCACACCGTTGCCCAGCCACAGTGCGCTGTTCACGTTTTGACATCGTCTGGCGCGCGGTACAAAAGGCAAGGCGCTGGATGCCAATGCCGCTGATGCAGGCGGAGCGGGGCGGCTATTGCCCGCCCCAGGCAACCGGCACATCACCGGGCGGGAACGAATGAGCGACAAGAAGCAGTATCACCGGGACAAATTGCGCAACAGCCTGCTTGATGCCGGTCGTGCCTACCTGAAGCAGCACGGGCACAACGGGCTTTCCATCCGCACCCTGGCCCAGGAGGTCGGGGTGTCGCCCGGCGCGCCCTATTATCATTTTCCCGACCGGCGTTCGCTGCTGCTGGCGCTTGCCACCGAGGGGTTCAACGAAATGCTGGCAGGCACCGAGCAGGTTCTTGCCGGCAAGGCCAGCCCGGCCGACAAGCTCCGGCGCATGGGTTTGCTGTTCATCCGCTTCGCCGAAGAGAACCCGCATCTGCTCGATCTCATGTACGAAAGCGAGCTGACCACGCCAACGCTTGATCCCACGCTGCTGGAATTCCAGCGCGCGGGCCATAATGCCCTGCGCGAACAGGTTGTCGGCGCGCTCGACGGCGTGGACAAAACCCATGCCGACGTGCGTGTCGTGGCCTATTGGTCAGCGATCTATGGCTTTGCCACGATGCGCAAGAAGGGGGTGTTGCGCCCCAGCGATGATGGTGCCTTGCCCAGCGTGGATATTGCCGAAACGATCGTCGATATCACCTTGCGCGCCGTGCTCGCTCCCGACTGACCGCGCGCCGGAGATGGCGGGGCAGAGATGCTGTTCCGCAACGTGATGATCCGCCAACTGGATGCCGCAGACTTTGCCGACATCCGCAAGGGATAAGTCGTCCTGGCGCCGCGCTATTGCCAGTCGCGCTGCCGGCTCGTTTGGCCAATGCCGGGATTGAGGCGGTTGCCGGGATCGAGCGCCCGGTAATGCGCCGCCAGCGCCGGCTTGGCCGGATAGAGGTGGCCAACGTTGTGCTCTGCCGGATACTCGGCACCGCGCGCGTCGAGCAGGTCCCACATGCGGTGCTCCAGCGCGAGCGGGTCGACGCCTTTCTTCAGGATATAGTCCTGGTGGAACACGTGGCAGAAGAAATGGCCGTAATAGAGCCGGGCCTCGATCGCGTCGGCGATGGCCGGGGGCAGGACTTCCAGCCAGTCCTCGTCATTGCGGCGCAGGGCGATGTCGAGGGCAACGATGTCACCAACCCGATCCGCGTGCATGGCGCGGTAGCGGATTGCCGCGCCGGCCACGGCAAAACGGTGGAGGAAGGCCTTCTGCGCTTCGTGCGGGGTGCACTCGAACATGTCGCCCGTGGCACTGGGAAACATCTGCGCCAGTAGGGTGCGTGCCTCGTCCACGCCATCGCGTGGCATCTTGAGGATTAGGTGGTGGGTAAAGTGATCGCGCCACGCCCGCATGCGCGGCGGAAGATGCTGCGGCAGCAGCCGGCTTGCCGCCTGCATGACCCGGTCGGAGAGGTTGGCCGGCAGGATGCGCCAGCGCCGTGCCACAGCGTCGATCCGGTTCTTCAACGCAAAGAGGCGGGGCAGGCGATCGGTACCGAACCGCTCGATCGCGACAAACACGTCCTTGCCATAGACCGCAGCGATATCGAAGGCGTCGCGGTGGATATATTCGCCCGAGATCGGCAGTTCGCGAAATTGCGCCAGGATCGTGCGGCGCAAGCGGGTGAGTTCGGCGGTATCGTTGGTGCCGATGTAGAACGTTGCCGTCTGTTCCTCGCGCGGGAAGGTGTCGAGCCGAACGGCAAAGACCATGACCTTGCCCGCGCTGCCTGACGCCTCGAACAGGCGCTCTGGGTCGGCGTTATAGCGAGCGGGCGAGGGGGCGGCGATGTCGCGCACCCGCGCGGCATAGTCCTGGCACGAGGCAGCGCAGGGCGCCGCGCCGGCCTCACCGGTGACGGGCAGGTGCCCTTGGCCGATACGGCCGAGAATGTCCTCGGGCGTGGTGCCGAGGTCCAGGCCGAGATGGTTGACCAGTTCGACCGTGCCATCGGCCATGACCCGGGCAAACAGCGCCATTTCGGTATAGGCGGGGCCACGCCGGATCAGGGCGCCGCCCGAATTGTTGCAGATGCCGCCGATTACCGAGGCACCGATGCACGACGATCCGATGACCGAATGCGGTTCACGGCCGAGCGGCGCCAGTTCACGCTCGAGATCATAGAGCGTGGCGCCGGCCAGGCAGACCACCTGCGTTCCGCCGGCCAGGGAGTGGACGCCCTTGAGGCGCAAGGTGTTGATGATCACCACCGGACGGTCATAGTGCCCGTCCGGGGTGGAGCCGCCGGTGAGGCCGGTATTGGCAGCCTGGGCAATCACGATCACATCGGCGGCGACGCAGGCGCAAAACGCGTGATACTGTTCCAGCGGCGTGCCTGGGCGCACCACGGCAAGAACATCCCCGGTTCCATAGCGATAGCCGGTGGCAAAGGCGCGGGTCGCATCGCTGCCAGTAAGGACGTGGCGCGCGCCGACAATGGCGCGCAAGCGATCGAGCAGCGGGGTAGTGGTAGAGAGCATCAAGCAAGCTCTTACTGCTGGTACGGCCAAGGTGCACGGGGGAAAACACCCCCATCGACCCACAGTGTCTGCCCGATGACGAATGCCGCAGCCGGGCTGGCGAAGAACAGCACCGGTCCGGCGACGGCTGACGACACGACCGATCCGGCTTGCTTTCCATTTGATCGCTGATTAAAAATGGCGTGGTGCCACGGTCGGCGCCGTTGACGACGCTGCGCTGCCATCACCGATGCCAGGGGCCGATGTCAGGGAGAGAACAATTGCCTAGACGTTTCGTGGGCCTTTCCCGCGCCGCCGGCCCGATGCTTGCCCATGGCGCGGGCAGGTCCATCCGGCGCCCGACGCGCTTGCCGACCCGCCGGTTACGGCGCAGCCGCGGGTGTGGTGGCCCTGGATGAACGGCAACATCACCAAGGACGGCATCGCCAAGGACCTCGCCTGGATGAAAGCCGTCGGCATCGGTGGCGCACTGCTGAAAGGACGAGCAACATGAGTACCGCAACCGATATTGGCGCACCACGCCAGGCGGGCCTGCCCCAAGGCATCGTCGTGGTGATCGCCAGCTTTCTGCCCATCCTGGCGATCGTCGCCCTGGCGCCGGCAGTGCCGCGCATGATGGCGCATTTCGCCGGTGTCCCCGGGGCGAGCCTGTGGGTGCCGCTGGCGGTCACCGCGCCGGGCCTGATGGTCGCGCTGCTGTCGCCGGCGATGGGCTGGCTGGTCGATCGCCATGGCCGCAGCCGGCTGCTCGTCGTCGCCACCGCAGTCTATGGCCTGGTCGGTATCGCGCCGGTGTTCATCGACGGCCTGCCCGCGCTGTTCGCCTCGCGCCTTTTGCTCGGCGTGTGCGAAGCGGCGATCCTGACGGTGACCAATACGCTGGTGGGTGACTATTTTGACGAAGGCCGGCGCCGTTTCTGGTTGACCGTGCAGTCCGCCGCGCAGCCGTTTTTCGGCGTCTCGCTCTTGGTGCTGTCGGGCATGCTGTCAGGGGTGGGTTGGAACATTCCGTTTCTGGTCTATGCCTGCGCCATCCCGATCGCAGTGGCGATGGCATTCCTGCTGTTCGAGCCGGCAAAGCGCAGCCAGACGCTGTTGGCCGGGGCCGTGGCCGGCTTTCCCACCCGCCATGTCCTGATCACCAGTGGCGTGACCCTGCTCGCTTCGAGCATCTACTACGTCTATATCGTCCAGGTTGGCCTGCTGTTTCCCGGTGTCGGCGTCACGTCGCCCGATACGATCGGCATGCTGATCGGCCTCGCGAACATCGGCGTCTTCTTTGGTGGGCTGTTGTTCAAGCCCGCATCGAGCCGGCTTGGCACCGGCTGGCAGATTGGCATCTTCTTTGCGCTCATGGGCGCTGGCCTGCTCGGCATTGGCGCCAGCGCTTCGGCCGCCCAGCTGACCGCGTTCTGCACCGTCCAGCAACTGGGCGCCGGCCTCTGCATTCCCACGCTGCTGTTGTGGACCATGCGCGGGTTGAGCGATGAGAACCGCGGCCGCGGCATGGGCTTCTGGAGCTGCGCGTTCTTCGTGGGCCAATTCGTCAGCCCGGCGCTGGTCTCGCTGGTTACCGTGTTCAGCCACGGCCTGCCCCTGACGTTCGTGGCCATCGGCGGAGGCAGCATCGCCCTGGCAATCATTGTCGGCATGGCCCTGAGCGCCAGCGCACGCCCGGCACCGGCCCGCGCCTGAACCGCAAAGCGCCGCCGCCATTCCCGCCTTTCAGCAAAAAACGCCCGGGTGACCATCGTCATCCGGGCGTTTTTAAGCCGTGTGCGGTCAGAACATCAGGCCGGCTCGCACCGGTGGGTGCGTTGCGGCTGGGATGCGCGTTTGATGGGGATCGCCATATGCATGATGTGGCGGAGACGGAGGGATTCGAACCCTCGGTACCGGATTTACCAGTACGACGGTTTAGCAAACCGTTGGTTTCAGCCACTCACCCACGTCTCCGGATCGCAGCGGCGAGGGCGGCCTATAACGGGGGTTGTGGGGCGGGGCAAGCGCTGTCTTGTGATTTTTCCCCAGGCTGGCGCAGGGGCTGTGGACAGCTTTGTGTGGCGGTGTGATGCCGCCCTTTCGGCTGGCTGGCGCGGTGCGTGGCCGGTTGGGCGCAATTTCGACTCGGCTCATCGCCCGTTCATTGTGGTGGGGCAAACCTGTGGCGGATGGAAACAATCGGATTGCCGTGGCGCCACCTTGGCGCCATGTCGAACCACCATTGAGCCGGGTCACTGCCGCAATCGGCGCTCGCAGTTAGGGGACGGGAAACAAGATGAAGCGTGCCATCCAATATCGCCTGGCCCTGGGGCTGGCGGGTCTTTCCCTGCTTGCCGCCCCGCTGGCCCAGGCGCAGGTCCAGACGATCGATCCCAATTCGGCGATCGACAGCGATCTGGCGCCACAGCCCGGCACCACGCCGGCCGCACCGCGCGCCACGCCGGTGCAACCCAACCCGGCCCCAGTCCCCGCCACGCCAGCGCCCTACACCCCGCCGCCAGCGACACCGCCGGCAAGTGGCGCGCCCTATGCCAGCCCCGCGCCGATGGGCGCCGCCCCGCCGCCGGCCGGCACTGCCGGTGCACAACCGGGCGCGGCCGGGCAATCTTGGCATGAAGACGATCTGATCGGCGCGGCCGAGGGCGTGTTCGGCAAGGGCGCCAAGGGCCTGGCCATGATGATCCGCGACATCCTGAAAAAGCAGGGTGAGCCGGTGGGCTATATCACCGGGCGCGAAGCCGGCGGCGCCCTGGTGGTCGGGCTGCGTTATGGCTCGGGCACGCTGCACCACAAGGTGGAGGGCGACATGCCGGTCTATTGGACCGGGCCTTCGGTGGGATTCGATGCCGGGGCCAATGCCGGCAATACCTTTGTGCTGGTCTATAATCTTTATGACACGGCCGACATGTACCATCGCTTTGGCGCGGGCGAGGGGCAGGCCTATCTGATCGGCGGCTTCAATGTCAGCTATCTCCGCCGCGGTGATGTGGTGCTGATCCCGGTGCGCATGGGCGCGGGCCTGCGCCTGGGCATCAACGCGGGCTATATGAAGTTCAGCCGCAAGCAGACGTGGATGCCGTTCTAAGGGGGATGCCATTCTAAGCGCGTTGCCGTTCTGATTGCCTGGCGCCTTGGCGCAGCGGGGTGCAAACCCTCTTGCGCCGGGGCGCCGGCGGCGGCATGGGGGCGGCGTTCCTTTCAGACAGCCGTGAAAGAAAATCCCCATGCTCGAAAACCTGGCTCCGCAACCGGCCGATGCCTTGCTGGCGCTGATCAAGCTGCACAATGCCGATCCGCGCGATACCAAGATCGACCTTGGCGTGGGCGTCTATCGCACCGCCGATGGCGCAACCCCGGTGTTCAAGGCGATCAAGGCCGCCGAAGCCAAGCTGCTCAACGAGCAGGACTCCAAGGCCTATCTTGGCCCTGAAGGTGACATGGGCTTTGTCAACGCGCTGGTCCCCTATGTGTTTGGCGCCGATTTCGATGCCGCCAAGGTAGATGGCATGCAGGCGCCGGGCGGCACCGGCGCGGTGCGGCTGGCGATCGAAGTGGCCAAGCGCGCGGGCGTGAAGCGCGTGTGGATGGGCACCCCTTCGTGGCCCAACCACGCCCAGATCGTGGCGGCCGCCGGGCTCGAACTCAAGACCTTCAAGCACACCGCCGCCGATGGCACGGCCGATCTCGCCGCGCTCAAGGCCGCGCTGGAAGAGGCCGAGGCGAGCGACCTGGTGCTGCTGCACGGCTGCTGCCACAACCCCACCGGCGTGGATTACACCCCGGCGCAGTGGGACGAAATCGCTCCGCTGCTGGCGGCCAAGGGCGTGCTGCCGCTGATCGACCTGGCCTATCAGGGCCTGGGCGAGGGCATGGAAGCCGATGCCTATGGCCTGCGCAAGGTGCTTGCCGCCGTGCCCGAGGCGCTGGTCGCCTATTCGTGCGACAAGAACTTTGGCCTCTATCGCGATCGCGTTGGCGCCTTCTATGCCGTGACGGCAGACAAGGACGCCCTTGCCAAGGCCATGTCGAACGGTGCCACCATTGCCCGCGCTTCGTGGTCGATGCCGCCCGATCATGGTGCGGCTGCCGTGCGCCTGGTCCTGTCGGATGCCGAACTGACCAAGCTGTGGCTGGCAGAGCTGGACGAAATGCGCGACCGCATGCGCTGGGTGCGTGACCAGCTGGCCGCCGCCGGCCAGGTTGGCCCCATCGCCATGAACGTGCTGGGCACGCAGAACGGCCTGTTCTCGATGCTGCCGCTGTCGCCCGAGCAGATCTTGACGATCCGCGAGCGCCATGGTGTCTATATGGCCGGCACTGGCCGTATCAACATCGCCGGCCTTACGACGGGCAACATCGCCCAGTTCATCGAAGCCCTGCGCGACGTCGCCACGGCCTGATGCAACCGATGGCGGGCCGGGATGCTGCAACACACCTGTGGCAGCGTCTCGGCCTGCGCATTCCCCTGATCCAGGCGCCGATGGCGGGTGTATCCACGCCGGCCCTGGCGGCGGCGGTGTCAGATGCCGGCGGCCTGGGCTCGATCGCGGTGGGCGCCACCGATGCGCCCGGCGCACGCGCCATGATCGCCGCCCTGCGGGCTGCCACTGGCGCTGCATTCAACGTCAATGTTTTCGTCCATGCCACGCCGCGCGTCGACACCGTGCGCGAGGCAGCCTGGTGCGCGGCGCTGGCGCTGCAATTCGCCGCGTTCGGGGCGCAGCCGCCCAAAGAACTGGCCACCATCTATCGCAGCTTTGCCGACGATGCGGCCATGCAGGCGCTGTTGGTGGAACTGGCGCCGCCGATGGTCAGTTTTCATTTCGGGCTACCTGCTGGCGATGTGCTTGCGGCCCTGCGTGGCGCAGGGTGCGTGATGGCGGCCACGGCGACCAACGTGGCCGAGGCCCGCGCGGTCGCCGATGCGGGCCTTGACCTGATCGTTGCGCAGGGTTGGGAGGCCGGCGGCCATCGCGGCATGTTCGATCCTGCGGCGCCCGATGCCAGGCTGCCGACGCGCGACCTGGTGCGTGCCGTGCGCCGCGAAACCGTGCTGCCGGTGGTGGCAGCGGGCGGCATCATGACCGGGCAGGGCATGCGCGCGGCGATTGCCGATGGCGCGATGGCCGCGCAACTGGGCACGGCCTTTGTCGCCTGCCCGGAAAGCGCGGCGCGGCCGGGCTATCGCGCGGCGCTGCTGGCCGCGCGCGACACGGTGATGACCAGCGCCATTTCCGGTCGCCCGGCGCGGTGCCTGGCCAATCGCTTTACCGCGCTGGGCAACCTGCCACCGGTGCCCGACTATCCCCGTGCCTATGCCGCCGGCAAGGCGCTGGATGCCGCCGCCCAGTCGCACGGCGAAGACGGCTTTGGCGCGCAATGGGCCGGCAGCGGCGTGGCCCAGGCGCGGGCCATGCCCGCCGCAGACCTGGTGGCGCAACTGGTGCGTGAGATGGCTCAGGCCTGACGCGACAGGCTTTGCATGCGCTGCAGATAGCGGGCAAGGACATCGATCTCGAGGTTGACCTGGCGCCCGGGCGCAAACTGGCCCAGCGTGGTGATCTGCGCGGTGTGGGGAATGATGTTGAGCGCGAAATGGCAGGTGCCGTCGCTCTGATCGGCCACCTCGTTCACCGTCAGGGACACGCCATCGACAGTGATCGAGCCCTTGGGCGCGATATAGTGCGCAAGGGCAGGCGGGGCGGTAATGATCACGCGCAGGCTACCGCCTTCGGGGGTAATGCTGGCGATCTCGCCCAAGGCATCGACATGGCCGGTCACGATGTGCCCGCCCAGTTCATCGCCCAGCCGCAGCGCCGGCTCCAGGTTGACCGGTGCGCCGGCCTGCCATTGCGCCGGGGCAGTGCGGCTGATGGTTTCGCCCGAAACGTCGACGGCAAACCAGGCCTCACCGGCAACGCCGCCCTTTTCCACCACGGTGAGGCACACACCCGAACAGGCGATCGAGGCGCCGATAGCGATGCGCGCCGGGTCCATCGCACAGGAGATCGTCACGCGCTTGTCGCCCTTGTCGGCAATGGCAATCACGTTGCCCACTTCGGTGACGATCCCGGTAAACATGGCGCTTGGCTTTCCTTATGCGTTAGCGGCGGCGGTGGTAGACGGTGAGGGTGTCGCTGCCAAGCCGGCATGCGGGGCCCATGTCCCATCGGCCATGCGCGGCGGAGAGGGTTTCCAGCCCGAGATCGCCCACAGCGGCAAGGCCGGGACCAACCAGGATCGGCGCGCGATAGAGCAGCAGGCGATCGACCATGTCGGCTTTGAGGAACGCGGCGGCAGCGCCTGCGCCCCCTTCGACGAACAACCACTGCGCATCACCAAAGGCGCCGGGCGCGGTAATATCGGCCGCGGCGCGCCAACCCTGCGGCGCGGAGCCACGGGTCAAGACCCAGCGCTGCGGGCTGCGGGCTTCCAGCCCTGGCAGCCGCACATCGAGCCGAGGAACATCGGCGCGCAGCGTGCCGCCGCCCACCAGGATGGCGTCGGCCCGCGCGCGCTCGGCATGGCAATGGGCGCGCGCCTCTGGCCCGGTAATCCACTGGCTTTGTCCGTTGGCCAGCGCGATCGCGCCATCGAGCGTCAGCGCGAGCTTGAGCGTGACGTGCGGGCGGCCCGCCGTGGTGCGCAGCAGGAAGCCGGCCAGCGCCGTCGCACAGGGCGCGGATGGCATGAGATCGGTGGCAATGCCCGCTGCGCGCAGCCGCGCGATGCCGGCGCCGGCAGTGCGCGGATCGGGATCGGTTTGCCCCACCACCACCCGCGCCGGGCGGGCGGCCACCAGCAGATCGGCGCAGGCCGGACCGCGCGCAGAGGCATGGGCGCAAGGTTCAAGGCTGACATAGACGGTGGCGCCGCGTGCATCGCCACTGAGCGAGGCCAGCGCCATCGCTT
Organism: Novosphingobium sp. 1529; assembly: GCF_040544855.1. Classification (NCBI taxonomy): domain Bacteria; kingdom Pseudomonadati; phylum Pseudomonadota; class Alphaproteobacteria; order Sphingomonadales; family Sphingomonadaceae; genus Novosphingobium; species Novosphingobium sp. 1529. Next base: position 58,167 of record NZ_JBEPKW010000012.1, read on the forward strand.
CGGCATGGGGACGGCCGCCAGCCTGGGTCCAACCGCGCGCGATCACGCGGCCGGCGCGCACGATGACGCAGCCCACGGCGGGGTTGGGCGCGCTCAGCGGGCGGCCACGGGCAGAGAGCGCGGCGGCCGTTGCCAGCCAGCGCGCATCATCCTCAGGGCTTGGCGGCATCAGGCGCGGGCGTGGGTAGGGTCGGCACCGGCTTGCCCGTGATCTGGCGATAGAGCGCGGCGTTCTTTTCGGCCTCGGCCTTCTTTTCGGCGGCACGCTCCTTGGTGCCGTCGTCATACATCTTTTGCGTGTCGATGCCGGTGGCGGCGCCGACCGCCTTGTACATCTTGCGGATGTCTTCCTGGCGCTGCTCTTCGGCGGCTTCCTCGGCATCGGCCTGCTTCTGCGCGGCGATGTTGCCCTTGATGATATCGGCATCGCTGCGATCGGCGCGCCAGGATTCGAAATAGATGATCGTCGGTGGGCGCGGCAGGCCACGGCCTTCCTGCTGGGTCATCAGGTAGAAGATGCCCCCTGTCACCAGCCCGGCCATAATCAGCGCGCGCGTGCGGTATTCGCTGGGCGCGCCAAGCACTTGCCAGAAATCCCGCACTGCGCGCAGCGGGGAGACATTGCGGAAAAAGCCTTTCATCGCGCTTCAGATAGGGATCAGAACGACGGATGGCAAATGAGTCGCCGGTTTTGCCGGTGCGCGTTATCCGAACAGGCGATAAAGCCCGCGCCCTTCGGCCTTGAGCCAGCGATTGGCGGCCGTGACGCTGCCTTCGAACAGCTGGGCGAGCAGGGCATGGAACGCCGGGCTGTGGTCGAAATGGACAAGGTGGGCGACCTCGTGCGCCACGACCGAGCGGCGCACGGCATCAGGCGCCATGATCAGGCGCCAGTTGATGCGGATCGTGCCATCGGACGCGCAACTGCCCCAGCGCCGCTTGGCGCTCGACAGCCCGAGTGGCGGCACGGCCACGCCGGCGCGCGCGCAATAGTGCGCCAGGTCTGCGGTGCACAGCCGCAGCGCTTCTGCCGCCAGCCAGCGCTGCACCCGCGCGGGCAGTTGCTCCACCGGGCCGCCGACCAGCAAGGCGCCATCGTCCACCACCGGGCGGCGTGGATTGCGCGTGTCCCACGACACCGTGAGCACGTCGCCGCGAAAGGGCAGGGCGCAACCCGGTGCCAGATCCAGCGGCGGCGGCAGGCGATCGAGTTGCGCGGCCAACCAATCGGCCCGCTCGCGCACAAAGGCCAGGGCATCGGCGGTGCGTGCCCAGGTGGGCATCGAGACGCGTGCGGCGCTGCCATCGGGCGCCAGCCGCAAGGTCATCCGCCGGGCCTGGCGCAGGCGGCGCACTTCCACGGCCAGGGCGCGGCCGGCCACGTTGACCACCGGCGCAGGTGCCTGGGCCGCTTCCGGTTCGGCAGCGCGGCGCAGCCAGTCGATCACGGCAGGCGAAAGCCGATCGGCGCGCGCGGGCTGCCGGGCGCGTCGCCATCCCATTCGACATCGCTGACGATATGGTTTTCCAGCGGGCCGGCCACCACTTCGCTGATCGCCTTGCCCACCACCGAAACCCCGGCGCGGTGCACGGCCTGGCGATCGCCGCTTTCCAGGTAGTGCCAGGCGGGCAGCGGCTCGCCGGCGGCGCGCAGGCGATAGGCACAGGTTGTCGGCAGCCAGGCCACTTGCGCCACCAGGCGCGGGGTCAGCCGCAGGCAATCGGGCACCATGGCGCGGCGGTGACGATAGTCGCTACAGCGCGCGGTCTTGGTGTCGAGCAGGCGGCAGGCGACGTTGGTGTGATAGACTTCGCCGGTGTCTTCGTCTTCCAGCTTGTGCAGGCAGCACTTGCCGCAACCATCGCACAGCGCTTCCCATTCATCGCGCGACAGGGTTTCGATCGGGCGGTCCCAGAAGCGATCCTGCGGCGCGCCGGTATTGGTGGGCGTGGCCATGGCCTCAGCGCACCCAGCGCGTCAGTTCGGCGGCCACGGCCTCGCCGTTCTGTTCCACCGGCAGCAGGGCAATCGGCTTGCCATCGGGCCCCATCAGATAGGCCGCGCGGCTGTGGTCCATCAGATAGGCCTGGGGCGCGGCGCCCTTGGGTGCGGCGCGCTTCTGGTAATAGACGGCAAATTCCTTGGCCACGGTGGCGATCTGGTCGGAGCTGCCCGTAAGTCCGACCAGTTCCTTGCCGAAATTGCCGGTGAACTGCGCCAGCACCTGCGGCGTATCGCGGGCCGGATCGATCGAGACGAAAATAGGCACGAGGCGGGCGGCCTTGTCCGGGTGCGCTTTGGCAAAGGCGTGATAGCCCTGCATCAGGTTGGCGGCGTCGAGCGGGCAGACATCGGGGCAATAGGTATAGCCGAAATAGAACACGGTATATTTGCCGGCGAAATCGGCGGCATGCACGGTCTTGCCGGCTTCGTTCACCAAAGTGAAATCGCCCCCCAGCTGTGCCCCGGCCAGCGGCGCATCCGATGCCGGCGCGGCATTGTTGCAGGCCGCCAGCGGCAGGGTGAGGGCGGTGGCCAGCGCCAGTGCCGACAGGCACTTGCGGGCAATAATCGGCAAGAACGAGGGGTGATCCATGGCGTGGCGGTTCATGCTCTGCTAACAGCGCGCTTGCAAGGGCCACGTGCACCGTGGCCACGCCAGAGGAGGAATGCAGCCGTGTCGATCAAGAGGGCCAATTCGCGCCGCATCGCTCTTGCCCTGTGCGCCCTGGCGCCTGCTGCGGTGCTGCTGCCGGCCGGCCCGGCGCTGGCCCAGTTCTCGGAAAGCTACAAGTTCCTTGATGCCGTGCGCAAGAAGGACGGCGACAAGGTGAACGAGGCGCTGCAAAATCCTGCCAGCCAGATCGTTAACACCAAGGACGTATCGACCGGCGAAACCGCGCTGCATATCGTGACGCAGAGGCGCGACCTCTTGTGGATGCAGTTCCTGGTGGGCAAGGGTGCCAACGTCAACGCGCGCGACAACAAGGGCGTCACCCCGCTGGTGGTGGCTGCCAACCTCAATTTCCTGGAAGGCGTGGACTTCCTCATTTCGGTGGGCGCGCGGGTGGATGATCCCAACAACACCGGCGAAACGCCGCTGATCACGGCGGTTCACGGCCACAACCTCGCCATGGTGCGCGCGCTGCTCAAGGCCGGCGCCAACCCCGATCGGCCCGACAATTCCGGCCGTTCGGCCCGCGACTATGCCACGCTTGACCATGCCGAGGCGATTTCGGACGAGCTTGAGGCCGCCGCCAAGAAGCGCCAGACCGGCAAGGCGGCGCAAACCTATGGCCCCACGTTCTGATCACTGATGCGTTGATGTTCCAACCCGGAGACTTGCCATGATCGCCATGCCCGATGCGGCCACGCTGGAAACGCTCGATCTCGATCAGCTGCGCATCGAACTCGCGCCGCTGGTGGCCGAAGCGGCCATGTTCGACGGGTGGACCGGCGCGGCGGTCGATAGTGCTGCGCTCGCCGTCGGGCTCGATCCCGCCGTGGCGCGCCTGGCCTATGGCGTGGGCGAAAGCGGCGCGGCGATGACCATGATCGCCGCGTGGATTGCGCGGATCGATGCCGACATGGCCCGTGCCCTGCCGGCCAGCGAACTGGCCACACTCAAGATTCGCGAGCGTATCCGCCGCCTGGTGCAGTTCCGCCTCGATGCCCTGTCGGGCATGGAAGAGGCGCTGCGCCGCGCCCTGATCGAGATGGCCCGCCCGCGCAACAGCGCGCAGACGCTCAAGCTGGGCTGGCACAGCGCGGACGCCATGTGGCGCCTGGCGGGCGATACCGCCACCGATCTCAACCATTACAGCAAGCGCGCGACGCTGGCCGCGCTCTATGCCGCCACGCTGGCCGTCTTTGCCGAGGATCGCAGCGAGGACCATGCCGACACGCGCGCGTTCCTCGATCGCCGGATCGAGGGCGTGATGCGGTTCGAAAAGCTGAAAGCGGGGCTGTTCAAGCGTGAGGGCGAGCGGTTCAGCCCGGTGCGCCTGCTCGGCCGGCTGCGCTATCCCGCCCGCTGACCCGGTCGCTCACCCATTCGCGCGCGCCGTCAGGCCGTTTGATGAATTGATCGCGATCAATCTTCTTGCGAACGACTTGCATAAGCGGCTGGGCTATGGCAGCGGGGCTGCTGTGACGCTCGATGAACTACCGCTGGGCCACGATGCCCGAATCGCCTCGGTCGATTGGGCCGCGCTGGTGCCTGAAGAGGCGCAGCGCCTGCGCGCCCTGGGCTTTGACGAAGGGGCGCAGGTGCGCCTTGCCTATCGCGGGGTGTTCCTGGGCCGCGATCCCCTGGCGATCGAGATTGGGCGGATGACCGTGGCGCTGCGCCGCATCCATGCTCGCGCGATGCACGTGGAAGAGCTGGCGGCATGAGCAGGGGGCCATTTGTCGCCGCGCTGGTGGGCAATCCCAATGCCGGAAAATCCGCGCTGTTCAACGCGCTGACCGGCGCGCGCCAGAAGATCGCCAACTATCCGGGCGTGACGGTGGAGCGCAAGGCGGGGCGCCTGCTGCTGCCCAGTGGCGAGCCGGTCGAACTGGTCGATCTGCCCGGTTCCTATGGCTTTGCCGCCACTAGCCCTGACGAGGAAGTGACCCGCAAGGTCATCATGGGCGAGCAGGTTGGCCAGGTGCGTCCTGACGTCCTGGTCATCGTGCTCGACGCTTCCAACCTGGAACAGCACCTGGTCTTTGCCCAGGAAGTGCTGGAACTGGGCCGGCCCACGGTCGTGGCGCTCAATATGGTCGATCTCGCCGCGCGCGATGGGTTGACGATCGATGCTGCCGCGCTCGCTGCCGAACTGGGCGTGCCGGTGATCGAAACCGTGGCGGTGCGGCGCAAGGGGCTGGCCGAGCTGGCCGCGGCCATCGCCGTGGCGCGCGACACTGCCGCTGGCGATGAAACCCCGGCGGCGCGCGTGCATGTGACGCTGCCCGAACGGCGGCTGCTGGCGCGGCAGATGGCGCAGGGCGCCACGCTTTCCGAAACCGCGCGCCATCGCATCCATGCGCGCATGGACCGGCTGCTGCTGCATCCCTGGCTGGGCCCGCCGGTGCTCTTTGCCCTGCTGTTCGTGGTGTTCCAGGCCGTCTTCACCTGGGCCAAGCCGTTTCAGGACGGGTTGGATGGCGCCGCCTCTGCCCTGCAGGATCTGGCGCGCAGCGAATTGCCCGCCTCGCTGCTGCGCGATCTGCTGACCGACGGGATCATCGGCGGGGTGGGCGCGGTGATCGTGTTCCTGCCGCAGATCCTCATCCTGTTCTTCTTCATCCTGGTGATGGAGGCGACCGGCTACATGGCGCGCGCCGCGTTCCTGATGGACCGCATGATGGCCGGCGTGGGACTGTCCGGGCGCAGCTTCATTCCGCTGCTGTCGAGCTTTGCCTGCGCCATTCCCGGCATTATGGCCACGCGCAGCATCACCGATCCCAAGGACCGGTTGACCACGATCCTGATCGCCCCGCTGATGACCTGTTCGGCCCGGCTGCCGGTCTATGCCGTGATCATCGCGGCGTTCATTCCCAATACGCGGGTGCTGCCGGGCGTGGGCCTGCAGGGGCTGGTGCTGTTCGGGCTCTACGTTGCCGGCATCGTCGGTGCCATGGTCGTGGCGCTGGTGCTGCGCCGCTCGATCACCAAGGGCGCGGCCTCGGGCTTCATTATGGAGTTGCCCAAGTATCAGCTGCCCACGGTCAAGGATCTGGCACTGGGCTTGTGGCAGCGCGCCTGGGTATTCCTGCGCCGCGCCGGCACGATGATCTTTACCGTGACGGTGGTGCTGTGGCTGCTGCTCAACTTCCCGCGCGCCGAGCCGGGCAAGAGCCAGGTCGATGCCTCGATCGCCGGCCACATTGCCAATGGCCTCGCCGTGGTGGTCGAACCGATCGGTTTCAACCGCGATATCGCGCTGGCGCTGATCCCGTCGATGGCTGCGCGCGAAGTGGCGGTGTCCTCGCTCGCCACCAGCTATGCCGTGGACAACAGCGACGAGGATGCGCAGGGCCGCGCCCTGGGTGACGAGCTCAAGCACCACTGGAGCCTGGCGACCGCGCTGGCGTTCCTGGCGTGGTTCGTGTTTGCGCCGCAGTGCATGTCGACCATTGCGGTGACCCGGCGTGAAACCAACGGCTGGAAGTGGCCGGGCTTCATGCTCGGCTATCTCTTCGCGCTGGCCTATGCCTTTGCCGGGATCACCTATTGGACCGCGGTGGCGTTCGGATTGGGCTAACAAGCAGTGGATAGCAGACTCGCGCTAACCGCAAGCGATGCGCTATCAGGCGCGACTGAATTCCATAGGGACGAGATTCGATGGCAGGCAGCGTCAACAAAGTCATTCTGATCGGCAACCTGGGGGCCGACCCGGAGATCAAGTCGTTCCAGAACGGCGGCAAGATTGCGAACCTGCGCATTGCCACCTCGGAAAACTGGAAGGACCGCAACACCGGCGAACGCAAGGAACGCACGGAATGGCACAGCGTCGTGATCAACGGCGATGGCCTGATTGGCGTGGTCGAACGTTTCCTGCGCAAGGGCAGCAAGGTCTATATCGAAGGCCAGCTGCGCACCCGCAAGTGGCAGGACCAGAGCGGCAATGACCGCTACAGCACCGAAGTGGTCGTGGCCGGCATCGGCGGCGCGCTGACGATGCTCGACGGCCCGCAGGGCGGTGCCGGCGGTGGTGGTGGCGGCGGTCAGCGCTCTGGCGGAGGCGGCTGGAACGACGGCGGCTCGAGCAGCGGCGGTTCGCGTGGTGGTGGCAGCGGTGGCTTTGGCGGCGGGTCGTCCTCGGGCGGCGGCAGCACCTGGAACCAGGGTGGCGGCGGCGGCGGCTTCGCCGACGATCTGGACGACGATATCCCGTTCTGATCGCGCCATCTGCACGCGATGACCGGCCCCCTCCTTGGTTCAAGGAGGGGGATTTTTTATGCCGGCGTCAGCGGCCGCAGGCGTCGTAATAGCCGGCCCGGCAATCGGCCACGGCCTGGCGCCAGGCGGCCAGATCGCGCTGGTATTGGGCCTGCGCCTGGGCATAGCCGCCATCATTGTCATAGCCATATCCCGCGCCATAGCCGCTGCTCTCGCTGCGCGAGGCTTGCTGGCGATATTCGCGGGCCCAGCGGGCATCGCGCTTGCGCACATAGTCCAGCTGGGCCTGATTCATGCGGCGGATCGCCTCATGATCGCGCATCCGCGCGGCGCTGCTGCGCATCGACGGATCAGTAGGATCATCGGCGCGTGCTGCACCGGGCAGCGCTGCGGCGATCAGCGCCGCAGCCAGTAGTGGAGTGACCCTCATGGTTCTTGTCCCTTTGCGTATCCCGGCAAAGGCATAGCAAGGTGGGGAACCGGCGGGCAGGGCGCTTGCGACGAATGGTTCCGCAGTTGGTCTCAGGTTCCGCGCGTGTCGCCGTAGAGGTGAATGTGGAGCCGGTCGGTCATGCGCCAGCCCTGCTCCAGGGCGAGCGCTGACAGCCACTTCTCGCGGCCGCGCAGGGTTTCGCTGTCAGTACCCTCGGGCATCACGAACAGGCGTTCGCCCGGGATGCCGTAGCAGGCCTGGAGCGCGGCGACCTCGTCGCAATCGGCCGGGCTGGCCACCACGAACTTGAAGAATGCGCGCGCATCGGCTGCCCAGGCGGTCAGCCGCTCGGGGATCAGCGCCAGTTCCGCCGGGTTGCCCGAATGCGCCAGCTTGGGCGAGACGTTGAACTGGTCGATCAGCGGATCGATCGCGGGCGAGGGGGCAACCGTGCCGTTGGTTTCGATCTCCACATGCAGGCCGGGCCGCGCCGCCTTGAGCGCCGCCAGCACACGGGCCAGCGCGGCGGCCTGCAACAGCGGCTCGCCCCCGGTTACCACCACGCGGTCTTGCGGAAAGGCCAGCAGACGGGCGACTACGTCGTCTTCGGGCAGGATCAGCTGGTTGGTGCTGCGCGCGAACGCCTGGTCATCGCGGTGCGGGCGGTTGTCGCCGGTAAACCGCCAGGTATAGGCCGTGTCACACCACTGGCAGGCCAGATTGCAGCGCGACAGGCGGATGAACAGCGACGGTCGCCCCGCCGATGGCCCTTCGCCCTGCAACGAGGCGAAGATTTCCGGCTCGCCGGGGGTGGTGGTGGCAAGAGCGATGGTCATGGGCAGCGCTCTGTGACTGGCGCACAACGCTCAAGCCCCTTCCTCTTCAGAGGAGGGGGTTGGGGGTGGTGGAAGCTCTGGCGCAAAGGTGGATTTGGCCTCCACCACCCCCCGACCCCCTCCTCTGAAGAGGAGGGGGAGGGTACGGCCCAGCCCTTCGCTTTCTTTGGAAGGATATGCCGGGGTGGTGCGAGGCACAGCACGATGGTTTTTTACCCCAGCCGCGCCAAGGCAGCGGCCAGGCGCTGGCTTTCCGCGCTGTGGTGGGCGTGGTCGGCGCGGGCCTTTTCCACCGCTTCGGGCTTGGCGCGTTCGACGAACGACGGGTTGCCCAGGCGGCCTTCGAGGGCCTTGGCTTCCTTTTGCGCGGCGGCCAGGGCCTTTTCCAGGCGGGCCTTTTCCGCGGCGATGTCGATGATCCCTTCCAGCGGCACCACCAGCGTGGCATCGCCCGCCACGATCTGCATGGCAGCGCCGGCCGGGGCGGGCGCGAAGTGGATCGCCGAAAGGCGCGCCAGGCGTTCGATCGCGGCCGGGTTGGCGGCGATGATCGCGGCGGTGCGCTCGCTCGGGGTGGCCAGATAGGCATCGAGCCGGGCGCCGGGCGCAATGCCCAGTTCGTTCTTGGCGGTGCGCAGCGCGGAAACCAGCGCGATCAACCACTCGACTTCGGCCTTGGCATCGGCGTCGACGCTGGCCTGCGGCGCGGGCCAGCGAGCCACGATCAGTTCGTTGTCGCGGGCGCCAAGTGCGTGCCACAGCTCTTCGGTCACGAAGGGCATGAACGGGTGGAGCATCACCAGGATCTGGTCGAGCACCCAGCCGGCCACGGCGCGGGTTTCATCGTCGAACGAACCCTTGATCAGCTCGATGTACCAGTCGCAGAACGTGTCCCACACGAAGTGGTAGATCGTATTGGCGGCCGCATCGAAGCGCAGGTCGGCCATCGCCTGGTCGAGCGCGGCGACGGTTTCCACCACTTCGCCCACGATCCAGCGGTTGACCGCGCTGGTCGCCTGCGGGGCTTCCAGCGTGGTGGAGGCGGCAATGCCGTTGGCCTGGCAGAAGCGCGCTGCATTCCACAGCTTGGTGGCGAAGTTGCGATAGCCCTCCACCCGCTTCTCATCCATCTTCACGTCGCGGCCCTGGCTTTCCATTGCCGCCATGAAGAAGCGCAGCGCGTCGGCGCCGTACTTGTCGATCAGGCCCAGCGGGTCGACCACGTTACCCTTGGACTTGGACATCTTCTGCCCATCGGCCGCGCGCACCAGCCCGTGCAGGTAGAGCCGCTTCCACGGCACTTCGTTCATGAAGTGCAGGCCCTGCATGGCCATGCGCGCATCCCAGAAGAACAGGATGTCAAAGCCCGAAACCAGGAGGTCATTGGGATAGTGGCGCTGCACCAGCGTGGTATCGTCGGGCCAGCCCAGCGTGGCGAAGGGCCACAGCGCGGAGGAGAACCACGTGTCGAGCACGTCTTCGTCGCGGGTGAGCGGCTTGTTGCCGGCAAGGGCCTGCGCCTCTTCCTCGGTTTCCGCGACATAGGCCTTGCCATCGGCATCATACCACGCCGGAATGCGGTGGCCCCACCACAGCTGGCGCGAGACGCACCAGGGCTGGATGTTTTCCATCCAGTTGAAGAAGGTCTTTTCCCACGACTTGGGCACGATTTCGATGGCGCCCGAGCGCACCGCCTCGATCGGCTTACGGGCAAGGAATTCGGCATTCACATACCACTGGTCGGTCAGCCAGGGTTCGATCACCACGCCGCCGCGATCGCCATAGGGCGTCTGGATCGTGCGCGGTTCGGCGTCGTGCTCGGTCTCGTTGCCGTCCTTGTCCTTGGTGACATGGGGCACGAGCAGGCCTTGCGCCTTGAGCGCCTCGACCACGGCCTTGCGCGCGTCAAAGCGATCGAGGCCGACGAATGCGTCGGGGATCAGGCCATCGTCGGTCTGCACCACCTTGGCCTCGGCATCGAGCATGTTGAGCATGTCGCGTGCTTCGATGCCGGCGCGCTTGCCCACTTCGAAGTCGTTGAAATCGTGACCCGGCGTGATCTTCACCGCGCCGGTGCCCAGCGCGGGATCGGCGTGTTCGTCGGCCACGATCGGAATGCGCCGGCCCGTCAGCGGCAGCACGACATGCTTGCCGATCACGCTCTTGTAGCGTTCGTCGTCGGGGTGCACGGCCACCGCCATGTCGGCCAGCATGGTTTCCGGGCGCGTGGTGGCAACGACAATATGATCGGCCCCGCTGTCGAGCGTCACGCCATCGGCGAGGGGATAGCGGAAGCGCCAGAAATGGCCCTGCACCTCGCGCGTTTCCACTTCGAGGTCGGAAATCGCGGTCTTGAGCTTGGGGTCCCAGTTGACCAGCCGCTTGTCGCGGTAGATCAGGCCCTGGTTGTGCAGGTCAACGAAGACCTTGACCACCGCGCGGGTGAAGTGCGGGTCCATGGTGAACTGCTCGCGGCTCCAGTCCATCGAGCAGCCCAGGCGGCGCAGCTGGCGGGTGATGGTGCCGCCGCTTTCCGCCTTCCATTCCCACACCTTGTCCACGAACTGCTCGCGCGTGTAGTTGGTGCGCTTGTCCTGGTTCGCTTCCAGCTGGCGTTCCACCACCATCTGCGTGGCGATGCCGGCGTGGTCGGTGCCCACTACCCACAGCGCGTCCTTGCCCTTGAGGCGTTCGTGGCGGATCACGATGTCTTGCAGCGTGTTGTCCAGCGCATGGCCGATATGGAGCGAGCCGGTTACGTTGGGCGGCGGGTTCACGATGGTGAACGGGGTGGCATCGGGGCGTTCCGGGCGGAACAGGCCTTTGCCTTCCCAATGGCCATACCAGCGCGCCTCGATAGCGCCCGGTTCGAACGTCTTGGCCAGCTGGTCCTGGCCCGATTCCTGCTGCGTAATGGTCTCGCTCATGGCTGGCGCCTTGCCAGTTGCCGCCCGCTATCGCAAGCGGCGGCGGGAACGGAAAAGCCGCTTCCTGCGTTTCGCCGCACGTGATGCACTTGTCGCCCCCTCCATTTTCGCCCATGAAGTGGGCAGGATGAGAGCCTTAGCCGATTTCACGATAGAGCCGGGCCAGGGCGGTGGCGGCAATGTGCTGCACTTCAGCGGCCCGATGGTGGTATCTTCCCTGGGTCTGGTCGATCGGCGCCTGCGCCAGATCGCCGATCCGGTGGACGAGATCGATGTCAGCGACGTAGAACGCATGGACACCGTTGGCGCCTGGACGGTGTGGCGCCTGTCACAGCAGCTCGGCGCCAAGATCGTCAATTGCCGCGACGAGGCCGAACGGCTGATCAACGCGATCAGCAAGACCGACGAAAACCGCGAAAGCATCCGCGCCCCGCGCCTGCCCCTGATCGAGCGCGTGCCCGATGAAGTGGGCAAGATGGTCATCGCGCTGGCGGTGGGGTTCCTGCAGATCATCGGCTTCCTGGGCCAGGCGATTTCGGCGATCGGCATGACGCTGCGCCATCCGCGCCGCTTTCGCGGACTCGCGCTTGTCCATCAGATGGAACTGGTGGGCGTCAACGCGCTCGGCATTGTCGGGCTGATGAGCTTCCTGGTCGGCGTGGTGATCGCGCAGCAGGGGGCGGTGCAGCTGCAGCAGTTTGGCGCGGAAATCTATACGATCAACCTCGTCGGCCGCCTGACCCTGCGTGAGCTGGGCATCCTGATGACCGCGATCATGGTCGCCGGGCGATCGGGATCGGCCTTTGCCGCGCAGCTGGGCACGATGAAGCTGACCGAGGAAGTGGACGCCATGCGCACGATCGGCGTCTCGCCGACCGAGGCGCTGGTGTTGCCGCGCATTCTGGCGACGATGATCATGCTGCCCCTGCTGGGCATCTATTCGTCGGTGCTGGGCATCATCGGCGGCGCGTTTCTGGGCTCGGTGTCGCTGGGCATTCCGTTCCTCACCTTCCTGGCGCGCATCCAGGAAGTGGTGCCGATCCACGACGTGTGGGTCGGGCTGGTCAAGGGGCCGGTGTTCGGCCTGATCGTCGCGCTCGCCGGCTGCTACCAGGGCATGCAGGTCAAGACCAATGCCGAGGAAGTGGGCACGCGCACCACCTCTGCCGTGGTGCTGGCGATCTTTACGGTGATCGTGCTCGACGCCTTCTTTGCGGTGTTCTTCACCAAGATCGGCTGGGGGTGAGCCATGCATGATCCCCAGGCGCACCTGGCGCCGATCCCCGACGAATTCGAAGGCGATTACCCGATCCGCGTGCGTGGGCTGGTTAATCGCTTTGACGACCATGTGATCCACGACGGTCTCGATCTCGATGTGAAGCGGGGCGAGATCATCGGCGTGGTGGGTGGCTCGGGCACCGGCAAATCGGTGCTCATGCGCTCGATCATCGGCCTGCAGATCCCGCAGGAAGGTTCGATCGAGGTGCTCGGCCGCTCGATCACCGACGCACGCGATGATGACGATATCGATATTCGCAGCCAGTGGGGCGTGCTGTTTCAGGGCGGGGCGCTGTTTTCCACGCTGACCGTGGCGGAAAACGTCGAGGTGCCGCTGCGCGAATTCTATCCCGAGATCACCGACGAACTGCGCCACGAAATCGCGCGCTACAAGGTGCTGCTGTCGGGCCTGCCGGCCAATGCCACCAGCAAGTATCCGTCAGAGCTTTCGGGCGGGATGAAGAAGCGCGCTGGCCTGGCGCGCGCGCTGGCGCTCGATCCCGAACTGCTGTTCCTGGACGAGCCGACCGCCGGGCTCGATCCGATCGGGGCTGCCGCGTTCGATACCCTGATCCGCAGCCTGCAGGAAACCTTGGGGCTGACCGTGTTCCTGATCACCCACGATCTCGATACGCTGTACGAAATCTGCGATCGGGTGGCAGTGCTCGCCGACAAGAAGGTGATTGCCGTGGGCACGATCCCCGAACTGCTGGCGCTGGATCACCCGTGGATCCAGGAATATTTCAACGGACCGCGCGGCCGGGCGGCCAAGGATGCGCAAGATCGCGAAGCGGCCCATGTGGTAAAACCCAATCCCGAGGCGGCCACCTCCGCGATGGAACAGGAATAAGCGATGGAAACGCGGGCAAACCATATCTGGGTCGGGGCCGTCACGCTGCTGCTGTTGATCGGCGCGGCGGTGCTCACCATCTGGATCGCGCGGCTGAACCAGAACGCGCAGAACGAATACGACATCTTCTTCAAGCAATCGGTCGATGGCCTGGCCAAGGGATCGGAAGTGTCGTTTTCGGGCGTGCCCTCGGGCCAGGTAAAAGACATCGAACTGTGGGAGAAAGACCCGGAGTTCGTGCGCGTGCGCATCGCCATCGACAAGCGCGTGCCGATCCTGATGGGCACCACTGCCAGCATCCAGGGCAGCTTTACCGGTGTTTCCACGATCCAGCTGGCCGGCGCCGTCAAGGGTGCGCCGCCGATCGACCAGCCTGGGCCGGAAGGGGCGCCGGTGATCCCGACCAAGCGTTCTGGCCTGGGCGAAATCCTGTCCAACGCGCCGCTGCTGCTGGAGCGCCTGGCCACCCTGACCGAGCGCCTGACCATGGTGCTGTCTGACAAGAACCAGAAGTCGATCGAAAACATCCTGGCGCATACCGACAAGATGACCGCCAACCTGGCCGATGCCTCGCCCCAGGTGCAGCGCACCCTGGCCGAGCTGCAGTCCACGCTGCGCCAGGCGACCTATACCCTGTCGGCCTTTGAAAAGGTTGCCGGTTCGGCCGACAACCTGCTCAACGACCAGGGCAATGGCCTGGCCAAGCAGCTGCGCGATACGCTCAAGTCTGCCCAGGCGGCGGCTGATGCGCTCAACGATACGGCCAAGTCGGCGCAGCCGGGGCTCAAGCGGTTTGACCAGCAGACGCTGCCGGCAGCCGATGCGGCGCTGCGTGATCTTCAGGCCACCACCCGGTCCTTGCGTGAATTGACCGATCGCATCAACGATCGCGGCGTCAGCAGCGTGGTCGGCAGCCCCAAGCTGCCCGACTACAAGCACTGATCGTTGCGCCATAAATCTCCACTGGGGGAATTTGACATGCCGTTTCGCCCGCTCATCCCCGCCTCGCGCCCGGCTCTCGGTGCGCTGCTGGTGGCCGCTCTCAGCCTGTCGGGCTGTGTCAGCATCGGCGGCAAAGCGCCCGCCACGCTGCTGGCGCTCAGCTCTGATGCCACGGTTCCAGCGGGGCAGGGCGCCTCGGGCACGCTGGCCAAGTCTGTCGTGGTGATGGAGCCTTCGGCCGATGCGCGCGTCTCGGTTCTGCGCGTGCCAGTGCAGATCGATGCCAGCAACGTGGCCTACATCAAGAAGACACAGTGGGTCGAACGCCCGGCGCGCCAGTTGCAGCACCTGATCGCCGAAACCCTGCGCGCCAAGGGCGGCCGCCTGGTGGTGGAAAGCGATATCGACCAGTGGCAGCAGCGGCTTTCGGGCCGCCTGCTGGCCATGGGCTATGACCTGCCGAGCCACAGCGCCGTGGTGCGCTTTGACGCAGTGAAGGAAGCGCCGGGCGGGCAGATCGAAACCCGCCGGTTCGAGGCGCGCGTGCCCAATGTCAGCGACGATGCCGCCGCAATCGGCCCGGCCTTGAACCAGGCCGCCAACGATGTGGCGCGCCAGGTGGTTGACTGGCTGGGGTGATCGGGCGCCGGGCGCGGCTGTAGTCAGCCGTGCTTGCGCCCCGAACCCGATTTCTTGCCGCCACCGTCCTGTTTGTTGACGGTGGCCCAGGCGCGCGCTTCGGCTTCCTTGGGCTCTACGCCGCGCGCTTCATAGCTCTCCTCGATGTGCTCCGCCTTGCGCTTCTGCTTGTCGGTATAGGCGTCTTTGCTGCCCTGCGGCATCGTCGTCCTCCTGGGCCAAAGTCATCGGCACTGTCTGCCAGTTCCTGATCAAGGGGTGGCGCGCACGATGGTTCCGGCAAATTTGCGCCAATTGATCTATCGCACCGACACCGCCGCCAGCGCATGGCACATCCGGCCTCACCCAAGGGGGATCGCGCGATAGTCCGCCGCGCGGCGTTCCTTCCGGGGCGTTTGACCCATGCGTCCAAGGAGGCTCGACCAATGTTGCCCACGTTTCCCCGCCTGATCCTGGCCTGTGCCATGGCCTGTGTTACCGTGCCGCTGGCGTCCGTGCCGGCCCAGGCTGCCGCCCATGCCGGATCGGCCGATGCCCAGGCGCTGCTCTCGCGCGCGGTGGCCGAAGTGAAAGGCGTTGGCGCGCCCAAGGCCTTTGCCGAATTCAACGATCCCAACGGCCCGTTCCACACCCGTGAGCTGTACGTTTTCGTGTTCAGTATGACCGGCCGCTATGAAGCGTCGGGTGCCGATCCCAAGCTTGCTGGCAGCGATGCCAGCGCCATGACCGATGCCGAAGGCCGCCCCTTCGTGCAGGACATGATCGCGCTCGCCAAGGCCAAGGACGGCGGCCGGGTGGACTATGTCTGGCTCAACCGTGTGGACAACCGGGTGGAGCACAAGCGCTCGCTGGTCCAGCGCGTGGGTGACCACATTGTCGGCGTGGGATACTATGCCGGCTGATAACCAGGGCTGATCGGGCTTGGCCGCGTGCGGGGCACGTTTGGCCGCCTGACGGGTTTGACATCCACGGCCCCGCCGCGTTCATCGCGTGGCGGGGCGTCGATGAAGGATGTCAGCGCCCGTGTTTCAGGAAAGCCAGTCGTTTGCCGATACCCGCGTCCGCACTTCGCGCGCGATTGGCCTGGCCCGCGTGCTGTGCATCCTGGGTATTGTCTATGTCCACGCCTGGACCGGGCTCTATGGCCCGGCGTTGACCGCGCTCGACCATACGCCGCAGGGCCTGTTGCGCTGGGGCCTGATCGAACTCTTGGCGCGCTCGTCGGTGCCGCTGCTCAGCCTGGTGTCGGGCTGGCTGGTGGGCCCGTCGCTGGCGCGGCGCGGCGCGCGGGCATTCCTTGCCGGCAAGGCGCGCACCGTGGTCGTGCCGATGCTGGCATGGAATGCCATTGCCATCGTCGTGGTATCGGGCGCTGCCTACCTTGGGTTGCTCTATGCGCCGCAGCCCACGTCGTGGGGCTGGTTGGCCAACGAGTTGACCGGCCTTGCCCACCCGAACGAGATCAACGTGCAGATGCCGTTCCTGCGCGATCTGTTCGTCTGCCTGCTCGCCGCGCCGCTGCTAGTGCGGCAGGGCGATCGCACGCTGGCGGTGGTGGCGGTCGCCGCCCTGGCGTGGAGCCTGGCGCCGCCGGTTTTCCCGCTGTTGCAGCGCCCGTCCATCCTGGGTTTCTTTGTCCTGGGCATGCTGGTGCGCCGGCACGATGCGGCTGCGCGGATTGCCGGCGCGCCGCTGGTGCTGATCCTGGCACCCTATCTGGTGCTATCAGGGGTAAAAATCTGGCTGGAACTCTATGGCGAAGCGCAGGGGCTGGCCTCGCCCTTGCTGATGGCAGCGGTCGATCTGGCCATGCGCGGCGCCACGGCGCTTTGCTTCTGGGCGCTGGCCTGGCGCCTCGCTGGCACGCGCGCCGGGGGCGTGCTGCTGCGGCTGGAGCCGGCGATGTTCCTGCTGTTCTGCTGCCACCTGATCCTGATCTGGTGCGCCGGCCCTGCCATCGGCCGCCTGACTGGCCCGCTGGGAGCGCCGGCTTATCCCTTGTTCCTGCTCGCCCAGCCACTGCTGGCGCTGGGCGCCACGCTCTTGCTGGGCAGGCTGCTTGTGGCCATCAGCCCGCCGCTGGCGCAATGGCTCAGCGGCGGGCGTCTGGCCTTGCAGCGTTAGTCTTCGTCTTCGTCTTCCAGCAGGCCTTCTTCCTCTTCCTCCCAGCCCTTTTCGTCCTCTTCTTCCTCGTCTTCCTCCAGCGCATCGATCAGCGCCTGGGCAAACATCGGGATGTCATCGGGCTTGCGGCTGGTGATGAGGTTGCCGTCGATCGCCACGGCCTGGTCCACCACATCGGCCCCGGCATTTTCCAGGTCGGTGCGGATCGAGGGCCAGCCCGTTACCGTGCGGCCATCGATGATGTCGGCTTCCACCAGCAGCCAGGGGCCATGGCAGATCGCCGCGATCGGCTTGTCCATGTCGTCGAATTCCTCGACCAGCTCGATCACGCGGGATTCGAGCCGCAGCGCATCGGGGTTCATCTGGCCACCGGGCAGCAGCAGGGCGTCGAAGTCATCTGCTTCCACGGCATCGAGGCGCATGTCTACCTTGACGCTTTCACCCCAGTCGGTGTGGTTCCAGCCCTTGATCGAGCCAGTCTTGGGGCTGGCGACTACGGTTTCGATGCCGGCTGCTTCCAGCGCCTTTTTCGGTTCAAGCAGTTCGGATTGTTCAAAGCCGTCGGTGGCTAGGATCAGCACGCGTTTGGCCATGGTCATTCTCCGTCAAATCGGGGGGATACTTGCCCACAATGGCCCGCCGTGATGACAGTTCCGGAGGTTTCGTTTTGTTCACGGTATTGCTACACGGATTCGGCCATGGCCGATGATTTCAAAGATCCGTTCGACGCTATCGTCGATGCCCCCTTCGACTCCGCCCTGTCGGAGCGTTACCTGGTCTATGCGCTGTCCACGATCACGGCGCGATCGCTGCCCGATCTGCGCGATGGCTTGAAGCCGGTGCACCGCCGCCTGCTGTGGGCGATGCGGCAGTTGAAGCTCGATCCCAACGGCGCGTTCAAGAAATCGGCGCGCGTGGTGGGCGATGTGATCGGCAAGTATCACCCGCACGGCGATGCCAGCGTCTATGACGCGATGGTCCGCCTCGCCCAGGATTTCGCGCTGCGCTATCCGCTGGTCGAGGGGCAGGGCAATTTCGGCAATATCGATGGCGATAACGCGGCGGCCTATCGCTACACCGAAGCGCGGCTGACCGCGACGGCGATCCGCCTGATGGCCGGGCTTGACGAAGGCACGGTCGATTTCCTGCCGACCTACAATGGCGAGGAGCAGGAACCGGAAATCTTTCCGGGGCTGTTTCCCAACCTGCTGGCCAATGGCGCCAGCGGCATCGCCGTGGGCATGGCCACCAACATTCCCAGCCACAACGTGGCCGAGATCGTCGATGCCACGCTGCTGTTGATCGACAATCCCCACGCCGAACATGCCCAGTTGATGGAGGTGTTCCACGGCCCCGATTTTCCCACCGGGGGCGTGGTGGTCGATAGCCCGGCGGCGATTTCGGCTGCCTATGAAACCGGGCGCGGTTCGATCCGCGTGCGCGGGCGCTTTTCGACCGGCCGGACCGAGGATGGCGCCTGGGAAGGCAGCGGGATCGAGCGGCTGGGCAGCGGCCAGTGGCAGCTGGTGATTTCCGAAATCCCCTACATGGTGCAGAAGGGCAAGCTGATCGAACAGATCGCCGCCTTGATCGGCGACAAGAAGCTGCCGATCCTGGAAGACGTGCGCGATGAAAGCGACGAGCACATCCGCATCGTGCTTGTGCCCAAGAGCCGCAATGTCGATCCCGAGCTGCTCAAGGAATCGCTCTATCGGCTGACCGACCTGGAAACGCGCTTTGGCCTCAACCTCAACGTGCTGGATTCGCAGCGCACGCCGGGTGTGTTGGGCCTGAAACTGCTGTTGCAGGAATGGGTGGTCAGCCAGATCGACATCATGCTGCGCCGCACGCAGCACCGGCTGGACAAGATCGCCGCGCGGCTCGAACTGCTCGAAGGCTATATCATTGCCTATCTCAACCTCGATCGGATCATCGAGATCATCCGCACCGAGGATGAGCCCAAGCCGGTGATGATGGCCGAGTTCGGCCTGACCGATCGCCAGGCCGAGGCGATCCTCAACATGCGCCTGCGCAGCTTGCGCAAGCTGGAAGAGATGGAACTGCGCCGCGAGCACGACGCGCTGCTGGCCGAGCAGGACGATCTCAACAAGCTGCTGGAAAGCCCGGCGCGCCAGCGCACCCGGCTCAAGCGTGAACTGGCGGCGCTGCGCAAGGAGTATGGCCCGGAAACCGCGCTGGGTCGCCGCCGCACCACGATTGCCGAGGCCGCACCGACGCGCGAATTCTCGATGGATGCGATGATCGAGAAAGAGCCGGTCACCGTCGTCCTTTCCGCACGCGGCTGGATTCGCGCCGCCAAGGGGCATCTGCCGCTAGATACCGAGTTCAAGTTCAAGGAAGGCGATGGCCCGGCCTGGGTCTTGCACGCGCAGACCACCGACAAGCTGCTGGTCGCGCTCGACAATGGCCGGTTCTACACGCTCGGCGCCGACAAGCTCCCCGGTGCGCGCGGCTTTGGCGAGCCGATCCGCACCATGGTCGATATCGATCCCGATGCGCATATCATGGCGCTGGTGGTCTATCGGCCCAAGGGCCAGTTGCTGCTGGCCGCCAACACCGGGCGCGGTTTTGCCGCCGAGATGGACGAACTGCTGGCCGAAACCCGCAAGGGGCGCGGCGTGGTATCGACCAAGCCCGGCGTCAGCCTCAAGATCGTGCGCGAGATCGCGCCCGAACATGATCACGTCGCCGTGGTGGGTGAAAACCGCAAGCTGGTGATCTTTGCCCTGTCGGAAGTGCCGATCCTGGCCAAGGGGCAGGGGGTGACGCTGCAACGCTATCGCGATGGCGGCTTGTCGGACGCCATCACGCTCAAGCTGGAAGACGGCCTCACCTGGGCCATGGGCGGCGAAACCGGCCGCACCCGCGTGGAAAAGGATCTCCTCCCCTGGAAGGTCGCCCGCGGCGCCGCCGGGCGTTTGCCACCCGTTGGCTTCCCGCGGGATAATACGTTCTAGGGATCAGCCCCTCCACCACCGCTGCGCGGCGGTCCCCCTCCCCGTCGGTGACGGGGAGGATCGATTCCGCCACATCGGCTTCAGTGGCGCTTGCCGAAAAGCTTGGCGGCGGCATTCACTGGCGCCATGAACACCGTCCAGAACGCCCGACGCTTGCGCCGCGCGATGTCGCTGCCCGAAGTGCTGCTGTGGCAGGCACTGCGGCGGCGTCAGGGTGGTGTGAAGCTGCGCCGGCAGCATCCGATCGGGCCTTACATCCTCGATTTCTGGTGCTCGGCAGCCCGTCTCGCCATCGAAGTGGACGGTAAAGCTCACGACATGGGCGATCGGGCGCAGCACGATATGCGCCGTGATGCCTGGCTCGCCACGCAAGGTGTTGAGGTGCTGCGCTTGCCAGCGGTTGAGGTCTTGCGCGATCCCACAGCGGCCGCTTACGCTATCGCGCAGAACTGCCAGGCGCGGATCGCACAGATCCTCCCCATGGAATGGGGAGGTGGCAGGCCGCAGGCCTGACGGAGGGGCGCCGTCAACTATTGGCGCATCAAGCCGCGCCCTGTTCCTTGGCCGCGTCGACCAGCCAGTCGTGGAATTTGACGAGGCCGGGGTGATCGCGCCAGTCGGGGCGCAGGACGAGGTAGTATTGCCCCTCGTCGGCCAGTGCGGTGGCGAAAGGGGTGACGAGCGCGCCTGATTGCAGTTCCGGTTCGATCAGGAAGCGGGGGAGCAGAGCGGCGCCCGATCCGGCGGCGGCGGCCTGGGCCAGCATCAGGAAGTGTTCGAAGGTCGCACCTTTGAGCGGCGGCAGGCCATCGATGCCAGCAAGGGCGAACCAGCGGTTCCAGGCATTGCGGCGTGAAATCTGGAACAGCAGCGGCTTGCCCAGGAGGTCGGCGGGCTCATGCACCCCTTCGGCCGCCAGCCACGATGGCGCGCAGGCCACCACCGCCTGTTCGGTGAACAGCGGGATCATTTCAGCGTCGTCCCAATCGGCCGCGCCGAAGTGGATCGCGGCATCGAACCGCTCCTCGCGCAAGTCGAACGGGAACGAGCGCGCGGCAAAGTTCACCGTGAGTTCGGGGTGTCGCGCAGTCAGCCCGGGCAGGCGCGGGGCGAGCCAGCGCATGCCGAAGCTGGGCAGCGTGGCGATGGTCAGGTCGCGGCGGCTGCCCCGGTCCATGGCCTTGGCGGTGGCCATGCGGATGCGGCGCAGCGCCGGCTCGATATCCTCCGCGTAGGCGCGCCCGGCCTCGTTCAGGGTAACGCGGCGGCCGTGGCGCTGGAACAGCGGGGTCTGCAGGCTTTCTTCCAGCAGCGCGATCTGGCGGCTGACTGCGCTTTGCGTCAGGCCCAGCTGCGCGCCAGCGCGAGAGAAGCCGCCTTCGCGCGCGGCGGCCACGAAGCAGGCCAGCGCGGTCATCGAGGGAAGCTCGCGGCGTGATTCACTCATTCCAAAACCCGATCAACAGATGATGCTTACCCGTTTTGATACCCGGCTTTCCTATCATAAATTGCGGCTTGGGACGATATTAGATCGAAAGAGCGCATGATGCAGAACTTGGCAACCATCGAACAAACCGGTGCTGCGGATCTTGTTGAAAATGTCCTGGACCATGCGACTGCGGCAAAGATTCGTGCGCTGGCTGCCCCGATGGTGCCCACCGGTGGTCATGCCCCGGTCAACGGTATCGATGCCTTGCGTTTTGCCGAGGCGCTCAATCTCGTGCTCTTTGCCGATCTTTTGAAGCGCGTGCCCGAAGGCGCCGAATATGTGGACGAATGCGTGGCCCAGGGCCGCCGCATCGTACTCGATCATGGCGCGCTGCGCACGGTGCTGCTGCCGCAGGGCGCGCGTTGCGCCATGCCGCAGGGCGTGGAAGCGTTCCGCCGCGTGCTCGAACCGCTCGGCTATATCGAGGTGGGCATCTATCCGCTGCCGCGTCTCAAGATGACCGGGCACGTGTGGTGCCATGCCAAGCTGCCCGAAACCATGCCGCAGTTCTTTGTCAGCGAATTGCACGTCGATCAGTTCTCGCCTGCTTTTGCCAAGGCGGCGGTGCGCGTGTTCGGCCCGGCGCTCGATCGCCTCGATGCCGCCACGGCGCAGGTGCTGTCGCGTTTTGCCGCCGGTGGCAGCGTGCCGCAGGACGATGCCGTGGCCGCCCTCAAGGTGGTGATGGGCCTGTTCGATCGCCAGCACCCGGTGCCGTTCGAAAGCGACTATGAGATCCTGCGCGCCGAAAGCGCCGAAGCCGCCTGGATCGCCACCGAAGGCAATGCCTTCAACCACGTGACCGATCGCGTCACTGATGTGGAGGCAACCGCGCAGGGCGAGCGCGTGGCAGGCCGCAGCATCAAGGACAAGGTGGAGGTGTCCGCCTCGGGCCGGGTGCGGCAGACCGCGCTGCGCGCGGCCCAAGTCAAGCGCTCGTTCCGGGCCGAGGATGGCACGCTGACGGCGCAGACCGTGCCGGGTTCGTTCTTCGAGTTCATCACGCGCCGGGCCGATCCGGCCACGGGCAAGCTCGACCTCACGTTTGACAGCGGCAATGCCACCGGCATCTTCAAGATGACGGCCGCCGCCTGAGAGTTTGCCCCCGTGCCATGGCGCGGGGGCGGTTCATTCATAACAACAACACCAGTTCCGCATCTCGATTGCGGGGAGAAATCGTCATGTCTCAAGCCTTGATGCCGCTCTATGCCCGTGCCCAGATCGAAGTGGAGCGTGGTGAAGGTGTGTGGCTGGAAGCGCGCGACGGCCGCCGCTTCCTCGATTGCGTGGCGGGGATCGCCACGTGCAGCCTGGGCCATGCCCATCCCGGGCTGGTCGCCGCGCTCACCGCGCAGGCGCACAAGCTGTGGCATGTTTCCAATATCTTCCGCATTCCCGGCCAGGAAGAACTGGCGGAAAAGCTGACCGGCGCCACCTTTGCCGATCTGGTCTATTTCGCCAATTCCGGCACCGAGGCGGTTGAAGCGGCGCTCAAGACCGCGCGCCGCTATCACTTTGCCAAGGGCAATCCCGAGCGGATCGACGTGATCGGCTTTGCCGGCTCGTTCCACGGGCGTACCTATGCGGCGATCAACGCCTCGGGCAATCCCACCTATCTCGAAGGGTTCGGCCCGCGCCTGCCCGGCTTCCACCAGATGTCGGTGGATGACCTGCCTGCGCTCGCCGAAGCGATTGCCCGCCCCACCACGGCGGCCGTGATCGTGGAGCCGGTGCAGGGTGAGGGCGGTGCCCGCGCGCTGTCGGGCGAATTCCTGCTGGAACTGCGCCGCCTGACGCGTGAGCACGGCGTGCTGCTGATCCACGATGAAGTGCAAAGCGGCATGGGCCGTACCGGCAAGCTGTTTGCCCACCAGTGGTTCCCGGGCGCCGAGCCCGACATCATGGCGATTGCCAAGGCGCTGGGTGGCGGTTTCCCGATCGGCGCCTGCCTGACCAGCGCTGAGGCGGCGAGCGGCATGGTCACCGGCGTGCATGGCACCACCTTTGGCGGCAATCCGCTGGCCATGGCCGTGGGCCTGGCCGTGTTTGACGTGATTGCGCAGGACGCTGCCCTGGCGCATGTTGGTGCGATGTCAGATCGCTTCTATTCCGGTTTTGCCGCCTTGGCGGCGCGCTATCCCGATCAGATCGTGGAAACGCGCGGCAAGGGGCTGCTCATGGGCCTCAAGCTCCATGCCAACAACCGCGAGGTCATGGCCCTGGCCCGCGAGCATGGCCTGCTGGTGGCCGGCGGCGGCGAAAACTGCGTGCGCATGTTGCCTTCGCTGTTGATCACGGCGGAAGAAGTGGATGAAGCGCTTGCCCGCCTCGATGCCACGCTGGCTGATGCGCGTGCACGCGGCTGGGGCCAGGTGGATGCAGCCAGCGCGGTGGCGGCCTGATGCTGGTGGTGCGGCCGGCCGGGCCGCCCGATATCGATGCGCTGCTCGATCTGGCGTTTCTTTCGGGCAAGGGCTTTACCAGCCTGCCCGAAGACCGCGCCGTGCTGGCCGAGCGGCTGGCGCTTTCCGCGCAGAGCTTTGCGCGAGAGGTGTCGCCGCAGCACGCCTGGTACACGCTGATGCTCGAAGACACCGAAACCGGCGTGATCGAGGGCGTGGCCGGGATCAAGGGTGCGGTAGGGCTCGACCGGCCGCACTTTTCCTTCCGGGTAATGACCCTGGCGCAGTATTCGTCGGCAACCGGCACGCGGTTCGATCACCAGGCGCTGGTGCTGGTCAACGAATGCACCGGATCGTCGGAAGTGGGATCGCTGTTCCTGCGCCCGCGCAAGCGGCAGGGCGGGGCGGGATCGCTGTTGGCCCGGGCGCGCTATGCGCTGATCGGTGCCAACCGTGATTTGTTTGCCGCCACGATCATGGCCGAACTGCGCGGCTGGTTCGACGAGCGCGATGAAAGCCCGTTCTGGCACGGCATCGCCGCCAAGTTCTTTCGCCTGCCGTTCGAGGACGCGGATCGCATGATCACCGCCACCGACGGGCAGTTCATCCTCGATCTGGCGCCGCGCCATCCGATCTACCTGGAACTGGTCGATCCCGCCGCGCGCGAGGCAATCGCCAAGGTTCATCGCCACGGCGCGCGCGCGCTGGCGATGCTGGAAGACGAAGGCTTTACCCGTTCGGGCCTGATCGACATTTTCGATGGTGGCCCCACCGTGACGGCGCCGCGCGACCAGATCCGCACCGTGCGCAATGCGCAGACCCTGCCGGCAGCGGCCGGCGTGGTGGAACCGGCGGCCGACGAGCGGCTGCATCTGGTGGCGGTGCCCGGCCTTGCCACGTTCCGCGCCACGCTGACTCCGGCCCGCATCACCGATGATGCCCTGGTCGTTCCCGAAGCAACCCTGGCCGCCCTGGGCATCCGCCCGGGTGACCCTCTGATCGTGAGTTGATTGCCGTGACCCAAAGGCTCCAGTCGTTCGATCCGGCCCATGGCCGCGTGGTGTGGGAAGGCGAAGTGGCCGACGAGGCGGCCTGCGCCGCTGCGCTGGCCAAGGCACATGCCGCGTTCCCGGCCTGGGCACGTACCCCGCTCGAAGAGCGCGTGGCGATTGCCGAGCGTTATGCCACGCTGGTCAAGGCCAGCCCGGCGCTGGCCGAGCTGATTTCCGCTGAAACCGGCAAGCTGCTGTGGGAAACGCGCACCGAGCAGGCCTCCATGGCCGGCAAGGTGGCGGTGTCGATCGCGGCGCAAGCCGAACGCACTGGTTCGCGCAGCGCCGACATGCCGTTCGGCAGCGCCACCCTGCGCCATCGTCCGCACGGCGTGATGGCCGTGCTGGGCCCCTACAATTTCCCCGGCCACCTGCCCAACGGCCATATCGTGCCGGCGCTGCTGGCCGGGAACACCGTGGTGTTCAAGCCTTCGGAACTGACCCCGGCAACGGGCGCTGCCATGGTGGGCCTGTGGCGTGAAGCCGGGCTGCCCGATGGCGTGCTCAATATCGTGCAGGGCGGGCGCGAGACGGGAGAGGCGCTGCTCAAGGGGCGGATCGACGGGCTGCTGTTCACCGGCTCTGCCGCTGCCGGGCAGATCTTCCGCCGCCAGTTTGCCGATCGCCCCGATGTGATCCTGGCGCTGGAACTGGGCGGCAACAATCCGCTGGTGGCCTGGGATGGCGAGCCGGCGGCGGTGGCCAGCCTCATCGTCCATTCGGCCTTCGTGACCAGCGGGCAGCGCTGCTCGTGCGCGCGGCGCCTGATCCTGCCCGAGGGGGCATGGGGTGACGCAGTGATCGCGGCACTGGTCGATCTGGCGCAGCGCCTGCCGATCGCGGCGTGGGACGAGCCCGGCGAGGCTTTCATGGGTCCGCTGGTGGGCGATGCCCAAGCCCGCGCGGCCCGTGCGGCGGTGGCAGACCTGGTGGCCGCCGGCGCCCGGCCGATCCTGGCCGAAGCCGTGCAGGAAGGACGGCGCGAGGCATTCTTTGCGCCGGTGATCCTCGATGTGACCGGCCTTGCCGTGCCCGATCGCGAGGTCTTTGCCCCGGTGCTGAGCGTGCGGCGCGTGGCCGATTTTGCCGCCGCGCTGGGCAGTGCCAATGATACCGCGTTCGGCCTGTCGGCCGGGCTGGTCTCGGCCGATCCCGCGCTGTGGGACGAGTTCCGCCTGATGGTGCGTGCCGGCGTGGTCAACTGGAATCGCCCGACCACGGGCGCTGCGGCCAACATGCCGTTCGGCGGGCTGGGTGACAGTGGCAACCACCGCCCCAGCGCCTATTACGCCGCGGATTATTGCGCCTGGCCGATGGCCAGTTTCGAGGCGCCGGCGATCGCGGCACAGCCGGTGCCGGGCATTCCGTCATAAATTGCAAAAGGTGCCGAATATTTTCGGCACCTTTTTTCCCATGGTGCGTTATCTGCGCTACGGATGACCCACCATACTGAATCGAACGGCCAGGTTCCTGCCGAGCAGGCGGAAGCCTTTGCTGTAGATCTCAGCAATTGCGATCGCGAGCCGATCCATATCCTGGGCATCATTCAGCCCTTTGGATTTCTCGTCGCCATCACGCCCGATTGGATGGTTGCGCGTGTTTCCGAAAACATCGAACAGTTCACCGGCATGGCCGCGCACGACGTGCTGGGCCAGCCGCTGACCCATCTGCTAGACCGCGAGGCAATCCACACCATCCGCAACCGGCTGACCACGCTGCGTGGCGCCGATGCGGTAGAGCGGATTTTTGCCCTGCCATTGCTGGCTGGGCAGCCGCCGTTCGACGTGGCGCTGCATTTCGCCGGCCGCGAGATCGTGATCGAGGCCGAGCCGGCAGCGCTGGAGCCGATCGAGGCGACCTCGGTGGTGCGCAGCATGATCGGCCGGCTGCAACAGGTGGAAGGCCTACCCGCGTTCCTGCGGGAAGGCGCGCGCCAGGTGCGGGCGATCACCGGGTTTGACCGGGTCATGGTCTATCGCTTCGATGCGCAGGAATCGGGCGAGGTCGTCGCTGAATCCGCGCGGCATGGCATCGACAGCTTCCTGGGGCTGCACTATCCCGCCAGCGATATTCCGGCCCAGGCGCGCCAGCTCTATCTGCGCAATACGTTTCGCGTGATCGCTGACGTTGGGTCTACACCGGTGCCCCTGGTGCCGCAGCGCGATCCCGATGGGCTGCTGTTGGACCAGTCGTTGTCCGTGCTGCGCGCAGTGTCGCCAATCCACATCGAATACCTGCACAACATGGGCGTATGCGCGTCGCTGTCGATCTCGATCGTGGTGGGCGGCAAGCTGTGGGGGCTGTTTGCCTGCCATCACTATTCCCCGCGCCTGCCCAGCATGGCCGCACGCAGCGCGGCCGAACTGTTTGGCCAGATGTTCTCGCTCATGCTCGATGCGCGGGAAAACGCCCAGGCTCGCGAGTATGAAGCGCGCGGTCGCGCCGTTACCGATCGCTTGCTGGCCACCGTGGCGCAGGACAATGACCTGCTCGACAATCCGCAGTGGCTGGCCGACGTGATCGGCGATGCCATTCCCGCCGATGGCATCGGCGTGCATGTGCGCGGGCAGACCTCGCTGGTGGGGCTGACTCCCAATGACGACCAGTTCGACAGCATCGTGCGCCTGCTCAACCGGGTCTCTTCCGGGCAGGTCTTTGCCACCGAGACGATTTCCAAGCTGCTGCCAGCCGCGGCCGATCACGCCGATGTGGCGGCCGGCATGCTGGCGATTCCGCTGTCGCGCGAGCCGCGTGACTATATCGTGCTGTTCCGGGCAGAACGCCTGCGCGAGGTGCGCTGGGGCGGCAAGCCTGAAAAGCAAATGGTGCACGGCCCCAACGGCCCGCGCCTGACCCCGCGCAAGAGTTTCGAGGCCTGGGCGCAACTGGTAAAGGGCACGTGCCAGCCGTTTACTCCGGCCGAGCGCCGCGTGGCCGAAGCGCTGCGCGTGGGCATGCTGGAAGTGCTGGTGCGCCTGGCGGAAACCGCCGGGGTGGAGCGGGCCCGTGCGTCGGAACGGCAGGAACTGCTGATTGCCGAACTCAATCACCGCGTGCGCAATATTCTTTCGCTTATCCGCGGCCTGATCGCGCAGACGCGCGACGGTGCGGCTGACGTGACCGGCTTCATCTCGACGCTCGATGATCGCATCCGCTCGCTTGCCCGGGCGCATGACCAGATCACCGCCGATCGCTGGGGGCCGGCGCGGCTGGCTGACCTGGTAGAAGTGGAAGCTGGCGCCTATCTGCGCGCGCAATCCGAACGCGTGGTGGCGCAGGGCGAGAACGTGCTGCTTTATCCCACCGCCTACGTCACGATTGCCCTGGTCATCCACGAATTGATGACCAATGCCGTGAAGTATGGTGCGCTCGCTGGGCACGGCACGGTGCACATTTCGTGGGAGCGTGACGGCAGCGGCGGTCTCGTGCTGGATTGGCAGGAACGCGATGGCCCACCAGTGGCGCCACCCACCCGGCGTGGGTTTGGCAGCACGATCATCGAACGCTCGATCCCCTATGACCTGGGCGGCACGGCCAACATCGCCTATCTTGCGCCCGGCGTGCATGCCCGCTTCACCCTGCCCGAACACTGTGTGGCGGGGGTAACGGCGGCGCGGCACAGTGGTCCCACGCCGATCAGCCTGGGCGGGGCGACCACCCCGCTGGACGATTGCAACGTGCTGCTGGTGGAAGACAGCATGATCATCGCGCTCGATGGCGAAGACGCGCTGCGCGAACTGGGCGCGGCGGCGGTCAGCACTGCGCCGACCGTGCGCGATGCGCTGCGCCTGCTGGAGCGGAACGAGTTTGCCTTTGCCCTGCTGGACTTCAACCTGGGTGTGGATACCAGTGCGCCGATCGCCGATCGGCTGACCGAACTGGGCGTGCCCTTTGCCTTTGCCACCGGCTATGGCGAAGGCATTGGCAACGAACGCTGGCCCGGCGTGCCGGTGATCAACAAGCCCTATGGCCTTAAGGAATTGCGCGCGGCCGTGGGCCAGGCCCAAGCCGTGCGGCAATCACCCCACGCGGGCACTTGACCGGCAGGGGCAGGGCCGGGCACACCGCCCCGCGATGCGGCGCATGGGGCGCTGCACCGGGAGAAGAGACGCCCATGTTCAGCCACCTGATGATCGGCACGAACGATATCGACCGTGCCAAGACCTTTTACGATGCCACCTTTGCCACGTTCGGTGGGCCCCAGGGCATCGTCGATCCCAAGGGGCGGCTGATCTATGTGCACAACGGCGGCATCTTCATCCTGACCAAGCCGATCGACGGCCAGCCGGCGACGTGCGCCAACGGCTTTACCGTGGGCTTTGCCATGACTCCGGAACAGGCCGACGCCTGGCATGCCGCCGGCATCGCCCATGGCGGCAGCGCCTGCGAAGACCCGCCCGGCGTGCGCAATGGCACCCCCTATTACCTGGCCTATCTGCGCGATCCCGATGGCCACAAGATCTGCGCGCTGCACAACTATGGCGCGGTGCAATGACGCTGGAAACGGTTTCCACCACCAAGGCCCATGGTGGCGTGCTGGGCGTGTACAAGCACGCCTCGGCCGCCACGGCCACGCCGATGACCTTTTCGGTATTCGTGCCGCCCCAGGCGCAGGCTGGGGCCAAGCTGCCGGTGCTGCTCTATCTCTCCGGCCTGACCTGCACCCACGCCAACGTGACGGACAAGGGCGAATATCGCCGCCTCTGCGCCGAACTCGGGCTGATCTTCGTGGCGCCCGATACCTCGCCGCGGGGCGAGGACGTGGCCGATGATCCGGCCGGTGCCTATGACTTTGGCCTGGGCGCGGGCTTTTACGTCAACGCCACGCAAGAGCCTTACGCCGCGCATTACCGCATGTGGGACTATGTCTCGCAGGAACTGCCGGCCCTGCTTGCCGCGCATTTCCCGGTTGATATCGCGCGGATGGGCATCACCGGCCACTCGATGGGCGGTCATGGTGCGCTGACGCTGGGGCTGACCTATCCCGAAACGTTCAAGTCGCTTTCGGCCTTCGCGCCGATCGTGGCGCCGGGGCAGGTGCCCTGGGGCCACAAGGCGCTGGGCGGCTATCTGGGTGACGATCGTGCCGCATGGCGCGCGCATGATGCCACCGCGCTGGTCGAAGACGGCAAGCGCCCGGCGGGGGCCATCCTGATCGACCAGGGCGATGCCGATGGCTTCCTGGCCGAGCAATTGCGGCCCGACCTGTTCGCCACGGCGTGCGAAGCGGCGGGCGTTGACCTCACGCTGCGGCTGCAGCCGGGCTATGACCACAGCTACAACTTCATTTCCACGTTCATGGACGATCACCTGCGCTGGCACGCAGAGCGGTTGTAAATTGCCCTGCACCCCCTCCCCATCGGCGATGGGGAGGGGACGGGCGTATTATTTGCGCACGTCCTTGGCCACGGCGTCGAGTACGCCATTGGCAAACTTGGCCTCGCGCGCGTCGAAAAAGGCGTGGGCCACGTCGAGGTATTCGCTGATCACCGTGCCCACGGCAATGTCGGTGCGGGCCAGCAATTCATAGGTGCCGCAGCGCAGGATCTGCAGCATGGTCTTGTCGAGGCGGGCCAGCGACCAGCCCTGGGCCAGGCGGCCCTGGATCAGCCCATCGACTTCCTCGCGGCGGGCGATCACGCCCTTGACCACGTCATCGAAGAATTCGACGTCGGCCGCGGCATATTCCACGTCTTCGATTTCCGCGCCCAGCCGGTGCTGGTGGAACTCGTCGAGCAGGAAGCGCAGCTCGGTGCCTTCCATATCCACTTGGTAAAGCGCCTGGACAGCGGCGAGCCGCGCGGCAGAGCGGGCCTGGCCCTTGCTATTCGTCATATTCCCAATCTCAGTTCGATCGAGCGGGCGTGGGCGGCAAGCCCTTCCGCATCGGCAAGCGCAATGGCCGCCGGGCCAACTGCGCCAATGGAAGCATCGCTCACGGCAATGAAGCTGGTGCGCTTCATGAAGTCGAGCACGGAAAGCCCCGAGGAAAAGCGCGCACGGCGCCCGGTGGGCAGCACGTGGTTGGGGCCAGCGACATAGTCGCCGATCGCCTCGGGCGTCATGCGGCCCAGGAACACCGAGCCGGCATGGCGGATCTGGGCAAACAGGGCATCGGGATCGTCAGTGGCGATCTCCACATGCTCGGCCGCCAGCGCATTGGCGAGGGCGGGGGCCTCGTCGAGCGATTCCACCACGATCACCGTGCCGTGGGTTTCCCAGCTGGCCTTGGCCACGCGGGCCGTGGGCAACAGGGCGATTTCCACGCCGACCATGTCGACCACCTGATCGGCAAAGGCGGCATCGTCGGTGATCAGGATCGCCTGCGCGGCCGGATCGTGCTCAGCCTGGCTCAGCAGGTCGGCAGCGATCCACTGCGGATCGTTCTTGGCATCGGCGATCACCAGGATTTCCGATGGCCCGGCCACCATGTCGATCCCGACCACGCCGTAAAGCTGGCGCTTGGCTTCGGCTACCCAGGCATTGCCCGGGCCGGTGATCACGTCCACCGGGCGCATTGTCTTGGTGCCATAGGCCAGCGCTGCCACGGCCTGCGCCCCGCCCACGCGCCACACTTCGTCCACCCCGGCCAAGTGCGCGGCGGCCAGCACCAGCGGGTTGATCTCACCCTTGGGCGTGGGCGTGGTGACAACCAGCCGGCCAACGCCCGCCACCTTGGCGGGGATGGCATTCATCAACAGCGACGAGGGATAGGCGGCGCGGCCACCCGGCACATAGAGCCCGGCCCCATCCACCGCGCGCCACTTGGCGCCCAGGCGCACACCGGCCGCGTCGGTATAGTCGCGGTCCTGTGGCAATTGTGTCTCGTGATAGGTGCGGATGCGCTGTGCGGCCAGTTCCAGCGCGGCGCGCAGATCGGGCGCCAAGGCATCGAACGCCTCGCGGCAGGTGGCGGCATCGATACGCCAGCCATTGCCCTGCGGCAGGTGGCCATCGAAGCGCTGGGTATATTCGGCCAGAGCTTCATCGCCGCGCAGGCGCACGTCCTCGATGATCGTCTGCACATCACGGCTGACATTTTCGTCGCTCTCGCGGCGGTCTTTTACCAGCCGGGCAAAGCGCGTGGCGAAATCGGCGTCGGTCGTCTTGAGGCGGAGCATCAGGCGGCGGCCTTTCGTGCGGCAACTTGCGTGCGGAACGCATCGACCAGCGCGCCCAGGCGGGCGCTGTCGGTCTTGAGCGCAGCGCGGTTGACGATCAGCCGCGCCGAAATCTGCATGATCTGGCTGGTTTCGACCAGGCCGTTTTCCTTGAGCGTGCGGCCCGAGGAGACCAGATCGACGATGCGGCTGGCCAGGCCCAGTGACGGCGCCAGTTCCATCGCGCCATTGAGCTTCACCACTTCGGCCTGCACGCCCATCCGTTCGAAATGGCGGCGGGTGAGGTTGGGATATTTGGTGGCCACGCGGGCATGGCTTTCCCGCTGCCAATCGCCCTGGCCCAGGCCGCCGACCGGCTCTGCCACCGACAGGCGGCAATGCCCGATATCGAGATCGACCGGGGCATAGAGATCGGCATAGTCGAACTCGTCTATCACGTCTGATCCCACGATGCCGGCCTGCGCGGCGCCATGGGCAACGAACGTGGCAACGTCGAACGCGCGCACGCGGATCAGCGTCACATCGGGCCGGCTGGTCGCAAAAGACAATGCGCGCGAGGACTTGTCGAAGAACGCAGCCTCGGGCACGACGCCTGCTTGTTCGAGCAAGGGCAGCGCCTCATCGAGAATGCGGCCCTTGGGCAGGGCGAAAACGAGCGGGGTGGCGGTGGTCATGACGCCTTCGCCCCTATGGCAAGCGCGGGAAAAGGGCAACCTCATGGCGTCGATCATGGATATCGCTTCTGTCGAACAGGCCATCGCCTGGCAGGCAGACCACGCCGCGGCCAATGGCGCCCCGGCCACGGGGCGGGTGGTGCGGGCGCAGTTGCCCTTGTTGACATCGGGCGGCGCGGTGGGCGCGCGCATGGCGGCCTGGCCGGGCAAGCCCTTGGAAGACGCGCTGCCGCTGCGCCTGGCCGGAGGGCTGCACAATCTGGTGCTGACCGGTGCCGACATGCGGCTCGCGGCGGTCTATCGCGGGGAATTGACCGACCAGGTCGCCATCGATGCGCTGGTCGGCGATCTGGTGGATTGCTTTGCCACCCGCCTGCTGCCCTGGCTCGACGGGCCACCCCAGACCAACGAAGCCGGCCGTTCCGCTTCGATCATGGCCGGGCTGCTGTGGCTCTCGGCACGGGTGGGCCCGCGCTTCGTGCTGCACGAACTGGGCGCGAGTGCCGGGGTCAACACGATGATGGATCGCTTTGCCTTTGATTTGGGTGGCACGCAGGCCGGCCCGGCTGATTCGCCGTTGCATCTCGCGCCCGAATGGCGCGGCACCGGGCGGCCGCCGCAAGTTCCGGTCGATGTGCTGGCGATCGCCGGATGCGATCGTGCGCCGATCGATCTGGTTGATCTCGAGCAGGCGCTGCGGCTCAAGAGCTATGTCTGGGCCGAGATGACCGAGCGCATTGCGCGGCTGGACGCGGCAATTGCCCTGGCGCAGGCACGGCGGCCCGATCTGGTGGCGATGGATGCGGCCGACTATGTCGATGCCGTGCTGGCCGCGCCGCAGCCGGAAGACAGCACGCGGGTGATCTATCATTCCATCGTCTGGCAATATCTGCCGCCCGCCACGCAAGCGCGCATTACCGCCGGGATCGATGCCGCCGGCCAGCGCGCCACGATGGGGCGGCGCCTGGCCTGGCTGTCACTGGAAACCGATCGTGCCACGTTCCGCCACGAATTGACCGTGCGGCTGTGGCCCGATGGCGGCGCACCGGTGTGTCTGGCCGCCGCCCACGCCCATGGCGCCTGGGTGGAATGGCTTCAGCCCTGATCCTCGGCCAGGGCGCTGCCGTGGTGATGGTATGATGCCCATTCCCATACCGCCACCACCAGCAGCGCCAGGACCGTGGCGCCCACGAACACCGGCGCGGGCAGGGGAAAGGCCAGGGTCAGTGCCGCCAGCACGATCAGCAGGCCACCGCCCACCCAGTGTGACAGCGGAAAATTGCCGTGCGGGCTGGATGGCCGCTTGAACAGCCCGGTGCCGGCCAGGAACACCAGCAGCCCCCCGGCCTGGGTGGCAACCAGCGGCAGCTTGGCCGCGGCCAGCGGCGCATCGAGCAGCAGGGCATCGGCCACGGCGGTGATCACGATCCCGCCCACGATCGGCATGTGCAGATAGGTATAGACGCTGCGCGCCACGCGGCCGGGCTGCGCATGCTGGGCAATGTGCCGCGCGCCGCGTTCGGCACCCAGATCGAAATAGATCCACCACATCAGTGCAGACCCGGCAAACGCCAGCACGAAGGCCAGGCTGCGGGCCAGGTCGGCGGTTTCCTGGGCAAAGCTGGTGCCGGTTACCACCACGCCTTCGCCCAGCGCGATGATGATGAACAACGCGCAGCGTTCGGCCAGGTGGCTGCCGGAAATGTCCCAGTCTTCCGGCTGCGATCGGCCCATGCCGGGCACGGCAAAGCCCATGAACGGTCCGCCGTAATCGACCGTGAGCGCCAGCGCCCACAGCCCCAGCCGCACCAGCGGGGCATCGACCAGCGCGCCGGCCAGCCATAATGGGGCCGAGGCGACGAACCACAAGGTGATGCGGATCATGTTGCGCGCGCCGCTGCCACGCCAATGTTCCTGCCGGCTCTTGGCCATGGCCCATGCGACAAACCCGCTGCGCCCGATCTGCACCAGGCAATAGCACGCGGCAAACAGCATGGCATCGCCACCGCCGCCAGCGTCGAATGCGCGCGGCATGGCCACGGCCAGCCCCAGGCTGGCCAGCATCGACAGCAGCAGCATGATCCGCACCGGGCCCCTTTCGGGATTGGTCCAGTTGGCGGCCCAGGCGGTGAACATCCACGCCCACCACACCGCCAGGAACAGCACCAGTGCCTCTGCCAGGCCAGCCGCGCCCATATGGTGCAGCACATGATGGGAAAGCTGCGTTACGGCAAAGACATAGACCAGGTCGAAAAACAGCTCGAGATAGCTGACCGGGGCGTGTCCGCCCTCGTGATTGCGCAAGAGCGTGGCTGGCGCGGGCACCCCATCGGTCTCGGCCTTGGGGGCGGGCTTGCCAGCCTCGGCAATCGCCTCGGCTTCCTGCTTGGCCTGCTCGCTCATTCGCCCGGCGCGCGGGCGCGAATCGCTAGGGCGTGAACCCGCTGGCCCGGCAGATCGCCCAGGGCCTGGTTGACCAAGCGCTGGCGTTGCAGGCGCGACAGGCCGGCAAAGGCTGCGCTTTCGATCTCCACCGTAAAGTGCGATTCGCCGGTGCCGTCGTCACCCAGATGGCCGCTGTGGCTGGCCGAATCGTTGATCACCGCCAGATGCGTGGGGGCAAGGGCGTCCACAAGTTTACGTTCAATTTCCTGGGCGATCGGGCCGGTCATCTCTTTCCTTTCGGGTTGGCACGCACCATGTGCAATGGCGTGAAGCATGACAAGTTCCATGGCCGCGTCACGGATACCGGGCGCCAGTGCAGTGCCCCGGGGTGCGATGCGCCGGGGGAATTTCGTGCGCCCGGCGTGCGGCCTTCCGGGTTTGACGGGCCTGGCGATTACCGCTGGTTCTGCCTTGACCATATTCGCGCGTTCAACGCCGGCTATGATTTCTTTGAAGGCATGAGCGCCGATGAAATCATGGCCGCGCAATCGCCGCTGGCCGGATGGGATACCCACACCCGCGCGTTCCGTCCCGATGCCGGCATCGACCAGGCGCCACGCTGGGGCGATTTTGCCGATCCGCTCGAAGCCATTGCCCAGCGTGCCCGCGCCCGCAAGATGGATCACCAGGCCGCCCAGGAAGCGGCCCGGCGCGGCCTGACCCCGGAAGACCGCACCGCCTACGAAGCGCTGGGCCTGGGCTTTGACGCCGACCGCCACACCCTGCGCCGCCGCTACGCCGATCTGGTGCGGCGCTATCACCCCGATCGCAATGGCGGCGATCGCAGCCTGGAAGATAAGCTGCAGCGCGTGGTGGCGGCCTATGATCACCTGCGGCAATCGGCCGCGTTTCGCTAGTAGCTGGCTGTGAAAACGCGCTCAGGCCGGCTTTTCCAGCATGGCCAGCGCCTGCCAGAAAGCAGGGTGGTTGCTGTCGTCCAAGCCGCTGGTGAAAACAGGCGGGAGAAAACCCACGTCTTTGGCGAAACGGGCGATCCAGTCCCGGTGCAAAAAGCAATCCAGTTGTTCCGCGCGTTCCCCACGGCGCACGCGATCCACGCAGGCATTCCAGATCCGGTCATGGGCCGGTTCGGCCAATTCCAGGAATGAAAACACCAGTTTGCCGCCAGGTTTGAGCGCACGAAAGCTATCTTCGATATAAAGATATGATTCGGTTGGATAAAGATGTGTGAAGACCGACCAGTTGAAAGTCATGTCCAACGATGAATCCGGCGCCACGATCGTTGGCTTGTAATTGATGATGGCCTGATAGGTGGGGCACTGCCTTTGCAACTCCTGCAAAAGCTCGGGAACGACATCGGCGCCGGTATAGTCGCCCTGCCATCCAGAGCGTTGCAGTGCTTGGGCGGTTCGCCCGCAGCCACAGCCCAGATCATAAATGGCCATGCCGTCACGCAGGCCGTAATGGCGCAACACCGCGACATGGCCATCGCCCTGTGCGACGAAATTTTCCATCGTTTCTGCGCCGATGGCCTGGGCAAGAGCAAGGGAGCGCTCTTGTGGCATGGCCTTCAGCTTCTTTCGCACCACTCTTTGGTAATCGCGAATCGAATGGCTGGGTTGCGGTTTGGAACGTGACCGAAACAGCAATCGCATCTTTGTACTGTGCCCCCAAAATCAGTTTCGGGACACTGGCCCAAGTTGCGCTTTGTGCAAAAGAAAATCTTTGGGATTGAACGAATAACACACCGCAAAGGCTTCAATCTTGGCGGGAACACATAAAGGTTAGCCGACGCAGGGCGGGATTGTCGTCAATCCGGTGCCTGGTGAGCCACTTCGATCAGCGACGGGCCGCCGGCGACCGGGGTAAGCCAGACGGCGAGATCGGCCGCGATCAGGAATGCCATGCCGAGCATCAGGGCTGGCCGCTTGCGCTCGCCACGGCGCCAGAAAAACACTGCGCCACCGACGAGCGCCACGGTGGCAAGCACCAGCAGGGAAAGAACCGTATCCATCATGGGATTTAGCTGAACAGTCCCTTGGCCAGGCCGGCGATGTCGTTGAGCGGGTTGCCGTCACCATCCTTGTCGAGGAACTTGCTGACCTGGCCCAGCGCATCGGGATGATCACCCAGGATCGTGGCGAATTGTGACAGTGCGCCTTCGCCGCCGATGTGGCCGACGATCTGCTGCAGCAGGCCAGCATCAAGTCCGGTATTGGCAGCTGCGGTTTCGATGGTGTCGCCCTTGGCCTGATGGCCCGCGGCCAAGGCCGCGATGGCGGTTTCGGCCTGAGCGGGATCGATGCCCAGCTTTGCTGCCAGATTCTTCACGTCCACCGCGCTGCTCACCTGGCCCAGGATGCTGTCGAACACGCTCATCGCTTTGGTCCCTCTGCTTGGCGCGCCCATACGGCGGCCCATGGCACAGGGATAGCGCGCCATGATGCCCGCTTGCCAGAAAAAACGCCCTGCCGTGGCAAGCCATGGCAGGGCGCAAGGATGACACGCAGCCGGGGCGGTATGCCCCAGCGCGGGGCGATCAGATCGCGACGGTATCGTCGGCGATGATGTGGCTGAGCGTGAGGGCCTGCTGATGGCCGAGCCCATCGTTGAGGACGAACGTGGTGCCGTCGAACCCGCTGGTGTTGACGAAATAGGTGCCCGCATCGGGGTGCGCCTTGAGATAGGCGGCCAGCTTGTTCACGTCGTCCTGCGAATCGATATAGGCAGAGCCGGTGCCCTTCACGGTCAGGCCGATGGCGTTGAAGATGCTGTCGAACCCGGTGATGCGCACCACGTCGTGATCGGCAAAGTTGAGATCTTCGACCGTTACCCACTGGTAGACGCTGTTGACGCCATGGCCGCCGGTGAACGCGAACGAGGAAAACCCTTCGCCCGAGCGGAACACGAACTGGTCTGCCCCGGCGCCGCCGGTCAGCGCGTCCTTGCCGCCGCCACCCTTGAGAATGTCGTTGCCGTCGCCACCATAGATCGCGTCGTTGCCGCCGCCACCATAAAGCACGTCGTTGCCATCGCCGCCGCTGATGATGTTCTTACCCGAGCCGCCGGTGACAACGTCGTCGCCAGCCCCGGCGTTGATGATGTTGTTGCCCTTGGGCGCGGCGATGGTGTCATCGCCGCTGGTGCCATTGATCACTGCCATGTTCATTCTCCTTCATTCCACCGTATGGGCGGAAAGTTGATCCACAAGTATTTTGCGAGGATACTGTGTGGTCGGGAAGAACAGACACGTTCCTCGGCCACGCAAGTCATGATTGCGACCTGACTTGTCTTATGGGTAATTGCACAAACACCCTGGCGGCCAAGGTGTGAATCGCTGCCGATCCTGCCTGGTTATAACGCGATATTGCGGTGCAACGTGCCGGTGTTTCCCGTTCATATTGGCGCTTTCACGCAGTAACAGCGGCAAGACCGGTTCAATCTGGAGCAAGTTTGAATCTGCGCGCAGCCTCCCCGCGTCAACCATGGTGGATGGTCGCCGTCTGGCGAGGGCGCCGCGCCGTGTGTTCAAGCCATCGCGTCAGCGCGGCACGGCACGGTTCGTCGATCCGCGTCAGAACC
The DNA here is from genome assembly GCF_040544855.1 of Novosphingobium sp. 1529. NCBI lineage: Bacteria > Pseudomonadati > Pseudomonadota > Alphaproteobacteria > Sphingomonadales > Sphingomonadaceae > Novosphingobium > Novosphingobium sp. 1529. The sequence goes on from NZ_JBEPKW010000012.1 coordinate 96,790, forward strand.
AGCCACGCGGCCAGTAGCAGGGGCGGGACCAGGGCAATGCCCCAGGCGCCCAGCGGCTCACCCTGCAGCATGCGCTTGGCTGCGCCCGATACGATGGCGAGCATAGGCACGTGAATGCCATAAAGCGGATAGGAAATGCGGCCCAGCCAGGTGCCGCCGGGCATGGCGCGATGGCTGCCGGCGGCCACTGCCACCACCAGCACGCAGGGCAGAAAGGCCATGGCCATGAACAACGTCCACGGCAGGTGCTGCACCGGCAGCGCCAGGGCATAGACCAGCGCCAGCGCGGCCAAGGTTGCGGCGGCCCGGTTCATTACCGGGAGCGCGTGGCGCAAGCGGTGGAGCAGCAGGCCGCAGCCGAACCCGAAGCAGACCCGGGCCAGACCGCCGTCCAGCGAAGTGGCCTGCCAGCCCAGATCGACTGTGCCATGGCGCAGCGCGCAGGCAACCAGCGCCAACCCCGCGAGCGCGACGCCGGCCGCGAGCAGCGCCGTGCTGCGCCGTACCAGGAATGCTGCCCAGGCGAGGTTGGCGAGGATTTCGAAGAACAGCGACCACAGCGGGCCATTGGCCGGGAACAGTTCCCACCCCGTCGCCGCGCCATGCCATAGCTTGGGCAGGATCAGCAGATTGAGGGCATTGGCCAGCAGCACCTGGTCCAGCGGATCGGACCGATCAGGGGAAACCAGGCAACGCGCGACGAGATAGAGCCCACCCAGCCCGGCGCCCAGCACCGCCACCGGCGCCATCCGCACCAGCCGCCGCCGGGCAAAGCCGGCCCAGTCCATCACGGGTGCACGATCCGGTGCATCGGCAACCAGGCGCGCCTCATAGGCTTCGGCGAGGACAAAGCCGCTGAGCATGAAAAAGAAATCGACGGCAAGATAGCCGTTGGGAAACAACTGGATGCCCGTGGCCCGCGTGCCAATGTGAAACAGGCAGACCGCCAGCGCCGCGATGCCGCGCATCTCATCGAGCAGGGCATAGCGCCCGCCCTGCCGGGCCTGCTGCGTCGCCGTGTTCATGCGCTGTGCCCCCATTGCCAATGGGCGCGGCCCGCTGGCGTTTCTGCCCGAATTGGTGCGCCGCGATATCGCGGTGCACCGCAAGGGCAGGGCATGCGTGATCGTGACTAACGCATGATTAACCAAACTATCGATGGGGACTCATACGGATTACTGCTTAGTGAAAACCGTATTGCGCGCTGCGGCGTAGAATATCCTTTGCTGCCAGCCGCCTATTCCGGGCGGGCGCGCAGCGTGGCCAGCCGGGCGGCGCCTTCTGCACCATAGATCTGTGGCACATCGCGGCCGGCGTAAAACCCGTCGAACGCGGGAATGCCATCAGGCAGCGTGATCCATGGCAGCCGGGTGCGCACATAGATGTGCACGTTTGGCGGGCACAGCGCGGGCGAATCGAGCGTGCCGGCGCGCACGAAGGCCGCCTTTTGCCCCAGGCTGCCATAATGACTCCATACCGCTGTCTGGCACGCCGTGCAGCGCATGATCGTCTGCCCCCGCCCGCTGTGCGTCGGCACGGCGACCGGTGCCACTGTGCCAGCCAACAGCGTGAGGCATTCTGTCTCCACCACGGCATTGATGGCAAAGGCGCTGCCGCTCAGTACCTGGCACTCGTGACAATGGCAGCAGTGGACCACATAGGGCGCGATTGCCATGGCATAGCGCACCGCGCCGCAGCTGCATCCGCCGGTGGCAAAGGGATCGGCGGGGCCGGCGAGTGGCGCCGCATGCGCCTTCGAATTCGTGTCATTCATGCTGTGCAGCCTTGCCCAGGGAGGGTCCAGGTCATCCGGCGGCGGCCTTGCGCGAGACCAGCCCGAAAAAGGCGCCGGCAGGATCGCGTGCCTGGATCATCAGGTCGTCGCCAGGCACTTCGTGCACATCGCCTTCCAGCGTTCCGCCCAGATCCCGCACCGCCTGGGCAGCCGCGCGCACGTCTGCCACGCGGAAATAGGTGCGCCAGCCCAGCGGCGCATCGGCGCTGGGGCGGGCCATCATCGCCCCGATGCGGCCCTGCAGGGGATGGGCGATGAACTGGTAATCGCCAAAGGCGCCCATCGGCATCGCCTCGGGATAGGTAAAGCCGAAATGCCGCGCATAAAATGTCCGCGCGCCGGGCAGATCGGTGGTGAACAGCTCGTTCCAGGTGACCGCCTGGGTAATGTCCAGCGCAAAGACCGGCGGTGGCGGTGTGTCTTGCCCCGGCGGCGGGGTTGGATCGATCAGGTAGAACGGCGCGCCCCACGGGTCTGCCACCATGGCAAAGGTGCCCTCGGCAATGGTCGTGGGAGGCATCCACACGCGCGCGCCATCGGCCGTGATCGCGGCCAGCGTGTCCGGCACGCTATCGACCATCAGGTAGGGCACCCACCATGGCCGCGCGCCGGCCGCGATCATCTCGGGGCGCAGGACCAGCATGCCGCCCTGTCCGGCGCCATCGGCACGGTAGATATGGCGATAATCGATCGCGGCGGTTTCGTGGCCGGGCGAGGGATCGGCGATCCGCCAGCCGATCACGCCTTCGTAAAAGGCGCGCACCGCATCGGGAGCATCGGTTGTCACCTCGTACCACACGAACAGGCCTTGGGGCATGCTGGCATCCCTCCTGCGGGTTGGCCGGTCGATCGCGGCCCACGCATCATTCTCTCGATTCGCGCGTTATGGCCGGCAGCATAGCAGCTTGGCCGCCCAGGCCCACTGCGTATGGGCTCGGCCGGCGCAAATGCAAGCCGGGCCAAAAGCGCATGCCAAAGCATGTTGCAGCGCGGCGCCCGCGCGGATAGGCAGGTAAATGATGAGCGACACTTCCAATCTCGTGGCCCACGCTGGCACCACCACCGTCCTGCCCGCGCCCGATACTCAGGTTTCGGTGCGCGAGGTTTTTGGCATCGACATCGACATGACCGTGCCGGCCTTTTCCCAGGCCGACGAGCGCGTGCCCGATACCGACGACAACTATGTCTTCGATCCCGATACCACGCTCGCGATCCTGGCCGGCTTTGCCTACAACCGCCGCGTCATGGTGCAAGGTTATCACGGCACCGGCAAATCGACGCATATCGAGCAGGTCGCCGCGCGCCTGAAGTGGCCGTGCGTGCGCATCAACCTCGATGCCCACATCAGCCGTATCGACCTGATCGGCCGCGACGCCATCGTGCTGCGCGATGGTCTGCAGGTGACCGAATTCCGCGAAGGCCTGCTGCCCTGGGCGCTGCAGACCCCGACCGCGCTGGTGTTCGACGAATACGATGCAGGCCGCCCCGACGTGATGTTCGTGATCCAGCGCGTGCTGGAAACCGAAGGCAAGCTGACCCTGCTCGACCAGAACCGGGTGATTCGCCCCAATCCGTTCTTCCGCCTGTTCGCCACGGCCAATACTGTGGGCCTGGGCGATACCTCGGGCCTCTATCACGGCACGCAGGCGATCAACCAGGGCCAGATGGACCGCTGGAACCTGGTCGTCGCGCTCAACTATCTGCCCGCGGAAACCGAAATCGACGTGGTTTCCAAGAAGGTGCAAGGCCTGGATGCCCAGGTGATCGCGCAGATGGTCCGCGTGGCCGACCTGACCCGCAAGGGCTTCATGGCTGGCGACATTTCCACGGTGATGAGCCCGCGTACCGTGATCAGCTGGGCGCAGAACAGCCAGATCTTCAACGACGTCGGCTTTGCCTTCCGCCTCTCGTTCCTCAACAAGTGTGACGAGGCCGAGCGCGTGCTGGTGGCCGAATATTATCAGCGGGTGTTTGCCAAGGACCTGCCAGAAAGCGTCGCGCACAAGGCGTGATGCTGGGCGCTTGACGCCCTTCGACAAGCTCAGGGCGAACGGATGCAGCCGAAGTTGAAATCCGTTCGGGCTGAGCTTGTCGAAGCCCCCCGCGTGCGAACTCAATCCTCGCCGGGATACACCGCCTTCACGAAATAGAGGCCTTCGGGCGGGGCATTGTGGCCCAGCTTCTGGCGATCACGGGCGTGGAGCGCGGCCACCAGATCAGCGCGCGTCCAGTGGCCCTGGCCGATCAGGCCCAGGCACCCCACCATCGATCGCACCTGGTGGTGCAGGAAGCTGCGCGCCGCCGTCTCGATGATCACCATGTCCCCTTCGCGGCGCACGTCGAGCCGGTCGAGCGTCTTAACGGGGCTGGCCGCCTGGCAATGGACCGAGCGGAACGTGGTGAAATCGTGGTTGCCGACCAGCTCCTGCGCTGCCTCGTGCATCGCGGCCGTATCCAGCGGCCGCGCGATGCGCCAGGCGCGGCCGGCATCGAGCGTGAGCGGCGCGCGCCGGTTGGCGATGCGATACTCATAGGCGCGGCCAAGGCAGGAAAAGCGCGCATGCCAGTCATCGGGCACGATCCGGCAATCGAGCACGGCGATCGGATCGGGCTTGAGCCGAGCGTTGAGCGCCTCTGACAGGCGGAACGGATCGAACGGCCGCGCCACATCGATATGCGCGCGCATGCCAAGCGCGTGAACGCCGGTATCGGTGCGGCCGGCGGCATGCAGAATGACGGGATGCCCCACCACGCTTTGCGCCGCTTCCTCCACCGCTTGCTGCACCGATGGGCCGTGAGACTGGCGCTGCAGCCCCATGAACGGGCCGCCATCGAATTCCAGCGTGAGAGCATAGCGCGGCATCAGGCGAGCACCGTGCCCGCCGGAATGGCGCGGCCGCGCAGGAGAGCGGCGGTGTCCATCGCTGGGCGGCCGGCGCGCTGCACGGTCAGCGGGCGAATGGCGCCTTGTCCGCAGGCGATTGTCAGCACATCGTCCAGCACCGTGCCGGGCGCGCCTTCACCGGCCACCACCTGCGCAGCGAGCACGCGATAGCGTTCGCCATCCAGTTCGAAAAAGGCACCGGGGGCAGGGGCGAAAGCGCGCACCTGGCGCTCCACCTGTTCGGCCGGTTGGACGAAATCGAGGCGGCTTTCCGCCTTGTCGATCTTGGCGGCATAGGTCACGCCCGCTTCGGGCTGAACCTCTGGCGTAAAGCTGGCCAGATCGGCCAGCACGCGCACCATCAGGTCTGCGCCCAGCGTGGCGAGTTCAGCGGTCAGCGCGCCGGCGGTCTTGCTTGCCACCGGCGTGGCCACGGTCGCCAGCATAGGCCCGGTATCCAGCCCGCGTTCCATCTGCATGATGGTGATGCCGGTGTGCACATCGCCTGCCAGGATGGCACGTTGCACCGGTGCTGCGCCGCGCCAGCGTGGCAGCAGCGAGCCATGCACGTTGAGGCAGCCCTTTGCCGGGGCTGCCAGGATCGCGGCCGGCAGGATCAGGCCATAGGCCGCCACCACGGCCACATCGGCGCCATACGCGGCAAAGGCGGCCTGTTCGTCCGCCCCCTTGAGGCCGACGGGGGTGAGCACGGGCAAGCCATGCCGCTCTGCCGCCAGATGCACGGGCGAGGGCTGCAGCTTCTTGCCCCGGCCGGCCGGGCGCGGCGGCTGACTGTAGACCGCCACCACATCGTGGCCGGCGGCCACCAGCGCATCAAGCGTGGGCACGGCAAATTCGGGTGTGCCCATGAAGACAACGCGCATGGTGCAATGGGTCCTTTTCCAATCCTGCGCGCGGCCCTATCTGTCGCGCCATGGCATCGCAAGAGATCGAGGCGCTGGCGAGCGCACTGGCCCGTCTGCCCGGCCTCGGCCCCCGCTCGGCGCGGCGGGCTGTGCTCTGGCTCATCAAGCGGCGTGAAAGCGCGCTGCCGCAACTGCTGGCCGCGCTTGATACCGTGCGCCAGAACCTGGTGGAATGCCAGACCTGCGGCAATGTGGACACCACCGATCCGTGCGGGATCTGTGCCGATCCGCGCCGCGATGCGCGCGCGCTGTGCGTGGTGGAGGATGTGGCAGACCTCTGGGCGCTTGATCGCGCGCGGCTGTTCACCGGGCGCTATCACGTGCTGGGCGGGCGGCTTTCCGCGCTCGAAGGCGTGCGGCCGGAAGACCTGACCATCGGCCGGTTGCTCGATCGGGTTCGCGCCGGCGGGATTGATGAAGTGGTCCTGGCGATGAACGCCACGCTCGAGGGGCAGACCACGGCGCACTATATTGCCGAACGGCTGGAAGACTTGCCCGTGCGCGTGACGCAACTGGCGCATGGCCTGCCCGTGGGGGGAGAACTGGACTATATGGACGAGGGCACCCTGGCCCAGGCCCTGCGCGCGCGGCGGCCGGTTTGACCCGCGGGTGTCGCGCTGGGCCCTTCGACAGGCTCAGGGCTAACGAAGGCGGAAAGTCCCTCCCCGAAACCCGTTCGGGCTGAGCTTGTCGAAGCCCCCTTGCGCCGAACTCAGCTTTCCAGGCTTGCCAGCACTTCATAGGCGAGCACGGCGCCAGCGACGGCAGCGTTGAGGCTGTCAGCGCGGCCCTTCATCGGCATGGTCACGCGCAGGTCGCAGGCCAGCTCATAGTCTTCGGGCAGGCCGCGCGATTCGTTGCCCACCATGACGAAGCAGGGACCCGCATAAGGGGCGCCGCGATATGGCACGGCATTGCGCAACGATGCAGCCACCAACTGGCCGGTGCCGGTGCGCAGCCAGGGCAGGAATTCGTCCCAGCGCGCCTGGGCGAGGCGCTGGGTGAAGATGGCGCCCATGCTGGCGCGCACCGCCTCTACCGAAAAAGGATCGACGCAATCATCGATCAGGATCAGCCCGCCTGCGCCCACGGCATCGGCGGTACGCAGCATCGTGCCCAGATTGCCCGGATCGCGCATGGCCTGCGCCACGAGCCACAGCGGCGCGGCGCGGCGATCGATCTGCGCCAGGCCCGTGTCCCATTCGGCAAAGACACCGGCCACGGCCTGCGGGTTATCCTTGCCGGTCACCTTGGCCAGGATATCCACCGGCAACTCGATCACATCGCCCCCGGCAGCCGAAACCGCGCTTTCCAGGTCTGACAGCAGCGGATGCGCCTCGCGCCCCTGGGCCATCAGCAGGATTTCGGGCAGGCGCCCACCGGTCCGGGCATCCGTCAACAGGCGCAGACCCTCGGCCAGAAAGCGCTGCTCGCGCTTGCGGTGCTTCTTGTCGCGCAGGCTGCGGACGAATTTGACGGTGGGGTTGGAAAACCCGGTGATCGTACGGCGGGACGTTGGGCGGGACATGGGGCGGTCCATGCGTCAGCCAGCCGCGATGGGCAAGGCTTTCAGTCTTCGCCGAACCCGTCCTTGACCAGGCCCGCCAGCTTGAGCAGCACAGAATCCGCTTCACCTTCCGGGCCAGACACCACGACATCGATGGTATCACCCTTGGCCGCGCCCAGCATCATAAGGCCCAGGATAGAGCCGCCGGCTGCCTCGGTGCCCTCCTTGAACACCTTCACGTCAACGCCAGAAGGCAACTTGGCCACGGCATTGACGAACTTGGCACTGGCGCGGGCGTGAAGGCCGCGCTGGTTGACGATGGTGATCGTCTCTCGGGCAACGTAGCTTTGGCTCGACATCGGCTTTCCTCTTCCCCTGCCCGTCGTTGTCGGGTGCGTCGCTTTGTTCGGGAAACCCTCGGGCGTGGGATTTATGCGTCCTGGCCCAGGAATTCCGAAGCGATCGTGATATAGTTGCGGCCGGCATCGCGCGCGGCGGCCGTGGCATCGCGAACATTCATGCATCCGCGCGCCTTGGCAAGCCGGATCAGCATGGGCAGGTTGATCCCGGCGATCACTTCCACCCGGCCCGCCTGCATCAGCGAGATCGCGAGGTTCGAAGGCGTGCCGCCGAACAGGTCGGTGAGGATGATGACGCCTTCGCCGCTATCGACCCGGCGGATGGCATCGGCGATCTCCTTGCGGCGACGCTCCATATCGTCATTGGGGCCGATACAGACGCCAATGACGTCCTGTTGTCGGCCCACGACATGTTCCATCGCATGGATGAATTCGTCGGCAAGGGCACCATGGGTGACGAGAATAAGGCCGATCATGAAGGGAACGGGCTCCGAAATACAGCCTGACAAGATGCCACAACCAAGCTTAACAGAGCCTTGGCGGGCACATGTGGGCTGCCAGAATGCTGGCATTCACAAGGCATGTCTTTCAGAACCGTCCCATCCCCCGAGCGCAGGATATTCGCTGCCCGCGCTATCGTTATCATTGGCATTGTCACTGGCATCATTGTCATACCTGAACCGCCTGGGCGCCTTCCAGCAGGTTGGCGCCGCGGGCGGCAAGGTTGCGGTGCAACAATGTGGGTGAAAAACCGGAATTGCGCAAGCCTTGTGCGATCTCTTCGGCCATGAAGACCGAGCGATGGCGCCCGCCGGTACAGCCGAAGGCGATGTGGACATAGGCCTTGCCCTGGGCCGCGAAGCGGGGAAGGAGCAGGCGCAAAAGCCCCAGAATCCGGTCAAAAGCCTCGGCAAAGGCAGGGTCGTTGCGGATGTAATCGCCCACCGGGGCGTCCTTGCCGGTCATCGGCCGCAGCGTTTCATCCCAGTGCGGATTGTTGAGGAAACGCATGTCGAAAACCAGGTCGGCGAGCGGCGGGGTGCCGCGGGAAAAGCCGAAGCTGCTGATCGTGACCGTGGTGCGACTCGGTGAGATCGCACCGAACTGCTGGCGGATGGCCTGCTGCAGGTCGTTGGTGGTGAAATCGGTGGTGGATATGACTACGTCGGCCCAGCGGCGCAGTGGGGCCAGCAGATCGCGCTCGGCAGCGATGCCGCTGGCGGCGGGCTTGTCCTCGCTCATCGGATGACGCCGGCGGGTTTCGTTGTAGCGGCGCTCCAGCTCTGCCCCGCTGCAGTCGAGAAACAGGGTGGTGACAGAGAGGTTGGGCCGCGTGCTCAGCGCCTTGACCCGCTCGATAATCGTCTGCGGATCAAACCCGCGGGTGCGGGTGTCAAAGCCGATGGCGAGCGGCGTTCCGGCATCGATCCCACCGCTTTCGCTGCGGGCCTGGCCCGGTTCGGTTTCCAGCAGGCGATCTAGCAGGCGGATCGGGAAATTGTCGATCGCTTCCCAGCCCAAGTCTTCCAACGTGCGCAGCGCCGTGGTCTTGCCTGCGCCGAGGAGGCCAGTGACCAGCAGGATGCGTTGCGGCGAATCCGGATCGGGCAGAGCGGAACTATCGGTGGCGACCATGCACGACCTTTTGCGCGCATTGGCGGGCAAAGAAAAGTGCGGTTACGCGACGGCCAGCCCTGATCTTGTTGCAGGCATGGCACTCAGCCCAGGCCATAGTGTTCCAGCGCGAGCGTGGCGCGCAGGGCCAGCATCGGCGTTTCTGGCCATAACTGCACCATCGGCACGGCTATTCCGGCGCGCTCAACGCGACCTGCCGCATCGATGAAGCGCGGCGCATCTGCGTCGAGGCGCAGCACCAAGGCCACCGGCGCCTGTGCCAGGTGGGGAAAGCGCAGCAGCCCCAGATTGCGCACTTCCAGCAAGCCGGCGATGCGGGGATGGGGTTGGGCCAGCAGCCGTGGCGCGTTGCCCGGCGCGATATCTGGCAGGAGGAGCAGCCCGTCATCGCCCACCAGCTGCGCACCGCGATCGATCAGCGCCAGCGCCAGACTGGACTTGCCGCTGCCCGGTGGCCCCTCGATCATCACGGCGCGCCCGCCGATCGCCACTGCCGTGGCCTGGTGCGTCTGGCCCGCCGCGGTCATGCGCGCAGTTCCCCGGCATAGGGCAGGGTCAGGACCAGGCAGGCGCCATGTGCGCCATCGGGGCGGTCGATGATCGCCAAGCGGCCATCGTGGGCTTCGGCAATGGTGCGGGCGATCGCGAGGCCCAGGCCGCTGTGCGCGCCAAACGCCTCCTCGGCCGGTCGCACCGAATGGAAGCGCTCGAACACCTTGCCGCGCTCGGCCTGGGGGATGCCGGGTCCCTCGTCGGTCACGCTCAGCATGACGCGGGCGTCTTCACCCTCGCGCGGCCCCTGTGTCCACACTGCCACGTCCACCGCGCCGCCGGGCGGAGAGAACGACACGGCGTTGTCGAGCAGGTTTTCCAGCACGCGCTCCAGCCGCATGGCATCGCCCAGCACCAGCGGGGCGTAAGTGCCGGGATCGGGCTGGCGCAGGCGGATCACCGCGCCGCCGCGCGTTTCCCGGGCGCCGCGTGCCCCCACCACCTGCGCGGCAAGACCGCCCAGGTCGAGCCGCACGAACGTGGCGCGGCTCAGCTCCGCATCGATCCGGCTGGCATCGGCGATTTCGGTGATCAGGCGATCGATCCGCTGGACATCGTGGGTGGCGATCGCGGTGAGTTGCCGGCGCAGCGTGGCATCTTCCACCCGGTCGAGCGACTCGATCGCGCTGGCCAGGCTAGCCAGCGGGTTCTTGAGTTCGTGGGCGACATCGGCGGCAAAGCTTTCCACCGCGTCGATGCGATGGCGCAGAGCCATGGTCATGTCGGAAAAGGCGCGGGCGAGCAGGCCGATCTCGTCCCCGCGATCGGGCAGGCGGGGCACCACCACTTCGCGGTCACGGCCCAGCCGCACCCGCACCGCTGCGCGCACCAGCGCGCGCAACGGCTGGACTATGGTGCGCGCCAGGAACAACGACAACTGCACCGACAGCATCAGGGCAAGGCCGATGATGATCACCAGGGTCTGGCGCGCATCGCGCACCGCCTGGGTGATATCCACGGCATTGCGCATGGCCAGCAGCATCTGCCCATCGCTGTCGCTCCCCACGGGCGTCGCGGCGGTCAGCACCGGGGTGCGATCGGGGGCATAGCGCAGATAGACCTGGGTGGAATGGGCGGCACGGGCGCGCACCACTTCGGGCCAGTTGCCGGCTCCCGGATCGGCCGGCTCGGCATAGCGTTCCACCGGGGGCGCGCCGACGATGAAATCGACCCCGCGATCGAGCAGGCGCGCGGCATGTTGGTACCATGGCTCGCCCGTGGGATCGACCAGGGCGAAGCTGGGTGGCGCCAGGGCAAAGCTGTCTGCCACCAGGCGGCCTTCGCGATCATAGAGGCGCAGACGCAGGCGCTGTTCCTGGCCGATGCGCACCAGCAGCGTCTTTTGCTGCGCCAGGCTGGCGCCATCGAGCGCATCGGCGGCAATTTCCGCCTCGGCCCGCGCCAGCTTGAAACGCTCGCCCAGCAGCTGCGAACGGTAGCTATCGAGATAGAAGAAGCTGCCTGCCAGCAGCGCCAGCGCGATGACGTTGACCGCCAGGATACGTGCGGTGAGCGAGAGGCCGCGCGGCCGCAGTGCACGCGGCACCAGCATGCGCGCACTGCGCTCTGGCGCGGGCGGGGCAGAGTTGGCCGGCGTCATTCGTCGCTGTAGCTGTAGCCCGCGCCATAGAGCGTCTCGATCGCGGAAAACTGCGGATCGACCGCGCGGAACTTGCGGCGCAGACGCTTGATATGGCTGTCGATCGTGCGATCGTCGACAAAGACGTCGTCGTGATAGGCCGCGTTCATCAGCTGGTCGCGGGTGCGCACCACGCCGGGGCGCACGGCCAGCGCCTCGAGGATGAGGAATTCGGTTACCGTCAGCGAAACCAGTTTGTCTGTCCAGGTCACCAGGTGGCGCGCCGGGTCCATCGCCAGGCGGCCGCGGCGGATCGGATCGGGCAGGTTTTCGGCCGGCTCGGCATCGGCGGCAACCGGATCGCGGCGCACGATTTCGCTGCGCCGCAAAATGGCGCGAATGCGGGCGAGCAACAGGCGCTGGCTGAATGGCTTGGCGATGTAATCGTCGGCGCCCATAGCCAGGCCCAGTGCCTCGTCGGCCTCGTCGTCCTTGCTGGTCAGGAAGATCACCGGCAGGTCGCTCTGCTCGCGCAGGCGGCGCAGCAATTCCAGGCCATCCATGCGCGGCATCTTGATGTCGCACACCGCCAGGTCGGGCGGATTGTCGAGCAGCGCTTTGAGCGCGGTATCGCCGTCGTTGTAGAGCCGGGTGACAAAGCCCTCGGTCTGCAGTGCGATCGATACCGTGGTCAGGATATTGCGATCATCATCGACCAGCGCGATCGTGCGGCGCGGCTGGCTCTGCCCTGCCGGGGGCGTGCCCGTGCCTTCGGGCTGGGGGGCAGGGGCATTGTGCATAGGCGTTGCGGCGATCCTGCTCGAGTGGGCCTGCTCGGGTGTGGCCTACCAGGGTGGCGCCTAGATTAGGGCGCGCAGGCGCGGCTGGCAAGAAACCCCCAAGGACGTTGGATTTGGTCGTGTGGGGACAAGCTGCGACAGGGCAGCAGTTGAAAATTGTGCAACTTGCTGCGCAAAAATCTTGGGTCGATCCGGTTTGACGCGGGGCGGGTGGTCAACTATCCGAACAGGGAATCGCGCATTCGTATTCGGCATTCGTATGCGAAGCCGGAAAACAACGGCAATGCGGCTGTGCGATCATGCTCGATACCGCGCTTTTGCAATCAGTGGCCTGCCTTTTTGCCCACGGCTCCAGACAGTCCGGGGTGCAGCATGGCCCACCAAACGGGAGGCTTGTGATGTCCGCCAACAGCCTGAACATTTCCTTGTCCGCGCAGGGTTTTCCTGAACCTGCCGAGCTGTTTGCCAACCTCGGCACCGCCCCGCTGGTGGAACATGCGGTGAAGAACGGGGAAGGCGTCCTGGCGAAGGACGGTCCTTTCGTCGTCGCCACCGGCAAGCACACCGGCCGCTCGGCCAAGGACAAGTTCATCGTCCGCGACGCCGAAACCGAAAACACCGTGTGGTGGGGCAAGACCAACGTGGGCATGAGCCCGGCGCACTTTGCCGCGCTGAAGGAAGATTTCCTTGCTGCGCTCGCCACCAAGGACAAGCTCTACGTCGCTGACCTGTTCGGCGGCTCGCAGCCCGAACACCGCGTCAACGTGCGCGTGATCAACGAGTTTGCCTGGCACAACCTGTTCATCCGCACGCTGCTGGTGCGCCCGACGACCGATGAACTGGCCGGCTTCGCCCCGGAATACACGATCATCGATCTGCCCAGCTTCCGCGCCGATCCGGCCCGCCACGGCTGCCGCAGCGAAACCGTGATCGCGGTCAACTTCACCGAAAAGCTGATCCTGATCGGCGGCACGGCCTATGCCGGTGAAATGAAGAAGTCGGTGTTCGGCATCCTCAACTACCTGCTGCCGGTCAAGGGCGTGATGCCGATGCACTGCTCGGCCAACATCGGCCCCAATGGCGACACCGCCGTGTTCTTCGGCCTCTCGGGCACCGGCAAGACCACGCTGTCGGCCGACGCCAGCCGCACCCTGATCGGGGACGACGAACATGGCTGGTCGGATACCGCCGTGTTCAACTTCGAAGGCGGCTGCTATGCCAAGATGATCCGCCTCTCGGCCGAGGCTGAGCCGGAAATCTTTGCCACCACCAAGCGGTTCGGCACGGTGCTGGAAAACGTGGTGATCGATCCCGTCACGCGCGAAATCGATCTGGATGACGCCAGCCTGGCGGAAAACAGCCGCGGTTCCTATCCGATCGATTTCATCCCCAATGCCTCGGAAGAAAACCTCGGCCCTGTGCCGCAGAACCTGATCTTCCTCACCGCCGATGCTTATGGCGTGCTGCCGCCGATCGCCCGCCTCACGCCCGACCAGGCGATGTATCACTTCCTCTCGGGCTATACCGCCCGCGTGGCAGGCACCGAAATCGGCGTGACCGAACCGGAAGCAACCTTCTCCACCTGCTTCGGCGCGCCCTTCATGCCGCGTCACCCCTCGATCTATGGCAACCTGCTGAAGGAACGCATCGCCAAGGGCGGGGTGAAGTGCTGGTTGGTCAACACCGGCTGGTCGGGCGGCAAGGCCACGCAGGAAGGCATCAAGCGCATGCCGATCAAGGCCACCCGCGCGCTGCTCAATGCCGCGCTCGATGGCAGCCTCAACAGCGCCGAATTCCGCGAAGATCCCAACTTCGGCTTTGAAGTGCCGGTGGAAGTGCCGGGCGTCGATACCAAGCTGCTCGATCCGCGGGGCGCCTGGGCCGATGCCGGCGAATACGACAAGACCGCCCAGGAACTGGTCAAGAAGTTCATCGACAACTTCGAGCAGTTCATGGAGCATGTGGACGAAAGCGTGCGCAAGGCGGCGCCCGTCTCGGCCTGATCATCCGCGCTGCCCACGCAGCGTCTGCAAGACCCCCGGTGCGCCCTGGCGTACCGGGGGTCTTCGTTTGGCCGGCGTTAACCACGCCGTTACCCGCTTGCGGCATGGAGGCATGAGGGGCGGCAAGGGGTGATCGTGGCAACCAGGGCAATCAGCGGCATTAAGGCACGGCCTGCCACGGGCAGCAGCCTGGCGCGCTGGTGGCCGTTTGCGCTGATCGCGTTGCTGGTCCTGGCGCTGCGCCTGCCGACGTTTGGCAATCCGCTGCTTGATCTCGATGAACAGTTCTACCTGCTGGCCGGCGATCGCCTGCTGCATGGGCAATTGCCCTATGTCGATCTGTGGGACCGCAAGCCGGTTGGGCTGTTCCTGCTCTATGCCGCAATCCGGCTGCTGGGGGGCGCGGGCATTGTGCAGTACCAGTTGGTGGCAACAGGCTTTGTCATCGTCACCGCCTGGCTGATCCGCGCCATGGCCCGGCGCCATGCGGGAGAGGGCGCGGCCATCCTCGGCGCGGTGGGCTATGTCCTGGCGCTCAATATCCTGCATGGCGCGGGTGGGCAGACGGCGGTCTTCTACAACGCCTTCACCGCGTATGCCGCGTGGTGTGCGTTTCGCGCCAATGATGCTACGTCGTCTCGCGCCGTGTTGCGCCTCGCGCTGGGCGCGATGGTCGCGCTGGGGCTGGCGATCCAGATCAAGTATACCGTCGTTGCCGAAGGGGCATTCCTGGGCTGCTGGTTCCTGTGGCGCCTGGTGGCGGTCGGCGCGCGGCCTGGACGCTTAGTGGTCATGGCCGCAGCGATGTTGGCCGTCGCGCTGCTGCCTACGGCCTTGGCCTTGGCGTGGTATGCGGCGATCGGTCACCTGGTAGAGTTCGTCTTTGCCAACTTCGTCTCGATCTTTCATCGCCACGCTTTTCCCGCTGCATTCCACCATCAGCAATTGGCGGAAGTTGCGGCCTGTGGTGGTGGCCTGCTGGCGGCAGCGCTGATCGGGCTGGTGCGCCTGCGCCAGGCCATGCCCATCGCGGCGTGGGCCGACTGGGCCTTGCTTGCTGGGTGGCTCGCCAGCGCGCTCTGCGGCTTTGCCATGCTGGGTGATGTTTTCAGCTGCTATGCCCTGCCGGTGGCTTTGCCGGCGGCGCTAGCTGGCGCCTGGGCCTTGCGCGGGGGACGCTGGGGTTTTGTGGCGGGATGCCTGATGCTGGGATGGCCGTTGCTGTTCATGCCGGCCAGCTATTTCGTTGCCCGGCAAAGCGCCGGTGCCACCGATCGCATGGTGGGTTCGCTCGCTCCCTACGTGTCTGGCCATTGCCTCTACGTCTATGACGGCCCGTCGATCCTCTACTTGCGCACCAGCGCCTGCGCGCCAACCCGCTTCCTCTTTCCCCACCATCTCGTCAACGCGGCCGAGGCCGATGCCCTGGGGGTAGATCCCGTTGCCGAAGAGCGCCGCATCCTGGCCAGCCGCCCCGGCGCGATCGTCACGGCGAGCCGCGCGGTCGATCCCGTTGTCGCGGAGGGACCGCGCGCCCTGGTGCAGGCGGCGCTGGCGCATGACTACGTTCTCGTTGACCGCGTGCCCACGATTGATCGTACATTTCTGATCTGGGCGCGCCGCGACCTGCGCGCCGAACGAGCGCAGGCACGCCGATGAAAAAGGCCCCGGCAGCGCGCGCTGTCAGGGCCTTTCCTTATGCCAGGCCTGCGCCGATCAGCGGATCGGGCAATCGGGCGACAGGCGGAAGTCGAGGTAATTGTCCACCGACTTCATCATCTCGTCCAACTCGTTTTCATAGAAGTGGTTGGCGCGCGGGATTTCGTCGTGATGGATCGTGATGTGCTTTTGCGTGCGCAGCTTGTCGACCAGCTTCTGCACGGCATTGGGCGTCACCACCGTATCGGCAGACCCTTGCACGATGATGCCCGAGGCCGGGCAGGGCGCTAGGAAGCTGAAATCATACATGTTGGCCGGCGGCGAGACCGAGATGAAGCCGCGGATTTCCGGGCGCCGCATCAAGAGCTGCATGCCGATCAATGCGCCGAACGAATAGCCGGCAATCCACGTAGCCGAAGCTTCGGGATGGATCGACTGCACCCAATCGAGCGCTGCAGCGGCATCGGACAATTCGCCCACGCCGTTGTCAAAGCTGCCCTGGCTGCGGCCCACGCCGCGGAAGTTAAAGCGCAGCGTGGCAAAGCCGCGCGCCACGAATGTCTTGTACAGCGCCTGGGTTACACGGTCGTTCATCGTGCCACCGGCCTGCGGGTGGGGATGCAGGATCATGGCGACAGGCGCGCGGCTGCGCGTGGCGGGCTGGAAGCGGCCTTCGAGGCGACCTTCGGGACCGGGGAAGATGACTGCGGGCATCGTTGACCTGATGAACCTGTTGGCTGGCCCTGGAGACCGGCGGTGCAAGACCCTGTTTCAAGGGCAATGCGCGGTCGGGGCTGGGCATGGAACTGGTCGCTATATAGAAACGAACCTCGTAAACGCAACTTTTCCGGGATTTCTCGTTGTCGCTCTCGCTTTATTTCGATCACGCGGCCACCACGCCGCTCTTGCCGCAGGCGCGTGACGCGCTGTTGGAGGGGATGGCGCGCTGGGCCAATCCCTCCAGCCCGCACGCCGCCGGCCGTGCGGCGCGGGCCGCGCTGGAAGATGCCCGCAACCGGATCAAGGCCGCGTTGGGCTGGTCGGGCGAGGTGGTCCTGACCAGCGGCGCGAGCGAGGCGCTGGCCCTGGCCATCGGCCGGGCGAAGGCGCCGCTGATGGCGGTTTCGGCGGTGGAGCACGAGGCGGTGCTACGCCTGGCCGGCGATGCCGCGCGCCTTGCCGTCGATGGCCGTGGCCTGGTCGTTCCTGCTTCATCCGCGCTTGCCGGGCTGGTGGCGGTGCAGCAGGTCAACAACGAAACCGGGGTGATCCAGCCGCTGGCGGCGGTCGCCCAGGCGGTGCGCGATGCCGGCGGCGTCTTGCTGGCCGATGCGGCGCAAGGCGCGGGCAAGCTGCCGCTGCCAGAGGCCGACCTGATCGCCATTTCGGCACACAAGTTTGGCGGGCCGATCGGGGTTGGCGCCTTGCTGGTGCGCGATTGGGCGCTGCTCCATCCCACTGGTGGGCAGGAGCGCGGCTATCGACCCGGTACCGAAAACCTGCCTGGCGCCCTGGCCATGGCCGCGGCGCTGGAGGCTGGTGTGGCCTGGCTGGAAACCGCACAGCGCTTGCGCGCGCGGCTGGAAAGCGCGCTGGTGGCGAGCGGGGCCGAAGTGATCGCCGCCGATGCCCCGCGCTTGGCCGCAATCGGGGCCTATCGCATGCCGGGCAAGTCGGCCACGGCGCAGCTGATCCGCTTTGATGGCATGGGACTGGCGGTGTCGGCGGGCAGCGCCTGTTCATCAGGATCGCTGCGGACCAGCCATGTGCTCGATGCCATGGGCGTGGCCGGCGCGAACGAGGTGATTCGCGTGTCCCTGGGGCGCGAGACGAGCGAGGAGGCGGTGGATCGTTTCCTGTCAGCCTGGCGCACGATAGCGGGCGTGGCATGATCTATCTCGATTATCAGGCCACTACCCCCCTAGCACCAGAAGCGCGCGCGGCGATGCTGCCCTGGCTCGCCGGGCCGGAAGATCTGCGCGCCGGCTTTGCCAATCCACACAGCCCGCACCGCCCGGGCCGCTCGGCTGCAGCGGTGGTAGAGGTGGCCCGTGCGCAAGTGGCCGCGCTGTTTCCGCCAGGCGGGCGGGTGATCTTCACCTCTGGCGCGACCGAGGCGCTCAATCTGGCCATCGCGGGCGTGGGGAAACGGCATTTGGCGGTGTCGGCCATCGAACACGCCGCCGTGCTCGACACGGCGCGGTTCCACGATCCCGCGCTCACCGTGCTGCCGGTGGACGGGGCCGGGCTGGTCGATCCTGACGTGACCATTCCCGCCGGCACCGGCCTGTTCGCGGTGATGCAGGTGAGCAACGAGATCGGCACGGTGCAGCCCGTGGCCGAGCTGGCCGCGCGGGCGCACGCCATGGGCGCGCTGTTCCTGTGCGATGCGGTGCAGGGCGCGGGCAAGCTGGCGGCGCCCGAAGGGGCCGATCTGGTGGCGATTTCGGCGCACAAGCTGCACGGGCCCAAGGGCATCGGCGCGCTATGGGTGCGCGATGGGCTCGAACTGGCGCCTCTCGTCCATGGCGGCGGGCAGGAAGGTGGCTTGCGGTCCGGCACGCTCAGCCCGGCGCTATGCGCGGGGTTCGGTGCGGCGGCAGCGCTATGCACCAGCCTGTGGAAAAGCGATGGACAGCATGTTGAGACGCTGTGGGAACAGGCGCTTGGCCTGTTTGCCGGATGGACGCTCAACGGCAGCGCCACGCAGCGCTGGCATGGCAACCTCAACTTGCGCAAGCCGGGGCTTGATGTGGCCAGGCTGTTGTCAGAATGTCGCAATGTTGCGTTTTCTGCCGGATCGGCCTGCGCCAGTAGCTCGGGAAGGCCCAGCCATGTCTTGCGCGCCCTGGGACTTTCCGACAGGGATAGCAAAACCGCGATCCGCATCGGTTTCGGACGTTATACCACGGGTGAGGAACTGAAGGAGGCTGCTGCCGTGCTGAATGCGGCGGCGCAGATGCAGGGAGTCTAGTGCCTATGGTTCGCGTCACCTTCCTCACAGCCGATGGCCAGCGCGTGGCGGCCGAGGGCGAGGCAGGGCAACGCCTGCTGGAACTGGGCCAGAACGCCGGCATGCCGCTCGAAGGCACGTGCGAAGGTCAGATGGCCTGCTCCACCTGCCATGTCGTCGTTGCACCTGACTGGTTCGACCGCCTGATACAAGCCAGCGAGGACGAGGAAGACATGCTCGACCTTGCCGTCGGGGTCACCCGCACCAGCCGCCTCGCCTGCCAGATCGTGCTCGACCCTGCGCTGGACGGCCTGGAAGTGCGCGTGCCGGCAGAGGCGCGGGATATGCAGCCGCGCTGAGCGGAGGCGGAGCGGGGCAGCACCACGAGACGCCTCTAGTACCCCTCTGTCATGCCGAACTTGTTTCGGCATCCAGCTCGCTCATTACTCGCGGGTTTGTTGCACAGCGTGAGGATGCGGCCTGGACCCTGAAACGAGTTCAGGGTGACGGTGGGAGAGAGCCCGCTGTGCACATTGGCAAATACTGATGCAAATTTCGCGCAGAGGCGCAGAGGCGCTGAGGATAAGATTTTCTCTGCGTCTCAGCGCCTCTGCGCGAATTTGATTTTGCGGAGCGCCTGAATAGGATGGCGCCCGGCATATTCCCCTCAATCCCCCGCCACCAGCGCGCTGATATGCCAATCATCACCCTTGCGTTCGGCGATGATCCGGCGGGCGAGCAGGCTGCGCAGGCGGGCGGTTTCGATCCAGCCCTTGCGTTGCGGCTTGCCGGTGATCACGGCGGTGTAGCGCGCGGCGGGATTGTAGGAAGGGCTCGTGGCAATGGTGACAAGCGACCAGTCCAGCCGGTCGACTTCTGGCGCCGTGTCACTGGGCTTGGCGCGAAGTGGCACGCCTTGCCCGGTGACCAGCATCGTCATGCCCGGATCGACCTCATCAGGCACGTTCCAGAAGAACCACGGCATGACCACCAGATCGCCCTGCACGGCGCAGCCCAGCGGCAGGATGCGCGCGAGATCGGCCCATATGGCGGCGCCGGCCGGCGCGGCCAACCGCTTTTGCAGTTGGGCGGGGCCATGGCCGCCGCCATAATCGAGCGTCACATCGGGGGATGAAAGTGCGGCGAGCGCGGCAGCGTCGCGCGCCTTGACGGCGGCGGCAAGGCGCGTGGCAAAGGCGCTCCAGCCCGGCAGCGCGGCGCAATCGTCGCGCGGGGCCAGGGCGATCGCCGGGAGGGCAGAGGCGGTATCGGCTGGGGTGAGCGGCACATCGGGCGTGGGCTTGACCGGGAGCGCCAGCGTCGGGCTGGGGCTTGGCGCGGGCGGCGTGGGGGTAGGCTCGGGCGTGGCGCTGGCGCTGGGCGTTGCGGTCGGGCTGGCGCTTTCCTGCGGTGCCGGCTCGCGCTGGCAGGCGGCCAGCGCAAGGCTGGCGAGCGCCACTGTCCAAGCTGCGCTGCGCATGGGCAAGCCCTTGTTTGCCTGTCGTGCCATCATGCCCATCGTTACCCTGCAGCCGTTTCCCCTTCAACGCCAACGCCGGTCGGCGCGGGCAGTTCCGCCGCCCCGACTGCAGCAGTGTCTGCGGCAATGTCTGTGGCAACATAGCGCGGCGCGGTTTCCACCAAAGGCACTTCTTCCACTTCGCGCTTGCCGATCTCGATATGCTTTTCGCGCAGGCGGCGACCGGCCGAAAGCACGTTGCGCTCAAAGCTGCCGACGAACTTGTTGTAGTTGGTGACCGCGCTTTCCAGGCCAGAGCCGACGCGCTTGAGGTGATCGGCGGCGACAGCCAGGCGATCGTACAGTTCGCCGCCCATCCGGCCGATCTCGCGCGCCTCACGCGCCAGGCCATCCTGGCGCCAGACCTGGGCCACGGTGCGGCAGATGGCGACGAGGTTGGTGGGCGAGGCGAGCAGCACGCGGCGATCGAAGGCGAAGTCCCACAATTGCGGATCGCGTTCCAGCGCGGCGGCGATGAAGTGTTCGCCCGGCACGAACATCAGCACATAGTCGGGCGCTTCCTCGAACTGGCTCTGATAGGATTTGGCGCCCAGCGTCTGGATATGGTTGCGCATCGACTGCACATGCGCTGCCAAGGCCACGCCGCGCGCGGTATCGTCGGCGGCCTCGAACGCATCCTGATAGGCGTTGAGCGAAACCTTGGCGTCGATCACCAGCAGCTTGTTGCCGGGAATGCGCACGATGGCATCGGGGCGCAGGCGGCCTTCGTCGGTATCGATCGAATGCTCGGTGACGAAATCGGTGTGCTCGGCCAGGCCACACTGTTCCAGCACGTTGCGCAGTTGCTGTTCGCCCCAGCGGCCGCGCGCCTTGGGGGCATTGCGCAGCGAGTTGCCCAGCCGCGCGGCTTCGGCGCGCACCTGTTCCTGCCCGTCGCGCATCGCCTGGATCAAGCCGGTGAGGTTGCCGAACGCATCGACGCGTTCCTTTTCCAGCTTGCCGACCTGCTCTTCATAGCTTTTCAGGCGCTGATCCACCGGGGCGAGCAGGGCCCGCAGCGATTGCGCCGCCTTTTCCTCGCTCTGGGCAAAGCGCTCCTGTGCCCGGGCCATGAAGGCCTCTTGCGCGCGTTCCAGCACCTTGTTGCCGGCATTCTCGAATTCGCGGCGCAGCGCTTCCTGCGCCTCGATCAACAGGCGCTTCTGTTCGGCAAAATTGGCAGCGTCGGCTTTCATTCGGGCCAGTTCCGCACGCAGGTCCTCGCGCGATTGGCGCGCCTCGTGCAGCGCATCGCGCAGCGCGTCGGCTTCGGCCGCGCGCTCGCTGGCGGCGGCGAGGTGGGTGGCCAGGCCATCACGCTCGGCGCGCAGGGCATCGCGTTCGGCGCCAAGCTGTTCCGCCTGGCGCGCGCGCTCGGCCATGGTGGCAAGGTCCACGGCCATGGCCTTGATGGTGCCTTGCGCCTCGCGCGCTTCGTTCTCGCGGGCAGTGGCGCGGCCTTGCGCCTCTGCTACGGGGCGACCGCCCAGGAACCAGCCCAGTGCCAGGCCGATCACCAGCGCCACGATTACCAAAACCACCGCCAAGGTCCGCCTCCACTCAAGAACAGAGCGGGAACGTAAACGAAGCGGCCCGGCAACGCAATGTGTCGGGCCGCTTTATCCTCAACTGTCAGGGGCGATCACGCCACCTTGCGCAGCTTGTCCAGCTTCTTGAGCGCCATCTGGCGCTTGAGGCGCGAGAGGTGGTCGATGAACAGGATACCTTCGAGGTGGTCCATCTCGTGCTGCAGGCAGGTGGCCAGCAGGCCGTCGATCGCTTCCTCGTGGACCGTGCCGTCAAGATCCTGCCAGCGGGCGCGGATGCGCGAAGGGCGTTCCACCTCGGCATAGATTTCCGGCACCGAGAGGCAGCCTTCGCGATAGATCGTGTGTTCTTCGGAAGGATCGAGGATTTCCGGGTTGATGAACACGCGCGGTTCGCGCCGCACCGGCTGGTGGCTGTGGCCACAGCCGTGATCGTGGCATGCTTCGGGCTCGGCATCCTCGTCATCGGGCTGCAGATCGATCACCAGCACGCGCAGGGGCACGCCCACCTGGATCGCGGCCAGGCCGATGCCAGGGGCATCGTACATCGTATCGAACATGTCGGACACGAGCGTGCGGAGTTCGTCGTCGAACGTTTCCACCGGAGCCGAGACCTGCTTGAGGCGCGGATCGGGAACTTCAAGAATTTCGCGGATAGCCATGGCGCCAAGATAGGCGGAGCGGCGCACCGGCGCAAGGCAGGCGATTCGATCAGGGTGATCGCTTTTGCCGTGCCAACGGGGCGCCGCGCCGCGTTACAGCAGCTGGGCGAACCGCGCGGCCGTGGCAAAGGCTTCCCCGCGCAAGGCGCGGCGCGCCTGGGCCATCTCGTCCTTGCCCCACAGCTCTGCCTGCCAGTCTTCCTCCACGCAGGCCGCATCCCACAGCGCGGCAACGTCTGCGCCGGGATCGAGCGCGGTAAGGCCGATGATCAGCGAGCACGACAGCGTTGCGGTGTTGCGCAGGGCAGCCAGGGCAAAGGGCGAAAGTTGCTCCAGCTCGGCGGCAAGTGCCGCAAGCGTCGGCGCGGGCTGGGGCTTGTGCATGATCCCGGCCACGCGCGTGAACGCCACGCCATAGCGCGCCTCGGCCATGGCAAGCAGGGGCTCCCACAGCAGGCGCTGGCGCGCGGCGAGCGGTTCGTCCGGCTCGGCGCGATAGCACAGCGTGTCGGTCTCGGCATAAGGCAGCAGATCGGCGCGCGCGGCGGCCGGGGCCGGCGCTACCACGTCGATCGCATAGTCGGCCATGTCGCGAAAGGCGAAGGCGGCGGTGTCGATCGTCTCGCCCTGGTTGGCCCATTCGCTGGCCATGGCCTGGGCGAGGGCGGCGGTGGGCACGATCTGCGGGCGGCCGCCCTGGGTGCGAATGCCGCGCCCATCGAGGCACACGCGAAAGCCAGCATCTTCAGGCGAAACGGTAACGTCTTGATAAAAGCGCTTCATGATGGCCTTTTCCAGCGCCGCACCAGCCAGCGCGGCGCGCCAAAGAACAGGGTGAGTCCGGCAAAGGCGAGTGCGAACGCGCCCCATTGCGGCACGCGCGCCAGCCACGGCACATTGCCCGATGCGGCCATGGCGCCGATCATCACGATCAGCGTGCCTGCCAGGCGCAGCAGTTGTAGCAGGGCAAAGCGCCCCATCGCCGGGTCGCGCATCGCCTCAGCCTACCGCGTGGAGCAGTTCGGCCAGCTCTGCCACGGTGCCGGCGACGGCATGGGCGCCGGCAGCGAACAGTTCGGCCCGCTCGTGATAGCCCCAGTCCACGCCGATCGCGCGCACGCCGGCATTGCGGGCCATGGCCATGTCATAGGCGGTATCGCCGATCATCACGGTCAGCGCGGTGTCTGCACCAGTGGCATCGAGGCAGGCCTCGATCATGCTGGGATGCGGCTTTGACGGGTGGCGATCGGCGGTTTGCAGCGTGACGAAATGGCGCGACAGGCCATGCGTGGCCAGGCAATGGGCCAGACCCCGGTCGCTCTTGCCGGTGGCCACGCCCAGCAGCCAGCCACGCTGCGCCAGGTCTTCGACCAGCGCGGCGATGCCGTCATAGAGTGGCTCGCCCACCATGCCCGCCTCGCGCCGGGCGCGGAACGTGTCCTTGTAGGCCTGGGTGAGCATGTCGTGTGCCTGTGCATCGCCTTCGGGATGGAGGCGGCGCATCGCTTCCACCAGCGACAGCCCGACGATGCGCCGGGTTTCGCTGCGTGGCGGCGGCACCAGGCCCATGGCATGAAACGCCCCGTCCATCGCCGCGCCGATATCGGCCTGGCTATCGACCAGGGTGCCGTCGCAATCAAAGATGGCGAGGCGCAGGCTCATCGCTTGCCCGGGCTTCGCGGGCTGGGCGCCTTGCTGCCAGGGGCCTTGGGCGAGGCGCGGCGCGGTGCCGGCTTGGCGCCGGGCTTGGCGCTTGCGGTGTGCGCGGCGGGCTTGGCCCCCGGTTTCGCTCCAGGCTTTGCCCCAGGTTTCGCGCCAGCCTTTGCAGGCGTCTTGCCTGCGGCGGCTCCGGCCACGCGGGCGCGCTGGCCAGTGGGCTTGCGCGCGCCGGTGGTTGCCGGGCCATCGATGCGCTTGCGGCGTTCGCCGCGGCGCTCCTTGCGGTATTGCTTGGCGTGGGCCTTGGCCGCGCGCTTTTCCATGGTCTTGGGTTCGACCAGCACCGGCGCTTCGAGCGGCAGATCGCCTTCGCTTTCGGTGAAGCCGAGCTGTTCCAGGCTCTTGGAAAAGTGCTCGGGCAGCGGCGCGGTCACATCCAGCAGATCGCCCTCGGGATGCTCGATGCGCAGGCGGCGGGCATGGAGGTGCAGCTTGCGGCTGATGCTGCCCGACAGGAACGCGGCCTGGCCGCCATACTTGCCATCGCCCACGATCGGGTGGCCGATCGCCGCCATGTGCACGCGCAGCTGGTGGGTGCGCCCGGTGAACGGCTGCAGTTCTACCCAGGCAGCGCGGTTGCCGGCGCGATCGATCACGCGATAGCGGGTGCGGGCCGGCATGCCGTGCTCGGTTTCATCGACCATCATCTTCTCGCCGCCGGTGCCCGGCTGCTTGGCCAGCGGCAGTTCGATCATGCCATCATGGATATCGGGCACGCCCATCACCAGCGCCCAATAGATCTTGCGCGCGGTGCGGCCGGAAAAGCGCCTGGAAAAGAACGCCGCGCTGCCCGGCGTGCGCGCCACCAGCAGCACGCCCGAGGTATCCTTGTCGAGCCGGTGGACCAGGCGCGGGCGTGGATCCCCATCGCCGGCATAGGCATCGAGCAGGCCATCGACATGCTCGTAAGTGCCGCTGCCGCCCTGGGTGGCCAGGCCCGGCGGCTTGTTGATGACGATCGCGGCGCGATCCTGTTCCAGCACGATGTCTTCGGCCAGGTGGATCTGTTCTTCGGTCAGGGGCTTGCGCACGCGGCCGCCTTTGCCGCCGCCGGCCAGGGGCAGCGGGCCGCCCGCCGGGGGCACGCGCAGGGACTGTCCGGCGACCAGGCGAGTGTCGACATCGGCGCGCTTGCCATCCACGCGAATCTGGCCGGTGCGCGCCCAGCGCGACACCATGGCAAAGCTCACCTCGGGAAGGTTGCGCTTGAACCAGCGGTCCAGCCGCACATCGTTGTCATCAGGGCGAACTGTGAACTGGCGCACGGCATCTGCATTGCCGGCGGCTTTGCCATTCGAAGCTTTGCCATTAGAGGCTTTTGAAGAGGTCATGGTCGCGCCCATAAGGCCTTTGCCCGCAAATTGCACGACATTGCTTGCCTTTCGCCGGCAGAATCACTATTGGGCGCCCGGTTCGAGCCGGTCCTGATCGGATTCGGCACGCTTTGTGTTCCTGGTATCTGGTGACCCCCGCGCGGCCGCGGGCTCTCGCCCGAAGCTGTTGAGGTATGTCGGTTTATGCAGATTCTCGTTCGCGACAACAATGTTGACCAAGCTCTTCGTGCCCTGAAGAAGAAGCTTCAGCGCGAAGGTGTCTATCGCGAAATGAAGCTGCGTCGTCACTTTGAAAAGCCGTCGGAAAAGCGCGCTCGCGAAAAGGCCGCCGCTGTGCGTCGCGCCCGCAAGCTTGAGCGTAAGCGCCAGGAGCGCGACGGCGCGAAGTAAGCTTCAATCGTGGCGGGATCATCCGTCACATTGAGCACTTGCGATAGGCCCTGTGCTGGGCCAAGAGGGCGCCGTGAATCACGGCGCCCTTTTCGTTGGGTCGAGCATCCCGGCTCGAATCGACGGGCAGGCACCGGCCGGGCGGCCGTTCCTTTGGGCGCTGCCTGATCAGGGAAAATCCAGAGGGAAACCCCAGAGGGAAACCAATGTCGGAAATCACCCGCGTTCCGTTGCAGCCCGTTGCCAAGGGCTCGCTCGCCAAGGTTTGGCTCGGCGTGATCGTTGCCGTGCTGGTGGGCATCGGCCTGGCCTGGGCGGCGCGCCCGGTGCACTTTAGCGAAGTGCGCGTGATCGCGCTCAAGGAAGGCACGGGCAAGTCTCCCACCACGTCTGACGTGGCGCTGATCAACTATGTTGGCCGCATCGCCAGCACCGGCAAGGAATTCGACCGTGGCGAAAACGCCGCGATGCCGCTGCAAGGCGTGATCCCCGGCTTTGCCCAGGGCCTGCAACAGATGAAGGTGGGCGGCAAGTACCGCCTCGAGATCCCGGCCGCGCTCGCCTATGGCAGCCAGGCCATGCCCGGCCGCGATGGCAGCGTCGCCATTCCCGCCAACAGCGACCTGGTGTTTGAGGTCGAGCTGATCGAGTTCCGCTCCATGGCCGAACTGCAGCGCCAGCAGGCCGCGATGCAGGCGCTGCAGCAGCAGATGCAGGCGCGCGGCGCGGGTGGTGCGGCTGGTGGCGCAGCGGTTGATCCGGCGGCAGCCCCGGTGGTGCCCGCCAACTGATCCGGTTTTATGCCAGGGGGCTGTCGGCCCCGTGGCTTGCCCCAGCGGCTTGAAGGACACCGCGCGCGATGGTAGCGCGCGGTGTTCTTGTTTTTGGCAAACCCTGCACGAAAGGGACGGCATGTCCGTGAATACCGCCGACGTGGCGAAGATCGCCAGTCTTGCGCGCATCAAGGTGAGTGAGGCCCAGCTTGAAGCGATGGTGCCCGAATTGAACGGCATCCTCGCCTGGGTTGAGCAATTGGGCGAAGTCGACGTGACCGGGGTGACCCCGATGACCGCCGTGATCCCCAATACGCTGCGCCTACGCGATGACGTGGTCAACGCCGATCCGCTGACCGGCGGCGACATCCGCGATGCCGTGCTGGCCAATGCCCCGGTGGCCGAGCATGGCTTCTTCGGCGTGCCCAAGGTGATCGAGTAATTCTTGGCTGGCCTTGCGCTGGCCGTGCTTCGACAGGCTCAGTACGAACGGATGTGGGTTTTGGATCAATCCCCCGTTCGCCCTGAGCTTGTCGAAGGGCAGGCGCAGTACCGCCTTCCAGTTTCCCACGCACGAACCCCGATCGGTTCATGCGCAACAATCGGTCCGAACGGATGACTGACCTTACCGAACTTGGCGTTGCCGCGCTCCGTGATGGGGTGGCGAGTGGCGCTTTCACCGCCACGGAAGTGGCCAGTGCCTTCAACGCCGCGGTCGAAGCGGCGCAGGGCGCGCTCAATGCCTTTATCGTCACCACCCCGGATGCGGCGCTTGCCGCGGCGGGCAAGGTGGACGCGGCGCGTGCCGCCGGGCAGCCGCTGGGCAAGATGGCCGGCGTGCCGATCGGCATGAAGGATCTGTTTGCCACCAAGGGCGTGCAGACCACGGCCGCCAGCAAGATCCTCGAAGGCTTTGTCCCGCCGTACGAAAGCACCGTCTCGCAGAAGCTGTGGGATGCTGGTGCCGGCATGCTGGGCAAGCTCAACCTCGATCAGTTCGCCATGGGCTCGTCGAACGAGACCAGCGGTTTTGGCAACGTGATCTCGCCCTGGCGCAAGGGGGACGATACCACGCCGCTGGCGCCGGGTGGTTCTTCGGGCGGTTCGTCAGCCGCAGTTGCCGCGCGCATTGCGCCGGCGGCCACGGGCACCGATACGGGCGGCTCGATCCGCCAGCCGGCAGCCTTCACCGGCATTTCCGGGATCAAGCCCACCTATGGCCGCTGCTCGCGCTGGGGCGTGGTGGCGTTTGCCTCCTCGCTCGACCAGGCCGGGCCGATGGCGCGCGACGTGCGCGACTGCGCGATCATGCTCGAAGCCATGGCCGGGTTCGATCCCAAGGATTCGACCAGCCTCGACCTGGCGGTGCCGGCATGGGAAGCGGGCCTCAATGCCGATATGCGCGGCAAGAAGGTGGGCATTCCGCGCGAATACCGCGTCGATGGCCTCGATGCCGATGTCGCCCAGAGCTGGGAAGATGGCATCGCCTGGCTCAAGGATGCCGGCGCGGAAATCGTCGATATCTCGCTGCCGCATACCAAGTATGCGCTGCCGACCTATTACATCATCGCCCCGGCCGAGGCTTCGTCGAACCTCGCCCGCTATGATGGCGTGCGCTACGGCCTGCGCGATCTGCCTGATGGCGCCAACCTGCAGGACATGTACGCTGCCACCCGCGCCGCTGGGTTCGGTGACGAGGTGAAGCGCCGCATCCTGATCGGCACCTATGTGCTTTCGGCCGGGTTCTATGACGCCTATTACACCCAGGCGCAGAAGGTTCGCGCGCTGATCGCGCAGGATTTCGCCAAGGCGTTCGAGACGGTGGACGTGATCCTGACGCCCACCGCGCCGTCGGCTGCGTTCCCGCTGGGGCAGAAGAGCACCGATCCGGTCGAGATGTATCTCAACGACGTGTTCTCGGTGCCAGCCAGCCTTGCCGGTCTTCCGGCCATGTCGGTTCCGGCCGGCCTGTCGCGCGATGGGTTGCCGCTGGGGCTGCATGTCATTGGCCGTCCGCTCGATGAACAGGGCGTGCTGAACGCCAGCCTTGCGCTTGAACAGCGCGCACAGTTTTCGGCTAAGCCGGGTAAGTGGTGGTAAGATGAGCAGCTATCGTATCCAGGGCGCCACGGGCGAGTGGGAAGTGGTCATCGGGCTGGAGGTTCACGCCCAGATCACCACGCAGGCCAAGCTCTTTTCGGGCTCTGCCACCGCGTTCGGCGCTGAACCCAACACCCAGGTCAGCCTGGTCGATGCGGCGATGCCGGGCATGCTGCCCGTGCCCAACCGCGAGTGCATCCGCCAGGCGGTGCGCACCGGCATGGCGATCGACGCGCAGATCAACACCTGGTCGCGGTTCGATCGCAAGAACTACTTCTATGCCGATCTGCCGCAGGGCTATCAGATCAGCCAGCTCTATCACCCGCTGGTGGGCGAAGGGTCGATCGAGATCGCGCTGGATGACAAGAACCCCGATGCCGGCACCAAGGTCATCGGTATCGAGCGCATCCACGTGGAGCAGGACGCGGGCAAGCTGATGCATGATCAGCATCCGACGATGTCCTACGTCGATCTCAACCGCTCGGGCGTGGCGCTGATGGAAATCGTCAGCCGGCCTGATATGACGTCGCCGGCCGAGGCCGGGGCATACCTGACCAAGCTGCGCCAGATCCTGCGCTATGTCGGCTCATGCGATGGCAACATGGACCAGGGCTCGATGCGGGCCGACGTCAACGTCTCGGTGCGCCGCGCGGGCGAGCCGCTGGGCACCCGCACCGAAACCAAGAACGTCAACTCGGTGCGCTTCGTCATGGCCGCGATCGAGCACGAGGCGAGCCGCCAGGTCGACGTGCTGGAAGCCGGTGGCAAGATCGTGCAGGAAACCCGCCTGTTCGATCCGGGCACGGGCACCACGCGGTCGATGCGCAGCAAGGAAGACGCGCACGACTATCGCTATTTCCCCGATCCCGATCTGCTGCCGCTGGTGCTGGACCAGGCATTCCTGGATGAATGCCGCGCGTCCCTGCCCGAGCTGCCCGATGCCAAGCGCACGCGCTATACCGATGCGCTGGGCCTGTCGGCCTACAATGCGGCAGTGCTGACGGCAGACGTGGATACCGCCGCCTGGTTCGAAACCCTGATCACGGCGAGCGCCGCCAAGCAGGGCAAGGACGAAGCCGCCGTGGCCAAGCAGGCCGCTAACTGGCTGACCAGCGAGCTGTTCGGCGCGCTCAACAAGCTGGGCAAGGGCCTGGAAGACAGCCCGGTTTCGGCAACGGGCGCTGCCGAACTGCTGGCCCTGATCGGCGATGGCACGATCTCCGGCTCCATCGCCAAGCAGGTCCTGGAAAAGATGCTGGAAACCGGCGACGGCGCTGCCGTGATCGTCGAACGCGAAGGCCTCAAGCAGACGACCGACACCGGCGCGATCGAAGCGGCAGTGGATGCCGTGCTGGCCGCGAATGCCGACAAGGTGGAGCAGTACCGCGGTGGCAAGGAAGCCCTGTTCGGCTTCTTCGTGGGCCAGACGATGAAGGCCATGGCCGGCAAGGGCAATCCGCAGCTGGTCAACCAGGTGCTGAAGGCCAAGCTGGGGTGAGTTGGATAAGTGGGCTGGCTCTTGTTTGGCAAGAGCCAGCCAATTTGTGTTCACACACCCATCAATTCATTTTTGCGCTATCTACGATTTTCCGAAAATCGTTTAAATACCTTTCGAAGTATCCTAGTCTTGGGGCTTCGTAAGCAATTAGATATAATTTTCCGTCGACAGAGGCGGCATATGCCTCGCCACTCCGCACTAGGTAATCGTCATCAGCATATTCAAACGTAAATTTCACGCCAGGACTTTTCAAAAAATTGGCAGGTTCTGTAGATTTGATTGTGAATGACTTTACACCTTTAGAGGCCCGCAGAGTTCTCTCCCAAAGTTCTGGCAGCTCAGCTGTCAATGTCGAAATTTCGAACTTGGGCAGTGGGTCACGCTTCTTGCTTTTCTCTTTTAATAGGGATTGGCCTGGTGGTATACTACCCACAAAAGTTATCTCGTCCAGCAGTTCTCCGTCGAGCGTCCATAGTTCGGCATTCTTGCCAATCTTCTTGCTCAATTGATTCCAATCCCGTGATGGCGTCACGGACATGGACGATTGCGCAACGGTGGTTGTTTGTCCTTTCCGGTGGAGCGTGTGTGCCAAAACCCCTGGGGAGATTGTCGCCGTTATGACAAACGCCGCACAAATGAAGAATTGCTGTTTCATCGCTATTCCTGATTATTTTTGGATCATGGTGCGGAGGAGAGCGGCATCAGGAGCTTCGGGCCGCATATCGAGATATGTAGCCAGTATTTTCTGCCCGCGCTCCATTTGTCCCGTTTTGAGTAGCGCCAGGGCCTTTCCACGATAGGCAGCGCTGAGTTTGGGGTCGAGAGCAATTGCGTTGTCATAGAACTCGATCGCATTGATTAGATCGCGCGGGGCGCCCCTCGTTCTATAAAGGTCGCCTCTGGCAAGCCATAACCAAGGAGTCCAGCCGAGACTTCCCCATGATGTAATTAGAAATTCCGAAGCCCCAAAGTCGTTAAGCTTGACTTGGTCGCTCATGAATTCTGGGAGCCATTTTGACATGTGCGCGCGATAGCTTTCTGCACCATCATTGCGGGTTGCTCCCTGAGGATCTGCAAGTTCTTTCA
Source organism: Novosphingobium sp. 1529 (assembly GCF_040544855.1). Lineage (NCBI taxonomy): Bacteria > Pseudomonadati > Pseudomonadota > Alphaproteobacteria > Sphingomonadales > Sphingomonadaceae > Novosphingobium > Novosphingobium sp. 1529. Next base: position 128,070 of record NZ_JBEPKW010000012.1, read on the forward strand.
AGTAGCTGGCGCGCTCACCGTCAGGGGGATGGGATGCGGAAAAGGCGATCGCTTTGTAGTTCGGCTTGGGCAGCCCCCTAGATGATGCGGATGCTGCGGCCTCTGCCATAACATTTTCCCAAATTGCCGAGGCGAATTGCGGAGGGAGGCTGCTACTATTCAGGTAGGATATAGCAAGCTTGTCGGCTTCGCGCTCTTGGTCGCGGCTGAAACGAAACAAGTTCCCATAAACTGATAACTCTATATTTCGATAATTATCAATAGCTTGATTGCTTGGAGACGCTGCAGCTAAAACTGCAGCCCAGGCAAGCAAATCGGTACCGCTGCGTCTCGCTTTAAATTGACTTAAAGTATGCCTTTTTTCGAAGTGGCCAAATTCATGACCTAAAACCGTCCCTAACTCTGCTTCGTTATGCACTCTAAGCAGTAGGCCACTCAAAACGCGCATTGTACCATTTGGAGACATAGATGCATTAAATAACGGAGTTCGGATGATGTAGATTCTGACTGAGTTGCAGCGATCGATACCAACGGTTTTGCAAAGAACGCTTTTTACGTATTGGGTTAAATCCTCGTCACGGATCAGCAGGGGGGATGCTGCGAGTTTACGTTCTTCGTCATCTTCCTCATGCCATAAGCCGATTTCATCGACGCCAATGGGTTGGTATGCGCCTGAATATGGCGCTGGAACGGGCGATTTCTCCGTTGCAATTGTTGCAGCGGATGCCCCATTGGATGCGAGCAAAAGACCCGTCAGAAAAAGCCGCAAAATTTTCATTTCTTGGCAGTCTTTACGAATTGGCTGCCGGGAAAGTCTTCGAGTAACTGTTGGACGCGTTTGTGCGCGCCATCTGGGTCGCGCACATCGCCACCCATTTGCGCATCAGCATTCAACCAAACAAGATCGCCGGTCTTAAGGTCCACCAGGCCAGCATAGCCTTGATGTTCTCCAGACCTGATTGCCACGCCCACAGCCAAAATGGCCGCGACTTGAAGAAGTTTCCTGCCTGTCGATCCAAACTCATCACGATTATATATGAATAGTGCGTAATCCGCATTTTTTGCACCAGGGAGATTGCGCACGGATTCTCCCATGGACCACTCAAAGTTCCCATCTTTGTTATCACGCTTTTTAGTGGGAAGGCGATTGCCCACAAAAAACTGATATTCAATTGCCGACTGAGCGATGGCTGAGAAAAGGCTCAGATGTTCTTCGACATTCTGTGCATCTTCGCCAACCACCTCCGGGGCGATTTTCACCGAGTTTCCGAAGTTTGCTTGAACCTCAGTAAGCGCGTTGAGGATATTTGCGTGCGCCTTTTCGCTCCAATCGGCGTTTGGCTCGAACAATCCCCCGGTCGACTGCGCTCCAACGCGCACAGCAGGCTGAAAAATCAAGATTTTCTTGCCGCTATTGGGAGGCAAGGAAAAGCCATTTTGAACTGCAGTGCGTTCTTGCCCGAAAGCGGGCTGAACTGCGGATGCAAGCAAAGCGATTGCCGCAGTGGCTAATTTAAACTTAGTGCCTGATTCGGAAGTTTCTCAAGCAAGGCAATAGGTTGCGGTTCGCCGGGTGATCATTCGGATGGAAGCGATGAGGGCCCATGCGGTCGAGG